>NZ_JBIRJA010000017.1:0-177338 GCF_044329325.1 Streptomyces sp. NPDC017676 | reverse complement strand
ACCCCGCACCGGGCAACGGTCTGGGCCCCCGAGTCGCTGGCCGCACGCCGCAAGCCACACCGCACCCGCACGCGGCAACGGGGACGGAGCCCCGAGCTGGGAGCCGCACGCCGCAAGCCACACCGCACCCCGCACCGGGCAACGGTCTGGGCCCCCGAGTCGCTGGCCGCACGCCGCAAGCCACACCGCACCCGCACGCGGCAACGGGGACGGAGCCCCGAGCTGGGAGCCGCACGCCGCAAGCCACACCGCACCCGCACCGGGCAACGGTCTGGGCCCCCCAGCCGCACGCCCGCAGCCGCACGCCCCCACCCGCACCGCGGAGCGCAACGGCCCGCCACCTGATCGCCGCACCCACACCCCCAAACCCCTCATTCCTCCCTAACCTGGAGTAATGGGTGAGGACAAACGGCTGACCGCAGTCGTGGCGCTGGCGCAGGGCATGGCGGCGGCGCACACCCCGCGGGAGTGCTGGCAGGCCGCCGCCCTCGGCGCCTGCCACGCGCTGGACGGCAGCTTCGCCGCGCTGTCGGTGTGGGAACGCGAACTCGGCCGGCTCCGGGTTCTCGTGAACGTGGGCGACCGTGCCCCGGACGAGGAGGAGTTCCCGGAGGCCGAGACCTACCCGGTGCACCAGTTCCCGGAGATCACCGAGTTCCTGCACGAGCGGTGGGCCGGCGGCGGCGGCCCCAACGCCTGGGTGGAGACGGCCCGGGGCACGGCGAAGGGCACCCCCGGTTACTTCCACCAGCGTGTCGCCGCCCTGCGCCGCCGCGGCCGCGGCTGCTGCGTGGTCGCCCCGGTCGTCCTGCACGGCCGGGCCTGGGGCGAGCTGTACGTGGCGCGGCCGGTCGGCGAGCCCCTCTTCGCGCGGGCCGACGCCGACTTCGCCACCGTCCTCGCCGCCGTCGTCGCCGCGGGCATCGCGCAGACCGAGCGGCTGGAGGAGGCCCGCCGCCTCGCGTTCACCGACGCCCTCACCGGCCTGGCCAACCGCCGTGCCGTGGACGTACGCCTGGAGGAGGCGGTGGAGCGGCACCGCGCCGAGGGCGTGGTCGTCAGCCTCGTCGTCTGCGATCTCAACGGGCTCAAGCGGGTCAACGACACCCTCGGGCACGCCGTCGGCGACCGCCTCCTCGAACGCTTCGGCTCGGTGCTGTCGCTGTGCGGCGCGATGGTGCCGGGCGCGCTGGCCGCACGACTCGGCGGGGACGAGTTCTGTCTGCTCGCGGTCGGGCCGCCCGCCGACGACGTGGTGAAGGCGGCCGACGAACTGTGCCGACGGGCCGGTGAGCTGGACCCGGGGGAGGGCGTCGCCTGCGGGGTCGCCTCGACCGAGGACGCGATCGGTGAGGTGCGGGACGCCCGCCGGCTGTTCCGGCTCGCGGACGCCGCCCAGTACCGGGCGAAGGCGCTCCGCCTGGACCGGCCCGTGGTGGCCGGCCGGGAGGGGCCGGACGATCCGGTGGTGCGGCTGGCCGACGCGCCGCCGCCCGCACGGGCCGAGCGGCGCCGGTTCCGTGGACGCCGGCCGTGAGGCGAAGCCCACACCGACGGTAAGGGGTGCTCCCGGTCTCCACTAGTGACACCGGGGAATTCAATGCGTACGCTCCTGAATATGGATATGCACACTGTGGTGGTGGGGACGTCCGGGGTCACGGCGTCCGACGTTCTCGCCGTGGCGCGCGGCGGTGCCCGCATCGAGCTGTCGGCGGAGGCGGTGGCGGCCCTCGCGGCGGCCCGGGAGATCGTGGACGCGCTCGCGGCCAAGCCCGACCCGGTCTACGGCGTCTCCACCGGCTTCGGCGCCCTGGCGACCCGGCACATCAGCCAGGAACTGCGCGCCCAGCTACAGCGCAACATCGTCCGCTCGCACGCCGCCGGCATGGGCCCCCGGGTCGAGCGCGAGGTCGTACGGGCCCTGATGTTCCTGCGTCTGAAGACCGTCTGCTCCGGGCACACCGGTGTGCGGCCCGAGGTCGCGCAGACCATGGCCGACGTGCTGAACGCCGGGATCACCCCGGTCGTGCACGAGTACGGCTCCCTCGGCTGCTCCGGCGACCTGGCCCCGCTGTCCCACTGCGCCCTCACCCTCATGGGAGAAGGGGAGGCGGAGGGCCCCGACGGCACCGTCCGGAACGCCGGCGAGCTGCTCGCCGAGCACGGGATCACCCCCGTCGAGCTGCGCGAGAAGGAGGGCCTCGCCCTCCTCAACGGCACCGACGGCATGCTCGGCATGCTGATCATGGCCCTCGCCGACCTCGACACCCTCTACAAGTCCGCCGACGTCACCGCCGCGCTCAGCCTGGAGGCGCTGCTCGGCACGGACAAGGTGCTGGCCCCCGAGCTGCACGCCATCCGGCCCCATCCGGGCCAGGGCGCCTCCGCCGCCAACATGCTCGCGGTGCTCAAGGGCTCCCAGCTCACCGGGCACCACCAGGACGACGCGCCCCGCGTCCAGGACGCCTACTCGGTGCGCTGCGCCCCGCAGGTCGCCGGCGCCGGCCGCGACACCCTCGCGCACGCCCGCCTGGTCGCCGAGCGCGAGCTGGCCTCCGCCGTCGACAACCCGGTCGTCCTGCCTGGGGGTACCTCCCAGGCTTTCGGCACTGGGGGAGGCCGCGTGGAGTCCAACGGCAACTTCCACGGCGCTCCCGTCGCGTACGTCCTGGACTTCCTCGCCATCGCCGCCGCCGACCTCGGCTCCATCGCCGAGCGCCGCACCGACCGGCTGCTGGACAAGAACCGCAGCCACGGTCTGCCGCCGTTCCTCGCCGACGACGCCGGTGTGGACTCCGGTCTGATGATCGCCCAGTACACGCAGGCCGCTCTGGTCAGCGAGCTGAAGCGGCTCGCCGTACCGGCCTCCGCGGACTCGATCCCGTCCTCCGCCATGCAGGAGGACCACGTCTCCATGGGCTGGTCGGCCGCGCGCAAGCTGCGCACCGCCGTGGACAACCTCACCCGGGTCATCGCCATCGAGCTGTACGCGGCCACCCGCGCCATCGAGCTGCGCGAGGGCCTCGCCCCGGCGCCCGCCTCCCAGGCGGTCATCGAGGCCGTCCGGGCCGCGGGGGTGCAGGGCCCGGGTCCGGACCGGTTCCTGGCGCCCGACCTGGCGGCCGCCGACGCGTTCGTGCGCGGCGGCGATCTCGTGGCGGCCGTGGAGAAGGTCACCGGCCCGCTCCGGTGAACGCGTCGGGGCCCCGGCAACCGCCGGGGCCCCGAGCACTGCGGACGAAACGTCACTTCAGCTTGGCGGCCTGCGCCTTCACCACCGGAGCGGAGACCGTGTAGGCCTTCTTGCTCATCATCGCCCCGATGTTGATCGTCGTGTACGTGGCGAGGGTGTTCCCGTGCCGCACCACCTCGGCGTGCAGCGGCAGGGCGCCGTCCTTGCCCGCGTCGTTGGTCGCGGTGAAGGCCACCGACGCGTCACCGGTGCCCGAGGACTTCTCCTCGGCGACCTTGGTGAACTTGCCCTTCTCGCCGTCCTGCTCGCCGGAGAAGCCGCCAGCGCAGGCCTTGACCGCGTCGGAGACCGACTTCAGGGCCTGCTCGGCGCCGTCGCCGTCGTACGAGGCCAGGGTGACCACGGTGACGTCCAGGTCCATGGACTTGTTGATCGCGTCCTCGAACTTGCCGTCGGCCAGGTCGTCCAGGGACGTGGCGTCGTCCGTGGGGTCCTTCTTCATGTCCTGCGTGGCCATGCGGCTGGTGTCCGCCGCCGGCTCACCGGGCGCGATGCCGGTGAACGCCTGGAGCACCGGCCGGCACTTGGCGTCGTCCGACGTGACCTTGCCGCGGTCGGGGATGCCGCCCTCGACGGGGCCGACCTCGTACCCGGGCACCTCGCCCTTGGCGATGATCAGCTTCTTCAGTTCGGCGGCGCTCAGCGCCTTCGCGGCCGGCTTCGCCGCGTCCGAGCCCTTGGCGTCCCCGGAGTCCTTCGACCCCCCGTCGCCACAGCCCGTGATGAGGGCGAGCGACAGCGCGCTCACAGCTGCGGTGGCGCACAGCCGCACGCCCGATGATCTCTTCATGAGCGAACTATGAGCGGGCTGTCAAACTTTCGTCAAGGACGATTAAAAGCCCAGGCGTTCCCGGCGCACCGAATAGACGACGAATCCGGCACCCACGGCGAGGAAGAGGCTGCCGCCGACGACGTACGGCGTCGTGTCGAAGCTTCCCGTGTCGGCCAGTTCGGTCTCCTCGGCCGCCGCGCTGTCCGCGCCCTCCGCGGTCGCCACCGTCACCGCTCTGGCCTGTGTGACCTGCGTCGGCGCGGACGTCCGCGCCGTCTGTCGCGCCGGGGCCTCCTGCGAGGCGTTCGCGGACGGGACGAACCACAGGGCGCACAGCAGGGTGCCCGCGGCGGTGGCGGTCAGCAGCGGACGGCGAGCGGATGACACGGAATATCGATCCCCTTGTGACGCTGGCGAATTGGCCGTGTGGGGCGATGTTAGTGAAAGGCGCGGGTCACAGGAAAGTCACGGGAGGTTTCGGCCGTACGCTCCCGCCATGAGCACAGAAGAGACATCACGTTTTGTGCGGCTTCGCGTGGAGCTGGTGCTGGAAGTACAGGACGACGACGAGGTGGCCAAGGCCGCGCTGCGCCGGATCGCCCGGGACCCGGAGCTCCCGGAGGGGGAGCGGGCCCAGGCCGAGGCCGCTGTGACGGAAGACACCGCGGAGGCCCTGGCGTATCTCGTGGACCCGTTCGACCTGGTCAGTGAGGTGCCCGGAGTGGAACTGCAGCAGGCGTCCTGGTCCAGCGAGCGGGTCGACTACGACCCCGATTCGCCCGACTGGGACCTGGACGAGGATGATGGGGCGGACGACGAGGAAGAGGACGGCATCGGCTGAGCGTCGCGGGGCACCCACGACCCCGGACGGCAACCGTCGTCCGGGGTTTCGTCGTCCCAGGGGACGCACGGACCGGCTCCCGCACCGCCGCGGACGCGACCGCGTTCCGCGGACGTGGGATGCCCCACAGGCCCATGGGCTGGGGAACGGGACACACCGGCCGTAGCGTTGATGGTTCTTGGCGGGGACTCCCGGGGTTATCGCGACTCGGCAACGATGGAGAAGCTTGTGATGACGAACAGTAAGCGGCGTAGGGGCCTCGCGGCCGCGTCCGCTCTGCTCGGTGGTGTGCTGGTGCTGACGGCGTGTTCGGGCGGCGACGCCGACGCCTCCTCCGGCGGCAATGACACCTCGCAGGCCAAGGTCGACGAGGCGGCGGCCAAGAAGTCGTCGGAGGCGCAGATCACGATCACGCCGAAGGACGGCTCCAACAACGCCTCGATCAACAACTCCGCGACCGTCACCGTGCGCAAGGGCACGCTCACGACCGTCACGATGACCGGCCAGGACGGCAAGACCGTCGCCGGCCGGCTGTCCGCCGACAAGAAGAGCTGGAAGCCCACCGTCCAGCTGGAGCGCTCCACCACCTACAAGCTCGCCGCGGAGGCGAAGGACTCCGAGGGCCGCATAGCCCACGAGAACGCGTCCTTCACCACGGTCTCCCCGGCCAACAGCTTCATCGGCACCTTCACCCCGGACAACGGCGCCACGGTCGGCGTCGGCATGCCGGTGTCGATCAACTTCGACAAGGCGATCACCAACAAGGCGGCCGTGCAGAAGGGCATCACGGTCAGCTCCAGCAGCGGCCAGGAGGTCGCCTGCCACTGGTTCAACGCCAACCGCATGGACTGCCGCCCGGAGGAGTACTGGAAGGAAGGCTCCACCGTCACCCTGAAGCTCGCGCTCGACGGCGTCCAGGGCGCCAGCGGCGTCTACGGCGTCCAGCAGAAGACGGTCACCTTCCACATCGGCCGCAACCAGGTCTCGTACGTCGACGCGCAGACCAAGCAGATGAAGATCACGCAGGACGGCAAGGTCGTCAAGACCATACCGATCTCCGCCGGCTCGCCCGACAACAAGACGTACGAGGGTCAGATGGTGATCTCCGAGAAGTTCAAGGAGACCCGGATGAACGGCGCGACGGTCGGCTTCACCGACGACGACGGCAAGGGCGAGTACGACATCAAGGACGTGCCGCACGCCATGCGCCTGACCACCTCCGGCACCTTCATCCACGGCAACTACTGGGGCGCCCCCTCGGTGTTCGGCAACGTGAACACCAGCCACGGCTGTGTGGGCCTCCAGGACAAGAAGGGTGCCAACGACCCGAGCACGCCGGCGTCCTGGTTCTACAACCACTCGCTGATCGGTGACGTCGTGGTCGTCCAGAACACCGGCGACAAGACGGTCTCGCCGGACAACGGCCTCAACGGCTGGAACATGGACTGGGCGCAGTGGAAGGCCGGCTCGGCCGTCTGACGCTCCCTCACCCGCCGTACCGGTGCCGCTCCCAGGGGCGGCACCGGTCTTTTCATGCTTCTCTTATGCCGGCCTTATGGTGCCATCACGGTCCGTCCCTAGCTTGCGGCCATGTTCTTCACCTACCTGAGGCGCGAACTGCGCCGCCGCAGAAAGGCGGCCCTCGTCGTCGCCTCCGGCCTCGCGCTGGGCATCGCGCTGGTCATCGTGGTCAACTCCGTCTCCAACGGCATGGGGAAGGCCCAGGACAAGGTGCTCCAGTCGCTGTACGGGCTGGGGACCGACATGACGGTGACCAAGGCGGCGTCGGCGTCCACCGGTGACGCCCAGCGGCCCCGCTTCCGGTTCGACGCGCAGAACAACGGCGACGACTCCACCCAGAGCAGCGACCGGGTCATGGTGCAGGGCTTCCAGACCCTGCCGGCCTCCACGGTGACCGAGGTCGGCTCGCAGTCCGGCGTCTCCGACGCGGTCGGCGGGCTGAGCCTCCAGGTCCTCAAGGTCAGCGGCCAGTTCACGCGCGGTCAGTTCCAGCAGAACGAGAGCGGCGGCGGCTTCCAGCGGGGCGGCGGGAACGACCGGCCGCAGGGTGAGGTGAAGGGCGGCGGCGCCGACTTCGACGTCAACAACTACTCCGTGTACGGCACCGACGTCACCAAGCCCGGCCTCGGCCCGCTGACCTCCTCGAAGATCACCAGCGGCCGTACGTTCAAGACGACGGAGACCGGTGCCAAGGTCGTCGTGGCGGACTCCGCCTACGCCAAGGAGAAGAAGTACGAGGTCGGCTCCACCGTCACCATCAAGGGCGTCAAGTTCACGGTGATCGGCATCGCCACCGCCGACAGCGGCGACGCGGCCGCCAACCTGTACGTCCCGCTGAAGCAGGCCCAGACCCTCGGCGACGCCAAGAACAAGGTCACCACGATCTACGTCAAGGCGGCCGACTCGAAGAAGATCGACACCGTCAAGTCGGCGATCCAGAAGAACGTCTCGGGTACGACGGTCACCACCTCCGCCGACCTCGCGGACACCGTCTCCGGCTCCCTGTCCACGGCCTCCTCCCTCGCCACCGACGTCGGCAAGTGGCTGTCCCTGGCGGTGCTGGTGGCCGCGTTCCTGGTCGCCGGCCTGCTCACCTCCTCGGCGGTATCCCGGCGCATCCGCGAGTTCGGCACGCTGAAGGCGCTGGGCTGGCGGTCGGGCCGGGTGACCCGGCAGGTGGTCGGCGAGGCCATGGTCAACGGCCTGGTCGGCGGCGCCCTCGGCATCGCCCTCGGCCTGGCGGGCGCGTACGTCGTCACCGTCATCAGCCCCGGCCTCCAGGCCCAGGTGGGCGGCGGCACGGGTGGCGGCTTCGGCGGGGGCGGCGGGGGCGGCTTCCCGGGCGGCCCCGGCCGGCGGACGGCGAAGACCCTGGAGGTGGCCCTCACCGCCCCGGTGAGCGTGACCACGATCGTCCTGGCGGTGGGCCTCGCGGTGGCGGGCGGCCTGATCGCGGGCGCGTTCGGCGGCTGGCGGGCGTCCAGGCTGCGCCCGGCGGACGCGCTGAGGCGGGTGGAGTAGGCCGGCTTCCCGGCGGGGCCGGCCGGTCCGGCCGAGGGGCGTGGGAACCCGCGCGCCCAGCCCCCGCGGACCGACGGCCAGAACGAGCGCGCACCCACCCGACACAGATCCCGGAGCCCCCATGTACGAACTGAGCAACGTCACCAAGCGCTACACCCGGGGCAAGGACACCGTCCACGCCCTCGACGGCATCGACCTCACCATCCCCGACGGGGACAGGCTCGTCATCCAGGGCCCCACCGGCGGCGGTAAGTCCACGCTCCTGCAGATGCTCGGCGGCCTCGACCGCCCCACCTCCGGCGAAGTCGTCCTGGACGGCACCGACCTGGCCAGGCTGAGCGAGGCCAGGCTGACCGGGGTGCGCAGCGAGAGCATCGGCTTCGTCTTCCAGTCCTTCAACCTCATCCCCACCCTCACCGCCCAGGAGAACGTGGAAACCGCCCTCGTCCCCCTCGGCATCAAGGTGAAGGAGCGCCGTGAACTCGCCGCCGAGGCACTGAAGTCCGTCGGCCTGGGCGAGCGCCTCGGACATCTCCCCGGCGAGATGTCCGGAGGGCAGCAACAGCGCGTCGCCATCGCCCGGGCCGTCGTGAAGAAACCGAAGGTGCTGCTGGCGGACGAGCCGACCGGCAACCTGGACGAGGGAACGCGGGACGAGATCATGGACGTGCTCGAACGCCTCTGGAAGGAGCACGGGTTGACGTTCATCATGGTCACCCACGACTCCACGCTGGCGAAGAAGGCCCCGCGCCTGGCCACGCTGCGCAAGGGGAAGATCACCGTGCAGGAGAACGCGGCCACCTGACGGTCGCATAACACAGGCTGATCGCGGCGCACTTCGCGGTTGTGTAACGGTGTCCCGGCCGCCGCGTAACAGTTTCCTGGCGCACTTTCTCACCGTCCTCTCATCTATTGAGCCCACTGATCACCCCCCGGCATACTGCGTGCTCCGGGGGGTTGACGTGCATACGTGCGAGTCCACCCCCGACCGGGTGAATGGGGAATTCGCCCGGTACTCCATCTCCAGGGGGAGAACTTGCGCAGACAAGTGAAAAGAGCGGCTGCGGCCACCGTGGCAACGGCCGCAGCAGTCGCCCTCGCAGCGGGTATGACCAGCCCGGCGTCGGCGAAGCCCGGCCGTGCCTCGGTGGCTGCCACCGCCACCTCGAAGGCCGCCGTCAAGCACCACGTCACCCTGATCACCGGTGACCGCGTCGCCCTCGACGCCAAGGGCCGTGTCGTCGGCCTGGAGCGGGCCAAGGGACGCGAGCACATACCCTTCCAGGTCCGCAAGGCCTCCGGACACACGCTGGTCATCCCCGCCGACGCGGCCCACCTGGTCGCCTCCGGCACGCTGGACCAGCGCCTGTTCGACATCACCGAGCTGAACAAGACCGCCACCCGCAAGGCCCAGAAGAACGGCCTGAAGGTCATCGTCGGCTACCGCGGCTCCGCGACCGCCGCCAAGGCCGACGTCCGGGACGCGGGCACCCTGCGCCGCAGCCTGAAGGCGCTCAACGCGGATGCCGTGCAGACCCCGGTCAAGGACACCGCCGACCTGTGGGACGCCGTCACCAACGGCGACCGGAGCGCGTCCGGCATCGCCCACGTCTGGCTCGACGGCGTCCGCAAGGCCGCCCTCGACAAGTCCGTGCCGCAGATCGGCGCCCCCACCGCGTGGGCCGCCGGCTACACGGGCAAGGGCGTGAAGGTCGCCGTCCTGGACACCGGTGTGGACACCAGCCACCCGGACCTCAAGGACCAGGTGATCGAGTCCAAGAACTTCACCACCGCCGCCGACGCCACCGACCACTTCGGGCACGGCACGCACGTCGCCTCCATCGTGGCGGGCACCGGCGCCAAGTCGGGCGGCAAGTACAAGGGCGTGGCCCCGGACGCCAAGCTCCTCAACGGCAAGGTCCTGGACGACAACGGCTTCGGTGACGACTCCGGCATCCTCGCCGGCATGGAGTGGGCGGCCTCCCAGGGCGCCGACGTCATCAACCTGAGCCTCGGCGGCTACGACACCCCCGAGATCGACCCGCTCGAAGCCGAGGTCAACAAGCTCTCCACCGAGAAGGGCATCCTGTTCGCGATCGCCGCGGGCAACGAGGGCCCCCAGTCGATCGGTTCGCCGGGCAGCGCGGACGCCGCGCTCACCGTCGGCGCCGTCGACGACAAGGACCAGCTCGCCGACTTCTCCTCCACCGGCCCGCGCGCCGGCGACGGCGCCGTCAAGCCGGACGTCACCGCGCCGGGCGTGGACATCACCGCCGCCGCGGCCAAGGGCAGCGTCATCGACCAGGAGGTCGGCGAGAAGCCCGAGGGCTACCTGACCATCTCCGGCACCTCGATGGCCACCCCGCACGTCGCGGGTGCCGCCGCCATCCTGAAGCAGGAGCACCCGGACTGGGGCTACGCCGAGCTGAAGGGCGCCCTGACCGGCTCCACCAAGGGCGGCAAGTACACGCCGTTCCAGCAGGGCACCGGCCGTATCCAGGTCGACAAGGCCATCAAGCAGTCGATCGTCGCCGACCCGGTGTCGGTGAGCTTCGGTGTGCAGCAGTGGCCGCACACCGACGACAAGCCGGTCACCAAGAAGCTGACGTACCGCAACCTCGGTGACAAGGACGTCACGCTCACCCTGAGCAGCACCGCCACCAACCCCAAGGGCGCGGCGGCCCCGGCCGGCTTCTTCAAGCTCGGCGCGACGACGGTGACCGTCCCGGCGCACGGCACGGCCTCGGCCGACTTCACCGTCGACACCAAGCTGGGCGGCACCGTCGACGGCGCCTACTCGGCGTACGTCACGGCGACGGGCGGCGGCCAGACCGTCCGCACGGCCGCCGCGGTCCAGCGCGAGGTGGAGTCGTACGACCTCACCCTGAAGTTCATCGGCCGCGACGGCAAGCCGGCCCCGTACTACAGCGCCGACGTCGACGGCGTGGCGGGCCTGGCCAACGGTGTCTCGCTGACCCCGTACGACAAGTCCGGCACGGTGAAGGCGCGCGCACCCAAGGGCACGTACATCCTCAACACCTCCGTCTACAGCGACCCCCAGGACGCGTCCAAGGGCGTCGACTGGATCGCGCAGCCGAAGCTGACCGTCGACAAGAAGCAGACGATCACCATCGACGCGCGCAAGACCAAGCCGGTGGACATCACCGTCCCGGCCTCGGGCGTGAAGGGCGAGTTCGCCTCGCCGGAGTTCGACGTCACCATCGGCGACGGCCAGTACGGCTACGGCTGGTGGCTCGACTCGTACAAGAACTTCCGCACCGCCCACCTGGGCCCGCAGCTGCCCGCCGGGACGCTGTGGCAGCAGTGGGACGGCCACTGGAGCAAGGGCGCGACCGAGGAGTACGACGTCACCTCCGGCGGCGCCGTCAAGCAGCTCGCCACCGGCTACACCAAGCACTACAAGGCGAGCGAACTCGCCACGGTGAAGGCCCGGATGGGCGCGGCGGCGAGCGGCAAGAAGGGCACGATCGGCGCGGTGGGCTGGCTGCCCGGCAGCACCGGCGCCTCCTCCATCGGCATCCCGCAGAAGCTGCCCGGCACCCGCACCCTGCACCTGTCCGCGACGGGCGGCGTGAAGTGGGAGCTGGAATTCCAGCAGGACGGCGGGGTCGACCAGGACGGCTTCCCGGTCACCGAGGCCGGCTACGGGCTCGGTCAGTTCACCTTCAAGGGCGGCCAGACCTACACCAAGACGGTCAACACCGCCGTCTTCGGCCCGCACGTCAGCAAGGACTTCGGCCTGTTCCGCGACGGCAACGAGATCTTCGGTGCGCTGCCGCTGTTCGCCGACTCCGGCAAGCACGCCGGGTCCTCGCTGTTCACCTCGGTGAACACCACGCTGTACCGCAACGGCACCAAGGTCGGCTCGAACACCGACCCGCTGTTCGGCGAGGCCACCTTCAAGGTGCCGTCCGGTGACGCCGCGTACAAGCTGACCACCTCGGTCAAGCGGTCCGCGAAGGTGTCGGAGGCCTCGACGCGCATCGACGCGGCCTGGACCTTCCGTTCCAAGAAGCCGGCGGACTTCGTCCAGCTCCCCGCCTCCGCGCTGCACTTCGGCGCCACGACGGGCCTGGACAGCCGTGTCGCGGCCGGCAAGACGGTCACCTTCCCGGTCACCGTGGAGGGCTCCGCCGCCGGCGGCAACCTGAAGTCCCTCGCCGTCTACGTCTCCTACGACGGCAAGAACTTCAAGAAGGTCACCGTCAAGAACGGCAAGATCACCGTCAAGAACCCGGCGAAGAACAAGGCGATCTCGTTCCGCGCCAACATCACCGACAAGAAGGGCAACACGTCGGCGATCACGATCTACAACGCGTACTTCGGCAAGTAGGCCGCAGCGCGGTAGACCGCAACGCTCCTTGACGAGGGGTGCACCGGAGGACAGCCTCCGGTGCACCCCTCAGCGCGTTGCCGCGCGGGTCGCGTCGGCGCCCCAGCTGGCCAGGAGACGGAGGGAGTCCGCGGAGGGCGAGCCAGGTTCGGCGTGATAGGTGAGCAGGGACTGCTCCGAGCCGTCCGTCAGGCGGAAGCTCTCGAAGTTCAGGGCCAGGTCGCCCACCAGGGGATGGTGCAGGTGCTTGACGCCGTGGCTCTTCTCCTTGACGTCGTGCGTGGCCCACAGCCGGCGGAACTCCTCGCTCTTGACCGACAGCTCACCCACCAGAGCCGACAGACGCGCGTCGTCCGGATCGCACCCCGCGTCCATGCGCAGGGCGCACACGATGTCGATCGCCTTCTGCTCCCAGTCCACGAACAGCTCACGGTAGGCGGGGCGCAGGAAGACCAGCCGCGCCCAGTTCCGCTCGGCGGGCGGCAGCTCCCCCCAGTCGCCGAAGAGGGCCGCCGCCATCCGGTTCCAGGCGAGGATCTCCGCGCGCCGGCCCACGATGTACGCCGGTACGCCCTCCATGGTGTCCAGCAGCTGCCGCAGCACCGCCCGCACCTGCTGCTGCCGTGCCGCAGGCTTCTTCTTGTGCGCCTTCGGCTTGGCCAGGTGGGTCAGGTGCGCGTGCTCGGCGTCCGTCAGCCGCAGCGCCCGGGCGATCGAGTCCAGCACCTCGGCCGAGACGTTACGGCCGTTGCCCTGCTCAAGGCGGGTGTAGTACGCCACCGACACCCCGGCCAGCTGCGCCAGCTCCTCGCGGCGCAGCCCCGGCACCCGGCGGTGCCGTCCGAATTCGGCCAGTCCCACGTCCTCGGGCTTCAGCCGGGCCCGCCGACTGCGCAGGAACTCGCTCAGCTCCGCCCGCCGGTCCAGGGGCCGGCCGGTGACCACGCTCGCGTCCGGCTGTTCGTCCCTGCTGTCCATACGTCCAGTATTCCTGGTCGTAGGCGCAGGAGCCTGACCCCGCCAGTAGTACGCACCGCGGTCGTACGCAAAGGCGTGGTCTGGGTGGGCGGCGCCTCGCGCGGCAGGCTGGACGCCGTGCCCGGCAGAAAGGCAGCCGGGCACGGAACCCCCCGCTAGGAGATCCTCCGCATGACCACTGTTGCCGCATACGCCGCGCCCGCCGCGAAGGCCCCGCTGGAGCGGACGACCATCGAGCGACGCGCGGTCGGCGAGTACGACGTCCTGATCGACATCAAGTTCGCCGGTATCTGCCACTCCGACATCCACCAGGTCCGCGAGGGCTGGGGCGAGGCGATCTTCCCGATGGTTCCCGGCCACGAGATCGCGGGCGTGGTCGCCGAGGTCGGCCCCGGCGTGACCAAGTTCCAGGTCGGCGACCGGGTCGGGGTCGGCTGCATGGTCGACTCCTGCCGTGAGTGCGAGAACTGCCTGCGAGGCGAGGAGCAGTACTGCCTCAAGGGCATGGTCGGCACCTACAACGCCGTCGGCAAGGACGGCCGGCCCACCTACGGCGGCTACTCCGAGAAGATCGTCGTCGACGAGAACTACGTCGTCCGCATCCCCGACGGGCTGTCCCTGGACGTCGCCGCCCCGCTGCTGTGCGCGGGCATCACCACCTACTCCCCGCTGAGCCACTGGAACGCGGGCCCCGGCAAGAAGGTCGCGGTCGTCGGCCTCGGCGGTCTCGGCCACATGGCCGTCAAGATCGCGCACGCCATGGGCGCCGAGGTGACGGTCCTGTCCCAGTCCCTGCGCAAGAAGGACGACGGACTGAAGCTGGGCGCCGACCACTACTACGCCACCAGCGACCCGAAGACCTTCGAGGAGCTGGCCGGCACCTTCGACCTGATCGTGTCCACCGTGTCCGCGCCGATGGACTTCGGCGCGCTGCTGTCTCTGCTGAAGACGGACGGCGCCCTGGTCAACGTGGGCGCGCCCGAGGAGCCCATCGCGCTCAACCTCTTCTCGGTGATCGGCGGCCGCAAGACGCTCGCCGGCTCCATGATCGGCGGCATCCGCGAGACCCAGGAGATGCTGGACTTCTGCGCCGAGCACGGCATCGGCGCCGAGATCGAGCTGATCAGCGCGGCCGAGGTCAACGAGGCGTACGAGCGGGTGCTGGCGAGCGACGTCCGCTACCGCTTCGTGATCGACACCGCCACGATCTGACCTGCGGTCCCGCCCGGCCGTAGCCCTGCGAGGCCGTAGCCCTGCCGGGCTACGGCCTGCGGCGGGTCGTCCGCCGGGTGCTGATCGTTGGCCGGGTGCGGGCCGTCGTGGCCCTTCGCGCAGTTCCCCGCGCCCCCTTCGGGGGCGCTATCCGAGACCGAAGCCCTCTCCGGCGCCGTAAGCCCGCACGAGGACGGCTCCGTCTCCCGTCGGCCGTACGACATGGACCCGTCCGGCTCCCGCCACGCGGGCGTCGCCGCCCCCCACCGTGAGCAGCGTGTTCTCGTCCACGGCGACCCCGTACGGAGCGTCCCCCCGCGCGACCGCCGTGACCAGCCGCGCCAGCGTGCCCCACTGGGCCGCGTGCACGTCCACCGCGAACGGCACCAGGCCGAGCCCCGGCCGCACCTCGATCTCCGCCAGGTCCTCCCCGGTCTCCTCCGGGCACACCGCAACCCCGTCCAGCAGCCACCCGCCGACCACAGCCCGGCGCGCGGCCACGGCGGCACCGGCGGAGAAACCGGCGTACGGCATCCCGCGCGCCGCCAGCAGCGCCGGCAGCCGCTCCAGGCAGTCCGCGAGCGCGTCCTGGTACGCGGGCGTGAGCCCACCGCACACCAGCAGCCCGTCGATCCCGTCCAGCACGGCCTCCGGCTCGAACCGGCCACCGAGCGGCACGAGCAACGGCACCGGTGTGCACGGCGGCCCGGCCTTCCGCAGCGCCGCCGTGTACCGCTCGAACTGCGCGGCCCCGTCCCCCTCGTCGAGGATCAGGCACCCGACCCGCCGCTCACCGCCCAGCTCCCGAAGGAACGGCTCGTACACCTCGGCGTGGTCCCAGCCCCCACCGATGAGAAAGACCCGACTGCCCATACCCTCCCCTTCGCCCCTCGTGCCGATCCATCTCGGCACGAGGGGCGAATCTACGGGGAGGGACGGAGAGCCGTCGCCCGAATTAGCTCCGGCGTCCGGTCACCTTCAGGCTCGCGAGACCCCGACCGGGCAGGACACGCCGGTGCCGCCCAGACCGCAGTAACCTGCGGGGTTCTTGTCGAGGTACTGCTGGTGGTACGCCTCGGCGGGATGGAAGGGGCGGCCCTCGGCCGGGAGGATCTCCGTGGTGATCGTGCCGTAGCCGGAGGAGGTCAGGACCTTCTGGTACGCCTCGCGGGAGGCCTGTGCCGTGGCCGCCTGCTCAGGGGTGTGGGTGTAGATCGCCGAGCGGTACTGGGTGCCCACGTCATTGCCCTGACGGAAGCCCTGTGTCGGGTCGTGGGACTCCCAGAAGGTCTTGAGCAGACGGTCGTACGAGATCTGCCGCGGGTCGTGGACCACACGGACCGCCTCCGTGTGGCCGGTCAGGCCCGAGCAGACCTCCTCGTACGTCGGGTTCTCGGTGTACCCGCCCTGGTAGCCGACCAGAGTCGTGTACACGCCCGCCGGGAGCTTCCAGAACGTGCGCTCCGCGCCCCAGAAACAGCCCAGGCCGAAGTCGGCGACCTCCAGGCCCTCCGGGTACGGGCCGAGGAGCGGGGTGCCGAGGACGGTGTGCCGGTCGGGAACCTCGTAGGCGAGTGCGGGGCGGCCCGTGAGCGCCTCCTCGGGGGTGGGCAGCCGGGGCGAGCGGCCGAAGAGCATGGGGTCTCCCTGTCGGTCCGGGGTGGGTGCCGGCGGCCTTGCCTGCCGGCACCGGCGACAACGTCCGGGGGGCCCGCCGCATTCCGGTCAGGCGGGCACCGCCGCGGTCTCCCGCACCGCCTGCACCACGGTGTTGCGGACCCGGCAGTAGTGCCCGGCCATGTCACCCCGGTAGCGCCACGGCAGCGCGTTGACATGGCCGTCCACCAGCTTGAACTGCTCCAGCGCCGCCTCGTTGCGGTCCTGGAGGTGCAGGTAGAACGCCAGCAGGTGGCGCAGCTCCGGCAACCGCGGGTGGGACGGGTCCGCCGCCGCGGCGTCCTGGAGCGCCGCCTCGACCCGGGCCAGCATCTCCGGCGTGTTGTCGGCCGCGGTGTCCTCCGACTCGTCGTGCTCGAAGTGCGCGATGAGCGGCAGCGCCGTCAGCAGGGTGCCGAGCGGCGCGTCGGCGGCGGCCCGCTCGGCGAACTCGAAGGCCAGCCGCTCCGAGCCGCGCCACTTCGCGCACCAGTACTGGAGCGCCGAGAAGTGGGCCTCGTAGTGGTGCGGGGCACGGGCGGATATCTCCGCCCACAACTTGTCCATCTCGGCGTTCGGATAGCCGAGGCCCAGCGCCACCCATATCTCCGCGATGTGCGGCGTCGGGTCGTCCGGGTTCAGCGCCGCCGCCCGGGCGATCTCCTCGCGGGCGGAGACCAGCGTGCGGTGGAAGCCCTCGGCCTGCTCCCGGGTCGTGTACTGGGCCGTCTTCGCACCGCGCAGCTTCCAGGCGAGGATCACCGTGCTGCGCGCCCGGACGACGGCGGCGTCGGGGTCGTCGCGCCGCTCGGCCTCCCACGCCAGCAGCCATCCGTCCTCCTCGGCCGCGCGGTCCGCCAGCAGGTACGCGAGCGCCGACCGGCGCTCCCAGTCCCGGCCGATCGCCGCGAGCAGGTCGGCGGCCGGACGCCAGTCGTCACCGCGCACCGCGGTGAGTGCGGCGGTCCACTCCGCCGGCAGGGGTGCGGCGAAGTCGGTGTTCTGCCGCTCGGCGGGCAGCAGCCCGAGCTTCTCCGCGGCCCGCGCGGCTTCCGCGGCCTCCGTCGCCTCCGCGTCGTCGTCCGGGCTCGGGTGGAACAGCTCCTTCAGGAACACCCAGGCCAGCCACAGCACGAAGATCAGCGTGGGCACGGCCAGGATGCCCAGGATCCAGAAGAGGACGGTCATCGGGGGTCGGTCCGTTCGTTTCGGGAGGTACGGCGGTGGTGGGGCGGTGGTGGGGCGGTGCGGGCCTGCCGGAGAGTCGGCAGGCCCGCGGCCCGTCAGGCGTTCTGGGTCGCCGGCGGCAGGAGCGCCCGCAGCTGTGTGGTGTCGGGGTGGTCGGCGAGCGCCGCCTCGACGGCCGCCTCCAGCGCCGCCTCCGGGCCGTCGTCCTCCGTCTCCGAGCCCCAGCCGGGCAGTCGCACCGTCGCCGGGCGGGACCAGGAGAACTCCCAGTGCAGCAGCGAACGGGAGCTGAACTCGGCCAGCACCATGGTGCGCAGCGAGCGGCGCAGCACGGGCCGTACGAACTCGCGGAACGCCCGCCCCTTCGCGGCGGCCGCCTCCTCCGACAGCGGCAGCTGCTCGGCCACCCGCCACAGCCGGCCGTCGTCGATGACGTCCAGCAGCGCGGACAGCGTCGTCGGCTGCCCGGTGTACTGGGTCAGCGCCCGGTGCAACGGGGTCTGCGTCGCCGACAGGCCCGTGGCCATCGAGGCGTCCAGCAGATCCTGCCAGCCGGCCGCGCGCGGGTAGCGGAGCAGCTCGTCGGCGAGGACGGCGTCCTCCAGGGCGGCCTGGGTGCGCGCCGGGTCGGTCAGCAGGGCCAGCGCCGCGCCCTTGGCCTCGTCGGCGCGGCCGTCGGCGGGCAGCGCCTCGATCCGGCGCACGCGCTCGGCGATCGGCGGGTGCGAGTCGTACGGCCCGGCCGGCTCCTCCGGCAGCTCCGAACGCAGTCCCGCCAGCTCCAGTTCACGGGCCGTCAGCAGCCGGCCGAAGCCGCCGAAGAACTCACCGCGCGGCGGCAGCAGCCGGGCCTGCAGGCCGAGGGTGGCGTACGACTCCAGGTAGAAGTCGTGGGAGGCGGACAGGACCGGGATCTCGCGCAGCGCCGACGCGGTCGCGTCACGTCCGGCGATCCGGGCGGCGGTCAGGTCGGCGGCGAACTCCTGGCCGCGCGCGGTGGAGAGGGAGGCGCGCAGGTAGAGCTTGCCGTACGCGGTGTAGATCTTCGCCATCGTCCGGTACGTCGCTCCGACGCCGGTCGTGTCGATCCGCTTGGCCTTCTTGCCCTTGGCGATCCGCTTGGCGGACGCCTGTTCCTGCCGGGCCCGGTCGGCGGCGACCTTGTCGTCCGCCTTCTCGTGGAACTGGCCGATGACCCGGCCGATCTGTATACGCCCGCGCACGACGAGCGCGGAGAGCCTGGTGTCCCCGCCGGTGAAGTGCCCGAATTCATGGGCGACTACGGACCGCAGCTGAGCCTCGGTCAGGCCGGTCAGCAGCGGGACGCCGAGGTAGAGCCGGCGCGGGCCGGGGAACAGGCCGAGCAGCCGCGGATTCTCGCTGACGGCCGCGTTGACCTCGCCGGTGAGCAGGATCCGGTCGGGCGCGCGGGTGCCGGCCGCCGCGGCCAGCTCCCGGACCAGCGCCCACAGCCGGGGCTCGTCGGCCTCGGTGACCGGGATGCCGTGCCCGTCCTCACCCCTCGGGGTGCGCAGCATCAGCATGCCGCGGACGACGGGGATGGCCAGCAGTACCGTGACGAAGCCGACCTTCACCGTGAGCGGGCCGTGTCCCCAGCTGAACACGAGGACGTCGATGCCGATCAGCGCGGCGAGCAGGACGAGGCTCAGCAGATAGAAGCCGAGCAGCAGGACGAGGGCGCGCAGCGCGCGCAGAGTTGCGCCCATCGGGCAGATCCCCCCACAGGACCTCGGAAAAGGGACATGACGGAGCGCCGGGCCGGCGGTGGGCCGGTCGGTCGCGGGCGGTGCTTGGCGGTGGTGCGGTGGTGCGGTGGTGCGGTGGTGCGGTGGTGCGGTGGTGCGGTGGTGCGGTGGTGCTTTGGCGGTGCCGGCGGTGCTCGGTGGTGCTGGTGGTGCGCTGTGGGGGGATGCGGAGTATGCCCTACCGCAGGTCAGAAGGGCAATGGGGTGGGTGTGGAAGGGAAGGGGGGCGCTCCCGGGCAGGGGCCCGGCGGGCCGCGTCAGCCGGGGAGGCCGGCCGGGTTGCCGCCGTTGGCCTCGTAACCGGCCACCGCCAGCGCGCGGTGCAGGGCGAACTCGGCGGCCGGATCGGTGAACAGGGTCCACGGCAGCGCGCCGACGTGACCGTCGATGTGTATGAGCTGCTGCATGGCCTCCGACCAGCGTTCGGCGCGGACCAGGAAGAAGAGCAGCAGATGCCGGACGTGCGGCAGCGTCGGGTCGTCGGGGTCGGCCGCGTGCACCGCGTGCAGGGCGCCGTGGATCGCCTTGGTGACGACCTCGCTCTGGTAGAAGCTCGCGACCAGGTTCACCTCCGGCAGGTGCTCGAACACCGCGAACAGCGGCAGCGCGGCGAGCAGCGAACCCTCCGGGGCGCGGGCCGCGGCGGCCTCCGCGAAGGAGTACGCCTGCTCGCGCGAGCCGTGCCACTTCTCGCACCAGTAGTGCAGCGCGGCCAGGTGCGCGCCCATGTGATGCGGGGCGCGGTCGAGGATCTTCAGCCACAGCTGGTCGAACTCGGCCTGCTCATAGGCCAGTCCGCGCGCGATGGAGAGCTCTGCCACGTAGGGAACCGGGTCACCGGGCGCCAGCAGGGCCGCCTGCGCACAGGCATCCCGAGCCTCCTCCATGATGATCCGGAAGTCGTCCGTGCCCGGCGTCGACGTCCGCCAGGCCTGCTGCACCAGGAACTCCGCGTGGACGGCGGCGCCGCCAGCGTCCTTGGGCTGCTCGGCCCGCCATACCCGCAGCCACTGGCCGCCCGGCGTCTCGTGCACCCCGCCGGGCCGCTGCTGCAACTCCAGCGCGGCGGCACCGGCGAAGGCCTGCACCCGCTGCCAGCGCCGCTCGCCCTCGGCCTCGGTGCCGGCCAGCAGCTGGGCGGCGGCCCGGTAGTCCTGGGTGCGCTGCACCAGCTCCAGGACCAGGAGCAGGTCCTCGTCCGGGCCGGGCAGGCGCACGTCCAGCTCCTCCTGGCGCACGAAGCCGTAGGCCGCCGGGTCGGCGGCGTCCGGGTGTCCCGGCGGGACCTGCTCGATCGCCCCGCGCCTGCGCCGTATGACCGGGAGCAGCACGAAGCTGAGCAGGAGCAGCGCCATCAGCAGCCAGAGAATCGACATGCCTCAAGCGAACCAGACGCCGCCGACAATTGGCGAACCCCACCGCCGGGCTGTGGAAAACTGCGGACGGGGGCATGACAGCCGGACGCCTCGGGGCATGAGGCAGAGCGGATCGGAGGCATGAGGCACAGCGGATCGCAGCACGACGGCGGTTCCGCCTGAGTGTGCCGGCGGTGCGGCCCGGAGCCTGCCGCCAGGGCCAGGGGCCACCGGGAGCCTGTCGCCACAGACACCCGGAGCCTGCCGCCAAGGGCCGTCCGGAGCGGGACCGCGAGATCGCGGGGCGCGGCGAGACCTCATGGCGGGCGTCACGATCCCGCCGGGCGCATTACGCTCGGTGCACATGAGCGACAGGCACATCAGTCAGCACTTCGAGACCCTCGCGATCCACGCGGGCAACACCGCGGATCCCCTCACCGGCGCGGTCGTCCCGCCGATCTACCAGGTCTCGACCTACAAGCAGGACGGCGTCGGCGGGCTCCGCGGCGGCTACGAGTACAGCCGTAGCGCCAACCCGACCCGGACCGCCCTGGAGGAGAACCTCGCCGCGCTGGAGGGCGGACGCCGCGGCCTCGCCTTCGCGTCCGGCCTGGCGGCCGAGGACACCCTGCTGCGTACGCTCCTCACCCCCGGCGACCACGTGGTGATCCCGAACGACGCCTACGGCGGCACCTTCCGGCTCTTCGCCAAGGTCGCCACCCGCTGGGGGGTGGAGTGGTCGGTCGCCGACACCAGCGACCCGGCCGCCGTACGGGCCGCGATCACGCCGAAGACCAAGGCCGTCTGGGTGGAGACCCCCTCCAACCCGCTGCTCGGTATCACCGACATCGCCGCCGTCGCCCAGGTCGCCCACGACGCGGGCGCGAAGCTCGTCGTCGACAACACCTTCGCCACCCCCTACCTCCAGCAGCCGCTCTCGCTCGGCGCCGATGTCGTCGTGCACTCCCTGACCAAGTACATGGGCGGCCACTCCGACGTGGTCGGCGGCGCGCTGATCGTGTCCGACCCGGCGCTCGGCGAGGAGCTGGCCTACCACCAGAACGCGATGGGCGCCGTCGCCGGCCCCTTCGACTCCTGGCTGGTGCTGCGCGGCACCAAGACCCTCGCGGTGCGCATGGACCGGCACAGCGAGAACGCCACGAGGATCGCCGACATGCTGTCCCGGCACGCGCGCGTGACGAGCGTGCTCTACCCGGGGCTGCCCGAGCACCCCGGCCACGAGGTCGCCGCCAAGCAGATGAAGGCGTTCGGCGGCATGGTGTCGTTCCGGGTCGAGGGCGGCGAGCAGGCCGCGGTCGACGTGTGCAACCGTGCCCAGGTGTTCACCCTCGGCGAGTCCCTCGGCGGAGTCGAGTCCCTGATCGAGCACCCCGGCCGGATGACGCACGCCTCCGCGGCCGGTTCCGCGCTGGAGGTCCCGGCCGACCTGGTGCGCCTGTCGGTCGGCATCGAGAACGTCGACGACCTGCTGGAGGACCTGCGGCAGGCGCTCGGCAAGTAGGGGGTTCACCAGCCGGTGAGCGGTGGGGTCGTCTGCGAGGGCGGCTCCACCCAGGGGTGGGCGTCGGCCGCCCACACGGCGAACGCGACGGCGGCGACGCAGGCCAGCAGCCACAGGATCCGGCGGAGGAGCCGCCGCTGCCGCAGCAGACGTTCCCCACGGCGCACCGCGTCCCCGTACAGCTCCAGCGGCACCGGCGCGCCGCCCCGTTCCATGATCCGCCGCACAGCGGCTTCCCGCTCGTCCCGTTTCACCACGGCCTCCCGCCGCCGGACCGCTTCCGTGAGAAGGGGCCGCCCGGAGGGCGGTGGTACGAGGGGACGCGCCGTACGAGACCGTCGGCGCGGCTCATGACGGGGCCGCCTCGGTGTTCGCCGCGCGGAGGGCCGCCGGGCGGGCGGGGTGCAGCACATCGGCCGTCGCGCGGTCGCAGAGGGTGTGGACGCGTTCCGTCGGCAGGCCGAGCAGGGCCGCCGTCTGCTCCTCGGCCACACCCTCGTAGAACCGCAGCACGAGGACCAGTCGCTTCTGCGGCGTGAGCGCGGCGAGCGGACTGCGCGGATCCGGTCTGGTGCGGCCGAAGGCGCCGTACCGGTGCCAGGTGGTGCGCGCGAAGCGGATGGCGAGGTACTGGCGGGCGCAGTCGTACGGGTCCTCGCCGCGCAGCCTGTCCCAGCGGGCGTAGGTGTGGGCGAGCGCGCGTGTCAGCAGGCGCCGCGCGCGCGGGTTGGCGTCCGGCGCCTCCGCGGTGAGCAGCATGGCGGCGTGCAGCAGGCGCCCGGCCGCGCCCGCGACGAACGCCTCGAACTCCCGGGCCCGGCGGGCATCACGGGCCACTTGCCGATCTCCCACCGCGCCTCCCCCCGACGGGGTCCCGCCCCCGGCCCGGCCGGAGCCGGTCCGGACGAACCCCTCTGCGGACCCGGTCTCATATCAGGCCAGTGGCGGGCCGGGGTCAAGACCCCGGAGCCCCTGCCGTGCGGTATGCGGTCAGGAGGCCGGGGGCTGCTCCGCCGCCGGAACGCCCTGCACCGTCATCCGCGCGGAGAGCGCGTGGTTGAAGCGGGTGAGGAGCGCGCAGAACTGCTCGCGCTCCTCCGGTGCCCAGTCGTGTGTCAGCTCGGCCATGAGCTGACGCCGGGACGAGCGCACCTCCTCCAGCCGCGCGGCGCCGCGCGGCGAGAGCTGGAGCACCACCGCGCGCCCGTCCTCCGGGTGCGAGGTGCGCTTGACGAGCCCGGTGTCGACCAGGGGCGCCACCTGCCGGGTGACCGTGGAGGAGTCGATGCCCATGCTGGCGGCGAGTGCCTTGACGCCCATCGGGCCTTCGTTGTCGAGCCGGTTGAGCAGCAAGTACGCGGCGCGGTCCATGGAGTTGCGCACCTGGCCGACCCCGCCGAGCCGCGTCTGTTCGGCACGGCGGGCGAACACCGCCACCTCGTGCTGGAGGGTGTCGAGGAGACCGGTGTCACCGACGGTCGTCATGTCCATCGACATTTCAGGTGTTGTGGGCATGGCCGGAGGCTCGCTTCATGAAGGGCTGCTGGGTTGGGGGACAGGGTACGCGGCCCGGCGCCGAGCCGTACCAGCGCTGCACGAACCGGTCTCGCTGCTTGGTCACACCCGTCGTGCGCGAACGTGAACTGCGATGCTGGAGTCATGAGCTACCGCACGGCTGACTCCTTGCGCTCCGTGACCCTCGACGATGTGCGAGGCGCCCAGAAGATGCTCTCGGGGGTGGCCCGTGTGACCGCGATGGAGGGCAGCCGGCACCTCTCCCAGCTGGTCGGCGCCCCCGTGCACCTGAAGTGCGAGAACCTCCAGCGGACCGGCTCGTTCAAGCTGCGCGGCGCCTATGTGCGGATCGCCGGGCTGCTGCCGGAGGAGCGGGCGGCCGGTGTGGTGGCCGCGAGCGCCGGCAACCACGCGCAGGGCGTCGCGCTGGCCTCCTCCCTGCTCGGTGTGCACGCGACGGTGTTCATGCCCAAGGGCGCGCCGCTGCCGAAGATCAGCGCGACCCGGGACTACGGCGCCGAGGTGCGCCTGCACGGCCAGGTGGTCGACGAGACGCTGGCCGCCGCCCAGGAGTACGCCGCCGAGACCGGCGCGGTGTTCATCCACCCCTTCGACCACCCGGACGTGATCGCCGGCCAGGGCACGGTCGGCCTGGAGATCCTGGAGCAGTGCCCGGAGGTCCGCACGATCGTCGTCGGCATGGGTGGCGGCGGCCTCGCGGCGGGCATCGCGGTGGGGGTGAAGGCGTTGCGGCCGGACGTGCGGATCGTCGGCGTGCAGGCGGAGGGGGCCGCCTGCTACCCGCCGTCGCTGGCAGCCGGGCACCCGGTGTCGTTGCTGGACCCGGCGACGATGGCGGACGGCATCAAGGTGGGACGGCCCGGTGTGGTGCCGTTCGGGATCGTCGACGAGCTGGTCGACGAGGTGCGCACGGTCAGTGAGGACCAGTTGTCGGCGGCGCTGCTGCTCTGCCTGGAGCGGGCCAAGCTGGTCGTGGAGCCGGCCGGTGCGAGCCCGGTGGCGGCGCTGCTGGCCGCGCCGGACGCCTTCGAGGGTCCGGTCGTCACGGTGCTCTCCGGCGGCAACGTCGACCCGGTGCTGATGCAGCGGGTGCTGCGGCACGGCATGGCCGCGCAGGGCCGTTACCTGGCCGTCCGGCTCCGGCTGACGGACCGGCCGGGCGCGCTCGCCACGCTGCTCGGGGTGCTGTCGGCGCTCGACGTCAACGTCCTCGACGTCAGTCACGTCCGCACCGGTCCCCGGCTCGGTCTGACGGAGGCCGACGTGGAGCTGCACCTGGAGACGAAGGGCCCGGCGCACTGCGCCGAGGTCGGCCGGGCCCTGCGCGACGCCGGTTACACCGTCATGGCCTGACCCGCGGCGGCCACCACGGCCATCACCCGTTCGAGCGAAGTCTCTTGAGAGACGCGATACATCGCGTTATTGTGTCTCGTGTGGCCGCCGACCGGCCTGCCCGCACGTGCACGGCACCCCTGCGCACCGGCGTCCGCATCCGTGAAAACCACGGGCACGGGCGGGTGAACATACCTAGCCTTTGCGAAGAATCCGTCCCCGAAATCCCCGACGACGTGGAGACACACATGCCAGGTGCCATCTATGCCGAAGGTCTGGTGAAGACCTTCGGCGACGTCAAGGCACTGGACGGCGTCGACCTCGATGTGCCCGAGGGCACGGTCCTCGGCCTCCTCGGGCCGAACGGCGCCGGCAAGACGACGGCCGTCCGCTGCCTGACGACCCTGCTGCGCCCCGACAGCGGCAAGGCGGTGGTCGCCGGCGTGGACGTGCTGCGGCACCCCGACGCCGTGCGCCGCTCCATCGGCCTGTCCGGCCAGTTCGCGGCGGTCGACGAGTACCTGACCGGCCGGGAGAACCTGCAGATGGTCGGGCAGCTGTACCAGATGCGGGCGAAGGCGGCCAAGGCGCGCGCGACGGAACTGCTGGAGCAGTTCCACCTCACAGAGGCCGCCGACCGCACCGCCAAGACCTACTCCGGAGGCATGCGCCGCCGGCTGGACCTCGCCGCGGCCCTCGTGGTCTCACCGCCGGTGATGTTCATGGACGAACCGACGACGGGCCTCGACCCGCGCAACCGCCAGCAGCTGTGGGAGGTCATCAAACAGCTCGTCTCCGGTGGTACGACGCTGCTGCTCACCACGCAGTACCTGGAAGAGGCCGACCATCTGGCCCACGACATCGCGGTCGTCGACCACGGCCGGGTCATCGCCAAGGGCACCTCCGACCAGCTCAAGGCCCGCACCGGCGGCGAGCGCGTCGAGGTCGTGGTGCACCAGCGGGAGGAGATAGCCGCCGCCGCGGAGGTGCTGCGCGGCTTCGGCAAGGGCGAGACCACGGTCGAGGAGCACACCCGCAAGCTCACGGTGCCCGTCACCGGCGGCGCCAAGCTGCTCGCCGAGGTCATCCGGGAGCTGGACTCGCGCGGGATCGAGATGGACGACGTCGGGCTGCGCCGCCCCACCCTCGACGACGTCTTCCTGTCCCTGACCGGACACGCGGCGGAGAGCGCCGAGCAGGACGAGCGCAACGGCAAGGAGACCGTGAAATGAGTGCCGTGACCGAGACCGCGCCCGTCGCGGCGCCCGGCAACCCCGTGGGCAGATCCGTCCGGGACTCCCTGGTCATCGCCCGCCGGAACCTGATCCGCATGGGCCGGATCCCCGAGATGCTGATCTTCGGACTGATCCAGCCCATCATGTTCGTGGTGCTGTTCACCTACGTGTTCGGCGGCTCGATCCAGGTCGGCTCGTCCAACTCCACGCAGGCCTACCGCGAGTTCCTGATGGCCGGCATCTTCGCCCAGACCGTCACGTTCGCCACGGCGGGTGCCGGCGCGGGCATCGCCGACGACATGCACAAGGGCCTCATCGACCGGTTCCGCTCCCTGCCCATGGCGCGTGGCGCGGTCCTGACCGGGCGCACCCTCGCCGACCTGGTCCAGACGGCGCTGACCCTGCTCGTCCTCGCGGTCGTCGCCGTGCTGGTCGGCTGGCGCACGCACGAGAACTTCGGCAAGGTGCTCGCCGGATTCGCCCTGTTCCTGCTGCTCGGATACGCGTTCTCATGGATCGGCGCGCTCATCGGTCTGTCCGTGCGCACCCCGGAGGCGGCGACCTCGGGCGGGCTGATCTGGCTGTTCCCGCTGACGTTCATCTCGAACGCGTTCGTGGACGCCAACCAGATGCCGGCCTTCCTGCGGCACATAGCGGAGTGGAACCCGTTCAGCGCCACCGTGCAGGCCTGCCGCGAGCTGTTCGGCAACCTGCCCCCGGGCTTCCGGACACCCGACGCGTGGCCCATGCAGCACCCGGTCCTGGCCTCGCTGATCTGGTCGGTCGTGATCATCCTGGTCTTCCGCACCCTCGCGGTGCGCAAGTACCGCTCCGCGACCGCCTGACAGCACGACGGCGGCGGACACGGGTCCGAGCGACGGACCCGGGGCATGACAAGGCCCCCGGCGGCCCTGAGGGCGCCGGGGGCCGGAAGCCAACCAGGGGGCCGGGATCAGCCCGTGTACGGCTCGGCCTTCAGGATCCGGACCGAGGCCTTCTTGCCGTTCGGCAGCTCGTACTCCGCGTCCTCGCCGACCTTGTGGCCGATGACGCCCGCGCCGAGCGGGGACTGCGGCGAGTAGGTCTCGATGTCGGCGCTCGCGTACTCGCGCGAGGCGAGCAGGAACGTCAGCGTGTCGTCCTCGTCACCGTCGAAGGCGATCGTGACGACCATGCCGGGCGCGACGACACCGTCCGCGGCCGGCGGCTCGCCGACCTTGGCGTTCTCAAGGAGCTGGGTCAGCTGGCGCACGCGGAGCTCCTGCTTGCCCTGCTCCTCCTTGGCCGCGTGGTACCCGCCGTTCTCGCGCAGGTCGCCCTCCTCGCGCGCGGCCGCGATCTTGGCGGCGATCTCCGTGCGCGCAGGACCAGTAAGGTACTCAAGCTCGTCCTTGAGCTTGTTGTACGCCTCCTGGGTCAGCCAGGTGACGTTCTCGCTGGTCTGGGTCACAGGGTGCTCCTCGTCGGTACTGGGAATACAAAGCATCGCCCTACCCAGAAGAATGTTCCCTCATGGATGGGCGAAACCACGAGCCTAACAATTCAACGCCGGAAGGGGGAGGACATAAGCCATCAGAATCACATCAACGCAGGTCAGGGCCTACGCATTCCGGGTGAACCCGGAGCGTGCCCGCGCGTGTCCGCAGCGTGTCAGTCGGCGTGACAGCCCAGCAGCTCGGCCGTCGTCCCCTGCGCCGTCGTACGGAGCGTGACGACCTTGTCGATCCGGGTGGCCGACCCGGAGAAGCGGAAGTCCGCGCGGCCCACCTCGGCGCCGTCGGCCGACTGGGAGCGCAGGGTGCAGTAGCCGGAGGCGCCGGCGTCCTTGCGGACCTCCAGATGCACCTTGACCGCGTCGTCGGAGGCCTGGAAGGTGATGACCTCGGCGCTGATCTCGTTCTGCGCGACGTAGTGGTAGGCGAAGTAGCCGATCAGTGCGAGCAGGGCCGCGCCCAGCACCGAACCGGCGATCCTGAGCTTGCGGTCGGCGCGCTGATCCGAGGAACGGCCGTAGCGGCCCTCGGGCAGCTGCGTGCTCGCGGTACTCATGATCGTCCTCTCCGCGGAATTATTCGCCCCCCGATTCGGTCACTATAGAAGCCGCCGATCGCGCCGCAGACGCGGGGCGCCGACTTACCGAGGATTGAGTCTTGACTGACCAGCTACGACTGATGGCCGTTCACGCGCACCCCGACGACGAGTCGAGCAAGGGCGCGGCCACCATGGCGAAGTACGTGTCCGAGGGGGTGGACGTGCTGGTGGTGACCTGCACCGGCGGAGAGCGCGGGTCCATCCTCAATCCGAAGCTCCAGGGCGACAGCTACATCGAGGAGCACATCCACGAGGTGCGCCGCAAGGAGATGGACGAGGCCCGGGAGATCCTCGGCGTCAAGCAGGAGTGGCTCGGCTTCGTCGACTCCGGTCTGCCGGAGGGCGACCCGCTGCCGCCGCTGCCCGAGGGCTGCTTCGCCCTGGAGGACGTCGACAAGGCGGCCGGTGAGCTGGTGAAGCAGATCCGTTCCTTCCGCCCGCAGGTGATCACCACCTACGACGAGAACGGCGGCTACCCGCACCCCGACCACATCATGACCCACAAGATCTCCATGGTGGCGTTCGAGGGCGCGGCGGACACCGAGAAGTACCCCGAGACCGAGTTCGGCCCCGCCTACCAGCCGCTGAAGCTCTACTACAACCAGGGCTTCAACCGTCCCCGCACCGAGGCGCTGCACCAGGCCATGCTCGACCGTGGCCTGGAGTCGCCGTACGGGGAGTGGCTCAAGCGGTGGAACGAGATGGAGCGCGCCGAGCGCACCCTGACCACGCACATCCCGTGCGCGGACTTCTTCGAGATCCGCGACAAGGCGCTGATCGCCCACGCCACGCAGATCGACCCGGACGGCGGCTGGTTCAAGGTGCCGCTGGAGCTCCAGAAGGAGGTCTGGCCGACCGAGGAGTACGAGCTGGCGAAGTCCCTCGTCGATACCTCCCTCCCCGAGGACGACCTCTTCGCGGGCATCCGGGACAATGCCTGACATGAGCGCAAGCGTGAGCCTGGCAGTGACGCATCTCGTCCCCCTCGCCAAGGAGGTGGACGAGAACAAGGTCACCCCCGGCGTCCTCGGCTTCATCGTCTTCGCGGTGATGGCCGTGGCCGTGTGGGGCCTGATGAAGTCGATGAACAAGCACATGCAGAAGGTCGACTTCAAGGAGTCCCCGGACGCCGACGCGGAGAAGACCCGGGAACCGGCCGACTCCGCGACCCGGCAGCGCTGACCCGCCCGGGTCAGTGTCCCTCCGGCACCGCCACCCCCATCACCTCCCGGGCGTGGCGGTCCGGAGTCATGCGCAGCCGCCAGGCCTGCCAGCCGTCCTCCAGCCGGACACCCCGCTCCAGCAGCAGGGCGTACGCCGGGACGTAGTCCTCCAGCTTCCCGTCCCGCAGCGGATGCGAGGCGCGGGCCAGCTGGGCCAGCTCCTCCTGGGCGACGGCCGTGCCCACCTCCACCCCGCCCGGCGCCGCGTACGGCAGCAGGGTGCAGCGCAGGAAGCGGGCCCAGTCCTCGCCGCGCCGGTCGCCGTAGGACGTGAACAGGGTGAGCGCCTCGTCGCACAGGGCCAGCGCCTGCTGCGTCCGCGCGTTGCCCGCGTCCACCACCGCCAGCTCCAGGCAGGTCCACGCCTCGCCGTGGGCGACGCCGATCCGCTGGAAGTCGGCGCGCGCGTCCACCAGGAGCTGACGGGCGAAACCGGAGTTGCGCAGCGAGCCGGTCTGCGCGGCCCGCTGGTCGCGGGTCGCCCGCGCCGAGTGGTGCCGGGCGCAGGCCAGGCCGTACACGTCCCGTATCCGGGAGAACATCGTCCGCGACCGCTCCAGCTCGCGCACCGCCTGGTCCAGCTCGCCGGTCTCCTCCAGCGCCTGCCCCAGGTAGTACAGCGTCCACGCCTCGCCGCGCGCGTCCTCGTTCTCGCGGTGCCGGGGCACCGCCTGGCGCAGGCTCTCCGCGGCCGCGGAGGCGTCGCCGGCCACCAGCCGGGCCCGGGCCAGCTGGGTCAGCGCCCACGCCTCCCCACGGGCGTCCTGCGTCCCGCCGTACCGCTCCAGGGCCGCCCGCAGCTCCGTCTCCGCGCGTGGTACGTCGCCCAGCCGCAGTGCGAGCTGGCCGAGCTGGAAGTGCGCCCAGGCCTCGCCGTGCACCGATCCGCCCTCGCGGTGCAGGACCAGGGAGCGGGTGAGCAGGTCCAGCGCCTGAGCCAGCCGGGCCCGGTCCCGTTGGACGGCCGCCAGCGCGTGCATCGTCCACGCCCGGTCCGTCGCCAGCTCCGGCGCCGCCTGGAGGTCCAGGGCCTCCTGGAGCCTGGCCGTCGCCTCGGTGAGATTGCCCTGGTGGTGCAGCGTGATCCCCAGCGAGGTCAGCGCGCGGGCCGCCCCCGCCTCGTGGTGGGCCTCCCGGTACAGGTCCACGACCGAGGTCAGCGTGGTCCGCGCCTTGTCCAGCTCACCGAGCTGCCGTGCCGCGATGCCGGTACGCCACTGCACCGAGCGCACCAGCAGCCCCTGGTCCACCGACTGCGCCAGCTCGCTGATCTCACCGAGCCGGTACAGGTCGCCGCGCAGCAGGCAGTAGTCGCACAGCGCGCCCAGCAGGTTCAGCACGGCCGCCTGGTCCACGCCCTCCGCGTGCCGCAGGGCCGCCGTGATGAAGCTGGACTCGTCGTCCAGCCAGCGCAGCGCCTCGTCGAGCGAGGGGAAGCCGTGCGAGCCGAACTGGTTCGACCGCGTCGACATGTTCCCGTCGACCAGGCGCAGCACCGAGTCGGCCAGCTCCGCGTAGTTCACGATCAGCCGCTCCTGCGCCGCCGCCCGCTCGGCCGGGTCCTCCTCGTCCAGCAGCCGGGCGTGCGCGAAGGCCCGTACCAGGTCGTGCAGCCGGTAGCGGCTGCCGCGCACATGGTCGATCAGGCCCGCCCGGGCGAGCTCCACCAGATGCCGGGTGGCCTCGGCCTCGTCGGTGGCCAGCAGCGAGGCCGCCGCCGCCGCGCCCAGCGAGGCCCGGCCCGCCAGGGCGAGCCGGCGCAGCAGCCGGCGGGTGGGCTCCGGCTGGTCGGTGTAGCGCAGCCACAGCGCCCGCTCCACCGGCTCCACCGGACCGTACGCGCCCAGGTCCGCGGCCAGCTGCCGGGGTGAGCGCGGGCCCAGCGCCGAGCCCGCGACCCGCAGCGCCAGCGGCAGCCCGCCGCACAGCTCGCGGACCCGGTCGGCGGAGTCGGCGTCGTACGGCCCCGACGCGTCCTCGGCCGCCGCGCTCAGCAACTCCTCGGCGCCCACCGCGTCCAGCGCCCGCACCGGCAGCTCGTGCACCCAGGCCGCCAGCTCCGCGGGCAGGTCGAGTGGGGTACGGCTGGTCACCAGCACCAGGCTGTCGGACCGCTCCGGCACCAGGGCGCGCACCTGCTCCGGGTCCGAGGCGTCGTCCAGCACGATCGTCACCGGCAGTCCGGTCAGATGCCGGTGGTACAGCTCGGCCAGCCGCTTGACCTGCTGGTCGGGGGAGGACCGCTCCCGGAACAGCAGCTGCTCGCGGGGCGCGCCCAGCCGGTTGAGCAGGTGCAGCAGGGCGTCCCGGGTGGACAGCGGTGCCTCCTCCCGGCTGTCGCCGCGCAGGTCCACCACCACCGCGCCCCGGAAGTGGTCCCGCAGCTCGTGCGCCGCGCGCACCGCGAGCGTGGTCCGGCCGGAGCCGGGCTCGCCGTGCAGCACCACCAGCGTCGGCCGGGTCTCGGTGGCCGCACGGGCCGCCTGCGCCCACTGCCTGATCCGTCCCAGCTCCGCCCGGCGTCCGGCGAACGGGCCGTCGGCGTCCGGGAGCTGCCCGAAGGACTGCTCCAGCACCGAGCGCCTGCGGGCCGCCGCGCTCTTGTCCGCGCCGCGCAGCGTCGGGCCACCGCCCTTCTTCTTGGCGCCGGTGGAGGCGCTGAGCACCCGCTGCTGGTCGAGGAACGGGCGGATGCCCCGCACCTCCAGCGCGGTCAGCCACTGCAACCGCAGCTGCTCCGGGCCGCCGGGCTGGCCGGCCGCGCCCGCGCGGTGGTGGGCGGCGGGAAGGTGCGCCCCGGCCACCTTCACCACCGTCGCCGCGGCGCCCACCGCGCCCGCGGTGGCGCCCGCGCCGAGGGCCGTGCCGGTACCGGTGCCGAGGGCCAGGTCGGCCACGGCGGCGGCGACGGCGGCGACCGCCGCGACGAGCAGGGCCGTTCCGGCGCCTTCGCGCGCGTACCGCTGGCCGAAGGTCAGCCGGCCGGCCTCGGCCTCGTCCAGTGCGCGCGTGTAGGCCGCGTACTCCTCGCCGGCCGCACCCGCCATCGCGTCCAGCGCGCCGCGCGCCCGTGACAGCAGCAGCTGACCGTCGATCCGCCCGCCCGACCGCCGTACCTCCTCCTCCACGGCCCGCACCAGCAGCCGCTCGGCCTCCGCCCGATGACCGTCCCGCATGTCCCGTCCCCCTCCGGCGTCAACTCCGTTGCGTACGAGTGTCCTTCGGGGAAGGCGGCATGGCGAGGGGGTGGCGATCAGCGGGGGTGGTGAGGGTTTCGTGTCGACCGCCTCCCGGCCGATCACGTCCGGGAGCCGCGCCCCACGGCGTCGCCACGGCGCCCGCCGGTCCGGCGAAACCCGGAGCCGCCGTCCGGGGCTGACGTTCCGCGCGGGGATCGCTGCGGCAGGATGGAGTCATGCCGAATCGACTGGCCCATGAGACGTCCCCGTACCTGCTCCAGCACGCGGACAACCCCGTCGACTGGTGGCCGTGGTCCGGCGAGGCCTTCGACGAGGCCCGCAGGACCGGCAGGCCCGTCCTGCTGAGCGTCGGGTACAGCAGCTGCCACTGGTGCCATGTGATGGCCCACGAGTCCTTCGAGGACCGGGCCACCGCCGACTTCCTCAACGAGCACTTCGTCAGCGTCAAGGTCGACCGCGAGGAGCGGCCGGACGTGGACGCCGTCTACATGGAGGCCGTCCAGGCGGCCACCGGGCACGGCGGCTGGCCCATGACCGTGTTCCTCACCCCGGACGCTGAGCCGTTCTACTTCGGCACCTACTTCCCGCCCGCGCCCCGGCACGGCATGCCCTCCTTCCGGCAGGTGCTGGAGGGCGTCCAGCAGGCCTGGACCACCCGCCGGGACGAGGTCGCCGACGTCGCCGGGAAGATCGTCCGCGATCTCGCCCAGCGGGAGGTGGTCCGGCAGGCCGCCGAGGCGCCCGGCGAGCAGGAGCTGGCGCAGGCCCTGCTCGGGCTCACCCGTGAGTACGACCCGCAGCGCGGCGGATTCGGCGGCGCGCCGAAGTTCCCGCCGTCCATGGTGCTGGAGTTCCTGCTCCGCCATCACGCGCGGACCGGTGCCGAGGGCGCGCTCCAGATGGCCCGGGACACCTGTGAGCGGATGGCCAGGGGCGGCATCTACGACCAGCTCGGCGGCGGGTTCGCCCGGTACTCCGTGGACCGCGACTGGGTCGTGCCGCACTTCGAGAAGATGCTGTACGACAACGCCCTGCTCTGCCGGGTGTACACCCACCTGTGGCGGGCCACCGGCTCGGACCTCGCCCGGCGGGTCGCGCTGGACACCGCCCAGTTCCTGCTGCGCGAACTGCGCACCGCCGAGGGCGGATTCGCCTCCGCCCTGGACGCCGACAGCGACGACGGCAGCGGACGGCACGTCGAGGGGGCGTACTACGTCTGGCGGCCCGACCAGCTGCGTGAGGTCCTCGGCGACGACGCCGACCTCGCCGCCCAGTACTTCGGCGTGACGGACGAGGGCACCTTCGAGCACGGCCAGTCCGTCCTGCAACTCCCGCAGACGGAAGGCGTGTTCGAGGCCGAGAAGATCGCCTCCGTCAAGGACCGGCTCCTCGCCGCCCGGGACCGGCGGCCCGCGCCCGGCCGGGACGACAAGGTCGTCGCCGCCTGGAACGGGCTCGCCATCGCCGCGCTCGCCGAGACCGGTGCCTGCTTCGACCGGCCGGACCTCACCGAGGCCGCCGTCGCCGCCGCCGACCTGCTGGTCCGCGTCCACCTCGACGAACACGGGCGGCTCGCCCGTACCAGCAAGGACGGCCGGGTCGGCCCGAACGCGGGCGTGCTGGAGGACTACGCCGACGTCGCCGAGGGCTTCCTCGCGCTCGCTTCCGTGACCGGCGAGGGCGTCTGGCTCGACTTCGCCGGACTGCTGCTCGACCACGTCCTCGCCCGCTTCACCGACACCGGGACCGGTGCCCTGTTCGACACCGCGTCCGACGCAGAGCAGCTCATCCGCCGGCCCCAGGACCCCACCGACAACGCCGCGCCCTCCGGCTGGACCGCCGCGGCCGGCGCGCTGCTCAGCTACGCCGCGCACACCGGCTCCGGGCCGCACCGGGCCGCCGCCGACCGGGCGCTGGGCGTGGTGAAGACGCTCGGGCCGCGTGTGCCCCGGTTCATCGGATGGGGGCTGGCCGTCGCCGAGGCACTGCTCGACGGGCCGCGCGAGGTGGCGGTCGTCGGACCGGCCCCGGACGACGAGCGGACGGCGGCCCTGCACCGTACGGCGCTGCTGAGCACCGCCCCCGGGGCCGTCGTCGCCTGCGGCACCCCGGACAGCGAGGAGTTCCCGCTGCTCGCCGGCCGCACCCTCACCGACGGCGCGCCCACCGCCTACGTCTGCCGCGGCTTCGTCTGCGACCTGCCGGTGACGGACCCGGACGCCTTGCGGACGAAACTGACCGCCCCCTGACAGCCCCGACCACCGGCCCAGCGCCCCGCCACCGACTCCACCGGGCCCGGCGGGGCGCGGTGGGCAGGAGCAGCCCGAGCCCCCACGCGGACGCCGTCCCCACCCGGGCGCTGGTCATCTGTGCCGTGTTCATGCCCCCAGCCAACCCCGCCGGTCGGTCCCGGCGGGTCGGCCGGCGTGCTCAACCGCTCTGGGTGCGCATGCTCAGCGCCCGCTCCACGATCGCTTCCAACTGGTCGTGGTGCGCGCCCTTCCAGTACGCCCGGCCGCAGGAGGTGCACTGGGCGAAGACGTCGTAGGAGCGTTGGGTGCCGTGCTTGAGCTGGGCGGCGACCTCGTCCTTGGTGGCCTGTCTGAGCAGGCCGTTGCAGGCCGTGCAGCGGGTCCAGGGGCGCAGCTCGGGGGCGAAGCGGTCGAGGACGTCGTGGAGCTGGTCGTCGGGGCGGGTGCTGTAGACGAACGCGCCGGCCCACAGTTCCCGGCGGCGCAGCAGCCCCCGGTCGCGGCTGAGCATGACCCGCTTCTCGGCCGCCGAGCGGGCGGCGAGCGCCGGGTCGCCGATGTCCGTCGACTCGTACGCCGTGTCCACGCCGAGCAGCCGCAGCCGGCGGGCCAGCGTGCCGAGGTGGACGTCGAGGAGGAACCGCAGGGGTGCGCCGGGCACCCGCTGGGGGCGCCCCACCGGCCGTACGACCAGTCGCTCGGCCGGCTTCGGGACGTGCGAGGGCGGGACCTCGCGGCCGTCCACGACCAGCGCGCCGACCTCGGTGAGCGGTACCCCGAGGGACTCGACGACATGGCCGAGGGACGAGACTCCGTCGGTGACGAGCGTCCGGCGCGGTCTCCGCTGGACGAACAGGGCCAGCTCGGGGGCGAACTCGACGTGGATCTCGGGACCGTTCACCCGGTCAGGATGTCACGGGAGTGGGCCGGGACTTCAGGGATTTCCGGCGGGGAGGCCGTGCTCCAGGACGTCCAGGGCGCGGTCCAACATGTCGCGCAGGTCGTCCTGGAAGCCGTTCTCCGCCCAGGCCAAGTTGGCCTCCATCAGGCCGCCGACGAGGGACATCGCGTAGACGCGCACTTCGAGGCTGTCCGCGGCCAGTCCGGAGCGTTCGGCGAGGGCCACGCGCAGCAGGCGTCCGGTTTCCGCCATGCTCTCGACCATCCGGGACCGGACGGCGGGGACCTGGACCGCGAGGTGCGCCCGCACCCGCACCATGTCGGGGGCCTCCGCCATCATCGCGTCGATGGCCTTGTGCATCACGTGCCGTACCGAGTCCATCCACGGCTCTCCCGCGGGCCGGGCGCGCAACTCCTCCAGCATCAGCGGGTCGTACTCGTCCGTGAGGACGATGTCCTCCTTCGTCGGGAAGTACCGGAAGACGGTCGACGGTGACACCTCGGCCCGGTCGGCGATCTGGTCGATCGTCGTGGCGTCGTAGCCCTGCTCCTCGATCAGCGCGTAGGTCGCGGCGCGGATCGCCTCGCGGGTCTTGATCTTCTTGCGTTCACGCAGGCCCAGCGGGGGGCGGTCGGCGGGGGAGAGCGGGGAACGTGCGGGCGTCATGCCGGTCATTGTCCGGCATCGGCCGTGGTGGGGGCCACGGCCGGGGACTCCTCCCGCGCCGTGCGCCGGGCGGCCGGTGCGTTCGGCAGGAGCAGCGCCGCGAGCAGGGCGGCCACCAGGGCGGCGACCGCGCACACCAGCAGCACCAGGGTCATGCCGTGCACGTAGGAGGCGTCCGCCGAGGCCGCGAGACGGGCCGAGCCGGTCCTGGCGGCGACCAGGTGGGCGGCCACCACGGACTCCCCGGCAGTGTGCGCGGCGGCGGAGGGCAGCCCGGTCACGTCGAGCCGGTCCCGGAACGCGCCCGCGAGGAGGCTGCCGAGGAGCGCGATGCCGATGGCGCCGCCGACCTGGCGGAGCGTCATCAGCAGCCCTGACCCGCTGCCGGCCCGGTCGGCGGGCAGGGCGCCGAGGGCGCCGTCCATGGCCGGGACGACCGAGAAACCGAAGCCGATGCCGGTGATCGACAGCCACAGAGCGGTGAAGCCGTAGCCGGAGTCCACCGTCGTACGGCTGCCCAGCAGCGCGGCGAAGGCGAGCACCACCAGACCCGCGCTGACCACGGCCCGGGCGCCGAACCGGGCGACGACCGGCTGGGCGCCCCGCGCCGCCACCAGCAGTCCGCCCATCATCGGCAGCAGCCTCAGGCCGGTGCCGAACGCGTCGTTGCCGAGGACGGCCTGGAGGTACTGCGGCAGCACGAACATCAGGCCGGACAGCACGAACATCACCAGGGTCGCGGCGAGGGTGTTGAGCAGGAAGCCGCGCCGGCCGAGCAGGGCCATGTCGAGCATGGGGCGCACCGCCCGGCGTTCGCGCAGCACCAGTCCGGTGAGGAGCACGGCGGACGCGGCGGCCGTGCCCAGCACCAGGGGGTCGGCCCAGCCCCGCTCGGGCGCCTCGATGATCGCGTAGATGAGGGCGCCGAGGCCGGTCGCGGTGAGCGCGGTGGACGGGACGTCGACCTTCGGGGAGGCGGGGTCGCGGGTCTCGGGGAGCAGGAACACGCAGGCGGCGATGCCGATCGCGGCCATCGGCAGGTTGATCAGGAAGACCGAGCCCCACCAGAAGTGGTCGAGCAGCCAGCCGCCGATGATCGGGCCGAGCGGCATGCCGAGCGCGGAGGCGGCGGAGATCAGGCCGACCGCCTTGGTGCGCTCGTCGGGGCCGAACAGCGAGGGCAGCACGGAGAGGGCGAGCGGCATGATCAGCGCGGCGCCGACGCCCATGACCGCGCGTGCGGCGATCACGGCGTTCACGTCGCCGGCCAGTGAGCCGAGGAGTGAGCCCGCCAGGAAGACGCCGAGTCCGGTGACGAGCATCCGGCGGCGCCCGAACCGGTCGCCCAGCAGACCGGCGGGCAGCATCAGCGCGGCGAAGACGACGACGTACGCGTCCGCCATCCACTGTTGCTGGCCGGTGGTGGCACCGAGCTGCTCCGCCATGGTCGGCAGGGCGACGTTGAGGATCGTCGTGTCGAAGCCGAGCACCAGCATGCTCGCGACCAGGGCCCCGAGGGCCCACCAGCGGCGGGGATCACGCCGCGCACCGTCGTCCTGAATGACAGTTTCCATGAAATGAAAGTAACTTTCAAAATAATGAGACTGTCAATCTTTGAGGCGTGCCGAAGTGCGCCGAGGAGTGTCGGGGCATGAAAAACGGCCACGGCTCAGACGAGCCGTGGCCGGAGAAGGCGGGGTGGAAGGGCTACGCGTGCTGGTACGCCACCAGCGAGATCCCGACGTAGTGGACGACGAACGCGGCGAGCGTGAAGGAGTGGAAGACCTCGTGGAAGCCGAACCAGCGCGGTGACGGGTTAGGGCGCTTGATGCCGTAGATCACGCCGCCGGCGCTGTAGAGCAGGCCGCCGGCGACCACCAGGATCAGCACCGCGATGCCGCCCGTGCGCAGGAAGTCGGGCAGGAAGAAGACGGCTGCCCAGCCCATCGCGATGTAGCAGGGCGTGTAGAGCCAGCGCGGGGCGCCGACCCAGAAGACGCGGAAGACGATGCCGGCCGCCGCGGCGGCCCAGATGCCCCACAGCAGCCACTGGCCCTTGGCGCCGGGCAGGAGCAGCAGGGTCAGCGGGGTGTAGGTGCCCGCGATGATCAGGAAGATGTTGGCGTGATCGAGGCGGCGCAGCACGCCGTCCATGCGCGGGCTCCAATTGCCCCGGTGGTAGAGCGCGCTGACGCCGAACAGGAGGCAGGCGGTCAGGGCGTAGATGCCGCAGGCGACGCGGCCTCTGGTCGAGTCGGCGAGTGCGGTGAGTACGAGTCCCGCGATGAGTACGGCCGGAAACATGCCGAGGTGCAGCCAGCCACGGAGCCTGGGCTTGACCGGATGCGGCAGGGAGAGCGCCACGGGGCCACGGCCGGCGGCCGGCGTGTCCGAGGGCGCGTCGGAGGCGGACGCAGTCATGGCCGCATGGTACCGACGCTGCCGTAAGTCACTCGTCAATGCACGTTCAATCAAGTCATCCGGCAAAAAGTCCTTCAGCTGAACCCAACGTGGACGCAAAGAGTCGTGGTAACCGTGGGATTCCTCACGCTGCTCACTTGTGATGCCCTCTGGACAGATGGGCACTAGACTCGGATGATCAAATGAGTGCGGTCGGCACCGGATGAGCAGGCTACGAAGCATCCGGGTCGCGGCCCCCACGGGGCGAGAACACAAAAAATCCCTCACTTAGGAGCAATCGTGGCGCGCGACATCGCGGCTCCCACCGTCGTCCCCACCAACCACCAGGAACTGATCTCGTGGGTCAACGAGATCGCCGAACTGACGCAGCCGGACAGCGTGGTCTGGTGTGACGGCTCCGAGGCCGAGTACGAGCGACTGTGCGAGGAGCTGGTCGCCAAGGGAACGTTCAAGAAACTCGACCCGGTCAAGCGCCCGCACTCCTACTACGCCGCCTCCGACCCGTCCGACGTCGCGCGCGTCGAGGACCGGACCTTCATCTGCTCGGAGAAGGAGGAGGACGCGGGCCCGACCAACCACTGGAAGGCCCCCGCCGAGATGCGGGAGATCTTCACCGGCGACCAGGGCCTGTTCCGGGGCTCCATGCGGGGCCGGACCATGTACGTCGTGCCCTTCTGCATGGGCCCGCTCGGCTCCCCGCTGTCCGCGCTGGGCGTGGAGATCACCGACTCCGCCTACGTCGCCGTCTCGATGCGCACGATGACGCGCATGGGCCAGGCCGTCCTGGACGAGCTGGGCGACGAGGGCTTCTTCGTCAAGGCCGTCCACACGCTCGGCGCCCCGCTGGAGCCCGGCCAGGAGGACGTCCCCTGGCCCTGCAACCAGACCAAGTACATCTCGCACTTCCCCGAGTCGCGCGAGATCTGGTCCTACGGTTCCGGCTACGGCGGCAACGCCCTGCTCGGCAAGAAGTGCTACGCCCTGCGCATCGCCTCCGTCATGGCCCGCGACGACGGCTGGCTCGCCGAGCACATGCTGATCCTCAAGCTCACCCCGCCGCAGGGCGAGTCCAAGTACGTCGCCGCCGCCTTCCCCTCGGCCTGCGGCAAGACCAACCTCGCCATGCTGGAGCCCACCGTCTCCGGCTGGACGGTGGAGACGATCGGCGACGACATCGCCTGGATGCGGTTCGGCGAGGACGGCCGGCTGTACGCGATCAACCCCGAGGCCGGCTTCTTCGGCGTCGCGCCCGGCACCGGCGAGCACACCAACGCCAACGCGATGAAGACCCTGTGGGGCAACGCGGTCTTCACCAACGTCGCGCTCACCGACGACGGCGACGTGTGGTGGGAGGGCATGACCGAGGAGCCCCCGGCCCACCTGACCGACTGGAAGGGCAACGACTGGACGCCGGACTCCGCGACCCCGGCCGCCCACCCCAACGCCCGCTTCACCGTGCCGGCCTCGCAGTGCCCGATCATCGCCCCCGAGTGGGAGGACCCGAAGGGCGTGCCGATCTCGGCGATCCTCTTCGGCGGGCGCCGCGCGACGGCGGTGCCGCTGGTGACGGAGTCCTTCGACTGGAACCACGGCGTCTTCCTCGGCGCCAACGTGGCCTCCGAGAAGACCGCCGCGGCCGAGGGCAAGGTCGGCGAGCTGCGCCGCGACCCGTTCGCGATGCTGCCGTTCTGCGGTTACAACATGGGCGACTACATGGCCCACTGGGTCGACGTCGCCAAGGACAAGGACCGGTCCAAGCTGCCGAAGATCTACTACGTCAACTGGTTCCGGAAGAACGACGAGGGCCAGTTCGTCTGGCCGGGCTTCGGTGAGAACTCCCGGGTCCTGAAGTGGATCGTGGAGCGGCTGGAGGGCAGGGCCGAGGGCGTCGAGACCCCGATCGGCATCCTGCCGGCGAAGGGCGCCCTGGACACCGAGGGCCTCGAACTCTCCGACTCCGACATGGAGTTCCTGCTCACGGTCGACAAGGAGGTCTGGCGCGAGGAGGCGGCGCTGATCCCCGGGCACCTCGAAACCTTCGGCGACCACACCCCGAAGGAACTGTGGGACCAGTACCGGGCGCTGGTGGAGCGCCTGGGCTGAACCGCCTGGGCTGAACCGCCCACCGATGACTCCGCGGCCGGTCGCCGTGCCCTGACCAGCGATCGTCACGACCGGCCGCGGTGAACGACCCGCCGGGCCCCGCACAACGGCGTGCGGGGCCCGGTCGCGTACCCCCCTCGCGACGGACGGTCCGCGCCCGGGCGCCACGGCACCGGCACACGGTGCACGTCAGGCGCTGAGCTCGCCGTCCCCCGTCCGGCCCCGGTCCTCCAGGTACCTGGTGTGGGACTCCTGACGGCGGGCCTCGGCCTCGCCGAGCTCCGCCGCCAGCCGCTCGGCCTCCTGCCGCAGCAGGTCGAGCTGGCGTTCCAGATGGCGTTCGGGCGGCTCGGTGCCCGGTGCCAGCCGCGTCCACCAGCGGGTGCGGACGAAGGCGTCCACGGCCTCCGGGATGTCCTGCCGCACCGCCCGGGAGACGGTGTGCACGCCCTCCGGGTCCTGGGCGAGCGCCTCGGCGACCCAGCCCGGTTCCAGCAGCGCGCCCAGCAGCCCGGTCAGTCCGCCCAGCCGGGTGGCGGCCTCGGGCGGCAGGTCGACGTCCGTGAGGTAGCCGCCGAGCCGGCCGAAGTCCGCGCGGACCTCCTCCAGTTGGGCCGACGGGCTCGGGAAGTCCGGCGGGGCGGGCCGCTCCGGAGGGGCGATGAGCGCGCCCGCGCCGTAGAGCCCGGCCACCACGACCGGCCAGTACGGTCCCGCGACCCCGGCGAAGGTCAGCACCAGGCCGAGCAGCCCGCAGGCGCTCCCGGTGAGGTTCTTGCGGGACTCCAGGTAGCCGAGGACCTCACTGGTAGCCACGGATCTCCTCGAAGGCGCCGTCCAGCGAGCCCTGCCGGGCGTCGAAGAGCCGGCCGCCGGTCAGGTCGGCGATGTGCTGGAGTTCGGAGCGGGAGGAGTCTCCGAACAGGATCGGGAAGACCGGGATGTCCTGCCGGTCGCGGCCGAGGGCGCGGTAGAAGCCGTCGAAGTCGCCCGCCTCGTCGCCCGCGGTGTTCTCGCCGTCGGTCATCAGCACGATCGAGGTGAACGTGTCACGGTCGGTGCCGAGATGGTCGTACGCCTGCTCCAGCGAGGTGTAGACGGCGGTCCCGCCGTCGGCGTGGAGCGCGTCGGTGTCCCGGCGGATCGCGGCCAGGCCGGCCTTCGGGTCCTTCGGGTCGACGACGTGGGTGCGCACGCTCTTCACCTCCGAGCCGAACGGCATCAGCGTCACCTCCTCCCGGTCCCGGAAGTCGCCGGTGAGCCCGGCCAGCGCCTTCTTCAGCGCCGCGAGCCGGTCACCCTCCATGGAGCCGGAGGTGTCCAGGACGTACACGGTGCGGGAGGGGCGGCGCAGTTCGTTCTCGTACGAGTCCAGCAGCCCGTCGGCCACCGAGCGGCTGCCCGGGAAGGGCAGTTCACGGCGCCGGCCGGTGTCGAGACCGGCGGCGGGCCGCACCGACGGGACGACCGGACGGCGGTGGGTGGTGTCGGTGATCAGCTTCTGCACGGCGTCGGTGCGCAGGTCCGCGGTCACCTTGCGGACGTCCTCGCGGGTGCGGGCGTCGGTGGAGGCGAGCGAGGAGAACGGGTAGTCGGCGGTGACGACGCCGTCGCGGGGGCGGATCACGGTGAGGCCCGGGATGCCCTTGAGGACGGACTCGTAGTTGAGCAGGGCGTCGACGGTGCCGCGCCGCCGGTAGGCGGTGGCGAGCCAGCCCGACGAGCCCGAGGTCAGCTTCTGCCCCTGGAAGAACTCCTTCAGCCGGGGCGTCGCCTTCGCCACGTCGGCGTCGGTGAGCGCGGACTGGGCGCCGGAGAGGGCGGAGGCGACCGAGACCAGCGTGGCGAAGCCGGAGTTGGAGCGGGCCGGGTCGGTCATGCCGTAGGTGAGCTTCCCGTCCTGGACGGCCTGTTCCACCTGGGACCAGGTCACCTCCTCCGGCTTCCAGCCCAGCTCCCGCACGGTGGCCGTCCTGACGCCGATGGCGACCGGGCTGGACATGACCGGCGTCTCGGACACCACCCTCTTCGCCGCGTCGGGCCGCAGTCGCAGGTAGTCGTCCGAGGAGAGCCACAGCGCGTCGTACGCCCCGTCCGCCTTGCCCCGGGCCAGCAGGTCGACGGCGTCCAGGGTGCCCATGTAGGTGGGCCGGACGGTGATGCCGGTGTCCTCGCGGACGCGGTCGAAGACGGCGGTCATGTCGCTGAGTTCGCTGGAGGCGAGGACCCGGAGGGTGCCGGGCCTCGGCGCGTTCGAGTCGTCCTCCGCCTTCTGCGAGGTGCACGCGCTCAGCAGGCCGGCGGTGACGGCGAGCGCGGCGAGCAGGGACCGTCGTCTCATCCGAGGCCCCCCTCCAGGGCGCCCTGGGCGCGGCTGCGCTCCAGGTGGGCGGAGGCGCTGTGCAGTTCGTCCGTGAGGGACTGGACGGTGCTCGCCATGACCTCGGTCGCCTGGACCTTGTAGCTGTCGATGGCGTCGAGGGTGCGGTAGATCTGCTGGAAGGCGGCGCGCAGGGTCTCCGCGCCGACCGCCGGGTCGGCGGCGATGCGCTGGATCTCGCCGCTCTGCGTGGCGAGCATCTCGGCGTTGCCCCGGATGAGGTCCTCGGTGGTTCCGCGCAACGCGTTGACCTGCTCGACGACCTTCTTCTGGCTGTCCAGGGCGGAGGCCAGCATCACGGAGATGCGCAGCGCCGAGACGGTCGTCGTGGCGGCCCGGTCGACGCCCTTGATCAGCTCGTCGTTGTTGCGGCGTACGACGTCCATGGCGAGGTAGCCCTGCGCGCACACCGCGAGCTGGGTGAGCAGGTCCTGGTGCTTCTGCCGGACCGGGAAGAGCACGTCGGCGCGGAGGGCGTCGGCCTCCTGCGGGTCACCGACCCCGGCGATGTGCTCCTCGACGGCGGTGTCCAGGGCCTGGGTGAGCACGACGTACTCCTGGAGCTTGCCCATCGTCTCCCACAGCCGGACCCGCTCGGTCTGCAACGCGGCGTTGTCCCGGCGCAGTTCGTCCTGCCCGCCGCGCAGCGCGCCCACGATCCGGTTCAGGTTGCCCTGCGCGGAGGCGTACTTGGCGAGGTGGTCGCGCAGTCTGTTGCCGCCGGGCAGCCGGGACAGGAACCTGCGGCCCTTGTTCGCGGGCAGGTCCCGCGGGTCCAGGTCCTCCACCACCCGGCGCAGTTCCACGAGCGAGCCGGCCACTTTGCCCTGGGCGTCCCCGCCCTTGTCGGGCAGGCTGCGCACGGCCCGCTCCAGCATGCGGTTGGACTGGACGGCGGCGGTGCGCATCTCACCGGCGCCGAGCGCGGTGATCTCGCCGACCTTGCCCGCGAACGCGGGCGAGCGGGCGTCGAGCGCGGCGAGCTGCTCGACGAAGGCGGCGGCCTTGCGGGCCATGTCGGTGCGCACGCCGTCCTCGACGGGCACCAGGCCGCCGGCCTTCTCCTTGGGCACGGGTGCCACGGGATCGGGCGGGGTGAGCCGGAAGTCGCTGTCGGTCATGTGGGTCCCCCGTGTCATCCGCGGGCCCGGCGGGCCATCTCGTGCAGCACCGCGGAGGTGGGCACGGGTGCCTGCCGGACACCGGTGAGCTTCTGGTTGAGGTAGTCGGCGCGGTCGGCGGTGGCCGCGACGAACTCGGCGGCGTCGCCCTGCGGCCGGAATCCGTGCCGGACGGCGAGCTTGCGCAGGGTCGGGTCGGTGCTGAGCAGTTCCCCGAGCGCCCGGCCGTCCGCGTCGAGCGGTACGACGGTGTGGTCGCTGTTGACGGTGGTGTCCGGGTACAGCACCACCAGGTCGTCCACGCCGTGCCGCTCCGTGAGGAGCGCCGCGACCTGCGACTCGTACACCAGCACCAGCGGGTTGCCCGCGCCGCTGACGAAGTCCCGGAACACCGCGTCCGTGCTGGACTGCTGGGCGCCCTGGACGCTGACCAGCTTGTGCAGCAGGGGAGCGGTGCGGTCGAGGTCCGCCTTGCCGGCGACCACCTTGCCGCCGTTGGCCACGTAGGAGGCGGCGGCGAGGTAGAGGGCGCCGGAGTTGGAGGACTCGGGGTCGGTGCTGGCGATGTACAGGGTGCCCGTCAGCTCGCCGTGGGCCTTGGCGCCCTTGAGCCGCTGCCAGGTGCGGTCGTGCCGGGCGGCGTCGACATAGGCGCCCGTCCTCAGCGTGCCGCGGCTCTTCCCGTCGAGCACCGCCAGCCCGTTCGCGGCGAGCACGTCGGCTGCGGCGCGGTGCGCCACGACGACGAGCGGCGAGTAGAACGGCCGGGGCAGCGGCTCCTGGACGTGGTACTTCCGCGCCAGCTGGTCGGCGGGTGCCTGGCTGGACGGGAAGGCGAAGTCGTACCCCTTGAGGTCCAGCCCCTCCATGGCCCAGGACCCGGAGGCCTCGGCCTTGACGGTGTAGCCCTTGGCGGCGAGGGCCTTCACCACATCGGGATCGGCGAAGAAGTCGGCCTTCTCCGATCCGATCACGCCACGCACGGTCTTCGTTGCCGTGCCCTTGTCCTCTCCTTGCCGGCCCGCGACGACGGCGGCCACCACGCCACCGATCAGCAGAACCGCGAGGACGATTCCCGCGATACGTCTCACGCCGGGGAGCGTGCTCCCGGAACCCCAAGTTCCGCGCGCGCCGAGATGAACGGGGGGTGACGTCCCGTTCCCGGTATGCAACCGGAGGTCACCCCTCCGGAATAGGGCGGCGGCGTGTGTGTCCGGAATGGGGGCGGCAGCGTGTGTGTGGGGGGGCGATGGCGCAGGACGCCGGTCACCCTCGCCCCGCCGCGACGGCGCCCGGCCCCCACCCGCCTGACCGGCGGCGGTCTGCACGGCGCCCGGCCCTACCTGCCCGACCGGCGGTCTGCGCGGCGCCCGGCCCCCACCTGCCTGCCCGGCGGCGGTCTGCAGGGCGCCCGGCCCCCACCTGCCTGCCCGGCGGCGGTCTGCGCGGCGCCCGGCCCTACCTGCCCGACCGGCGGTCCGCGCGGTGCTCGATCCCCACCTGCCCGACCGGCGGTCTGCGCGGCGCCCGGCCCTCACCTGCCTGACCGGCGGTCTGCGCGGTGCTCGATCCCTACCTGCCCGACCGGCGGTCTGCGCGGCGCCCGGCCCCCACCTGCCTGACCGGCGGCGGTCTGCGCGGCGCCCGGCCCTACCTGCCCGACCGGCGGTCTGCGCGGTGCTCGATCCCCACCTGCCTGACCGGCGGTCTGCGCGGCGCCCGGTCCTCACCCGCCCGACCGGCGGTCTGCGCGGCGCCCGGCCCCCACCTGCCTGACCGGCGGCGGTCTGCACGGCGCCCGGCCCTACCTGACCGGCGGCGGTCCGCGCGGTGCTTGATCCCCACCTGCCCGACCGGCGGTCCGCGCGGTGCTCGATCCCCACCCGCCCGACCGGCGGTCTGCACGGGGCCCGGCCACACGGCAGATGACAACGCACGGCACCCCACACCCCGGCCCAGGCCGAGCGCAGCGTATGGCGCCCGGTCCGCGCGTCGCTGCGGGTGCGCGCGGACCGGGGCCGATCGGGGGACCCCGGCAGGGGTCAGGCGGTGCTGAGTTCCTTCGGGTCGGCGGACAGCGCGGCGGTGTGCGCGTCCATCCGCTCGGCCGAGAGGATCGCCACCGCCGTGTCGGCACGCGACGCGGCGACCACGAGCGCGCGCCCGGCGAGGGCGTGCGCGCGCCGGTGCAGGGCGACGGGGTCACCGGCCGCGGCCGGCGCCGCCCGCAGGGGCGTACGTCCTCCCCGCAGCCGGGCCACCTGCGCCGCGAGGCGCTCCGCGGCCGTGTCCAGGTCGGGGGACGGGGTCAGCGCGCGCAACTCGTCGGTGACGGTGAGCAGCGCGGCGAGGTGCCCGGCGAGCTGGATGTCCAGCTCCTCCTCGCGCGACCGGTGGGGGAAGTCCGAGGCGGTGCCGGCCATCGTGCTGTGGACCGACTTGGTGCGGATCGGCTCGTACATGGGGGATGGCCTCCTGTGCTCTGACAGGAAGCCATCCTAGCTTGGATTTCGTCTAAAGTTGAGTCGGCTCACGGAACGGAACCCGTCGACTACGGCTGGCTGTATCCGTCCAGGAAGTTCCCGATGCGGGTCACCGCGTCCCGCAGGTCCCCCACCGTCGGCAGCGTGACCACCCGGAAGTGATCCGGCTCGGGCCAGTTGAAGCCCGTGCCCTGGACGACCATGATCTTCTCCTTGCGGAGCAGGTCCAGCACCATCCGCCGGTCGTCCTTGATCTTGAAGACGTCGGGGTCCAGGCGCGGGAACAGGTACAGCGCGCCCTTGGGTCGCACGCAGCTCACCCCCGGGATCCGCGTCAGCAGCTCGTAGGCGGTGTCCATCTGCTCCTTCAGCCGGCCTCCCGGCAGCACCAGGTCGTTGATCGTCTGGCGTCCGCTGAGCGCGGCGACCACCCCGTGCTGCCCCGGCATGTTGGCGCACAGCCGCATGTTCGCCAGGATCGTCAGGCCCTCGATGTAGGAGTCGGCGTGGGCGCGCGGGCCGGAGATCGACATCCAGCCGACGCGGTAGCCGGCCACCCGGTACGCCTTCGACATGCCGTTGAAGGTGAGGGTGAGCAGGTCCGGTGCGACCTTCGCGGTCGGGGTGTGCGTGGCGCCGTCGTAGAGGATCTTGTCGTAGATCTCGTCGGAGCAGACGAGCAGGTTGTGCCGGCGGGCGATGTCCGTCAGGCCCCGCAGCACCGTCTCGTCGTAGACCGCGCCCGTGGGGTTGTTCGGGTTGATGATGACGATCGCCTTGGTGCGGTCGGTGACCTTGCGCTCGACGTCGGCGAGGTCCGGCATCCAGTCGGACTGCTCGTCGCAGCGGTAGTGCACCGCCGTACCGCCGGAGAGGGACACGGCCGCCGTCCACAGCGGATAGTCCGGGGCCGGTACGAGCACCTCGTCGCCGTCGTCCAGCAGTCCCTGCATCGCCATCACGATCAGCTCGGAGACGCCGTTGCCGATGAAGACGTGCTCGACGTCGGTCTCGATGCCGAGGGTCTGGTTGTGCATCACGACCGCGCGGCGGGCGGCGAGCAGGCCCTTGGCGTCGCCGTAGCCGTGCGCGGTGGAGACGTTGCGGAGGATGTCCTCCAGGATCTCCGGGGGGCACTCGAAGCCGAAGGCGGCCGGGTTGCCGGTGTTGAGCTTGAGGATGCGGTGGCCCGCCGCCTCAAGCCGCATGGCCTCTTCGAGAACCGGACCCCGGATCTCGTAACAGACGTTGGCGAGCTTGGTCGACTGGATCACCTGCATGTGCGTGAGCTTACGGCCCGGTAACGCCTCATGGCTCGTGTTTTCCGCCACGTGAGACACGAAGGTTTGCCCGGATATCACCGTCGGCTGTCTCAGGAGTCGCTTGCGTCCCTACAATTCGCTGGCATGTCCACGGAACGGGAGTACGAGGCGGGGGCGGACGGCATGAACGGAGCGGGCGGCGCGCCCGGGACCGGGCCGAACGTGTACCACCCGCAGCCGGCTCCGGCCCCCGCGTACGAGCAGTACGCCGACCCCGCCGCCGCGCACGGCTGGCAGAACGCCTACGACGCGACCCGCGAACTGCCCGCGCTGCGCGAGGCCGATGAGGCGCATGGGGCTTCGGGGACTGACGGGGGCCACGAGACTGCGCAGCCCGTCGCGGTGCCCGGAGCCGGGGACCGCGCGGAGGTGACGCTTCCGGCCGGCCCCGTCATGGCCACCGGTGTGCCCGGCGGGGGCCGGGCCGGACGGCGGCGGGCCGCGCGCCGCGCCGGCGGCCGGCGCCGGGTGGCGGTCGTCGCCGGGGTCCTCGGCGTGGCCGGTGCCGTGGCCGGGTTCGCCGCGCTGGGCGGCTCGGGCTCCCCGTCCGGTGCGCGTCCCGAGGACGGCGGGAGCGCGAACGTCGACTCCGCTCCCGCGAGCCCGCGCGGCGACACCGGCTCGCCGAGCGTGGGTGCCGCCGGGGCCGGCGACCCGGTGCCGTCGCGCTCGGCCACCTCCTCGGACGCCGGCACCGTGCGCGACACGAACGGCGGGACGACCGACGGCCCGGCGGCCACCACCACCCCCTCGGCGCCGGGCGTGTCGCCGTCCGGCGCGCCGACGCGGACGACGACACCGACCCCCACGGTGACGGCGTCGTCCGGCGCGCCGACGTCCTCCCCGTCCGTCACCCCCGGCAGGGGCCACGGCCACGGCCACGGCACCACGAAGCGCCCGCGCTGAGCGCCGAGTCGGGTCCGTGCCGCGCCACGGCGGTTCCGTCACGGCCCGGTCGCACAGGGAAACCCCTATGACCTGACACGGCGTCTTGTCCCCGCTCCTCTTCGACGTTGAGAATGCGCATGACAATCAGTGGGCGACCGGAGCACTCCGGTCGCCCAAGTCGTAAGAGGGGACCCCCACATGAAGAAGCCTCTCGTCGCCGCGCTCTCCTGCCTGGCCCTGGCAGGGCTGGGCGCGACCCCGGCGGCAGCCGCCCCGCACACGACCGCCCCGCACACCACCAAGGCCGTCAAGGCCACCGTCGACTTCGCCGGCACCGTCTCGCTCAGCAACTGCTCCGGCTCCGTCATCCGCTTCCCCGGATCCGCCGACACCGACCCGGCCCTCGTGCTGACGAACGGCCACTGCCTGGAGACCGGTTTCCCGGACCCCGGCGAGGTCATCACCGGCCAGTCCTCCAGCCGTACCTTCGGCCTGCTGAACTCCGCCGGCACCAAGGTCGCCACCCTCCGCGCCAACCAGGTCGTCTACTCGACCATGACGGACACGGACGTCACGATCTACCGCACCACCACCACCTACGCGGCGATCAGGAACTCGTACGGCATCAGCCCGCTCACCGTGCAGGACACGCACCCGGTCGCCGGCACCGCCGTCAAGGTGGTCTCCGGCTACTGGAAGCGCATCTACAGCTGCAACATCGACGGGTTCGTGTACCGGCTGAAGGAGGGCGACTGGACCTGGAAGGACTCGGTCCGCTACACCTCCGCCTGCGACACCATCGGCGGCACCTCCGGCTCCCCGGTCATCGACACCGCCACCGGCAGGGTCGTCGCCGTCAACAACACCGGCAACGAGGACGGCCAGCGGTGCACGGTGAACAACCCGTGCGAGGTCGACGCGAACGGCACCGTCACCGTCCGCCAGGGCATCAACTACGCCGAGGAGACCTACAACATCCCGGCCTGCTTCACCACCGGCAACAAGCTGAACCTGAGCGCCGCCGGCTGCACCCTGCCCAAGCCGTAGGCACGTCTCACAGCGGCGTACGGCGGACGGACCGCCCCGCGAGGACGTCCGTCCGCCTGCCGTCCTCGATGACGAACCGGCCGTCGACCAGCACGTACGGGATACCGGCCGGCAGTCCGCGGGGCTCGGCGAAGGTGGCGCCGGGCGCGACCGTCTCCGGGTCGAACAGGACCAGGTCGGCCCGGTAGCCCTCGCGCACCAGCCCGCGGTCCGGCAGCCGCAGCCGCGCCGCGGGCCGGGAGGTGAGGTGGGCGACGCACTCCTCCAGCGTCAGCACCCCCAACTCCCGCACGTAGTGGCCGAGGTAGCGCGGGAAGGTGCCGTACGCGCGCGGGTGCGGCTTGCTGCCCCGCAGGATGCCGTCGGAGCCGCCGGTGTGCGCGCGGTGCCGCATGATCGCGCGGACGTTCTCCTCGTGGCCGACGTGCTGGAGGATGGTCGTCCCGAGCCGGTCCCCGACCAGCAGCCGGTGCGCCGTCTCCCAGGGGGTCTCGCCGCGCAGCTCCGCCGCCTCCCGGACCGTACGGCCCACGACGTCGGCCAGGCCCGGATCGGTCACGCCGGAGATCTCGATCGTCTCCCACTCCACCGGCACGCCGTGGCAGCCGTCCGAGCCGGTGACCTCCAGGTCGTACCGGATCCGCTCGGCCGTGGCGGGATCGGTGAGCCGGGCCAGGATCTCCTGGGGACCGCCCTCGCTCGCCCAGCTCGGCAACAGCGCGGCCAGCGTGGTGCAGCCGGGGGTGTAGGGATAGGTGTCCAGGGTGATGTCCGCGCCCGCCTCCAGGGCCCGGTCGAGCAGCGCGAGCAGTTCCGGTGCCCGGCCCTTGTTCACGCCGAAGTTCATCGTCGCGTGCGCGAGGTGCAGCGGGCAGCCCGCCTCCCGGGTCAGGCCGACCATCTCGGCGTAGGCCTCCAGGGCACCGGCGCCGTAGGAGCGGTGGTGCGGACAGTAGTAGCCGCCGTAGGACGCCACCACGCGGCACAGCTCGGTCAGTTCGGCGTCCCCGGCGTACATCCCGGGTGTGTACGTCAGCCCCGAGGACAGCCCTACCGCGCCCTGTTCCAGCCCCTCGGCCACCAACCGCCGCATCCGGTCCAGCTCTTCGGGGGTCGCCGCGCGGTCCTCCCAGCCGACGACCAGCGCCCGGACCGTGCCCTGCGGGATCAGATAGGCCGCGTTCACGGCGATGCCCCGGTCGAGCCGGTCCAGGTACTCGCCGACGCTCCGCCAGTCGAAGTCGATGTCCTCGCCGTACCCGTTCCAGCCGGTGATCGCCCGGCGCACCCCCTCCAGCGTGCGGTCGTCCACCGGGGCGTACGACAGCCCGTCCTGGCCCAGCACCTCCAGCGTGACCCCCTGCGCCGCCTTCGCGCTGTGGTCGGGGTCGCGCAGCAGGGCCAGGTCGGAGTGGGCGTGCATGTCGATGAAGCCGGGGGAGAGGACCAGGCCCTCCGCGTCGATCTCCCGCATGGCGCGCGGGCGCTGGCAGCCCGCCGCGGCGGCCTCCTTGACGATCGAGACGATCCGGCCGGCGTCGATCACGACATCGGCGCGGTACGCGTCCGCCCCGCTGCCGTCGACGACGTCGGCGTCCCGGATGACCAGGTCCTCCACGCGGGCCTCCTAGAAGAACGTACGGATGTAGTCGACGACAGTGCCGTCCGCCTCGGCCACCGGGATCAGCTGCCACTTGTCGAAGGACGTGCACGGGTGGGACAGACCGAAGCCGATCCAGTCACCGACCTCCAGGTCCGCCTCCGGGTCCGTACGCAGCCAGGCGTGCTGGTCGGAGAGCCCGGTCACGGTGATGCCAGTGGCCGGGCGCTCCTCACCGTCCCGGCGTACCACCTGGGCGGCGGGCAGGTCCAGGTCGTAGGCCGCGTCGCGCTTGCCCGCGTTGGCGAAGGCCTGCTCGGGGGTCGGCCGGGAGACGACCTGCGCCCACAGCCGGAAGGCGGGCTCCAGGGCGCCCTCCTCGGGCACCCGGCCGAACGGGGTGAGCCTGCGGTAGTGCCCGTCGTCGTGCGAGACGTACGCGCCCGAGCGCAGCAACTTCAGTACGGGCTTCGACAGTCCGGGAATCCCGGCGAAGACCTCGGCGACCGCGTCGAACCAGGCGCTGCCGCCCGCGCTCACCACGATCTCCTCGGCCTCGCCGAACCGCCCGTCCTTGTCGAGCCCGGCGGCCAGCGCCACCAGCCGCGCCAGATACGCCCGCACCCGCTCCGGATCGGCCCGCGGCACCTCGCCCTCGTAGCCCGCCACGCCGACCAGGCGCAGGGTCGGTACGGCGGCCACGGCCGCGGCGACGGCCGCGCACTCCGCCTCCGTGCGCACGCCCGTCCGGGCCCCCTCGCCCGCGCCCAGCTCGATCACGACGTCCACCGGGCGGGCCGTGCCCGCGAGGGCCGCGTCCATCAGTTCCACCGCGCGCACGGAGTCGACGTAGCAGACGAACCGGAACTCCGGGTCGGCGGCCAGCTCTCCGGCGATCCAGCGCAGGGCGGCCGCGTCCACCAGCTCGTTGGCGAGGAAGACCCGCTGGACGCCGAACGCGCGGGCCACCCGCACCTGGTGCGGCACCGCGAGCGTGATCCCCCAGGCGCCGTGCTCGATCTGGCGCTGGAAGAGCTGCGGGGCCATGGAGGTCTTGCCGTGCGGGGCGAAGGCGAGACCGTGCCGGGCGGTGTACGTCTCCATCAGCGCGAGGTTGTGCTCCAGGCGCTCGGCGGACAGCGCGAGGACGGGGGTGGTGAAGCCGTCGCCGTCCCGGAAGAGGTTGCGGCGCTGGGCGGCCAGCTCGGCGACGGTGAGGCCGTCGGCGTCCGGGGGGAGGCCCTTGAAGCGGTGGTCGACACGTTCCTCGGCAAGGCGGGTGAGCGCTTCGGTGCCCATGGAGCCCCTCTCAGGCGTTGCATTTTCTGCAACGGCCATTGCGTGTATTGCTTACAGGTGTCTAGCATCTCGCCGAACACCGGGTCAACGGATCCGCCGGCCTGGCGATCGACAGGAGTCATCATCAACGACGCTGCTTACGCCCCGGCCGTTGCGCACCCGCGGAATGTCATGGACGTGGTGGCGCTCGGTGAGTCCATGGTCACCTTCCTGCCCAGTCGCCCCGGCCGCCTCGCCGACGTCCCCTCCTTCGACCGGGCCATCGGCGGCGCCGAGTCCAACGTCGCCTGCGCCCTGGCCGCGTTCGGACACACGGCACGCTGGGTCAGCCGCGTCGGTGCGGACGGCTTCGGCGACCACCTGCTGGAGCGGATCGCCGGGTACGGCGTCGACGTCACCGCCGTGCACCGGGACCCCGACCGGCCCACGGGCGTCTACTTCCGCACCGCCGGGGACCGGGGAACGGGCGCGCACGAGGTGGCGTACTACCGGGCGGGCTCGGCGGCGTCGGCGATGTCCGTGACCAACGTGGACCTCGCGGCGGCCCGGTCGGCCCGCGTCCTGCACCTCACCGGCATCACGGCCGCGCTGTCGCAGGAGTGCCGGGAACTGCTGCACACCCTGACGGCCCCCGTCCCCGGGCGCCCCCTGGTGTCCTTCGACGTGAACCACCGGCCGGGACTGTGGCGGGACGGCGAGGGCGCCCGGCTCCTGCTGGACCTGGCACGGCGCGCGGACATCGTGTTCGTCGGCGCCGACGAGGCGGAGCAGGCGTGGGACGTCACGGGCGGCCCCGAGGCGATCCGCAGGGTGCTGCCGGAGCCGGCGGTGCTGGTGGTGAAGGAGGGGGCGCGGGGCGCGACGGCCTTCGCGCGTCCGCTCCCCGCGGCTGGTCGTGCCGCTGGGGCGGCGGACGTCCCGGAGGAGGGCGGCGCCCCGTCGGCGCCGGACCGCGCGGCCGACCCCCGGCCCGGTGCCACCCCTCCCGTCTTCGTACCCGCCCTGTGCACAGCCGTCGTCGCGACCACCGGCGCGGGAGACGCCTTCGCCGCCGGTTTCCTCTCGGCGACCCTGCGGGGGCTGACCGTCAGGGACCGGCTCCGCCACGGCCACCTCTTCGCCGCCGCCGCCCTCGCCACCCCCGGCGACCTGGCCGCGCCCCCCGCCCGCTGCCACGCCGACCGCCTCGCCGCCCTGGACGACGACGCATGGGGGAGACTTCGACTCGGCCCCGGCTGGACGCAAGCCGAGCAGGCCGAGGAGGAGGCGAACATCCCATGAGTCAGACCGTCGACCGCGCCCTGAGCATCCTGCCGCTGCTCGCCGAGGGACCCGCCGACCTCGGGCAGGTCGCCGACCGCCTCGGCGTGCACAAGTCCACGGCGCTCCGCCTCCTGCGCACCCTGCACGAACACGGCCTGGTCTACCGCCAGTCCGACCAGCGCTACCGCCTCGGCGCGCGCCTCTTCGCCCTCGCGCAGGAGGCGATGGAGAACCTCGACATCCGCGAGATCGCCCACCCCCACCTCGTACGGCTGAACGAACAGTGCGGGCACACCGTCCACCTCGCCGTCTACGAGGAGAACGAGGTGCTGTACATCGACAAGGTCGACAGCCGCTACCCGGTCCGGATGTACTCGCGGATCGGCAAGCCCGTCGCCATCACCGTCGCCGCCGTGGCCAAGCTGCTCCTCGCCGACCTGCCCGAACCCGAGCGCCGCGCCCTCGCCCAACAGCTCGACTACCCCCTGTACACGGCCCGTTCGACCCCCCACGCCGAGGCCTTCCTCAAGGAGCTGGCCACGGTGCGCGAACAGGGCTGGGCCACCGACCTCGGTGGCCACGAGGAGTCCATCAACTGCGTCGCCGCCCCCATCCGCGGCGCCGACGGCCGGGTGGTCGCCGCCATGTCGGTGTCCGCGCCGAACGTGGTCGTCACCGCCGAGGAACTCCTCACCCTGCTCCCGCTGGTGCGCCGTACGGCGGACGCCATCAGCGGCGAGTACTCCGGACGCACCCCAGTGAAGGACCGCACCGCATGACCGACAAGATCGCCCTCACCCCGAAGACCCACACCACCCCGCCCGCGAAGTTCTCGCACGGCGTGCGCAAGGGCAACATCCTCCAGGTCGCCGGCCAGGTCGGCTTCCTGCCCGCCGAGGAGGGCAAGCCCCCCACGCCCGCCGGCCCCTCCCTGCGCGAGCAGACCCTCCAGACCCTCGCCAACGTCAAGGCGATCCTGGAGGAGGGCGGCGCCGGCTGGGACGACGTGATGATGATCCGCGTCTACCTCACCGACGTCGGCCACTTCGCCGAGATGAACGAGATCTACAACGCCTACTTCGAGGAGCAGGGCCTCACCCAGCCGCCCGCCGCCCGCACGACGGTCTACGTCGGTCTGCCGGCCGGCCTCCTCATCGAGATCGACGCCCTCGCCGTCCTCGGCTGACGTCCGCTCACCCCTCGTACCTCCTGTACCTCCCGCACGTCCGGTACGGCACGGCACCTCACGAGGCGCCGTGCCGCGCTCCCCCCTGCCCGAAAGCAGTATGCATTTACGTAGAGGACCCCCGTATGTCCTATCCGCTCGCCGCTCCCGCCCCCGCCGCGCCACCTCACACCGGAGGCCTGCTCCTCCTCGTCGACGGCACGGCCGGACTGCTCACGGTCGCCGCCGTGGGCATCGCCCTGCTCCTCTTCCTGATCATCAAGGTCAGGCTCCAGCCGTTCGTCGCCCTGCTCGCCGTCTCCATAGCCGTCGGCCTGCTCGCCGGCCTGTCGGTCACCGAACTCTTCGGCACGGTCCAGCGCTCGGACGCGGTGTCCACCATCGAGTCCGGCATGGGCGGCATCCTCGGTCACGTCGCGATCATCATCGGCCTCGGCACCATGCTCGGCGCCGTCCTGGAGGTCAGCGGCGGCGCGGAGGTGCTGGCCTCGCGCCTGCTCGCCCTGTTCGGCGAGCGCCGCGCCCCCCTCGCGATGGGCCTGACCGGCCTGATCTTCGGCATCCCGGTCTTCTTCGACGTCGGCATCTTCGTCCTGGCGCCGATCGTCTACGCCGCCGCCAAGCGCAGTGGCCGCTCCATCCTCCTGTACTGCCTGCCCCTGCTGGCCGGCCTGTCGATGACCCACGCCTTCCTGCCCCCGCACCCGGGCCCGGTGGCCGCCGCCGGACTGCTCCACGTCGACCTCGGCTGGGTCATTCTCATGGGCGTCGTCTGCGGCATCCCCGCCGTGCTGGCCGCCTGGGCGTACTCCGCGTGGATCGGCCGCCGCGTCTTCGTCGCCGTACCGCAGGACATGGTGGAGGCGGCGGCGGAGGCGAAGCAGGCCGTCCTCCAGGAGCAGCGCGCCTCGGGTGTCGAGCCGCGCGAGGAGCCGGTGCCGCTGGGCACGGTCCTCGCCATCATCGGTACGCCGCTGATCCTGATCCTCGCCGCCACCTTCTCCTCGATCGCCTTCGACCCCTCCACGGGCCGCTCGGTCGTCGAGTTCTTCGGCCACCCCTTCGTCGCCCTGACGATCGCCCTGCTCCTCGCCTACTACCTGCTCGGCATCCGCCGCGGCTGGTCCCGTAAGTCCCTGGAGACGGTGTCGACGGCGTCCCTGAAGCCGATCGGCAACATCCTGCTGGTCGTCGGCGCGGGCGGCGTCTTCGGCGCCGTACTGAAGGCGAGCGGGGTGGCGCAGGCGCTGTCGGACACCTTCCACGACGTGGGCCTGCCCGTGATCGTCCTGTCCTACCTGATCTCGGTGGTCCTGCGGGTCGCCCAGGGCTCGGCGACGGTCGCGATCGTCACGACGGCGGGCATCGTGGCGCCCCTGCTCTCCGAGGGCCACCACTCGCAGGCCTTCGTCGCCCTCGTCATCATGGCCATCTCGGCGGGCTCCATCTTCGCCTCGCACGTCAACGACGGCGGATTCTGGATGGTGGCCAAGTACTTCGGCATCAGCGAACGCGACACGCTGCGGACCTGGACGGTCCTGGAGTCGGTGCTGTCACTGGCGGGGTTCGCGGTGGCGGCGGTGGTCAGCGTGTTCGTGAGCTGACTGGTTCCGGCACAGGGAAGTCGTCCATACTGCCGCCGTGGAGCAGCGCATAGGATCGAGCAACGAGCCGACCGAGGCCGCGGAGCCGTTGACGGCGGAGCCTTCGCAGGCGGGGCCGTCGAAGGCCGGACCCGTGAAGGCCGAATCCGTGAAGGCCGAGCCTGTGAAGGTCGAGCCTGTGATGGGCGCCGGTTTCGACCCGGCCTTCGTCCCGGGGATCACGGGTCCGACACCGACGGACGGGGTGGCGAAGTCACCGGAGCCGAAGGGGGCGCAGGAGCCGCCGTCCGCCGAACCGGCGTCCCCTGAACGGGTGGACGCCGAGGAGGCGGGCGCGGAAGCCGTCGCCGACGCGGATGCCGAGGACGTCGCCGACGCGGATGCCGAGGACGTCGCCGACGCGGATGCCGAGGACAAGGCCGACGGCCCGGTCTTCGAGGCGTCCGACCGCCGGGCGCGGATCGTGGCCGACCGCAAGGGCGTCCGCCTCAGCCTGGACGAGGAGGCCTGCGAGTTCCGCTGGGACGAGATCGCGGCGGTGGAGACGGAGTCGCCCCGCTTCGGCAAGCGCTACACGATCACCGTGCACACCCCTGACCGCCGCTGGTACCCGATCGAGATCGAGGCGGCGGCCAGGGCGCGCTTCAAGGAGTGGGACGAGCAGATCGACGCGGTGCTCGACGCCTACTTCGAGGAGGCGTGACCTAACCGCAGTACTGGGCGGCCTTGCCGATCGACCGGTACATGCAGTCGGCGTTCTCCAGCAGCTGCAACACAGCGTCCTTGTTCCGGGAGGTCTCCCGCTCGATGACTTCGTCGGGCGGGTAGAACCCGCCTTGGGGACTGGACGTCGGATACATCTCGAAGGTGTAGTCGAAGATCTTGTGCACGCCCCAGAGGTAGTCGTCGATGGACCCGTCGGTGATGTACAGGTCGCTGGACTGCTCCGCCGTGTACCCGTTGCTGGCGGCCATCTTCTGCCCCACGGCCTTGAACGCGGCGGCGTCGTCCGCGGTCATCCCGGCGGCGGTGTCGTTGTACGTCCACCCGAACGGCCACAGCACCAGCTCGCTGTAGGTGTGGAAGTCGATGCCGGCCTTGATCTGCTGTTTGCCGCCGACGACCCGGCCGCGCACGAAGTCGGAGACGACCTTCACCTCGGGCGCGGACTCGGCGGCGGACCCCCGGTAGGTCTCGGAGGACGCCGACCCCGACGACCCGCCGCAGCAGCCCCACTTGTAGTTCCAGTTCCGGTTGAGGTCCGTACCGACGTACGAGGAACCGGAGTTGGGCTGCCGGTTCTTCCGCCACGACCGGTACGACCCGCTGGCGATGTCGTACTCGCCCCCGTCCGGGTTGAGATCGGGCACGATCCAGATCTCCCGGCTGTTGACGATGTTCGTGATCCGGGAGTCGGTCCCGTACCCCGCGCCGAGTTCGCGCAGCAGGTACAGCGCCATCTCCACGGTCAGATGCTCCCGTGCGTGCTGATGAGCGGTGAACAGCACTTCCGGTTCGTCCTCGTCGGTGCCGACGTTGTCGCTGACCTTGATGGCGACGATGTCCCGCCCCTGGTACGACTTCCCGATCACCCGCTTGCTCATGATGCCCGGGTAGGCGGCGAGCCGCTGGTCGATCTCGGCGTTCGTCTCGGCGTAGTTGTGGTACTTCGCGTCGGCGCCGGGGAAGTCGTAGAGCCGCGCCCCGGACCGCTGCGGCACCGCCTCCAACGGCTGCACGTCGTACCCGAGCCGCCGGAGCCCGCGGATCTGCTCGGCCCGCCCGGACACGACGACGCTCTCCTCGTCGGCCTCGTCGACGGTGACACCGGCCGCCTGGATGGCCGTACGGGTCACGGGGGTCGTGCTCTGGTGGATCTCGTACTGCCGGACGCCGTCCTCGGCCGGTCCGGCCCTGCGCACGCTGTCGGCGGTGGCATGCTCGACGCCGGCCGAGACCGGTGCGGCGAGCGCGAGGGCCAGCAGCGCACCGAGAACGGCGGTACGTCTGCCACCACGCGCGCCGGAGCCGCGGATGCGAAGTCGCATGAACTCTCCTTGTGGGGTGGAGGGGAGGTGGGGTGTTCCCGTGCGACGTGCGGATGCGAGCCGGCGGGGGCCTTCGGTCGGGCTCCCTGTGAACTCGCTGTGCGGGTTGGCGCTCATGGTGCGGTGTTGGCATGATCAGGTCAAGCATGAGGGGAGGGAACGACCGGAAACGGCGCGACGGGCCGACGGATCCCTCAGCCGGCGGGGTGCCGCGCCTTCAGGGCTTCGATGAAGGGGGTGAAGGCACGGGCCGGGAAGGTGAGGGTGGCTCGCGTGGGGGATTTGGAGTCGCGGATGGATATGTGGGTGTCCATGTCGGCGACTTCGACGCAGTCGTTGCCCTCACCTCCACCTGAGAAGGACGACTTCTTCCACGAGGTGGGGGTGGTCACCGTTCCTCACAGCTCCTTCGCCAACTGGTGGATGAGGTCGCGCGACCGCTCAGGGGACAGCGCCTGCCCCCTCACCCTACGGAACAGCCTGCGGAAGTGCTCCAGCTGTGCTTCCGAGTCGATGAACGCGGTGCCGTGCGGGGCGTCGCGCACGACGGTGTCCAGCCGCGGCACCGCTCCACCCAGGTGCGCCATGGCGCTTCCGGCTCCGGCGAAGTCGTCCAGGGCGAACGGGACGACCTGAACCGTGACGTGCCCGGCTTCGGAAACCTCAAGGACGCGGTTGAGCTGTGCCCGGGAAGCGGCGCGCCCGGCCACCCGGATGCGGAGCGCCGCCTCATGGATCACCGTCTCGTACGGGATGGGGTCGGACCCCTCGATGACGACTCTCCGCTTCATCCGGTGCTCCACCCGAAGGGCCACCTCGCTTTCGGGGAACTCCGGGTTCATGTAGGCGAAGAGGGCCCGGGCGTAGTCCTCCGTCTGGAGGAGCCCCGGCACGTGGATGACCGCCACGTCCTTGCGGAACCGTGCGTGATGGTCCAGCTCGGCCAGGTCCTGGTAGGCGGCGGGGAGGGTGCCCCGGTACTCCTCCCACCAGCCGCGGGTCCGATCCGTCGTCATGGCCACGAGCGCGTCGATCAAAGCGCTGTCAGTACAGGCGTAGTTGGCGGCGAGTCGGCGCACACGCTCCTCGCTCACCCCTGCGATGCCGGACTCGATCTGACTCATCTGAACGGAGTTCGTTCCGAGCCGGGCCGCTGCCTCCGTCGCCTTCAGCCCCGCGGCTTCGCGAAGTCTTCGCAGTTCGGCGCCCAGTCGAACTTGGCGTGCTGTCGGGTTCCGTCGTGCCGGCACGGCGACCTCTCTCCTCAACGGCTTCGGCGAGGCGACTCGTTCGAGGGCAAGGTTACGCGACCGGCTTGCTGCGAATGAAATTTATGCCCTACCGTCGGTGACGTACCGCACACACAGCGGAAGCGCACCGCGTCGTCCTGCCATGACGGCTGCGGCAATGCCACCGCGTGCGCAAACCCCACTCACCGACTGGAGTTGCTGAGCCATGCCCGAAAACGAACCCTGGGACTACACCCTCTACATCCCCAACGACCCCAGAGCCGTCACCGTCTGCCGCCGCACCCTGCGCGTGATCCTGACCCTGCACGGACTGGCGGGGTTGGTGGAGACGGCGGAACTCCTCGCGACCGAGCTGGTGTCGAACGCGGTGCGGCACACCAAGGGCCCGGCCGCGCTGCGGGTACGGCGCTCCCCGCAGGGCCTGGTGTGGATCGGGGCGTGGGACACGGACCCCGCACCGCCGGAGCCGCCGGTGCCATGGGGGCAGGTACTGGAGTCGGAGGAGGGGCGGGGGCTGGGGCTGGTGACGGCCTGCGCCCAGGACTGGGGTTGGCAGCCGTCGGCGCGGTTCGGGGACCGGGGGAAGTACGTGTGGTGTGAGCTGGGGGTGGCGTGATGGTGGCCCGGTTCGAAAGCCATCCGGGCGAAGCCCCAGTCACGCCTCCATGGTTCAGGACCCGCCGGAAGACACGATGAAGAAGCAAAAGCGCAGGAGAATTCACGGAATGAGTGCGATATGCCCTTCATCCGCCGCGGGCTGACCATGACCACGTCGCTTCTGGCCCTCGCCGGCTTCCTCGGTATGGGAACCGCCGCCCACGCCGCACAGATGGACGACGGAGATGGTTACAGGCCGTGTGTCATCACCAACCAGGGAAACCACAACGAGAACAGCTACCAGTCGTGTGGACAGATCCTCACCGGAACCGGCCACGTCACCGGAGCCAACCACACGATCGGATCGGGAGTCCCGGGACGACCCGACTCGCTGCCGCAGGTCGGCGTGACACCGACCAACCTTCTCTCGGCACCGCAGGACAACGCCGACGTCGTGGCTTTTCTGCCCGGCGGTAGCGATGTCTCCGCCGCCTGCACCGTCAAGAGCCCGGCCGGCGATGGCATCTTCTATCTCGTCGTCACCAACGTCAACAACTACCCCACGGCCGGCTGGGTACCGGCCGAGTCGGTGCAGACCACCGCGGACTTCCCGGAATGTCTGCCGGACTGAGATGACGCCAGGTGCGCCCCGCAGGACAGCGCCCGGACCGAGAGGGTCCGGGCGCTGTCCGTAGTAGGCGCTCACGGCCCTGGTGAGCTTGCGCTGGATAGCTCGGAGGACCGGGAGCGTGGCCTTGTTACGGATCCCGGGCTCAGGGTCGCGGCGAGCGGAATGCCCCTGGCGTCGGTGAGACGACTTCCTTCCCGGCCGGCTTGCGGTGCGGCCCGCTCCTTCAGGTCTTCGGCCGACGTCACGCGGAGCCGCGCTCCGGTGTGTACAACCTTCGCCCGCTGTCGGGGATCCAAGTGGGCGATCGGATCACTTGCGACCGGTCCGCCTCACCACATATCCGTCGAAGGAGCACCGTGCCGAGACCCCTGCCCCGCAAAGCTGCCCGGGCCAGTGCCACCGCCCTCGCGTCGGGCCTGCTGATCCTGTGCGCGCCCTTCCCCGGCCATGCCGCTCAGAGCGCGCAGACCGCGCAGACACTGGAGTTCACCGTCTCCGAGGGCGGCAACCCGCTGCCGGTGAAGCCGTACAAGGACGACTACGCCAGGGCCTACCTGTATGCGCGCAACACCGGGTCGCAGCAGCTGACGGACTTCACGGTGACGGTCGACGCCACGGCCGTCCAAGGTCAGATGAGCCTGACGCCCCCTTCCGCCTGCGTCGAGAGGCAGCAGCTCCTGTACGTGTGTGACGGCGAGAAGCTGAATGACCGCAAGCCGCTTCAGCCGGGCGACACCATGCACGGTCTCACCCTGCAATTCCGGACGCTCGCGACCGCGCAGCCCGGCTTCTCGGGCGATGTCCGGGTCTCCGCCGAGGCGGGCGACACGACGCTGGGCGGGACGACGTTCAAAGCCGAGGTGCCGGACATGGGCCCGCTGCTCGACCGGAGCTCCCCGTCTGGCACCTGGGCGAAGACCGGCGAGACAGTGCAGCCCCAGTTCGGCTTCACGAACTTCAGTACCCGGCCCTTGAACGGCGTCTACATCGCCATGCACGTCAGCCAGGGGCTGTCGTTCGGCGAAGAGTTCAACAACTGCGAGTACGGCCGTGACGCAGACGACGGCACCATGGCGCGCTGCTACGTCGAGACCCCGGTCACGGCGGGCGGCTCCTATGACGTCAACGGCTTCTTGGCGAAGGTCGGCAGCACCGCGAGGCGCGAATCGTGGTCCGTGGCCGTGTACGGCACGAGCGACGGCTACTACTACACGCACCCGGAACTGACCCACGTGCACCGCGGCACCGGGCGCGCGTTGAAGGTCGAAACCCGGGCCGACGGCCCCAAGCCGTTCGATCGGAGCTACGGGGTCGGCTTCGTCGACACGAACAACCCCTTCGACCTGGAAGCCCTGGGGGCCACCGTCCATGGCGAGGCCGGGCAGGTCGTGGAGGCGAAGCTGGGCGTCCGGAACAACGGGCCGGCCGCCATCGAGCAGTGGGACCGCGGCGAAGGTCCCGGGGACGGTCCGTCCTCCGAGGCCCACGTGACGATCCCGCCCGGCACGACGGCGGTGAAGGTCCCGAACGACTGCCGCTCGGATGGTGACTGGAAGAAGGGCGAGCCCGGCGACAGGCATTACACCTGCTACCAGGACGTCGACGACTGGTACTTCGACGCCGGTCAGCTGACCCCGTTCGTCTTCGGCCTGCGCATCGACAAGCCGGCCGACCTCGCACCTGGTTCGATCAAGGTGACGATGCAGATTGCTGACAGCAACAGCAAGGACAACACCGCGGCGATCAAGGTGACGGCCGACGGCACCAACGGTCACGGCTCCGGCTCCCCCTCCGGAGGCACCTCCGGTTCCGGCGACACCGCGGCCTCCGGCGGCACCTCCGGCTCCGCCACGACCGGCTCCACCACGACCGGCTCCGGCACCGCGGCCTCGGGCGAGACCGAGCAGGGCTCCATGGCCGACACGGGCACCGGTGCGCTGCCCTGGTACGCGGCCACGGCGGCCGCCGTCGCACTGATCACGGGCGGCACTCTGTTCGTCGTCAGCCGGCGCCGCAAGAACTGAGACGAGGATCAAACACGGACGCACAAACACATGGCGGACCGGCCGGGGGGCGAGGCCGAGGACTGCAAGGTCCTGCCCCATCCGGCGGTCCGGCCGGAAACCCTGCGTCCCGCTGCGTCTTCTTCAGCGGCTTGCGGGTGGGTCGGCGGCGTCTGGGCGCGCGGGTCCGGACGAGGATCCTGCCCGGGTGATGCGAGAGCCGGCGTAGGTGCGCGGGCGTACCGCTCCGTCCAGCCGGCCGCGTGGCCGCCGTCACCCGGCCGGTTGCGTCGAGGTCGAAGCGGCGGGTTTCGAGAAGGCGTACAACCAGCGGACACCACCGGAATCAGCCACCACGGGGCCACCTGTCACCGGGTCGAGGGCTACCAGTACGGGGGTGCGCCCGAACTCACCCAGCAAGACCGCGCACGCAAGCCGCCCGCGCCCGGGGTCGTCCGCGGTCTCCGACGCGTCGGATGCCGCCGCCTGCGCGTAGTCGTACAACCGCGACCCGCGTACAGGCCGACAGCCGGCCGGCGGAACAAGTCAGGCCGTTCTTGCCGCACAGCACAGCGCCCGGACCGAAAGGCCCGGGCGCTGGGGGTGGCCGAAGGTCACGTCACGGGAGTGCGTGGACGTGGGGGCCGACCGTGTTCGACCATGCGTTGCCCGAGGCCGCGTCCCAGTTCGTGGACCAGGTCATCGCGCCCCGCAGGGCCGGGTAGGTCTTGGACGGCTTGAAGGTGCCGCAGTTCGTGGCCGCCGTCAGGCAGTCCAGGGCGTTGTCGACCACCGTCGGGGAGACGTAGCCGCTGCCCGCCGCGCGGGTGGAGGCGGGGACGCCGAGGCCGACCTGGGACGGGGAGAGGCCGCCCTCCAGCTGGATGCAGGCGAGGGCCGTCAGGAAGTCGACCGTGCCCTGGCTGTAGACCTTGCCGTCGCAGCCCAGCATGGAACCGCTGTTGTAGTACTGCGTGTTGACGACCGTCAGGATGTCCTTGATGTTCAGGGCCGTCTGGAAGTACGTGTTCGACGTGGACTGCATGTCGATCGTCTGGGGGGCCATCGTGATGATCAGCGAGGAGCCCGCCTTCGACGACAGCGCGCGCAGCGCCTGCGTCATGTACGTCGCGTTCAGGCCGTTCTCCAGGTCGATGTCGACGCCGTCGAAGCCGTACGTCTGCATGAGGGAGTAGACCGAGTTGGCGAAGTTGGCGGCCGACGACGCGTCGTTGACGGACACCGAGCCCTTCTCGCCGCCGACCGAGATGATGACCTTCTTGCCGGCCGCCTGCTTGGCCTTGATGTCGGCCTTGAACTGGTCGACGGTGTAGCCGTTCAGGCCGGCGGAGTCCAGGGTGAAGGAGACGGCTCCCGGGGTCGACGTGGCGTCGGCGAAGGCCACCGCGATGATGTCGTAGGACGACGGGACGTCCGAGAGCTTCTGGACCGTGGCGCCGTTGTTGAAGTTCTGCCAGTAGCCGGTCACCGCGTGCTTGGGCAGGGAGCCGCCGCCTCCGCCGCCCGTGCCGGAGGCCGTCGTGCCCGTCACCGTCGCCGACCTGGCCGACTCGCCGACCGCGTTGGTCGCCGTGACCTGGAAGGAGTACGACGTGGCCGCCGTGAGGCCGGTCACCGTCGCGGACGTGCCGGTCACGGCGGTGACCTTCGTGCCGTTCCGGTAGACGTTGTAGCCCGTCGCGCCCGACACCGCCGACCAGGACAGGGAGACCGCGGAGGACGTCGTACCGGTCACGGAGAGGCCGGCCGGGGCCGCCGGGACCGTCGGGGCCGGGTCGCCGCCTCCGCCGCCGTCGGGGCCGTAGACCGAGATGTCGTCGGCGTAGTAGGCCGCCTGGCCGTACCAGCCGTGGGTGTAGACCGTGACCGAGGTCGTGGACGAGCCCGTCGTGAACGTCGTCGACAACTGCTTCCAGGAGGCCGAGTCGGGGGTCCAGGTCGAGACGTCCGTCGTGCCGGTGCCCGTCACGCCCAGGTAGGAGTAGCCGCCCTGGACCCACGCGCTCAGGGTGTACGTCGAGTTGGGCTTGACCGCGACCGCCTGGGTGCACTGGGCGTTGTCCTGGCCGGCCGGGGTCGCCTTCAGGGCCCCGGTGCCCCCGTGCACCGGGGACGTCACCGTCGTGCCGCTGCCGGCCGTGCACGTCCAGTTGGCCAGGCCCGACTCGAAGCCCGCGTTCTTCACGTTGTTGACGTCCGCGGCGGACGCGGGGCCGGCCGTGGCGAGGCCCGCGACCGAGAGGGCCAGGGCGGTGGCGGCGGACCATGCCGCGAGCCGCCGTGCGCGGGGTCTGGGTATGCCTGGTGCGCGGTCCACTGGAGCCTCCGTGGGGAGTGGGCGGGGAGGGGAGGAGAGGGGCGGTGGCCATCGCTTGCGCCCTTAAGTTGGTCCAGACCAATCCGGGTGTCAAGAGGTCCAGACCAAAATCGCTTCCCGCGGGTGACTCAACCTGTCCGGGTTTGGCGGGACTTGCTCCGGGAGAGTTCCACACCGGCTTCACAAACGCTGTTCTCCGGTCATACGCCCGTGGATACAGTGCTCAGGTAGTCACGCAATGAAGTCGTCCTGGCGCACTGGAGTTACACCGGTGGGCCGGCGGGTGTGAAGAGCGGGGAGCTGCGCGTGCCAACTGCCATTGCCGTGACCAGTGCCGACATGGCGCTGCCGGCGCAGGACGAGCGGACCGTGCCCGCCGTCGTGCTGGCCGGCCTCGACCGCAAGCCGCTGGACCAGGCCCTCACCGAACTCCACACCCTCACCGAGCAGTACGGCTATGTGGTCGTCGTCTGCTCACAGGCCACCCCGGAGCCCGTCGTACGGCGGCTGTACACCCTGCGCTCGCTGCTGGAGAGCGACCGCATCGCCCTGTTCCGGCCGGAGTTACCGCCGCTCGGCATCGCCGTCCTGGCCCGGCAGCTGCGCCAGCTCGCCTCCTGCGACCTGAGTCCGGGCGTACTCGCCTCCGCAGGCCGGCTGCTCACCCACTACATCCACGCCGGCGCCGTCCTCGGCTCCGTCGCCAAGCTGGACCGGGTCCCGGTCGGCCTCAAGGCGCACGCCAGGAGCTGGATGCCGGGCAGCCAGTTCGCCGTCCTCGCCCACCCCGAGCCCCAGCTCGTCAAGGTGACCCCCGACGCCACGCTCAAGGGGCCCGAGTTCAGCACCTGGATGCTGGTCGCGAAGGGGCAGTTGCAGAGCGACTGGGCCGCCGGGCTCGGCACCCGGTGGGGTGTGCACGGACTGCGCGAGACCCCGCTGCCCGCCGAGTCACCGGTGTGGTGGGGGACCGGCCGCATGGTCGAGTTCTGCGGCTACCTCGCCGACCTGTCCGTCCTCTACCAACTGGTCACCTCCGTACGGCAGACCAGCTGTCACTGGTGCGGCCTGGACGTCATCGGCGACCGCTGCGTCTTCTGCTCCGCCACCTCGCCCGCGTACGAGACACCCCGCGCCCTGGAACAGCGAACGCCCGCCTGACCTGCGCGAACCTGACCCGTCCCGCTCGACCGATTCCCCCAATGAGGTTGCACGGTTCATGAACTCCCGTCAGCGCCGCGGCGTGATACTCCTGATCCTGTCGGTCCTGTGCGCGCTGGGCGCGTTCGCCGGCGTGCTCTCCGTCATCCACGACGCGAACTCCAAGGTCGGGCCCGAGGTCGCCGCCTACCGGGTCAGGTCCGAGGTGAAGCCGTACACCGCACTGGACACGGGCCAGTTCGAGAAGATCGAGATGCCGAAGCGGTGGCTGTCCGGCAACGCCGTCACCGACCTCCGGCAGATCCGCGGCAAGATCGCCGTGACCACCCTGCGCGCCGGCTCCCTGCTCCAGACCGACATGATCGTGGACCGGCCCGCCCTCCAGCCCGGCCAGCAGGAGGTCGCCATCATGATCGACGCGGCGACCGGCGTGGCGGGCAAGATCACCCCGGGGTCGCGGGTCAACGTCTATGCCACCTTCGAGGGAAAGAAGGAGGGCGACCCGGACCAGTCGAAGATCATCGTGACCAACGCCCGCGTCATCGACGTCGGCCGGATCACCGCCCTCGAACCCGACCGCGACAAGGACCGGCAGCCCACCGAGGCCGTCCCCATCACCTTCGCGCTGTCCACCATCGACGCCCAGCGCGTCACCTACGCCGAGTCCTTCGCCCAGCGCGTCCGGCTCGCGCTCGTGGCCCCCGGCAGCGAGACCAGCGTCCCCGACAAGGACCGCACCTACGAACTCGCGACGGACAAGTGAGAGGCGGCCATGCCCACCAGGATCCTCCCGGCCGGCGCGGACCCGGACGCCGTCCGCTCCCTCACCACCCTGCTCAGCCAGCTCCCTGACGCCGAGCCGCAGCCCCCGGTGACCGACTCCACCCAACTGGTCGACGCCCTCGCCCGGCTCGCCGCCGAGTCGGTCGACGAACTGCCCGAGGTCGTGGTCGTCCACGAACGGATCGGCCCGGTCCCGGCCCTGGAACTGATCCGCGAGGTCGCCCTGCGCTTCCCGGCCGTCGGCGTCATCCTCGTCACCACCGACACGAGCCCCGGCCTGTTCGCCGCCGCCATGGACTCCGGCGCCCGCGGCCTGGTCGCGCTCCCGCTGTCGTACGAGGAGCTCGCCAACCGCGTGCAGGCCGTCGCCCAGTGGTCGACGGGGGTACGACGGCACCTCGGGCACGGCGCCGAGACGCTCGTTGGGGCCGGCGGCACCGTCGTCACGGTCAGCGGCGCCAAGGGAGGCGTGGGCGCGACACTGACCGCCATCCAGCTCGCCCTCGCCGCCCAGGCCTCCGGCCGCGCCACCGCCCTGGTCGACCTCGACCTCCAGACCGGCGACATCGCCTCCTACCTGGACATCCAGTTCCGCCGGTCGGTGGCCGACCTGGCCGCCATCACCGACATCTCGCCCCGCGTCCTCGCCGACGCCGTCTTCCGCCACGACACCGGGCTCGCCCTGCTCCTCGCGCCCGGCGAGGGCGAACGCGGCGAGGAGGTCACCGACCGCGCCACCCGCCAGCTCGTCAGCGCCCTGCGCTCCCGCTACGAGGTCGTCGTCGTCGACTGCGGCGCCCAGCTCAGCGGGGCCGGCGCGGCGGCCGTCGAGATGGCCGACACCGCGCTGCTGGTCACCACCCCGGACGTCATCGCCGTACGCGCCGCCAAACGGACCGTACGGATGTGGGACCGGCTGCAGATCCGCAAGGCCGAGGAGACGACCGTGGTCGTCAACCGGCACACGCGCAGTACGGAGATCCAGCCGGCGCTCGTGCAGCGCATCACCGGGACGGCCCTGGCGCGCACGGCCGTACCCGCCAACTTCAAGGAGCTGCAAGGCGTCGTGGACGCCGGGCGGGTACACGAGCTCGACGCCAGGAGCACGGTCAAGCAGGCGCTGTGGGGACTCGCGGGGGAGCTGGGGCTGGTGAAGGCCGCGGAGGGAGCCTCCCACCGCGGGAACGGACGCGGTTCCGTGAGCCTGCGGCGCCGGAAGGAGTGAGTCCCTGATGAGAAGGCCGGACGGGGACCGGGGACAGGTGAGCATCGAGTTCCTGGGCATGACCCCGCTGATCGTCCTGACGCTGGTGCTCATGTGGCAGGCCGTACTCGTGGGATACACCTTCACGCTCGCCGGGAATGCTGCCGACGAGGCGGTGCGGGCGGGGACGGCCGCGCCACGGGGAGGCGCGCGTCAGGCAGCGTGCGCGGAGGCGGGGCTGAAGCACCTGTCGGGAGCGTGGAAGGGGGACGCGTCGGTGCAGTGCAGCCCGTCCGGCTACGTCACGGCCGACGTCTCCCTCAAGGTCCCGGTCCTCTTCCCGGGCGTGATCTCCTTCCCCGCCACCGTGCACGGCCACGCCGGCGCCGTCGAGGAGGTGAAGGACTGAGATGCCGTACCGCCGCCCGAGACGCGACCGGGGCCAAGTGGCCGTCGAGTACCTGGGGTTCGTCCCCGTCCTGCTGATCGTCGGCCTGGCCGGCTTCCAGATCGGGGCCGTCGCCTACGCCGCCGAGCAGGCCGGTACGGCGGCCCGGGCGGGGGCGCGGGCCGCGTCGCTGCGGCAGGACGTGGGGCAGGCGTGCGCCGACGCGGTCAGCGGCGGCCTCTCCGTGCAGTGCGGCGAGACCGGCGGAGGGGACGACTCGGTCACCGTCACCGCGACCGTCCACATCCCCACCATCGTCTGGGACCTCGGCTCCGCCACCAAGTCCGCCACCATGCCGCTCGACCACTGACCGAGGAGAGGCGACCCCATGAGTCTGCGGGCACGCATCAGCACCCCGGAGGAGCACGGCAGCCGGGGCGAGGACGGACACCTGGTCGCCTCCTACCGGGCCAAGCTGCTGGAGGAGATCGACCTCGCGGAGATGAGTTCGCTCGCCGCCGCCGAACGCCGGGCGCGGCTGGAGCGGGTGCTCGGGCACATCATCAGCCGGGAGGGCCCGGTGCTGTCGACGGTCGAGCGCTCCCAGCTGATCCGCCGGGTCGTGGACGAGGCGCTGGGCCTCGGCATCCTGGAACCGCTGCTGGAGGACGCCTCGATCACGGAGATCATGGTCAACGGCCCGGACGCCGTCTTCGTGGAACGCGGCGGCCGGGTCGAACAGCTTCCCCTCCGGTTCGTCTCCGCCGACCAGCTCATGCAGACCATCGAGCGGATCGTGTCGACCGTCAACCGCCGCGTGGACGAGTCGAACCCGATGGTGGACGCCCGCCTGCCGTCCGGCGAGCGGGTCAACGTCATCATCCCGCCGCTGTCCCTGACCGGCCCCATCCTCACCATCCGCCGCTTCCCGCGCTCCTTCACCCTCCAGGAACTGATCGGCTTCGGCTCGCTGGACGAGCACATGGTGTACCTGCTGGCGGGCCTGGTGCAGGCGAAGTTCAACATCATCGTCTCCGGCGCGACCGGCACCGGGAAGACCACCCTGCTCAACGCCCTGTCCGGGCTGATCCCGTCGCACGAGCGCATCATCACCATCGAGGACTCCGCCGAACTCCAGCTCCAGCAGACCCATGTGGTCCGCCTGGAGTCCCGCCCGCCGAACGTGGAGGGCAAGGGCCAGGTCACCATCCGCGACCTGGTCCGCAACTCCCTGCGGATGCGCCCCGACCGGATCGTGGTCGGCGAGGTCCGCGGCGGCGAGTCCCTCGACATGCTCCAGGCGATGTCCACGGGCCACGACGGCTCGCTGGCGACCGTGCACGCGAACAGCGCCGAGGACGCGCTGACCCGGTTGCAGACCCTGGCCTCCATGTCCGACGTCGAGGTGCCCTTCGTCGCCCTGCACGACCAGATCAACAGCGCGGTCGACGTCATCGTCCAGCTCACCCGGTTCGCCGACGGCGCGCGCCGGATCACCGAGATCGCGGTGCTCGACAGCCACGGCGGGGAGCCGTACCGGCTGGCGACCGTGGCGCGCTTCGACGCGCGGCCCATGACCCCGGACGGCCGCGTGTACGGCGACTTCCGCTACTTCCCGCTGCCCCGCCGCACCGCCGACCGCCTCTACATGGCGAGCCAGCCCATCCCCCAGGCCTTCGGCGTCGCCCGCTCCGCCGACCAGCTCGCCACCCGAGAAGCCAGGTAGGACTTGAGGACCATGGAACTGCACACCCTCGTCCAGCTCACCACCGGCGTGACGCTGCTGACCTGCGTCCTGGCGGTGGCCGGCGTGCACGCCTACGCCTCCGGCCGGGCCCGGCGCGCCGCCCTCGTGGACCGCCTCGCACACACCGGCCCGCCGCCCGCGACCGGCCGCAGACGCCGCTTCCGCGACCTGGACCGGCGGCTGCGCCGCACCCGCCTCGGCCGCTGGCTGGAGCGGCGCCTGGCGGCCACCGGCCTGGACGTCACGCCGGGGGAGTTCTTCGCCGCCATGCTCGGGACGGTCGCCGCGCTCTGGCTGATCGGCCAGGCGACCCTGGCCCCCTTCTTCGGCCCGATCGCGGGCCTGCTCGGCGTCTGGGCGGCGGTCCAGTTCCTCAACTGGCAGCGGCAGAAGCGCATCGAACGGTTCATCAACCAACTCCCCGAGCTGGCCCGCATCCTGGCCAACGCCACCCAGGCCGGCCTCGCCCTGCGCACCGCGATCGGCATGGCGGCGGAGGAACTGGAGGCCCCGGCCGGCGAGGAACTGGCCAAGGTCGCCGACCAGCTCGCCGTCGGCCACTCCCTGGACGACGCCCTCGGCGAGCTGGCCGACCGCCTCCCCTCCCGCGAACTGGTCGTCCTGGTCACCACGCTGGTCCTGTCGAACCGGGCGGGCGGCCAGGTGGTCTCCGCCCTGCGGAACCTGACCGAGACCCTGGAGGAGCGCAAGGAGACCCGGCGCGAGATCCGTACCCAGCTCTCCCAGGTGACCATGACGTCGTACGCCGTGCCCGTCCTCGGGATCGGCGCGTTGTTCCTGATGAACGGCGTCAAGGACGGCGCGCTCGACCGCATGACCGGCTCACCGGTCGGCCAGGCGTGCGTGATCATCGCGTTCGCCATGTACGCCGTCGGCTTCGTCCTCATCCGCCGGATGAGCCGGATCGACGTCTGAGGGAGGTGACCCGGTGGCATACCTGCTCGCCCTGCTGATGGGCCTCGGCGTCTGGGGCGTCTTCGCCGGCATCCGCATGTACCGCGCGGACGCCAGGCTCCCCGGCGACCTCGCCGTCGCCCTGGAGGTCGGCGCCACCCGCACCGGCGCGGTCGGCTCGGTCATCGACCGCATGGGCATGCGCTACGCCCCGGCCGTGCTGCGCCTGATGGGCCCGCGCCGCGTGGCCAAGTACCGCCGGAAGATCGACCTCGCGGGCAACCCCGGCGGCCTGACCATCGACCGCTACGCGGCCCGCCGCGCCGTCTACGGCGCACTGGGCGCCGTCGGCTTCCTGGTCTTCCTCCTCCGCGGCCAGTGGTTCGTGGCCGTACTCCTGCTGCTGTTCGGCGCGTTCTGGACGGAGGTCGGCCTCTGGTCGGCGATCCGGGTCCGCAAGGACGTCATCGAGCGCACCCTGCCGGACTTCCTGGACGTCCTCGCGGTGGTGGTCAGCGCGGGGCTCGGCTTCCGGCAGGCCCTGGACCGGGTCGCCTCCCGCTACGAGGGCCCGTGGGCCGACGAACTGCGCATCACCCTGCGCCAGATGGACCTCGGCATGAGCCGCCGCGAGGCCTTCGCGGAGCTGCGCCGGCGCAACGACTCCGAGCAGGTGGCCATGTTCGTGACGGCGTTGCAGCAGGGCGAGGAGCTGGGCGCGCCCATCGTGGACACCCTGGTGTCCCTGGCCAAGGACATGCGCCGCACCGACGCCCAGAACGCCCGCCGCAAGGCCGCGCGTGCGGTGCCGAAGGCCACGCTGATGATCACCACGTTCATGGTCCCGGCGACGATGCTCCTGCTGGGCGCGGGCCTGCTCCTCGGCTCCGGCGTGGACTTCGGCTCCCTCACGGGGGAGTGAGGACGGCCGTGACGGTGACGGGTTCGACGGTGCTGAGGGGGCGTACGGGCCGGGGCGTGCAGGCGGGGGTGGCGCGGGCGGGGGCGTGGCTGCGGGCGGCCGGGGTGAAGCGGGAGCCGGGGTCGGCCGGGTTGAAGCGGGAGCCGGGAGCGGCTGGGTTGGAGCGGGACCCGGCGGCGGTCGGGCTGAAGCGGGATCCAGGGGCGGCCGGTGCCGGGACGGAGGTCCCACCGCACCCCACGCCGTCGGCGAGGCCGTCGGTGGCTCCGTCGGGGACGGGGACGGTGACGGTGACGGCGGCGCCACCGGACGAGCCCTCCGAGAAGCTCCAGATCCGTGCCCTCCAGGCCATGTGCCGCCAGGTCTTCGGCTTCCGCCTGGCGATGATCGTCCTGTCGGCTCCCGCCGCCCTCCTCAACGCGGCCCCCGGCCTGGGCGCCCGCCTGGTCGGCGCGGCCGTGGTCGTCACCTTCATGGTGTCCTACGTCCTCTTCCGCGACTGGGAACGCTTCGGCCCCCTCCTCCTGCGCCACCCCACCCTGCTGGCCGCCGACACCCTCTTCGGCTCCTTCCTCCTCATCTCGGCCGGCCCGGACACCACGCTCGCCTACGTCAGCGTCTGCACCCCGCTCCTGGCCGGCCTGGTCTACGGCTGGCGCGGCGCCGCCTGCTTCGCCTCGCTCCAGTCCCTGATCCTGCTCCTGGTGCACGCGACCCTGAAGGCCGACCGGCACGCGCCGGTGGCGGAGGCCCTCCTCCTCCCCGGCCTCTGCGTCATCGCCGGTGCCATGGGCTCGACCCTGCGCAACCTGATGCTCCGCTTCGGCGCCGCGACCCAGGCCCTGACGACGGTCCAGGCCCGCCTCGCGGCGGCGGAGGCGGTGAGCGCCGAACGCGCCCGGCTGGCCCGCGAGATGCACGACTCCGTGGCCAAGACCCTGTACGGCGTGGCCCTGGCGGCGGACGGCCTGGCGGCCACGGCGTCGGCCGCGACCCCCGACCCGTCCCGCATCAGGGAACAGGCGGAACTGGTGTCCCGCTCGGCGCGCAGGGCGGCGGCGGAGTCCCGGGAACTGCTGACGGACCTGCGCCGGGACCAGCCGGACGCGCCGGACCGGACCCCGCTGTGGCGGGAACTGGAACTCCGGGCGGCGGACTTCACGAGCCGCACGGGCTTACGGGTCACGTGCGGCTGGGGAGGGCAGGAGGGGGACGGTGAGGCGGGCGAGAGGGCCGGCGAGGCGGGGGAGGTCGGCGGTGAGGCGGGCGAGGGAACGGGAACCGCCCTGCCCGCACTCCCGGCCCCCCTGGCCCGCCATGTCCTCTCCATCGTCATGGAGGCACTGGAGAACGCCCACCGGCACGCGTCCGCGACCCGCGTGGACATACGGGCGGCGGTCGTAGGGCACCTGCTCCGCGTCACGGTCCACGACGACGGCAGAGGCCTCCCGCCGGGCACCACACTCGAAGAACTGCGTGGTTCCGGCCACTTCGGCCTGCTCGGCATGGTCGAGCGGGCGGCACAGGCCGGCGCCCGGATCCGCATCGGGAGGGGCACCCACGAACGAGGCACGGAGGTCCGCCTGGAGGTCCCGCCACCGCCACCGCCACCGCCACCGCCCCCGCCACCGGGGTCCCGGAATGCCTGAGAGGAGGCACATGCGTCCCCGACGACCATCACAACCGTTCCCACCGCCGTCGCAGGCGTCCCCGCCGCTGCGGCTGCTGGTCGCCGACGACAACCCCGTCGTCCGCGCCGGTCTGACGGCCCTGCTCTCGGGTCACCCGGACACCACGGTGGTGGCGGAGGCGAGGGACGGGCGGGAGGCGTACGAGGCGGCGGTCCGGCACCGGCCGGACGTCATCCTCCTCGACGTCCGCATGCCCGGCGTCGACGGAATCTCGGCGTTGCCCCACCTGGTGGGGCTGGCCCCCGTCATGATGCTCACCTACAGCCACGAGACGGAGACCGTACGGGAGGCGCTGCGGCTGGGGGCGGGGGGATACCTGGTGCACGGCGAGTTCACGACGGAGCAGTTGGTGAGGGCGGTGCGGGACGTACGGGAGGGTCGACCGCATGTGACGCCGGGGGCGGCGAGGGCGTTGCTGGCGGAGCTACGGGGTGATGCAGTTGCACACGACGATCCCCAACCTGCCGCTGATTCACCAGATTCCGCCCCCCACCCTCTTTCGCAACTGCAACCATCTGTGGGACAGTCCTTCCGGTCACGGTTCCGGCTGAGCAGCAGGGAGGCGGAGATCATGGACCTCATCGCGTCCGGCATGACCAACCAGCAGATCGCCGCCGCCTGCTTCATCAGCGAGAAGACGGTCAAGAACCACATCAACCGCATCTTCGCCAAGCTCCACAGCACGACGAGGTCCCAGGCGACGGCGAAGTGGCTGGGGGTGGCCTGACATGACACACCGGGCAGAAACCCCACACCCGGAATGGGCCTGGGGTTGGGCCCTGGGGCCCTCCGACAGGTGCTGCTGGGAGCTTTACGTTTCCGGAATCCGAAGCGAAGCCGGAGGGGAGCGTCATGAGCGACTGGATGCTGAAGTTCATGGTGGCGATGCAGCGCCGCACCGACGACAAGGGACAGACCGCCGTCGAGTACCTCGGGATCATCGCGGTGGTGGTGGCGATCGTGCTGGCGGTTACGGGTACCAGCATCGGATCGGCGATCCTCGACAAGATCATGGCGCAGATCAACAAAATCGTGTGAGGCGCCTCCGCCATTACGGCGATGCCGGGCAGGCCTTCCCCATCTACATCACGGTGGTGGCGGGCCTGCTCTTTCTTGCGTTCGCCTACCTGGCGGTAGGTCAGGCTGCGGTGAACCGCGGCGGCGCGCAGACAGCAGCTGACGCAGCTGTGCTGGCTGCTGCCCAAAACGGGCGTGACCAACTCGCGGCCGCATGGGTCGCCGATCTGCTCGACCCGGACAAGTGGGAGGACATCTTCCACGGCGAGACGCCGGTCGACAACCCCTGCGCGCGTGCAGAGCAACTCGCGGCGCAGAACGATGCCACGCTGAATGACTGCAACTGGCAGCTTCTGCGGTACACGGTCGATGTCGAAACGAACAAGTCAGTCGGAGATTCCGTTGTCCCCGGCACGGAGGACATCCACTCCCATGCCTCTGCCACGGCCGTGATCGAGCCACGCTGCTCGTTCGACCCTCCCGAGGAGGCAGCCGGCGGCGATGAACTGCCCCAACTCGACTGTGACGGCAAGACCTGGACTCTGGACCCGGACGATGAAGCCACTCTGCCCGCGCCGGAGGATCTGTTCGACGTACACCTGGCCGATGGACAACCCCACGACGATTGATGAGGAAGCGGAGCGATGAGCATGCGGTTCACTGCGAAGGCCCGCAGGGGGATGGTCGCGCTGACCGTTGCTGCTGGGCTGGCCGTTACCGTTGCCGGTTGTGGCGGCGGAGGGAATGACGACAAGAAGCCGGAGAACTCTGCGTCGGCATCCAAGACCGATGGCTCCCAGCCGAGTGCTCAAGAGGGGCAGTCAGAGGCACCTTTGGCAGAGCTCAAGGGACAGGACGGTCTTCTCCTCCAGGTGACCTCCGCACAGCGGGATTCCGGTGGATTCGTCACCGTGAATGGCAACCTGAAGAATGACGGGGCGCAGTCGGTGGTCATTCCGTCTGCCCTACGCGGCGACGAGACTGAGATCGTTCAGCATGGGACATCTCTCGGCGGTGCCACCCTCGTGGACGCAAACGGAAAGAAGCGCTACTACGTGCTGCGGGACACCGACGGGCGGCCCCTCACCACGACCGGTCTCTCAACGATCCAGTCAGGTCAGACCATCCCAGTGTTCATGCAATTCCCTTCCCCACCCGCGAACACCACCGAGGTGACCCTCCAACTGCCCACCTTCGCCAGTGCGTCCGTCAAGATCTCCGGGTGAGGCCCAAGTGATCACCACACCCCGGATCGCCCTCACGGCCGTTGTCCTGCTGTTCGTCGTGAACCTGTCCGCCACCCCCGCGTCCGCCGACGACACCGGTCCCAGTGAACCCCCCGGTACCGAACCCTCCGCCACCGCCCCGGTGAAGGTGGACCCCACGGATCCGGATCTGAAGTTGCCGGAAGGGGCCACGCTGGCCGAGGCCAAGGTGTTGGACATCAAGTCGGTCGTGGAGGACCAGAGCGGGGACGAACGGCGCGAGGACACCAACGCCGACGTGACCTTCGCCCTCCAGGCCGAGGTGCTGTTCGGCAAGGACAGCGCCAAGCTCGGCGCGGAGGCGAAGGCCCGTATCGCCGGCATCGCCGAGGAGATCAGGAAGCAGCACGCGACCCAGGTCCGCGTCTTCGGCTTCACCGACAACCTCGGCTCCTCCGCCCACGGCGACACCCTCTCCAAACAGCGCGCCAACGCCGTACAGGCCGTACTGGACCAGGACCTGAACACCCCGTCCATCACCTTCGACGTCCGCGGCTACGGCGAGCAGTACCCGATCGCCGACAACTCCACCGAGGCCGGCCGGAAGAAGAACCGCCGGGTGGAGGTGTCCTTTCCGCGTACCCAGCAGTGAGACAGCTGCCGGCTACCCCGGGGACACCCCCGGCTCCACCTCCACCCGTACTCCCGGCCGCAGCCCCCACCCCGCCATCGCCCCCGCCTCCGCCTCCAGCACGTGCCGCGCCCGAGGGCGCGGCAGGCCCAGGCGGCCGGGGCGCATCGTGCGGACAGCGATGACGGTCAGACGGCGGTCCAGGTAGGCGACATCGATCGGGATCCGCATCCCGAAGGTGTGCACCCCACTGGCCGGCGACAGCAGCAGCGCCCCGTCGACCGCGTCCCGGCCCAGGAGCCCCTTCGTCCGCGCCCGGTAGGAGGCCGCGATCTCCAGGGGCACGGGGACGGCGGCCCGTCCCGCGCCGGAGGCGGAGGCGGAGGCCGAGCCCGCCCGCACGATCAGCCGTCCCCGCCCGTCCCGCCAGCGCCGCCCCATGCCCCGACCTCCCACGTCCAGCCACCCGTGTCGCCAACTCGCCCGGATGCGCAAACCCGTTGTCCTTTCCTGTCCTCCCCACTAGGAAGGGCTCCATGACCGCACTCGGTGTTGTATTCCGCCCCCAGCTTCCTCCCGAGCGGCTGCGGGCCGTCGCCCGCCTCGCGGATGACGCGGGGCTCGAAGAACTGTGGCTGTGGGAGGACTGCTTCCTGGAGGGCGGGGTGTCCACGGCCGCCGCCGCGCTCGCCTGGACCGAACGGGTGCGGGTCGGCATCGGACTGCTGCCCGTGCCGCTCAGGAACGTGGCCGTCACCGCCATGGAGGCCGCCTCGCTGGAGCGCATGTTCCCCGGCCGGGCCATCCTGACCGTGGGGCACGGGGTGCAGGACTGGATGGGCCAGGTCGGCGCCCGGGCCGCCTCCCCGCTGGGTCTCCTCGGGGAGCACCTGGACGCCCTGCGCGCCCTGCTGCGCGGGGAACGGCTCAGCGTGCGCGGGCGGTACGTCCAGTTGGAGGACGTCGCCCTCGACTGGCCCCCGGAGCGCCCGGTCGACGTCCTCGCTGGCGCCACCGGACCCCGTACGCTCCGGCTCTCCGGTGAGAAGGCCGACGGCACCCTGCTCACCGCCGCCACCTCGGCGGACGGCGTACGGCGGGCCAGGAAGCTCGTGGACGAGGGGCGGCGGGCGGCCGAACGTGACGGTGCGCACCGGATCGTGGTCTATCTGCTGGCCGCCACCGGCACCGGAGCCGACGCCCGGCTGCGCGCGGAACTGGCCGCCGAGGGGCTGGAGCCGGCGGCGGACGTGGGGGTCGCCGGGGACGCGGGCGCGGTCGCCGAGGCGGTACGGCGGCTGGCCGAGGCCGGTGCGGACACCGTCGTGCTGCAGCCGACGGCGGACGAGCCCGACCCGGAGGGCTTCGTGCGCTTCGCCGCGCGGGAGGTCCGCCCGCTGGTGTCCTGAGCGGACGCGGCGGGGAGATGAGTCGCCGCAGGTCAGGGGCATTGTCAGTGGCGGGTGTCACGCTCTCCCTCATGGCTGACCGACACGAGCAGAACATGGCCGGTGACCGCGACCCCGGTGCGCCCGACTCGGATCTCCCCGTGCGGCTGCGGGCCGTCACGGAGCAGGATCTGGAGGCCCTCTTCGCCTACGAGCACGACCCCGAGGCCGTCCGGCGGTCGAGGTTCGCCCCCCGGCCGCGGGAGGTCTTCTTCCGGCACTGGCGGGAGCGGGTGCTCGGTGACCCCGACTGCCTGGTGCGGACGGTCACCGTCGGCGGGGAGGCCGCCGGGAGCGTCGTGTCCTGGACACAGGACGGTCGGCGGTTCATCGGTTACTGGCTCGGGCGGCCGTACTGGGGCCGCGGGGTCGGCACGCGGGCGCTCGCCCGGTTCCTGGAGCTGGAGCCGGTGCGACCGCTGTACGCGGACCCCTTCGCCGGCAACACCGCCTCCGTGCGGCTCCTGGAGAGACACGGCTTCGAGCGGACCGGCACGGTCCGCCACGGGGCGGACGAGCACATCATGCTGGTTCTCGCGGCGCCGCACGGGGAGGGCTGAGAGCGGTCCCGGCCGGGGGGCGGAAAAACCGGAGGACCCGCGGGGGCCCCGCTGGGACCATGGCCGTATGAGTCAACAGCGTTCCTTCGAGGACCTCGTGGCCGAGGGTGCCGCCGTACCGACCGAGGGCTGGGACTTCTCGTGGTTCGAGGGCCGGGCCACCGAGGAGCGGCCGTCGTGGGGCTATGCCCGGTCGGCGGGGGAGCGGCTGGCCGGCGCGGAGGCCGTGCTGGACATCCAGACCGGCGGCGGGGAGGTGCTGGACTTCGCGCTGGGCCGGGCGGAGCCCGCCCGGCCGGTGCTGGTCGCTGCCACCGAGGGGTGGCCGCCCAACGTGGCGAAGGCCACCGCCCTGCTGCGGTCCCAGGGCGTCGTGGTGGTCGCCGCCCCGGACGACGCGCCGCTGCCGTTCGCGGACGGGGTGTTCGACCTGGTGCTCAGCCGGCACCCGGTGCGGCCGTACTGGACGGAGATCGCCCGGGTGCTGCGACCCGGCGGGACGTACTTCGCCCAGCACGTGGGGCCGAGCAGCGCCTTCGAGCTGGTCGAGTACTTCCTCGGGCCGCAGCCGGAGGAGGTGCGCGCCGGCCGTGACCCCGAGCGGGAGCGGGCCGGCGCCGAGGCGGCGGGCCTGGAGGTGGCCGGGGTGCGGGCGGAGCGGCTGCGGATGGAGTTCCACGACATCGGCGCCGTCGTCCACTTCCTGCGCAAGGTGGTGTGGATGGTCCCGGACTTCACGGTCGAGGCGTACGAGCCCCGACTGCGCGCGCTGCACGAACGGATCGAGAAGGAGGGGCCGTTCGTCGCGTACAGCGCCCGGCAGCTTTTCGACGTACGCAAGCCGGGTCGTCGACCGTAGTCCGACCGGAGTTCACCCGGGGTTTCCACATTGTTATCGAGCGCGGTTCACACCGGTCTCCTCGATCACGTAAGTTCAGACCAAGGTTATTCGCGTGAGCAAAGCTGCGCGGGCGGTACCGCGCAGTGGAGGGGGCTGCGCGGTGCCGTGGAACCGCGCGGTCTTCGCCCCGGTGGCGTAGCGGAGGCGTCAAGTCCACCCTTCACTGACGGCGTCGCCCGTCCGGGGGGACTCGGGGCAACTCGCCGATGAACCCCAAGATGGCCTAATCCTTGCGAATCCGTTCGTATCCGGCCGGATTTCCCTGGAATTCCGCTGTGAACCGGCCATGAAGCCCCCATGAATCCCGCATTCCGCGGCCAGCGGGGCGTCGCCGGATGATTCCGGAGAGTAGTTGTGGCCCGCCGATGCACCCACCATCCCTTACGAAGGGTTATGGTGGAAACCCCCCCTCGGGCCGGTCCGTCTCCCCCCCACGGACCGGCCCGTTTTTCTTCCCCGCTCCGGGAACCCGATCCGGGAACCTCCCGTCCCCGGTCCGCCGTCCCCACTGAAGGGGCGGGCCATGACCAACCCCCGAGCAGCGGTAGGCTCAACGGCTCCGGCACCCCGTCCCCCGCGCCCAACCCCCGCGCCCAACCCCCGGAGGGTCACGTGAACCTGCGCGACAAGCTGCGCGGCCTGCTCGTCAGGCTCTACGCACGCCGGGTGGAAGGCCACCTGGACCACGCTCAGGTGCCCAAGCACATCGGCGTCATCATGGACGGCAACCGCCGCTGGGCTAAGGCGTCCGGCTCCAGCACCGTCCACGGGCACCGGGCCGGTGCCGAGAAGATCGAGGAGTTCCTCGGCTGGTGCACCGAGACCGACGTCGAGGTCGTCACCCTGTGGCTGCTGTCCACCGACAACTTCGACCGGCCGCAGGAGGAGCTCGTCCCCCTGCTCGGCATCATCGAGGACGTCGTCCGCACCCTCGCCGCCGACGGCCGCTGGCGGGTGCACCACGTCGGCACGATGGACCTGCTGCCCGCGCAGATGCAGACGGCCCTCAAGGAGGCCGAGGAGGCCACCGCCCACATCGACGGGATACTCGTCAACGTGGCCATCGGCTACGGCGGCCGGCAGGAGATCGCCGACGCCGTGCGCTCCATGCTGCTGGACGCGCAGGACAAGGGCGTGTCCATGGAGGAACTCGCCGAGTCCGTCGACATCGACATGATCGGCCGTCACCTGTACACCGGCGCCCAGCCCGATCCCGACCTGGTGATCCGCACCAGCGGGGAACAGCGGTTGTCCGGATTCATGCTCTGGCAGACCGCTCACTCGGAGTACTACTTCTGCGAGGTCTTCTGGCCGGCCTTCCGGAAGGTCGACTTCCTGCGCGCCCTGCGCGACTACGCCGCACGTCACCGCCGGTACGGAGGCTGACCCGCCGGCCTCGCCCCGTCGCCGCTCGGTGACGGGGCGTCGTCGTTTACCCCGATTGGCGGGGATGTAACGAGGAGTTCACCGGCGCGCTGGTGGCCGCATTTGCATGGCCGCGCATCATCGAGGGCATAAGCCAAGCAGGTCGACGCCCGAACCACGGGCGTCGGATCTCAGCGGGCGGCACGGGGTCGCCCGCCCGGGAGGCCCTTTGCACCAGCCCGACCGTGCGGTCACCGCACGGAAGCAGCCGCGGAGGGCCGGTTCACGGCCCGCCGTGCGCGGGGGCCGGACACCGGTCCAGCATCACTTCGTCGCTCCCCGACCTCATCCGAGGGGGTACGTCTTTCCGTGGTGACCAGCACAAAGCGCCACAAGCCCGACCGGCGCACGTATGTTCTCGACACCAGCGTCCTGCTGGCCGACCCGAACGCCCTGGCCCGCTTCGACGAGCACGAGGTCGTGCTCCCGATCGTGGTGGTCACGGAGCTGGAGGCCAAGCGGCACCATCCGGAGCTCGGCTACTTCGCCCGCCAGGCACTGCGCCTGCTGGACGACTACCGGGTGAAGCACGGTCGCCTCGATGCCCCCATCCCGATCGGGGAACTGGGCGGGACGGTCCGGGTCGAGCTCAACCACTCGGATCCCAGCGTGCTGCCCACCGGCTACCGCCTGGGGGACAACGACTCGCGCATCCTCGCGGTGGCCCGCAACCTGCAGGCCGAGGGGTTCGACGTCACCGTCGTGTCGAAGGACCTGCCGCTCAGGATCAAGGCGTCCTCGGTCGGCCTCCTCGCCGAGGAGTACCGGGCCGAACTGGCCATCACGGAGAACTCCGGCTGGACCGGGATGACCGAACTCACCCTGCCGGGTGAGCAGGTGGACGTCCTCTTCGAGGAAGGGCACGTGTACGTACCGGAGGCGGCCGACCTCCCCGTGCACACCGGCCTGACCATCCAGTCCGAGCGCGGCAAGGCGCTCGGCCGGGTCACCGCCGAGGGCAATGTCCGGCTGGTGCGCGGCGACCGGGAGGCGTTCGGCATCAAGGGCCGCAGCGCCGAGCAGCGCATCGCGCTCGACCTGCTGCTCGACCCGGACGTCGGCATCGTCTCGATGGGCGGGCGGGCCGGCACCGGCAAGTCGGCGCTGGCGCTGTGCGCGGGCCTGGAGGCGGTCCTGGAGCGCCGCCAGCACCAGAAGGTGATGGTCTTCCGGCCGCTGTACGCGGTCGGCGGGCAGGAGCTGGGCTATCTGCCGGGTACCGAGGCGGAGAAGATGAGCCCGTGGGCCCAGGCCGTCTTCGACACCCTGTCGGCGGTCACCAGCCGGGAGGTCATCGAGGAGGTCACCGCGCGCGGGATGCTGGAGGTGCTCCCGCTCACCCACATCCGCGGGCGCTCGCTGCACGACGCGTTCGTCATCGTGGACGAGGCGCAGTCCCTGGAGAAGAACGTCCTGCTGACTGTTCTGTCCCGGATCGGCGCGAATTCGCGTGTCGTTCTCACGCATGACGTGGCACAGCGGGACAATCTGCGCGTAGGACGCTACGACGGCGTTGTCGCCGTGGTGGAGAAACTGAAGGGGCACCCGCTCTTCGCCCACGTCACGCTGACGCGTTCCGAGAGGTCCCAGATTGCGGCGCTTGTGACCGAAATGCTGGAGGACGGTCACATCTGACGTATCTCGCGTGCAGGTGACGGCTGTTGGCGCCGTCCGGCAAAGGCCACGAGCCTAGCCGGGCGGCGCCTTCGTGCGTGGAGCTTTCCTGAAATCCCCAGGGCCAAACGGGATGTGAGCTTTCACACGCAACACAGAATTGCCACGCGGCGTCCGGTTACGGCAGAGTCTCGTTCCTGTCAGGCCCCGCATACGACACAGCTGTACCCCCAGCGGTACGACGCCACCTGAGCACCACCAACTCCATAGAGTTCGTCGTATGCCGCCCGAGCACCACGCGGCGCTCCCTCCGGGGGAGTTGCCCACCGGGCCCGCGCCTCCCGTGACCCCGCAGTTGGGAGGCCAGTGTCAGGGGCACGATCGCGTCCGCCAGGGTCACCGAAGCGGGCGATGCTGGAAGGAAACCGTGTGAGCCGGATTTCGGTCCGGGGATTCGCAGTGGCCTCCGCCACCGCGGTCACCGCTGTCGGAAGCGTCGTCGGCGTTGCCTCGGGCAGCACCGCGCAGACCAACGACGCCGAGGCGACGGCAGCCGACACCACGCTCCTCGCCGACATACCCGCGGGTCAGCAGGCGCAGGTGCAGACCGCGTCCCTGACGCAGCAGGCCGACGCCCAGGCCATCGCCGCGGACGTGAGCGCCAAGAAGGACGCCGAGGAAGCGGCCCGCAAGGCTGCCGCCGAGACCGCGATCGCCAAGAAGGAGCTCGCCGAGAAGGCGGCCAAGGAGGCCAAGGAGCGCGCCGAGGCGAAGGCCGCGGCCAGCCGTGGGACCGACGTCCGCGACTCCTCCAGCTTCCCGGTCCAGGGCAGCTACTCCGTGGCGCAGATCCAGGCGATGGCGCGTCAGATGGTGGCCGGCGACCAGTACGGGTGCTTCAGCAACATCGTGAACCACGAGTCCAGCTGGAACTACCGCGCGGTGAACGCCTCCTCCGGCGCCTACGGCCTCTTCCAGGCCCTGCCCGGCTCCAAGATGGCCTCGGCCGGCGCCGACTGGCAGACCAACCCGGCCACCCAGATCAAGTGGGGCCTCAACTACATGAACGGCCGGTACGGCAGCCCGTGCCAGGCCTGGTCGTTCTGGCAGGCCAACCACTGGTACTAGACGCTCTGCCGGTACCGGCGCCTCACGCCGGTGCTCTCTCAACCTCGCGCAGCCCCTCCCCGTCCTTAGGGGAGGGGCTTTCGCCCTGTACGGTCGTATCCGAACGACTCCAGGGGGGAGTGGTGGCGAGCACCCGGGGACGCGGGGGAAGAGGACGGATCATGTCGCGAGTGCCAGGCTGGCTCGGCCGGCTGGGAGCCGGTCTCACCGAGATGAGCGAGCGCCTGGACGAGCGCCGCGCCGAGGTGGAGAAGGAGCACGGCGAAGCCGTCGAGCCCGCCGCGTCCGCCGATCCGGGGCCGGCCGACGCGCCTGCCGTCACGGCCGCGCCCGTCCGCCGGCCCGCAGCGCCGTCCGGTCCCCGCCCCGATCCGGCCGAGGCCGTGCCGTGGGGCGTCCGGGTCGCGGCCGAGGCGGGCTGGCGGCTGCTGGTGCTGGCCGGCACGGTCTGGGTGCTGATGCGGGTCATCAGCGCCATCCAACTGGTGGTGTTCGCCTTCGTCATCGCGCTGCTGGTCACCGCGCTGCTCCAGCCGACGGTCGCCCGGCTCACCCGGCGCGGGGTGCCGCGCGGCCCGGCCACCGCGCTCACCGCCATCAGCGGCTTCGTCGTCATCGGCCTGATGGGCTGGTTCGTGACCTGGCAGGTCATGGAGAACATCGACACGCTCTCCAACCAGATCCAGAGCGGCATCGACGACCTGCGCAACTGGCTGCTGAAGAGCCCGTTCCACGTCACCGACAAGCAGATCAACCAGATCGCCAAGAACCTCCGCGAGGCGATCGGCGCCAACGCCGACCAGATAACGTCGGCCGGTCTGGAGGGCGTCCAGGTCATCGTGGAGGCCCTCACCGGCATCCTGCTGGTGTTCTTCTCGACGCTGTTCCTGCTCTACGACGGCAAGCGCATCTGGCAGTGGTTCCTGAAGCTGGTGCCCGCCGCCGCCCGTCCGGGCGTGGCCGGCGCCGGTCCGCGCGCCTGGCGCACCCTGACCGCCTATGTGCGCGGCACGGTCCTGGTCGCCCTCATCGACGCCATCTTCATCGGCATCGGCATCTACTTCCTGGACGTGCCGATGGCCGTCCCGCTGGCTGTCTTCATCTTCCTGTTCTCGTTCATCCCGCTGGTCGGCGCGGTCGCCTCCGGCGCGCTCGCGGTGATCGTGGCCCTGGTCACCCAGGGCGTCTTCACCGCCGTGATGACCCTCGTCGTCGTCCTCGCGGTCCAGCAGATCGAGGGGCACGTCCTGCAGCCGTTCATCCTGGGCCGCGCGGTCCGGGTCCACCCGCTGGCGGTCGTCCTGACCGTGGCCGCCGGCGGCATGGTGGCCGGCATCGGCGGCGCGGTGGTGGCCGTACCGCTGGTGGCGGTGACGAACACGGTGGTGGGGTACCTGCGGCAGTATTCGCAGGAGGTCCAGCAGCACGCCTCCGCCGAGCCCGTGGAGGAGACCGAGGCCCCGGACGCGCAGGACCCCGCCCACCAGGGGTGAGCGGGGTCCTCGGCGTACGGCTTTATTCGGCCAGTACGGCCTCGGCGTCGAGGGTGACGCCGACCGCCTGCACCACGGAGGCGATCTTGAACGCCTCCTGGACGGTCTCGCGCTCCACGCCGGCCTTGCGCAGCACCTGCTCGTGCGAGTCCAGGCACATGCCACAGCCGTTGATCGCGGAGACCGCGAACGACCACAGCTCGAAGTCGACCTTCTCCACGCCCGGGTTGCCGATGACGTTCATCCGCAGGCCCGCGCGCAGGGTGCCGTACTCGTGGTCGGACAGCAGGTGCCGGGTGCGGTAGAAGACGTTGTTCATCGCCATGATGGCGGCGGCCGACTTCGCGGCCTGGTACGCCTCCGGCGAGAGGTTCGCCTTCGCCTCCGGCTCCAGCTCACGCAGCACGATCGGGGAACGGGAGGCGATGGCGGTCGCCAGCACCGTGCCCCACAGCTGCTGCGCGGGCAGGTCCGAGTTGCCGATGACCGAGCCCAGGTTGAGCTTCAGGTCCTTGGCGTAGTCCGGGATACGGGACTTCAGGGAGTCGAGCGACACGGGTCACTCACCAGCCAGCAGCGCGACCGGGTCGAGGGTCTGCTCGCCCTTGGTCCAGTTGCAGGGGCACAGCTCGTCGGTCTGCAGGGCGTCCAGGACCCGCAGGACCTCCTTGGGGTTGCGGCCCACGGAACCGGCGGTGACCATCGTGAACTGGATCTCGTGGTTCGGGTCCACGACGAAGACGGCGCGCTGGGCGTAGCCGTCCTCGCCCTCGATGCCGAGGTCGCGCATCAGCTCGTGCTTGGGGTCCGCCATCATCGGGAACGGCAGGTCGGTCAGGTCCGGGTGGTCCTTGCGCCAGGCGTGGTGGACGAACTCGGAGTCACCCGAGAAGCCGAGGATCTGGGCGTCGCGGTCGGCGAACTCGTCGTTCAGCTTCCCGAACGCGGCGATCTCGGTCGGGCACACGAACGTGAAGTCCTTGGGCCAGGCGAAGACCACCAGCCACTTGCCCTCGTAGGACTTGTGGTGGATCTGCTCGAACTCCTTGCCCTTCTCCAGCGAGACGCAGGCGGTCAGTTCGAACTCGGGGAACTTGTCACCGACAGTGAGCACGCGCTCTCCTTGCAGCGAAGAAACTTCCCTTTTGGGGTGTTTCCCATGGGTTGGACGTGGTCGATGTTGGCACAGGGTGCATTGATTAGTGAAATAGCTACACTCGGTCGTGTTGATCGGAGGTAGTTATCAGTGACCGTGAGCAACGGCAAACGCAGGCAGCCGAGCCTGGCGCAGCTACGGGCGTTCGCCGCCGTGGCCGAGCACCTGCACTTCCGGGACGCGGCGGCGGCCATCGGGATGAGCCAGCCCGCCCTCTCGGGCGCGGTCTCGACCCTGGAGGAGACTCTCGGCGTCACCCTCCTTGAGCGTACGACCCGCAAGGTGCTGCTCTCGCCCGCGGGGGAGCGGCTGGCCGTGCGGGCCAAGGCGGTGCTGGACGCGGTGGGCGCGCTGCTGGAGGAGGCCGAGGCGGTCCGGGCGCCCTTCACGGGCGTGCTGCGCCTCGGGGTGATCCCCACGGTCGCGCCGTACCTGCTGCCGACCGTGCTGCGGCTCGTCCACGACCGCTACCCGCACCTCGACCTCCAGGTGCACGAGGAGCAGACCGCCAACCTGGTCGAGGGCCTGAACTCCGGGCGGCTCGACCTGCTGCTGCTGGCCGTGCCGCTGGGCGTCCCCGGAGTCCTGGAACTCCCCCTCTTCGACGAGGACTTCGTGCTCGTCACCCCGCTCGACCACTGGCTCGGCGGCCGGGAGGGCATCCCGCGCGAGGCGTTGAAGGAGCTGAACCTGCTCCTCCTCGACGAGGGGCACTGCCTGCGCGACCAGGCGCTGGACATCTGCCGGGAGGCCGGCCGCGAGGACGCCCCGGTCACCACCACGGCGGCCGGCCTGTCCACGCTGGTCCAGCTGGTGGCCGGCGGCCTCGGCTGCACGCTGCTCCCGCGCACCGCGCTCAAGCTGGAGACCACCCGCAGCAGCCGGCTGCTGACCGGATACTTCGCCGAGCCCGCCCCGAGCCGCCGGGTCGCGTTCGCGATGCGCGCGGGGGCGGCGCGCGCCGCGGAGTACGAGGAGTTGGCGGGCGCCTTGCGGGAGGCGCTGCGGGCGTTGCCCGTAAGGGTGCTGGAGGCGTGAGCGCCCCGCAGGGGCGCGGGGCACCGCTCGACCGGCCACGACGGCACCGCAGCCCGTCGACGGCGGACTCACTCCGTACGCAGGCCCTCCGGCCGCATCATCCTGACCAGCGGCGGCAGGCTCAGCAGCGTGACCGCGAGGACCACCGCCGCGCCGGCGCCGGTCAGGGACAGCACGCTCGCCCAGTCGACGGAGACCGGGGTCGCCGTCATCTTCAGCAGGACCGTGCCGAGGGTCAGGCCCACCGCCGAGGCCAGCAGCAGCCCGAGCGTGATCGGTACGGCCGTCTGCCACAGCACCGACAGGCCGAGCGTGCGGCGCCGGGTGCCGAAGGCGAGCAGTGACGACAGCAGCTTGCGCCGCTCGCGCAACTGCTCCAGCTGGGAGACCAGCAGGCTCGCCCCGATCAGCGCCAGTACGCAGACCGCGCCGATGAACAGGCCGGTGCGCAGGGAGGTGTACCGGTTGGACTGCTCGGTCGCCGCCCAGCGCCAGGCGCTGGCGAGGCGGTCCACCCGTGCGGCCGTGTTGCGCACGTACTCGTCCGCGTACGGCACCGACAGGTCGAGGCGGACGTAGACCTGGTGGTACAGCGTCGACGCGGCCCCGGCGGGCAGCGCGGACGGGGTCAGCAGCAGGCCGGTGATGTCCGGCCGGAGCGTGTCCTTGCGGGCGGTCACCTGCCGCAGACCGGACGGCACCGTCCAGGGGATCTCCCGCCCGCGCTCGCTGTCCGTGTAGGTGGCGTCGATGAAACCGCGCCGGCCCGGCCGCATGAGGGCTCGCACGGCCGCGTCGTCGTCCGCGCGGGGGAGGACGAACACGTCCCCGTCCCGGCAGGACGGCAGGCGCACCAGTTCGCGCAGCGCGGCACAGTCGCCGACGGTGAGGCTCGCGGTGGTGCCGGGATCGCGGCGCTTGTCGGAGAGTCCGCCGGAGGAGATGGCCATGGACGCCTTGACGCCCCGGGTGCGGGCCAACTCGCGGGCGGCGACCGGCAGCCGGGACCGGTCCGTGAGGTCGACCTCCATCGAGGCCCGGTGCGGATCGCGGCCGGTGTCCTTGGTGTACTGGCCCTCCACGCCCGCGAACAGCATCTGCAGTGCGATCGCCCCGGCCACCGCCACCGCGATGCCGTTGACCATGCGGGCGGCCGTGCCGCTGCTCAACTGGAGTCGTCGTACGGCCAGTTGCCAGGAGACCGCACCCGCGCCGAGCCGGGCGACGAACGCCTCCACCAGCCAGGGCAGCAGCGCGGTGACGCCGACCAGGAGCAGCAGCACGCCACCGATGACGAGGTACTGGTTGAAGTCGCCGTGGGTGCGGCCGTCGCCGATCATCGGATACAGCATCGCGAGGCCCGCCAGCGGCAGCAGCAGCCGCCACCACAGGCGCCGCCGGGGCTGCTTGGCCGTACGCACCACGCCGAGCGGTTCCACCACCACCCCGCGCATCGCGAGGAGCGTCACCAGCACCGCGGCCGCCGGGACCGCCACCGCGACCAGCGCGACCAGCGCGGGGGAGGGGTCGAGGTAGCTGGGGAAGAAGCTCTCCCCCATGACCTCCACCGAGCCCGCCGCCTGGCGTCCGATCAGGAAGAACACCGCGCCGACGGCCAGCCCGAGCAGCGACCCGGCCAGTGCCTCGCCCGCCGCGATCCGGTGGGTCATCCGGCTGTCGGAGCCCACCAGCCGCAGCGCGGCCAGCCTGCGGTCGCGCCGCTCGCCGCCGAACCGTACGGCCGCGGCGATGAAGACGGCGACCGGTGTCAGCAGAACGACGAACACGACCAGCGTCATCAGGATGAGCACCGGGTCGGTCCGCTCGGTCGTGGGGTGCGGATCGCCGAACGCGGTCAGCCGCACCACCCGCGAGCTGCTCTTGGTCACCTTCAGACCCTCGGCACCCGCGTAGTAGGTCAGTTCGCGCGAGCCGACCAGTCCGGGTTCGCCGATCGTGCCGGTGATCCGGTACGGCAGCCGCTCCCGCAGCAGCTTCCCGCCCTCCGAGGAGAGCAGCTCCTTCAGCGCGGGCGAGACCACCATCGCGCCCTGTGCCGGGAAGCGGTCGAGACCGGGCGGCAGCGGCGCCCGCGCACCCTCCGGCTCCAGCAGCCGGCCCCGGATGTCCCTGGAGTGCCACTCGGTGTCGGTCGTGCCGACCAGCACGGTGTTCTCGCCCTTGGGCGGCACGGCCGCGCTGAAGGTGAGGTCCTGGCGGGCCTGTCCGCGCTGGTGCCGTGCCGTCAGCACGTTCGGCAGCGCCGTCGTCAGCAGCAGCAGGGCCACGCCCAGGCCGACGCCGACCGCCGTCAGCAGCATCCGGACCCAGCCCTCGCGTCCGCCGGTGACGGCGAACCGGGCCCCCATGCCCAGGTCTCTGCACCACTGCCGGACGTTCATATGGCGCGCTCCATGTCGCGGGACCTGCCGTCGCGTACGACGATCTCGCGGTCGGAGTAGGCGGCCACCCGGGCCTCGTGCGTGACCAGGACGACGGCGGCGTTGGTGGAGCGGGCCGCGTCGGTCAGCAGCTCCATCACGCGTTCGCCGTTGAGGGAGTCGAGCGCGCCGGTCGGCTCGTCGGCGAACAGCACCCGGGGTCCGGTGACCAGCGCCCGCGCCACCGCGACCCGCTGGCCCTGGCCGCCGGAGACCTCGCCGGGCCGCTTGCCCTTGAGGTCGTCCACCTCCAGGCGTTCCATCCAGCTCAGCGCGGCCCGCTCGGCCTCCCTGCGGGAGGTGCCGTTCAGGCGCAGCGGCAGCGCCACGTTCTCCACGCAGGTCAGCTCCGGGACGAGCTGCCCGAACTGGAAGACGAAGCCGAACTCGCTGCGGCGCAGGGCGCTGCGCCCGGCGTCGTTCATGCCGGCCAGTTCGCGGCCGTCGTAGGTGATGGAGCCGGAGTCGGGCGGCACGATGCCGGCCAGACAGTGCAGCAGCGTGGACTTGCCGGAGCCGGAGGGGCCCATGACGGCGACGACCTCGCCGGGGTGGATGGAGAACTCCGCGCCGTCGAGCGCGACCGTGGGGCCGTAGGACTTGCGCAGGTTCTCGGCGGCGAGCAGGGTGCCGGGCGGGGGAGTCACTTGGCCACCACCTCCGCGCGGAGCTTGTCGAGGCGCGCGGCGGTCAGTTCCAGCCAGCGCAGGTCGGCCTCCAGGTGGAACAGGGCGTGGTCGCAGATCAGCTGGTCCGCGAGGTCGCCCTTGCGCTTGCGGTCGGTCAGGATGCGCATGCTGCGCAGGTGTTCGGCCCGCTGGGTGTCGAGGATGTCGGTGGCGTCGCGGTGGGTGAGCAGGGCCAGGACGACCTTGGTGTAGAGGGTCGACTGGAGGTACTCCTCCGGCTTCTCCGGGGTGGCGAGCCAGCGCTCGACGTCGGTGACGCCGGCGTCGGTGATGGCGTACCGCTTGCGCTCGGGGCCGCCGCCGGCCTCGATCCCGTCGACCTCCACGAGGCCGTGCTTCAGCAGCCGGGACATCGTGGAGTAGACCTGGCCGTAGTGCAGCGGCCGGTCGTGACCGAACTTCTCGTCGAAGGCCCGCTTGAGGTCGTAGCCGTGGCGCGGGCCGGACTCCAGGAGCCCTAGAAGGGTGTGACCGATGGACATGGCAGCACTCTACACACGGTGTATACGCGGGATGTATACACGCCGTGCGGTGAGCGTGGCGGGCGGTACGGCCCCGCAGGTGGGGGCCGATTGTCACGGTTCTGACACAGGCGGCCGGCCCCGCCGCGGCAGCGGTCCGGCCTCCTTCGGCAGACGCCCCGCCTCCGCCAGGGCGCGCCGCAGCAGGAACTCGATCTGCGCGTTCGCCGAGCGCAGCTCGTCCCCGGCCCACCGGGCCAGCGCCTCGTACACCAGCGGGTCCAGCCGCAGCAGCACCTGCTTGCGCTGCTGCGGCCGGCGCTTCGGGGTCCCCGAGGGGTCCGTCACCGGATCCGTCACTGGTAGAGCGTCCCCGTGTTGAGGACCGGCTGGGGGGCCCGGTCCCCGCACAGCACCACCATCAGGTTCGACACCATCGCCGCCTTCCGTTCCTCGTCCAGCTCCACGATGTCCGCGTCCGCGATGCGGGCCAGCGCCGCCTCGACCATGCCGACCGCGCCGTCCACGATCTGCCGGCGGGCCGCGACGACCGCACCCGCCTGCTGCCGCTGGAGCATCGCCGAGGCGATCTCGGGAGCGTACGCGAGGTGCGTGAAGCGGGACTCGATGACCCGCACCCCGGCCGCCTCCACCCGCGCCTGGAGTTCCACGGCCAGCTTCTCGGTGATCTCCTCGGCGTTGCCGCGCAGCGACAGGCCGTCCTCCTCGTGGGCGTCGTACGGGTACTCGATGGCGATGTGCCGCACGGCCGTCTCGGTCTGCGTGGCGACGAACTCGGCGAAGTCGTCGACCTCGAAGGTGGCCTGGGCGGTGTCCTGGACCTTCCACACCACGACCGCGGCGAGCTCGATCGGGTTGCCGTAGGCGTCGTTGACCTTCAGTACGGCGGTCTCGTGGTTGCGCACCCGGGTGGAGATCCGGGTCCGGGAGGTGAAGGGGTTCACCCAGCGCAGACCGTCCTGCCGGATCGTGCCCCGGTAGCGTCCGAAGAGCTGGACGACCCGGGCCTCGCCCGGCGCGACCGTGTTCAGGCCGCGCATCGCGATGACGGACGCCAGCAGGACGAGGACGCCGGCGGCGACGAGCCCGCCCCGGGCCGCGCCGGAGGAGGCCGCCCCGGAGGCCGCGAACAGCGCGACCGCGGCGCCGAGCCCGATCAGGCCGAGCAGCAGGGCGAGTCCGCCGCCGATGCTGTGGGCGGTGAACTCCCGCACCCGTGGCGCGGGCATCTCGGGGACGTCGGCGGTGGCGGCCGGCTCGGATATGGACATAGGGGACCCCCGGTTCTGGTGTCGCCTGGCTCTGTCTGCCTAGCGCAGTTCTAGCTAACTGATATCACTTTACCCCGCCGAGCAACCTCGGACCAGTCACAGCCGTCGGTTCCGATGGGGCAGGTGCTGATTGTCACGTCCGTAAAAGAACGGATCGGACGCCCTTTGTCATATAGAGGGGTGTTAGCTTTCGGAGCTGACCCCGAGACGGAAGCGAGCGTAGGGACCCATGGGACGAGCGGAAGAGAGACGAGCGCGACAGCGCGGCGGCCACCGCGCGGCACCCAAGCGCCGCCGCTCCGCGCCCACGCCCCCGGCGGCCACCGCGTCCGGCGCCTCCGGCGGGGGGTCCGCGTCCGGCAAGCCCGCGTCCGGCAAACCCGCCAAGAGCCTCATACGCCGGATCTTCGGCTGGAAGAAGATCCTCGGCACCTTCTTCGGCGTGTGCCTGCTCGGCATCCTGGGCTTCATCGGCCTGTACCTGTACGTGGACATCCCCGAGGGAAACGCCGCCGCCCAGCAGCAGAGCAACGTCTACAAGTTCAGTGACGGAACGATTCTGGCCCGCAAGGGCGAGGTCAACCGCGAGATCGTCGACCTGTCGAAGGTGCCCCGCAAGGTCCAGCTCACCTTCGTCGCCGCCGAGAACAAGAGCTTCTACCACGACTCCGGCGTCGACCTGCGCGGGACCGCCCGCGGTCTGCTCAACACGCTGTCCGGCAAGGGCAAGCAGGGCGGCTCCACGATCACCCAGCAGTACGTCAAGAACTACTACCTGAACCAGGACCAGACCGTCACGCGCAAGCTGAAGGAGCTGGTCATCTCACTCAAGGTGGACCGCGAGAAGTCCAAGGACGACATCCTCGCCGGCTACATCAACACCAGCTACTACGGCCGCAACGCCTACGGCATCCAGGCCGCCGCCCAGGCCTACTACCACGTCGACGCCGAGGACCTGAAGGTCGAGCAGGGCGCCTACCTCGCCGCCCTGCTCCAGGCCCCCAGCCAGTACGACTGGGCCGTGGCCACCAAGACCGGCAAGCGGCTCGTCCAGCAGCGCTGGAACTACGTGCTGGACAACATGGTCGAGGAGGGCTGGCTCTCCAAGACCGAGCGGGACGGCCTGCACTTCCCCTACCCCAAGGAGCCCAAGGGTGCCCCCGGCCTCGGCGGGCAGAAGGGCTACCTGGTCGAACTCGCCAACCAGCAGCTGGAGCAGCAGCTCATGGCGCGGGAGGGCCTGACCCAGTCCCAGGCGGAGAACGCCGTCGTCGACAAGGGCTGGACCATCACCCTCAACATCGACCGGAAGAAGCAGGCCGCGCTGGAGAAGGCCGTCAGGACGCAGCTGACCGGCAAGCTCGACCCGAAGAAGCGCAAGGTCGACGGCGCCATCCAGGCCGGCGCCGTCTCCGTCGACCCCAAGACGGGCCGGATCGTCGCGCTGTACGGCGGCCAGGACTACTACAAGCACTACTACGACAACGCCACCCGCCAGGACTACCAGCCGGCGTCCACGTTCAAGCCGGTCATCCTCGCCGCCGCCCTGGAGCAGAACGCCACCACCCAGGACGGCAAGCCGATCACCGCGAGCACCGTCTACGACGGCACCAGCCGCCGCCAGGTCGTGGACCACGGCACCAAGGTCGGCTTCGCCCCGCCGAACGAGGACGACGTCGACTACGACAAGATCACCGTGCAGCAGGCGATGAACAAGTCCGTCAACTCCGTCTTCGCGCAGATGGGCGTGGACGTCGGCATGGACAAGGTCATGAGCACGGCGGGCAAGCTCGGCATGAACACCAAGGGCATGCAGGCCGTGCCCGCCCAGACCCTCGGCTCCATGGGCGCCAGCCCCCTGGAGATGGCCGGGATCTACGCCACCTTCGCCAACCACGGCTACAAGGTGACCCCGACGATCATCAAGTCGGCCGAGAACAGGGGCCGTACGGTCGACATGCCGAACCCGGTCGGCGGCTCGGTGATCAGCCGTACGGCCGCCGACACGGTCACCTCGGTGCTCACCGGCGTGGTCGACGACGGTACGGCCAAGCAGTCCGTGGCGAACAACCCGCTGCGCGACGGCCAGCAGGTGGCGGGCAAGACCGGTACCTCCGACGAGAACAAGTCGGCCTGGTTCACCGGCTACACCCCCGACCTGGTCACCTCCGTCGGCCTGTTCGGCGAGGACCCGAAGACCAAGGCCCACGTGTCCATGAAGGGCGCGACCGGCCTGCTCCCGCCGCCCGGCCGGATCAACGGCGGCGGCTACCCGGCGCAGATCTGGGCCACGTACACCTTCGGCGTCACCGACAAGGCGAAGTTCGACCTGAACACCACGCAGGGCGCGGCCGTCGAGCCGACCGAGACGCCGACCTGGACGCACACCCCGACCCAGACCCCCAGCCGGACGCCGACCGAGACGCCCTCGCAGACGTCGCAGTCGCCGACCGAGACGCCCTCGCGGACGCCGACCCAGACCCCCAGCCAGACGCCCACCCAGACCCCGACCCAGACCCCGACGAGCGGGCCGCCGACGACGTCGATCAGCCCGGAGAACCCGCTCGACCCGGAGAACGTCCCGTAGCCCCAGACAGGACACAGCGAAGGGCGCCCGGTCACACCGGGCGCCCTGTCGCATGTCACGGGGTCGCGCAGCCGCTCAGCCGCGGTTCAGCTCGAACCACACCACCTTGCCGGTGCTCAGCCGGGTGGCGCCCCAGCGCCGGGCCAGCCGGTTGACCAGGTACAGGCCGCGCCCGCCCTCGTCCGTGGCCCGCGCCTGCCGCAGGCGCGGAAGCTGCGGCACGTCGTCGCCGACCTCGCAGCGCAGCACGTCCGTGCGCAGCAGCCGCAGCGTCACCGGCCGCGACGCGTACCGCACGGCGTTCGTCACGACCTCGCTGACCAGCAGCTCCACCGAGTCCGTCAGCTCCTCCAGGTCCCAGCGGGCGAGCGCGCGCCGGGCCAGCCGGCGGGCCTGGCCCGGAGCGGAGTCCTCCGGCTCCAGCGTCCAGTAGGCGACATCGCTCGGCGCGATCCCGTCGAAGCGGGCGGCGAGCAGCGCGATGTCGTCGTCCCGGTCGCCCGGGCCGAGCATGTCCAGCACCTCGTCGCACAGCGCTTCCAGCGGCGGCGGATGGTCCGGGCCGGTCAGCCGCGCGGTCGCGGCCAGCTTCTCCCGCAACTGCTCTATGCCGGTCCACACGTCCCGCAGCCGGGACTCCACCAGGCCGTCGGTGTAGAGCAGCAGGGTCCCCCCGGCGGGCGCCTCCAGCTCCACCGCCTCGAAGTCGACCCCGCCGACCCCGATCGGCGCGCCCGACGGCACCCGCAGCACCTCGGCCCGCCCGCCCAGGTGCAGCAGCACGGGCGGCGGATGGCCGGCGTTGGCGATCGTGATGCGGTGCGTCACCGGGTCGTAGACCGCGTACAGGCAGGTCGCCATGCGGTCGGTGCCCAGGCGCTGCGCCTGCTCGTCCAGGTGGTGCAGCACCTCCTGCGGCGGCAGATCGAGACCGGCCAGCGTCTGCGCGGTGGTGCGCAGCTGGCCCATGATCGCCGCCGAGGTCATCGAGTGGCCCATCACGTCACCGACGACCAGCGCCACCCGGCTGCCGGGCAGCGGGATCGCGTCGTACCAGTCGCCGCCGACCCGAGCGGTCTCCGCCGCCGGCAGGTAGCGGGAGGCCAGCCGGACGCCGGTCGGCCGGGGCAGGGTCTCGGGCAGCATGGTGCGCTGCAACTCGTCGGCGATGTACGCCTCGCGGCCGTACAGCACCGCCTTGTCGATGCCGAGCGCGCTGTGCGTGGCCAGTTGCGCGGCCACCAGCAGGTCGTCCGCCTCGAAGGCGAGCCGGTCCGGGCGGCGCAGGAACAGGGCCGCGCCGATCACCCGGCGCCGGCCGCGCAACGGCGCGAGGATCGCGTGCCGCTCGCCGGGTACGACCGCCTCACCGCCCTCGCCGAGCAGCTCGGGCAGCGCGTCCCGGGCCGCGGGCGCGTCGGCGAACACCGGGCGCACCCCGCGCAGCACCTCGTTCAGCGCGCCGCCCGGCCGCACCTCGCACAGCTCGGCGGTGAGCGCCGACAGGTCCGACAGCACGGACGGCTCCGGCTCCGGCTCGAACGCCGGCGGCAGCAGCACCCCGTCGGTGTCCCGCTCCTGGGGTATCCGGTCGGTGCGGCGCAGCCGCAGCACCACCGGACCGCTGGGCCGCTCGTCACCGACGGGCAGCGGCTCGCGCAGATAGACCAGGATCGCGTCGGAGAACGTCGGCACGGTGGCCCGGCACAGCCCCATGACGATCTCGTCGAGGTCGAGCCCGCGGGCGATCCGCCGGGTGGCCGCGCCCACGAACCTGAGCCGGTCCCCGTCGCGCCGCATGGGCATCGGCCGCCCCGGCGGCGGAGCCTGTCCGGTACGGCGTTCCTGACCGCCCGGCGACCGCTGCTGCTCGGCGCCGGGCTGCGCCGGGATGGCCTCCGGCGCGGGGCGCGGGCGGTGGGCGTCGGGTTCGGTGCCGGAGGGCTGGGCGTGCTCGGGGCCGTTGACGGAGGGCTCCTTCCCCTGGCCGGCTGCGGGCTGCTTCCCCTTGCCACAGGGGGTGGCGGTGCCCGGTCCGGACGGCGCCGCGTCGGCCCGGGCCTGTGCGGGTAAGGCCGGATCGCCGAGCTGCGCCGGAGGCTTCTGGGACTGCTGCTGGGTACGCAGGAGCGCCCCGCGGGCATCCGCGGGGTCCACGCCCGGCTGGGGGCGTCCGAAGGAGGTGGGCTGCTCCGTCACGCGTGTCGCATCCATCCGTCCGGGGCTGCGCGCCGGGTGCGCCGGGCGCGCAGTTGGTCCCGCCGACATCCCGATACCCGCAATACGTGCCCCAGGAACGGAATTGCCGCCGGGTCGCAGACGGACGCTGTGCCGGTGGCGAGTTCCGCGCGGCCGGCGGCCCGGTCGCCGCACGCCTTCGTGGTGGTGCCCTGGTACCCCTCGCTCACGTCCTGCTGCCCCTCGGTGACGATCGGTCAAGCCCGGCGCATGCCCCGGAAGTTGCTCTGCTACGCCCTTGCGGAGGACGATCCTACGTTTCTTGCCTGGGGGCGCATCAAGGGTCTCATGAGGATACGCGCGCGGGTGCGCGGTCCCAGTCCTCGGGGAGGGAAGGTACCGTCCAGGACGGGTCCGGGCGCCAGCGCGGCCAGTCGTCGCCGAACGGCGGGCCCCACGCGCGGATCACCTCCACCGCCTCCCGGCCGGCGGCCCGCACCTGCTCGGCGGTCGCCGCGTCCATCAGCCCGTCCCGCTGGGCCTGCGCGAACTCGTCCTCGTCGCGCCAGTGCCAACTCCGGTCCGGGTGCACGGAGATGTCCAGGAAGTGGTCCTCGGAGTCCACCCCGCCCGCCCACCGGGCCAGCGGCTCCTCCAGGTTCACGTACCAGTTCTTGAACCGCCAGCCCGGCTCCCAGAACAGCCACACCGACCAGGGCCGGCCGGGCTGCGCCAGCTTCAGCACGCCCGTGCCGAACCAGCGGTCCCGCTGGACCGTCCGCGGCTTGGTGTACCGGGACTCCAGCGGCTCCAGGTGCACGGGCGTGCCGTCGGCCAGGACCGGCTTCACGCACTCGGTGCCGGGGGCCAGCCACACCGCCAGCAGGTCCGCGTCGTCGCGTACGACGGTGACCGGCCGGGCGATGTGGTACCGCTCGCCGCCGTTCGCCCGGTAGCGCCACAGGATGTGCGTCCCCGGGGTCCAGTAGGTCGCCGGTCCCGCCGCCACTCGTGTCATCGCTCCGTCGTCCGTCATGCACAGATATTAGGTGCCACGGGCACACGACGCTGCGGCGCGGGTCACGGCGGTACCCCGGTGGCCCGAATGGTCCGCTCCCGGTTACGGGCGCGTCATCCGCAGGACGTCCAGCGCCTCGTCGAGCTGTTCCAGTGTCAGGTCGCCGCGCTCCACGTACCCGTTCTCCAGGACGACTTGGCGGATCGTCTTGCGCTCGGCGAGGGACTTCTTGGCGACCTTCGCGGCCTCCTCGTACCCGATGTACTTGTTCAGCGGGGTCACCACCGACGGGGACGACTCGGCGTACTCGCGGGCGCGTTCGCGGTCGGCGGTGATGCCGTCGACGGTCCGGTCGGCCAGCAGCCGTGAGACGTTGGCGAGCAACCGGACCGACTCCAGGACGTTCTTGGCGATGACCGGGAGCATGACGTTCAGTTCGAAGTTTCCGGCGGCGCCCGCGGTGGCGATGGTGGCGTCGTTCCCGACGACCTGCGCGGCGACCATCAGCACTGCCTCCGGGACCACCGGGTTGACCTTGCCCGGCATGATCGAGGAGCCGGGCTGGAGGTCGGGCAGCCGGATCTCGGCGAGACCGGTGCGCGGTCCGGAGGACATCCAGCGCAGATCGTTGGCGATCTTCGTCAGGCCGACCGCGATGGTCCGCAGTTGCCCGCTGGTCTCCACGATGCCGTCCCGGGCGCCCTGCGCCTCGAAGTGGTCCCGGGCCTCGGTCAGCGGCAGCCCGGTCACCCGGGCGACCTCCTCGATGACGGCGGCGGAGAAGCCGGGCGGGGTGTTGATGCCGGTGCCGACGGCCGTGCCGCCCAGCGGGAGCTCGGCGAGGCGCGGGAGGGAGGCCCTGAGCCGCTCGACGCCGTACCGCACCTGGGCCGCGTACCCGCCGAACTCCTGCCCGAGCGTCACCGGCGTCGCGTCCATCAGATGCGTCCGCCCCGACTTGACCACCTCCGCGAACTCCTCGGACTTGCGCTCCAGGGAGGCGGCCAGGTGCTCCAGGGCCGGGATCAGGTCATGGGTGACGGCCGCGGTGGCCGCGATGTGGATGGACGACGGGAAGACGTCGTTGGACGACTGCGAGGCGTTCACGTGGTCGTTGGGGTGCACGTCCCGGCCGAGCCGCTCGGTCGCCAGCGTCGCGATGACCTCGTTGGTGTTCATGTTGGACGAGGTCCCCGAGCCCGTCTGGAACACGTCCACCGGGAAGTGCTCGTCCCACTTCCCCGCGGCGACCTCGCCGGCCGCGTCCTGGATCGCCTCCGCGACCTCCTTGTCCAGCACGCCCAGCTCGGCGTTCACCTTCGCCGCCGCCGCCTTGATGCGGGCCAGCGCCTCGATGTGCGCCCGCTCGATGCGCTGTCCGGAGATGGGGAAGTTCTCCACGGCACGCTGCGTCTGCGCCCGCCACTTGGCGTGGACCGGGACCCGGACCTCACCCATGGAGTCGTGCTCGGTGCGGTACTGCCGGCCTTCTGTCTGACCGTCTGTCATTGGGACACCTCCTTGGTGGACAGCATCGCGCGGCGGCGTGATGTTCCCGGCGCGACGCGGCGCGCGGGCACGGGCTGGGGTCGACGCGCTGGTCGCCAGGTGCCCGGCGCGCCCGGTTCACACCGAGGTCATGACCCGTTCAAAAACTTTTTCCTCATCCGTACAACCGTTCCCGGAAGTCGCGAGTCCTCACGGGAGAGTCAACAGACTCCTCGGACTCTCACGGGCCCGGCAGTGCCCCCACCACTGCCGTGGCTCTTCATATGGGGAAGACACATGCGCATTCGTGCCAGTTTGACCGCCGCGACCATCTCCGGGGCCGTGGCGCTCACCGCCCTCGTCGCACCGGCGGCACAGGCGGCGGACGACCCGGCGGGTACCGCCGCGAAGATGACGCCCTTCTCGGCCAAGGCGCCGGCGGACGACACCGAGGGTGACACCACGATCACCAAGGTCACCGTCAACGGCAACAAGGACGTCGTCGTCGGCACCGGTCAGAAGTCCTTCAACATCTACGTGACCGCCACCGACCCGTCCGGCATCTACTCCGCCGGCGCCTTCCTGTGGCACGGCACCAGCCTCGACCCGGACAACCCCGACGCGGACGGGCTGCTCTACACGGACGCGGACGCCACCTGCGACAACTGGAGCGCCACCTCCGCCACCTGCAAGATCACCATCACCGCCACGTCGGACGACCTCTACGACAGCGCCCTCAACGGCAAGTGGAACGTCGCCGCCTGGGCGGTCGGCAATGACGCCGACTACATCCAGAAGGACACCTACAAGAACCACTGGGTGAAGCGGGCCGCCAGCTTCAGCGGCTTCAACGCCGGTCCGGAGCCCGTCGCGAAGGGCAAGGCCATCACGGTCACCGGCACTCTGAAGCGCGCGAGCTGGAGCTACGGGAAGTACTACGGCTACGGGAGCCAGGCCGTCCAGCTCCAGTTCAAGAAGGCCGGCAGCAGCACCTACAGCACCGTCAAGACGATCACCAGCTCGTCCAGCGGCTACCTGAAGACCACCGTGACCGCCTCCGCGGACGGCACCTGGCGCTTCCACTACGCGGGCAACAGCACCTCGTCCGTCGCGGACGCCTACGACTACGTCGACGTCCGCTGACGCAGGTACACCAGCTGACCCACGTTGACGTGAAGGGGGCCCCGGAGGAGATCCGGGGCCCCTTCACGCGGGTTCAGGCCTCGTCGTGGCTCAGTCCAGGGACAGGCCCGGCCCCCGGACCGGGATCGACGTGAACGTCGGCTGCGGGGCCGGGTCGGTGAAGAAGTCGTTCCCCTTGTCGTCCACCACGATGAACGCCGGGAAGTCCTCGACCTCGATCTTCCAGACCGCCTCCATGCCCAGCTCCTCGTACTCCAGGACCTCCACCTTCTTGATGCAGTCCTGGGCGAGACGGGCGGCCGGGCCGCCGATGGAGCCGAGATAGAAACCGCCGTGGGCGGCGCACGCGTCGGTGACCTGCTTGCTGCGGTTGCCCTTGGCGAGCATCACCTTCGAGCCGCCCGCCGCCTGGAACTGCTCCACGTAGGAGTCCATGCGGCCGGCCGTGGTCGGGCCGAAGGAACCGGAGGCGTAGCCCTCGGGCGTCTTCGCCGGGCCGGCGTAGTACACGGGGTGGTCCTTCAGGTACTGCGGCATCTCCTCGCCCGCGTCCAGCCGCTCCTTGATCTTGACGTGCGCGATGTCGCGGGCCACGACCAGCGGGCCGGTCAGCGACAGGCGGGTCTTCACCGGGTACTTGGTCAGCTCGGCGAGGATCGTGTCCATCGGCTGGTTGAGGTCGATCTTCACCACGTCGGAGGACTCGTCGAGGTGCTCGTCCGTGGTGTCCGGCAGGAAGCGCGCCGGGTCGGTCTCCAGCTGCTCCAGGAAGACGCCCTCGGCGGTGATCTTCGCGACCGCCTGGCGGTCGGCGGAGCAGGAGACGGCGATCGCGACCGGGCAGGACGCGCCGTGCCGGGGCAGACGGACCACGCGGACGTCGTGGCAGAAGTACTTGCCGCCGAACTGCGCGCCGATGCCGATCTTCTGGGTCAGCTCGAAGACCTTCTCCTCCAGCTCCTTGTCCCGGAAGCCGTGGCCGAGCGGCGAGCCCTCGGCGGGCAGGTTGTCCAGGTAGTGGGCGGAGGCGTACTTCGCGGTCTTCAGCGCGTACTCGGCGCTGGTGCCGCCGACGACGATCGCCAGGTGGTACGGCGGGCAGGCGGCCGTACCCAGCGAGCGGATCTTCTCCTCCAGGAACTTCATCATGGAGGACTCGTTCAGGACGGCCTTGGTCTCCTGGTACAGGAAGGACTTGTTGGCGCTGCCGCCGCCCTTCGCCATGAACAGGAACTTGTAGGCGCCGCCGTCGGTGGCGTACAGCTCGATCTGGGCCGGCAGGTTGGAGCCGGTGTTCCTCTCCTCCCACATGGTGAGCGGAGCCATCTGCGAGTAGCGCAGGTTCAGCCTGGTGTAGGCGTCGTGGATGCCGTGGGACAGGTGCTTCTCGTCCTCGCCGGCCGTCAGCACGTTCTGGCCGCGCTTGCCCATGACGATCGCGGTGCCGGTGTCCTGGCACATCGGGAGCACGCCGGCCGCCGCGATGTTCGCGTTCCTCAGCAGGTCCAGGGCGACGAACTTGTCGTTGGCCGACGCCTCCGGGTCGTCGATGATCCGGCGGAGCTGGGCGAGGTGGGCCGGGCGCAGGTAGTGCTGGATGTCGTGGATGGCCTCCTCGGCCAGCTTGCGCAGCGCCTCCGGCTCCACCTTGAGGAACGTCCGCCCGTCGGGCCCCTCGACCGTGGAGACGCCCTCGGACGTCACCAGGCGGTACGGCGTGGTGTCCTCTCCCTGGGGGAGCAGATCGGTGTACTCGAACGCTGGGCGGGGCGGGGGGGAAGTGCGCGGCATCTCAGCCCATTCCTCACTCTGACGGACGGCGCCCGCCGACGCTGGCGAGCCTGTCCAGGGTAGAACCTGCCGCCGACGGCGAACCTGTGAGGTAAGGCTCAGTCAGGGGTGTCGCGATCTATCGTGTTTGGGTACGCTGCCGTCGTGGACCTTCAGAAGCAGACCGCACCCACACCCGCCACCGAGCTGCGCGCCTCCGACGCGGATCGCGACCGGGTCGCCGACATCCTCCGCGAGGCCCTGGCCGAGGGCCGGCTGACCGCCGACGAGCACGCCGAGCGCGTGGACGGGGTGCTGCACGCCAAGACGGTGGGTGAGCTGGAGGTCTTCATCCGGGACCTGCCGGCCGCCCACCAGCGCCCCGCCGCCCCCGCGTACACGCCGGTGCCGCCCCGGCCCACCCCGGGCGCGATCCCGGTGGAGGCCGACGCGAACGTGGTGGCGGTGTTCAGCAGCGCCATGCGCCGGGGCCGCTGGCGGGCCGGGCGCCGGCTGCACGCGTACGCGGTCTTCGGCAGCGTCGAGATCGACCTCAGCGAGGCGATCTTCGAGTACCAGCAGGTGGTCATCAAGGCGGTCTCCGTCTTCGGCGACGTCCAGATCCGCGTCCCGGAGAACATCTCGCTGCGCGGCACCGGCGGTGGCGTGCTCGGCAACTTCGAGGTGAGCCCGCTGGACTCGGTCGACTCCGACGCGCCGGTGGTCTACGTCGACGGCTGGGCCGTCCTCGGCAACGTCGAGGCGCGGCCCAAGCGGGGCAGGCGCGTGGCGGACATCCTCGAACGCGTCCAGGACAAGGTGGACCGCAAGCTGCGCAGACACCTGGGGCACTGACCCCGGGGGCGTGTACGGCCGCAGCGCGCGCCGACGGACGGGAACGCTGTGCATAGGCGCGCGCACAGCGGGTAGGCCTTGCTGCATCGTCTCTCGCTCGCGAAGCCGTCGTCAGGAGTAGACCGTGCTGCAACCGCCGCATTCGTCCCTGCAGGTCGCTGCCGTTCCGGCCCAGCGGGTGCCGACGCGGGACAGGGACCAAGACGCCCCCTGGCACACCGAGGCGGTGTGCCGGCGCGACGAGGCCGGCCTGTTCTTCGCCCCGTCGAAGGAACCGACCGCCGCCCGGCTGTCCCGCGAAGAGGCGGCCAAGCGGGTCTGCTCCCGCTGCCCGGTCATGGTCGAGTGCCGCGAACACGCACTCCTCCAGCCCGAGCCCTACGGCGTCTGGGGCGGCCTCACGGCGGCCGAACGCCGGGTGGTCCTGGCGAGGCGCCGTCGCAGGGAACTGGAACTGAAGAAGACGGCGCGGGCGGCGGCCGACCGTATGGCGGGCTGAAACACACAGGTGAGGAGCGCCCTCTCCGCACCGAGGGCGCTTCCCCACCGAGGGAGCTTCCCCACCGGGGGCGCTTCCCACCAAGGGCGCGGGGAACCGCGCGAGCGACCACGGGCGACCCGCGGCCGTCGGCGCTCCACGCGCCCCCCGCGAGCAGGCGCCCTTACTTCGCCCGGTCGAAGTCGATCGCGCTGTAGGCCCGCAGCTTGCTCAGCCGGTGCTCGGAGAAGATCCTCCGCACCGTCCCCGACTTCGACCGCATCACGATCGACTCGGTCAGCGCGGTCTCCGACCGGTACCGCACCCCCCGCAGCAGCTCCCCGTCGGTGATCCCGGTGGCGACGAAGAACACGTTCTCCCCGGACACCAGGTCGTCCGTCGTGAGCACCCGGTCCAGATCGTGCCCCGCGTCGATCGCCCGCTGCCGCTCCTCGTCGTCCTTCGGCCACAGCTTGCCCTGGATGGTCCCGCCCAGGCACTTCACGGCACAGGCCGAGATGATGCCCTCCGGGGTGCCGCCGATGCCGAGCAGCAGGTCGACGCCGGTGCCCTCGCGCAGCGCGTACACCGAGCCGGCCACGTCGCCGTCGGAGATGAGCTTGATGCGCGCGCCGGCGTCACGGACCTCGCGGATCAGGCCCTCGTGCCGCGGCCGGTCCAGGATGACGACGGTCACGTCCTCCGGCGAGGAGCGCTTGGCCTTGGCGATCCGCCGGATGTTCACCGCCACGGGCGCGTTGATGTCGACGAAGTCCGCCGCGTCGGGGCCGGTGACCAGCTTGTCCATGTAGAACACGGCGGACGGGTCGAACATCGCGCCGCGCTCGGCGGCGGCGAGGACGGCGATCGCGTTCGGCATGCCCTTGGCCGTCAGCGTGGTGCCGTCGATCGGGTCGACGGCGATGTCGACCTCCGGACCGGTGCCGTCGCCCACGTGCTCCCCGTTGAAGAGCATCGGGGCCTCGTCCTTCTCGCCCTCGCCGATGACGACCACGCCGTTCATCGACACGGTGGAGACCAGGGTCCGCATGGCGCGCACCGCGGCACCGTCGGCGCCGTTCTTGTCACCGCGCCCGACCCAGCGGCCCGCGGCCATCGCGGCGGCTTCGGTCACCCGGACGAGTTCCAGGGCGAGGTTGCGGTCGGGAGCCTCGGAAGGGACGTCCAGCTCGGACGGCAGGTGGTGGCTTTCGGTCATCGGAGCGCACCTTTCTGATACGACGACGGCCGGGTGAGGGTCTTCGACCCGACTCTATCGTTAGGCAGACAAAATGAGCAGGGGACCCCACGGATGAGCGCTTGCGGCACCTGCGACGATAGGGGGCGTGGCAGGTTCGAACGGCAGGCAGAAGACGGCCCGGGACATGATTCTCTCCCTGGTCGTGATCAGCATCGTGGGATTGGTCGTCTACTTCATCGCCATCCCGCACGACGATCACGCTCCCGACCTCAAGCGGGTCGACTACCGGGTCGAACTGGTCACGGCCCGCCGGGCGGCGAGCTACCCGGTGGCCGCGCCCGAGGGTCTGCCGAGTACCTGGAAGGCGACCTCCGTACGCTTCCAGGGCGAGAAGTCCGACCGCTGGCACCTGGGCTTCCAGACCCCGGACGGCCAGTACGTCCAGGTCGAGCAGTCCACGCAGAAGCCCGCCGACTTCATCGACCAGGCCAGCCAGGGCGCGTCGGCGACCGAGCGGACCGAGGAGATCGACGGCCGTACCTGGACCCGCTACAGCGGCGGCCGGTACGACGCCCTGGTGCTCATGGACACCCCCGGCTCCACGACGGTGGTGGCCGGCACCGGCTCCGCCGAGGAGCTGAGGACGATGGCGGCGGCGCTGAAGATGGGGTGACCGCCCGGTTCCCGCGCGTACTCCCCGCGCGTACTCCCCCCGCGTACTCCCCGCGCGTACGAGGACACGCGAAGAGGCCCCCGGCGGTGCTGGGGGCCTCTTCGCGTGCGCGCGGGGCTCTTGTCCGTGCCCGTGTGGCTCAGACGGTCGTGACGACGTCCTCGTAGGCCAGGCGCGGGGAGCGCGGGTACCAGGCGTCGGGGCCCGGCTTGCCGATGTTGACGACCATCAGCGGGGTGTGGTCGTCGTCCAGGAACTCCTTGCGGACGCCCTCGTGGTCGAAGCCGGTCATCGGGCCGGCGGCGAGGCCGGCGGCGCGGACGCCGACGATGAAGTAGGCGGCCTGGAGCGCGGCGTTCAGCGTGGCGGAGCCCTCACGGGCCGCGCGCTCGGCGAAGAAGACGTCCTTGGCCTGCGGGAAGGCCGGGAACAGGGCCGGCAGCTCCTCGTGGAACTCGTTGTCCGCGGAGAGGATCGCGACCAGCGGCGCGCTGGCGGTCTTGGCCCGGTTGCCCTCGGCCATGTGCTGCACCAGGCGCTCACGGGCCTCGGCCGAGCGGACCAGGGTGATGCGCAGCGGGGTCTGGTTGAAGGCGGTGGGGCCGTACTTGACCAGGTCGTAGATCGCCTGCACCTGCTCCTCGGTCACCGGCTCGTCGGTGAAGGTGTTCGCGGTACGGGCCTCGCGGAACAGCAGGTCCTGGGCGGCGGGGTCAAGAACGAGAGACATGGTGACTTTCCTCAGGGGCGCGTCCGGCCCGGGGTGCCGGACCGGCTGACGTCACCGACCCTACGACAGGTGAGGTTTAATCTTCAACTAAATCGGGGGTGCGGTGACTCGCTTCACAACCCGGCGCCGGCCCCTACTCGCCGTCCTCCCCCGCCTCCCCTTCCTCCTCCTCGGCCAGCGCCGCGTCCAGCCGGGCCCGGGCGCCCTCCAGCCAGCGCCGGCACACCTTGGCCAGCTCCTCGCCGCGCTCCCACAGCGCCAGCGACTCCTCCAGCGACGTACCGCCCGCCTCCAGCCGCCGTACGACCTCGATCAGCTCGTCGCGCGCCTGCTCGTACGACAGCGCCTCGTCCACCTTGCTCGTCATTCGCTCACCTTCACTGTGAAATCACCCTCGGCGACACGGGCGCGCAGCGCCTCGCCCGCCGTCACCTCGGCCGGATCGCGCACCACGTGCCCGTCCGCCCGTTGCAGCACCGCGTAACCGCGCTGGAGCGTCGCCGCGGGGGAGAGGGCCACCACCCGGGCGTGCGTGTGCGTCAGCTCCGATTCCGCGCGGTCCAGCAGATGCCCCAGGGTCCGCCGCCCCCGGTCGAGGAGCGCGGCCACATGGTCGGCCCGCTCGTCGATCATCCGGTGCGGATCCTCTATCGAGGGCCGCGCCAGCGCATGCGCCAGCCCCCGCTCCTCCCGCTCCACATACGCGTTCACGCAGCGCCGCGCCCGGTCCCGCAGCATCCGCACCCGCTCCAGCTCCTCACCGACGTCCGGGACGACCTTCTTCGCCGCGTCGGTCGGCGTGGAGGCCCGCAGGTCGGCGACGTGGTCCAGCAGCGGATTGTCCGGCTCGTGCCCGATCGCGGACACCACGGGCGTACGGCACTCGGCCACGGCCCGCACCAGCTGTTCGTCGGAGAAGGGCAGCAGGTCCTCCACGCTGCCGCCGCCGCGCGCGACGATGATCACGTCCACCTCGTCGACGGCGTCGAGCTCCTTCACCGCCTGCACGACCTGTGGCACCGCGTGCACCCCCTGCACCGGGACGTTGCGCACCTCGAACCGGACGGCGGGCCAGCGGTGCCGGGCGTTCTCCAGCACGTCCCGCTCCGCGGCGGAGGCCCGGCCGCACACCAGCCCGATGAGCTGCGGCAGGAACGGCAGCGGCTTCTTCCGCTCCGGCGCGAACAGGCCCTCGGCGGCGAGGGCCTTCTTCAGCTGCTCCAGCCGGGCCAGCAGCTCGCCGACGCCGACCGGCCTCATCTCGGCGGCGCGCAGGGACAGCTGGCCACGGGGGGCGTACCACTCGGGCTTCGCCAGGACGACGACACGGGCGCCCTCCCCGACGACGTCCGCGACCGCGTCGAAGACCTGGCGGTAGCAGGTGACACTCACGGAGATGTCGTACGACGGGTCGCGCAGCGTCAGGAACACGACGCCGGCGCCGGGGCGGCGGGACAGCTGCGTGATCTGCCCCTCGACCCACACCGCGCCGAGCCGGTCGATCCAGCCGCCGATCAGCCGTGAGACCTCGCCCACGGGGAGCGGGGTCTCGGGAGACGTGTTCACAGCCATGGCGCCGAGCGTAGTGGTCACCACCGACAGCCCGGCTACGGACCGTAGGACCGCGGACCGTTTCCGTCCGCCGGCGCCGTAGCGGCTGACCGTTCCCGTCCGCCGGCGCCGTCCCGGCTGACCCTTCCGTCCGCGGCGCGGCTGACCGCGCGGTTCCCCGCGCCCCTCCGGGCGCCGGTCAGCCGGCCGACGCTTCCCGACGGCCCCGCTGGCCCACCAGCACCAGCAAGCCGGTCACCAGCCACACCGTGCCCACCACCTGCGCGACCCCCGCCGCCTCCACGATCACCGCCACCGTGATCGCCGCGCCGAGCACCGGGACCAGCACGTGCCGCCACCAGCTCCACGGCCCGTGCCGCACCACGAAATACCCCACCACGCTCGCGTGCAGCAGCGTGAACGCGGACAGGGCCCCGATGTCCACCACCGACACCAGCTTGTCCAGGCCGTCGTCCCGCCGCGCCGCCCACCCGGCCGCGACCAGCGTGATCACCGCCGCGCACAGCAGGGCCACCCGCGGCACACCGCCGTCCGTCCGGGACAGGGCCCGCGGCAGCCTCCGGTCGCGGCCCATCGCGAACAGCAGCCGCCCGGCCGCCGCCTGCCCCGCCAGCGCCGCGAACGCCGCCCCGATCGCCTTGCTCGCGGCCACCAGATCGTGCAGCCACGTCCCGACGGCGGAGTCCACCGCGTCGTAGAAGGCCGAACCCTGCCTCCCGGGATCGTCCGCGAGCTGCGCGGACGTCGTCGGCTCCAGCAGCGCGACCAGGTAGGTCTGCGCGACGAACAGCACCCCGGCCAGCGCCAGGCAGAACAGCAGCGCCCGCGCCACCTTCGCCGAGCCCCCGGTGACCTCCTCGGCGAACGCGGCGATCGCGTCGAACCCCAGGTAGGACAGGACCGCGACGGACACCGCGCCGATCACCGCCGACAGCGCGAACGCGCCCTGCGAGCCGTCCCCGGTCAGCGGCGACAGCACCCCCCGCTGCGCCCCGTCCCGTGCCAGCACCACGACCGCCGACACCACGAACACCAGCAGGACCACGATCTCCAGAACCAGCACGAGGAAGCCCACGCGCGCGGCGGCCCGTACGCCCCACAGGTTGAGGAGCGTGGTGACGACCACGGCCAGCGCCGTCCACACCCACCGGGACACCTCGGGGACCAGCGCGTTCATCGCGATGCCGGAGAAGAGGTAGGCCACCGCCGGGATGAGCACATAGTCGAGCATCGCCATCCAGCCCGCGACGAACCCGGCCCCGTTCCCGAGTCCCGCGCGCGCGTACGCGAAGACCGACCCGGCCTGCGGTACGACCCGCACCATCTGCGCGTAGCTGAAAGCGGTGAACGCCATGGCGACCGTGGCCACCACGTACACCAGCGCCACCGCGCCGTGCGACTTCGCGTCGAGCGTGCCGAACACCCCGACCGGTGCCATCGGCGCGATGAACAGCAGCCCGTAGACCACGAGGTCCCGCAGGCCGAGGCTGCGCCGCAACCGCTGGTGCGCGTCAGCGGTGGAGGTTGTCGTTCCGGTGTCGGACATACGCCCAAGTCTTCCCCGCGCGACCGTCGGCACGCGATCCCGGCGCCCCCGGACCCGGCCTTACGATGGGACCCATGACCGCTTCCTCTGGCCGCCGTGTCCTGCTCGCCGCCCCCCGGGGCTACTGCGCCGGCGTGGACCGCGCCGTGATCGCCGTCGAGAAGGCCCTGGAACAGTACGGGGCCCCGATCTACGTCCGGCACGAGATCGTCCACAACAAGTACGTCGTGCAGACCCTGGAGAAGAAGGGCGCGATCTTCGTCGAGCGGACGGAGGAGGTGCCGCCCGGCAACATCGTCATGTTCTCCGCGCACGGCGTCGCCCCCGTGGTGCACGAGGAGGCCCGCCAGGGCCGGCTCGCCACCATCGACGCCACCTGCCCCCTGGTCACCAAGGTCCACAAGGAAGCCGTCCGGTACGCCAAGGAGGACTACGACATCCTCCTGATCGGCCACGAGGGCCACGAGGAGGTCATCGGCACCTTCGGCGAGGCCCCCGACCACATCCAGCTCGTCGACGGCCCCGAGGACGTCGCCAAGGTCGAGGTCCGCGACCCGTCCAAGGTCGTCTGGCTCTCCCAGACCACCCTCTCCGTGGACGAGACCATGGAGACCGTCGACGCCCTGAAGACGAAGTTCCCCGGTCTCGTCTCCCCGCCCAGCGACGACATCTGCTACGCCACGCAGAACCGCCAGCTCGCCGTGAAGCAGATGGGCGCCGAGGCCGAGCTGGTCATCGTCGTCGGCTCGCGCAACTCCTCCAACTCCAAGCGGCTGGTCGAGGTCGCCAAGCTCGCCGGCGCCCGCGAGGCCTACCTGGTGGACTTCGCCGACGAGATCGACGAGGCCTGGCTGGAGGGCGTGACGACCGTCGGCGTCACCTCCGGCGCCTCCGTGCCCGACGTGCTGGTCGAGCAGGTCCTCCAGTGGCTCGCCGAGCGCGGTTACGGCGACGTGGAGATCGTCAAGGCCGCCGAGGAGTCGATCACCTTCTCGCTGCCCAAGGAACTCCGCCGCGACCTGCGCGAGGAGGCTGCGGCCCTGGTCGCCGAGCGTGGCGGAAGCGGCACCTCCGTGGCGTGACCGTCGGTGGTCCGTCGTAACGTGGTGCCATGCAGATCTTCGGCGTGGACATCGGCGGATCCGGCATCAAGGGCGCCCCAGTGGATCTGGACCGGGGCGACCTGGCCCAGGAGCGCTGCAAGGTGCTCACCCCGCACCCGGCGACGCCCGAGGGCGTGGCGGACGGGGTGAAACAGGTGGTGGACCACTTCGGATGGACGGGCCCGGTCGGCCTGACCTTCCCCGGCGTGGTCACCGGCGGCGCCACGGTCCGTACGGCGGCGAACGTCGACAAGAGCTGGATCGACACGGACGCGCGCGCGTTGTTCAGCGGCCGGCTCGGCGGCCTGCCGGTGACCGTGGTCAACGACGCGGACGCGGCGGGCGTCGCCGAGATGGAGTTCGGCGCCGGCCGGGGCCGCAAGGGCACGGTCGTCCTGCTCACCTTCGGCACGGGCATCGGCAGCGCCGTCTTCGTGGACGGCGCCCTGCTCCCCAACACCGAGCTGGGCCACCTGGAGCTGGACGGCCACGACGCCGAGAAGCGCGCCTCCAGCAAGGCCAAGGAGGACCACGACCTCAGCTGGGAGCAGTGGGCGCACCGCGTCCAGAAGTACCTGGCCCACGTGGAGATGCTGTTCTCGCCGGAGCTGTTCATCATCGGCGGCGGGGTCAGCCGCAAGGCGAACAAGTTCCTGCACCTCATCGAGGGCGTCAAGGCCGAGATCGTCCCCGCCCAGCTGGAGAACAACGCGGGGATCGTGGGCGCGGCGATGAGAGCGGCCCAGCGCGCCTAGGGTCTTTCCTTTGGATCAGGCCGGATCAGGTGGCAGGGCCCGCGAGCCCGGCATGATCCGAACGAGAGGCCCTGGCCGTCGGGGGCGGTGCCGGCGTCAGCTCCGGCGCCGGCGCCGTCGTACCCACCGCACCCGGCGGACGAGCACGATCACCCCGGCGGCGAGCGTCCCCGCGTACAGCCAGCCCGCCTGGGTGGCGAGCCCGGTGACCAGCCCCATCAGGCGGCCGAGCAGCCCCCCGCCGTCCTCGGCGACCGGCAGCAGCCCGACGGCGAACGCGATCGGTACGACGACGGGCGCGGTCAGCACGTCCCCCTCGCGCACCCACAGCGCGGTCAGCACGCACACCGGCAGGAACAGCACGCCGTAGGCCGTCGGGGAGGCGCCGAACAGCAGCTGGTCCAGCCAGCCGAGCAGGAACATGGCCGCGAGGCAGAACAGGCCGCTGCCGAGCCCGGTCAGCCGCGGGTTGGGCAGCGGTCCGCCGGCCGCAGCGGGCCGCGCTTCCGGCACCGGCCGCGCGGTCCGGCCGCCACCGGCAGCGGGCCGACGCACAGCGCCGGGCCCACGCCGGACGCCGCCGGGTCCACGCCGGACGCCGTCGGGTCCGCGCTCGCCGGGTCCGCGCTCGCCGTCCACACGGCGCCGTCCCTGCGCCGGCAGCGGGGCCGACGGGGGCGTGCCACGTCGCGGTCCGTCGTTCGGGGGTCGCGATCCGTATTGCTCCACAGGGACCAACCTAGGTCTGTTTATGTGCCGAATCGGCCGCGAGACACGCCGATGGCCAGAGCTTGGCCGGGCGATCACCGCTGTCGTGAGGCGGGCGCGCGGGACGCCGTAAACTGGTGGATCGGCCAGTGTCGGTCTCTGGCCCCTGGCAGCCCCTGGCCCACTCACTACGGGAAGTCGCAACGTGTCGCTCACGATCGGAATCGTCGGCCTGCCCAATGTCGGCAAGTCGACCCTGTTCAACGCCCTGACCAAGAACGACGTGCTGGCGGCCAACTACCCGTTCGCCACGATCGAGCCGAACGTCGGCGTCGTCGGCGTGCCCGACGGCCGCCTCGCCAAGCTCGCCTCGATCTTCAAGTCGGAGCGCATCCTTCCGGCCACGGTCGACTTCGTCGACATCGCCGGCATCGTGCGCGGTGCCTCCGAGGGCGAGGGTCTGGGCAACAAGTTCCTCGCGAACATCCGCGAGTCCGACGCGATCTGCCAGGTCATCCGCGCCTTCAAGGACGAGAACGTCGTCCACGTCGACGGCAAGGTCTCGCCGAAGGACGACATCGAGACGATCAACACCGAGCTGATCCTCGCCGACCTCCAGACCATCGAGAAGGTCCTGCCGCGCCTGCAGAAGGAGTCGCGGATCAAGAAGGACATGGCGCCCAAGGTCAAGGCCGTCGAGGAGGCCAAGGAGATCCTGGAGAAGGGTGACACGCTCTTCGCGCACGGCATCGTCCAGGGCAGCGAGCGGGCCGAGCTCCTGCATGACCTGCACCTGCTCACCACCAAGCCCTTCCTCTACGTCTTCAACGTGGACGAGGACGAGCTGGTGGACGAGGAGTTCAAGAACGAGCAGCGCGCCCTGGTCGCCCCCGCCGAGGCGATCTTCCTCAACGCCAAGCTGGAGGCCGACCTCGCCGAGCTGGACGAGGAGGAGGCCCTGGAGCTCCTCCAGTCCGTCGGCCAGGACGAGCCCGGCCTCGCCACCCTCGCCCGGGTCGGCTTCGACACCCTCGGCCTCCAGACCTACCTGACGGCCGGCCCCAAGGAGTCCCGCGCCTGGACCATCAAGAAGGGCGCGACGGCCCCCGAGGCGGCCGGTGTCATCCACACCGACTTCCAGAAGGGCTTCATCAAGGCCGAGGTCATCTCCTTCGACGACCTGGTCGAGACCGGCTCGGTAGCCGAGGCCCGTGCCAAGGGCAAGGCCCGCATGGAGGGCAAGGACTATGTGATGCAGGACGGGGACGTGGTGGAGTTCAGGTTCAACGTCTGACACGTGCGGTGAGGGGCCGTCCGACCTGCCGGGGAGCGGGTCGGGCGGCCTTTGCGTGTCCGCACCGCGGGTTCAGCCGCTCCGGGGAGGTGTGAGCTTGTCGAGGTCGACACGGTGGGCCGACTCGGGGGAGACGATCTCGACGACGAGGCTCACGTGTTCGGGGGCGTACCAGGTACGGTCGGGGTCGTACGGCAGGTCCGTCAGCAGGAGGTCCGGCTCGGGACGGTTGCGCGCATCGAGGCCGATCGTCATCTCCCGCTCGACCTCTACGCCGACCGGCGCCTGCGCCATCAGCGTGGTGGTCAGGCCAGTGACGAGACGGCCGTGCCAGGACCGCCGGGGCGACATCACGAGGCTTCACGGTAGCGCCCGTGGGGGCGGTGGGCCGGGTACCCGTGTACGGCGTGGGGCGGCTCCTCCGTGACAGGCCGCGCGTCGGATGGCTGATCGAGGGTGCGGTCTGAAGGGGCCGGGCCCTGCGGAGCCCGGCCCCTTCGCCGATCAGGCGCTGGATGACCATCGAGCCTCTTGCGTCAGCTCAACTGGCGCACCGACATCAGCAGATGGCGGTGGTCCTCCTGTGCCGCGTGGTCCGTGTCCGGCACGCCGCTCAGCATTGCCCGCTGGCCGGGGCCCAGGAGCTCGAAGCGGATCTGTGGGGCGTTGAAGGAAGCGAGGGCTTCCAGCAGGTACGCCGGGTTGAAGGCGACCGTCATGTCGTCGGCGCCCTGCAGCGTGGCCGCGAGCCGCTGGGAAGCGATGTCGTCCTCGTACCCCGCCTGCAGCAGGACGGTGGTGCCCTGGGCGGAGAAGTCGAGCCGGATGGGGCTGTCGGGCTCGGCGACGACCGCGACACGGCGGACCGCGTCGGCGAGCGGCTCACGCCGTGCGACCGCGACTGCCGGGCTGTCCAGCGTGAACAGCTTGTCGTAGCGCGGCAGCCGTCCTTCCAGCAGCCGCAGCGTCGTACGCATCCCGGCTCCCTCGAACGAGATCAGGCCGCCACCCGAGCCGTTCAGTCCGACACGGATCGGTCCGGACTTCGCCAGCGAACGGGAGATCTCGGTCAGCCTGCGGCCGGGTACCACCACCTCCACGGCCTCGGAGGCGGCCTCCCCGGGTTGCCAGGACAGCGTGCGCACGGCGTAGCGGTACCGGTCCGAGGCGGCCAGCGTCATCGACTCGCCGTCCAGCCGCACCTGGATCCCCGTGAGCACCGGGAGCGTGTCGTCGCGGCCGGCCGCGATCACGACCTGTCCGACGGCGGCGGCGAGCTCGGCCGCGTCCACCACTCCGCGACAGGCCGGAAGCGCGGGCAGCGCCGGGTACTCCTGCGCGGGCAGCGTCGACAGCCCGAAGCGCGTACCGCCCCCGTCCATCGTGAAGCGCGCACCCTCCAGCGCGCACCGCACCATCGCGTCGGGCAGCACCCGGCAGATGTCGAGCAGCCGGCGCCCGGGCACGAGCACCTGACCGGGTACCGGGGTCTTCGCCGGCACCTCGATGTCGGCGGAAGCCTCGTAGTCGAAACCGGAGATGCGCAGCCGCCCCTCCCGGGCGTCCAGCATCAACCCGCCCAGCACGGGCACGGGCGAACGGGTGGGCAGCGACTTGGCTGCCCACCCCACGGCGTCCGCGAGAGCACCCCGCTCGATCCGGAACTCCATCAGCACGTCCCCCACACGTCGAAGCCGTTGATCCGCGCACGCTACAGGTCGCCACTGACAACGCCCGCGGACCAACGGCCCTTCAGGGGGCGCTCGTTATCGCGGCCACGCGGGGCGCGACCAGCGTGCGGTAGCAGGCCGTGCGCAGCGCCACCGACTCGTCGAGGCGCCCCGCGTTGAAGAAGATCTCCTCGTGCGTGAGGAGGGCCGGGTCGGCGACCACCTCCAGTTCCGGGTCGAAGCTCAACGGCATGATGCAGCCGCTGACGCAGCCCGTCAGCCGCTCGGCGACCTCCCGCGCCGCGAAGGACGCCTCCCGGCCCGCGTACAGCGCGGTGAGCGCGGGCAGGTCGACCCTGCGGTCCCCGGGCACCACCGCGATCACGTACCGGCGCCGCTTGCTGCTCAGCGCCACCCTGATGACCAGGCTCTTCGCGGCCTGGTCCAGGCGGTGGCCGCGCAGTGCGCTGGCCAGGTCGGTGCGTCCCTGCGGCGCGTGGTTCAGCAGGCGGTAGCGGGCGCCGCCCCTGGCGAGCAGGTCGAGCAGGCGGGTACGGCTGTCCGCAGTCGCGAGCGCGGAGGACATGGCGATCCTTTTCTGGGAGAGGTGGCGGCGGCTCAGCGGTCGCGCAGCTCCAGCGTGCAGCACTTGACGCTGCCGCCCGCCTTGAGCAGTTCGGTGAGCTCGACCCCGATCGGCTCGAACCCACGGGCACGCAACTGGGCCTGGAGTCCCTTCGCCGCGGTCGGCAGCAGCACATGGCGTCCGTCGGAGAAGGCGTTGAGCCCGAAGACGGCGGCGTCCTCCGCCGTGGCGATCACCGCGTGCGGGAACAGGGCCCGCAGTACGGCCTGGCTGCCGGGTGTGAAGGCGTCGGGGTAGTACATGATCTCGTCGTCGGACAGGACCGCGAGGGCGGTGTCCAGGTGGTAGTGCCTCGGGTTGACCAGCGTCAGCGAGGTGACCGGCAGCCCGAAGAACTCCTGCGCCTCGGCGTGGGCGCGGATGTCGGTGCGGAAGCCGGTCCCGGCCAGTATCCGGCGGCCGACGGTGAGGAGATCACCCTCGCCCTCGTTGATGTGTTCGGGCCACAGCACGTCCTGGTAGCCGTGCTCCTCGAACCAGCGCAGGTAGGCGGGCCCCTCGGCGGTGCGCTCGGCGTGCCGGAAGCGGGCGCCGAAGACCCTGCCGTCGACGACGGTGGCGCCGTTGGCCGCGAACACCATGTCGGGCAGCCCCTCGACCGGCTTGATCTCCTCGATGGTGTGGCCCAGTTCGAGGTAGAGGTCGCGCAACTGCTCCCACTGGCGCACCGCGAGCATGGTGTCGGTGTTGCGGCCGGGGTTCATCCAGGGGTTGATCGAGTACGTCACGTCGTAGTGCCGGGGCCGGCACATCAGCAGCCTGCGGCGGGTGGCGGTGCGGGCGGGCTGCTCCGCCGGGTGCGTCGAGACGCTGGGTGCGATGGTGTCGGTGACCGGCACGGTTGTTGCTCCTTCGGCTCTTCTCATGGGTGATGAGGTACGGGCGGGTCTCAGGGGTGGTGAGGTACGGACGGGTCTCACGGGTGGTGAGGGGGCCGCGGGTTCGTCGGTGGTGTGGGTTCCGGCCCGCATGCGGTCGTGCGGGTGCCCGGCCCGCACGCGGTGCTGTGGGTGTCCGGCCCGCTCGCGGTGGAGGGGCGGGCCGGCGTGGGCGCGGGGGTGTCGGTCGTTCAGCGTCCGCTGGGGATCGCGGTCTCGCCGGGGGCCTCCTCGGCTGCGACGGTCACGTTCGCCCCGTCGGTGTCCTCCGCCCCGACGGACTCCTCGGCCGTCAGCGTCCGCTCGGCCGGGTCCGTCTCCTCGGCCGCGTTCCGTGGTTCGTCCGACGAGCGCAGGCCGGCGAAGGCCAGGGCCGCCGCCACCGTGCCGAGGACCGCGCAGGTCGCCCAGACACCGTCGCCGTAGTGGGTCCACATCAGCATGCCTAGGGCCGGGCCGACCGCCGAGCCGAGGCCGAACACGGTCTGGGACGCGGCGATGTAGCGGCCGCGGACCTTCTCGTCGGCCTTCGCCGGGTGCGCCCACAGGGTCGGTCCGCTGACCATGAGACCGCCCACGCTGACGGCGGTGGTCAGCAGGACCAGCGCGGGCACGCTGCCGGGCAGGCCGTAGCCGGCGATGCCGAGGCAGTAGACGAACGTGCCCACCGTCGCGGCCGTGCTCGCACGCCAGCGGCTGATCCGTGCGGTGACCGCGAGTTCGAAGCTGATCAGCAGCGCCGAGGACAGGGTCAGCACACCGCTGTACAGGGCGGTGGAGTGACCCGCTTCGTCGAGGTCGACCGGCAGCACCGCGAAGAACTGGGCGTACACCAGGGCGCTGAGCAGCATGGAGGTCAGGTAGAGCAGGAAGCGGTGGTCGCGCACCATGGTTCCGTACGCCGAACGGTGGGCCTCCTGCGCGGCGCCGGGGTCCTGCTCACCGGTGGCCGGTGCCGGGCGGGGCAGCAGGGACGCGGCGAGCAGGGCGTAGGCCAGCGCGGTCGAACCGTCCACCCAGAACAGCAGGTTCCAGTCGATCTGGATGAGGCCCGCGGCGAGCAGCGGGCCGGCGGCGGCGCCGATGTTCATGGCGATGCGCAGCATGGAGAAGCCCATGACGCGGAACTCGTCCGGCATCAGGTCGCTCAGCAGCGCGGAGGCGGCCGGGCGGTACGACTGCGTCATCAGGCCGAGGACGACGACCACACCGAGCAGGACGGGGTAGTCGCCGGGGTCGGCCAGCCAGGGGATGAGGAAGACCAGCACGGCCGAGCAGCTCATGGCCGTGGTGATGGTGTTGCGGCTGCCGAGCCGGGAGGTCAGTTCGCCGCCGAGGACGGTGCCCAGCACCGCGCCCACGCCGTAGGCGCCGAGCAGGAAGCCCGCCTTGTCGACGCCGTACCCGCGGTGCGTCAGGTACAGCACCAGGAAGGTCTGCACGAAGGCGCCGAGCTGGTTGAGCAGCACACCGCCGAGGAGGTAGCGGACCGAGCGGGGCGTGGCCCGCAGGGCGTCGAGGACACCGGGCGAGGCGTTCTCCTTGGACTTGGACACACTCATCGCTTCACCTTCGTAGAGGGAGAGGGACCCTCCCGGGCCTTCGGCAGCCCGGAGCGGGCCGGGTCAGGAGCCGACGGCCTGGTCGAAGGAGAAGACCCCGTCGGGGTCGTACTTCTGCTTCACCTGGACCAGGCGCCCGTAGTTGGCGCCGTAGTAGGCCTCGCGCCAGTTCGTGAGCTGGGGGTCGACGAAGTTCTGGTAGGCGGACCCGGTGACGTGCGGGGCCATGGCGGCGTGCAGGCCGTCCAGCCAGTCGAGGTTGGCGGCGATCCGGTCGGGGCCGTCGTCGTCCGTCCAGGAGGTGTCCATGGAGACCAGGAACAGGGTGTCCCGGTGGACGAAGGCGGTGGCGTCCGGGGCCACCCGGTTGATGGCGCCGCCCCAGGAGAACAGGCCGACCCCGCCGCCGTCGGCGTTGTGGCTGCCGGGCCAGCGCTCGACCCAGGACAGCATGGTCCCGACGCCGTCGGCGGACAGCGGCTCGCGGATGTAGTTGGAGCGGAGCGCGAACTGGTCCCCGGAGGTGGCGTGGACCATGTACTTGTTGGCCTCCCAGAACGTGCGCTCGACGACGTCCCGGGACACCGGGGTGGCCGCGGTCAGGACCGGGTCCAGGATCTCCAGGCACTCGCTCGCCGGGCCGAAGTACTGGCCCTGGAGGGTGACTTCGGCGTTGTCCCGGATCGCGCCGAGCCCGGTGCCGTGCGTCCACACGCCGAGCCGGGCCGCGAAGTCGTCCGGCGCCCCCCGCACCATGCGCTGGCCGGCCTCCAGGACGGCGGCGGCGTCCGCCCACTTCCAGGTGACGTAGAAGGTGGTGACGTCCGGGACGGGATGCGCCTGGAAGGTGAGGGAGACGTTGATGCCGAAGTTGCCGCCACCGCCGCCCTTGCAGGCCCAGAACAGGTCGGGGTTCTCCCGCTCGTTGGCCACCGCGAGGGAGCCGTCGGCGAGGACCACGGTGGTCTCCACGAGAGCGTCGGCGGTCAGGCCGTAGCGGCGGGCGGCGAACGCGGCGCCACCGCCGAGCGCCAGGCCCGCGACGCCGACGGTGGGGCTGGTGCCGGTGGAGAAGACCATCTCGTACGGCTGCATCGCGTCGTAGACATGGCTGATCCTGGCCCCGCCGCCCGCGACGACCAGGCCGGTGGAGCCGTCGGCGCGGGTCTGGGTGAGCCGGCTGAGGTCGATGACCAGGCCGTCGCCCACGGAGTAACCGGCGAAGCTGTGGCCGCCGTTGCGGGCGACGACCGGGACGTCCTGCTCGCGCGCCCACACGAGGGCCCGCTGGACGTCCGCGGTGTGGGCCGCGGTGAGCACGGCGGCCGGGGTGCGGTGCTTGTAGCGCCTGTTGAACAGGTGCGAGCCGACGCGGAAGCCGGGGCTGCCCGGCAGGAAGACGCGCCCCTCCACCTCGCCGGCCAGCCGGGAGTAGTCGACGCCGGCCACCGTCAGCGCACCTCCTCGATGGCGGAGACGCCGCTCGCGGCGTGGGCGCCGTAGCGCTCCCAGCGCTCGTGCAGCCGTATCCGGCCGTCGGCCAGGACCTCGGGGGTGTTGACGCTGTGCCCGGAGATCACCCGGCCGTCGTCGAGCACCATGCTGTACGAGAAGCTGATCACACCGTCGGTGTCGCGGGTCCCCGCCAGGGAACCGCGCCGTACGTCACCGCCGGTGAACTCGGCCCAGACCAGATCACCCCGCTGCCGGTACAGCGCGATGGGCGCGTCGTCGGCCGGGTCGGCCAGGACCTTCCGGAATCGCTTGCCGTCGTAGTCGATCACGTCAGCCATGGAACAGGCGGGCCCGGTTGCCCGGAAGGGCCGTGCCGGACGGCCAATCAACCGGACGTGAACCCCGGCCGCGTCCGGGTTGATTGTCCCGCCCGGACATGGCTTCCGGGCAACCCGCGCACCCCGTGGAATCGCCCTGTCACTCGAATTCAGGAGGCGATCAGCGCGTGGACGACAACAGGGCCGGCGAGGGCGCGAAGGGCGTGATCCTGCTCATCGGGTGCGGGCTGCGCAAGTACCGCGAGTACCTGCTGGCCGGTGCCGCGGCGACACACCCGGTCTGGCTGTTCACGGACGACGAGCCCGACTGGCAGACACCCTGCCTCAGCGGGCACACGGTCGTGGACCTCACCGACCGGGACGCCGTGCTCACGGCCGCCCGGGAGCTGGCGGGGCGCGTCCCGGTGCGCGGCGTACTGAGCTGGGACGAGACCCTGATCGTGACGACCGCGCACGTGGCGGACGCACTGGGCCTGCCCGGTGCGGGCGTGGACGGCGTGGAGGGCTGCCGGGACAAGTACCGCAGCCGCCGGCTGCTCAGCGAGGCGGGTGTCGACCAGCCCCGGTACGCCTGGGTTGACACCGCGGAGGAGGCGCTCGCGGCGGCGGAGGAGATCGGCTACCCGGTCGTCGTCAAGCCGCGCGGCATGGGCGCCAGCATCGGCGTCGTGCTCGCCGCGGACGCCGGCGAGGTCGCCGGGGCGTTCCGCACCGCCGACGAGTCCAGCCGGATCGGAGCGGTCTCCTACCGCGGCGGGGCGCTGGTCGAGGAGTACCTCGAAGGTCCCGAGATCAGCGTCGACGCGGCCGTCGTGGACGGCGAGTACCACCCGATGTTCGTGGCCCGCAAACAGGTCGGCCTCTTCCCCTACTTCGAGGAGATCGGCCACCACGTCGCCGCGGACGACCCGCTGCGCACCGATCCGGAACTGCTGGCGATGCTGCGGGCCGCACACCGCGCGATCGGCTACGGCTCCGGCATCACCCACACCGAGGTCAAGCTGACCGCCCGCGGTCCGGTCATCGTCGAGATCAACGGGCGGCTCGGCGGCGACCTCATCCCGCGCCTGGGGCAGCTCGCCACCGGTATCGACCCGGCCCGCGCCGCCGTGCGCGCCGCGCTGGGACAGCGCCCCGACTTCACCGACACCGAGCACCGCACGGTCGGCATCCGCTTCGGCTACCCGCCCGAGGACTGCGTGGTCCGCTCGGTCACCCCGCCCGCCGCCGCCGAGGGTCTGCTCGCCGCCGAGGCGATGGCCGGCCCCGGCACCGAACTCAGGCTGCCCCCCAACGGCTACCTCGCCCGCCACTCGTACGTCATCGTCGCCGGCGCGGACCCCGGGCAGACCACCGCCCGCCTGGACGCGGCAGCGGCCCTGGTCGTCCTCGACGGGCAGCCGCTGACCGTGCCCGTCCCGGCGTGAACCGGGCCCACCGGCCCGGGACCGCCCGGCGTGAACCGGGCCCACCCCACCCCCGGAACCAGACCGCCGACATCTCTTGAGGAGAACCACATGGCACACCGCACAGTCGAACTGCTCGCCGTCGGCGCGGGTCCGGCGAACCTCGCCCTCGCGGTCGCGCTGGAGGAACTGGCCCCCGACCTCGCGGACCAGGCCCTCGTCGTCGAGCGCGAGGAGAACGTCGTATGGCAGCGGGGCATGCTGCTCCCCGACGCCCTCAGCCAGGTCTCCTTCCTCAAGGACCTGGTCACCATGCGCAACCCGCGCAGCGAGTTCTCGTTCCTCAGCTTCCTGCACGCCCGCGGCCGGCTGGACGCGTTCGTCAACCTGGGCAGCTTCGTGCCGTACCGCAGCGAGATATCCGAGTACCTCCAGTGGGTGGCGGACTCGCTGGAGCGGACGCGGGTGGAGTACGGCCGTTCCGTCACCTCGGTCACGCCCGTGCACGGCGCCGACGGCGAACTCGACGGCTGGACCGTCGGCTTCGCGGACGGCGAGACCGTCGGCTGCCGTTACCTGGTGATCGGCGCCGGACGGGACGCGCACGTGCCCGCCGTGTTCGAAGGGCTTCCGGCCGAGCGGGTCATCCACTCCACCGAGTACACCCAGCGGATCGGTGACGTGCCGACGGACCGGCCGACCCGGGTCGCGGTGGTGGGCGGGGCGCAGAGCGCGGCCGAGCTGTTCGGCGCGGCCCTGCGGGACCTGCCCGGCTGCCGGCCGACGATGATCATGCGCTCGATCGGGCTGAACGGCTACGAGAGCAGCAAGTTCACCAACGAGCTGTTCTACTCGTCGTTCGTCGACGAGTTCTACGGCGCCGGACCCGAGGCCCGCCGCCAGCTGCTGGCCGAGATGCACCGCTCCAACTACGGCGGTCTGGCCCCGGCCACCCTCGACTCGCTCTACCGGCAGTTCTACCAGGACCGGCGCACCGGCTCGGACCGCCTGGGCATGATCACCATGACCGACATCACCGGCGCCGCGACCGACGGCGACGACATCGTCCTGACGCTCACCGACCGCCGCACCTCCACCACCCGCGAGCTCCGCTGCGACCTGCTGCTCCTCGGCACCGGGTTCGTCCGCGAGATGCCCCGCATGGTGCGCGAGCTCGGTGGCGCGCTCGGCCTCGACCAGATCGCCGTCACCCGCAACTACCGCCTGGAGACGGGTCGTCAGGGCGCCGCCGCCTGCTACCTCCAGGGCGTCAACGAGGCCACCCACGGCATCGCGGACTCTCTGCTCAGCGTCCTCGCCGCACGCTCCGCGGAGATCACCGAGGACATCCTCGCGCACCGCGCAGGCCAGCCGGCCGGCGACCGTGAGCCCGCCCTCGCCGCGGCCTGACCACCGCCGCTTCCCACCCAGCAGAGAGACGGACATGCTCATCAAGCACCTCGACCGCGCCGGCCTCACCCACGAGAACGGCCTCGACGCCCAGCGTCTGCTGCCCTGGCCCCAGCTCAACGCCCCCTTCGAGGGCTCCTGGTGCGTCATCCGCCCCGGCACCGCGTCCACCGCGCACGCCCACCACGAGTACGAGATCTTCATCGCCCTGCGCGGCGAGGCGTTCCTGGAGGCCGGCGGCGAGCGCGTGCCGTTCACCGCCGGCGACATCGTGCACTTCCCGCCGCACCACGAGCACCGCGTCGTCAACGACTCCGACGCCGACTTCGAGATGTACAGCGTCTGGTGGGACGCCGAGATGGCCGGCCGCTTCACCGACCGCCACGCCCGGGAGGCCTGAGCCATGGACCAGCGGACGCAGCAGCGGCGCACGGTGATCATCGGCCCGCCCCCCACCCCCAACGGCGACCTGCACGTCGGCCACATCGCGGGCCCGTACATGGCGGCCGACGTGCACGCCCGCTACCTGCGGGCCACCGGCCGGCCGGTGCTCTACACGACGGGCACGGACGACAGCCAGACCTACGTCGTCTCCAGCGCCGCCAAGCTGGGCACCACCCCGGACGCCCTCGCAGCGAAGAGCTGGCGGGAGATCCGGGAGACGCTCGGCCTGATGGGCGTCTGCGTCGACGGGTTCGCCCCCTTCGACGACGGTTACCGCGCGATGACCCTGGACTTCCTCACCCGGCTGCACGACGCCGGCAAGTTCCGGCTGCGCACGGTGCAGCTGCCGTACGTCGAGGCGACCGGCGAGTTCCTGATGGAGGGCCTGGTCAGCGGAGGCTGCCCGGTGTGCCTGGCGGTCAGCCGGGGCGGCCTGTGCGAGAGCTGCGGGCACCCCAACAACTTCGCCGAGCTGACCGACCCGCGCTCCACCGTCGACCCCACGGCCGAGGTGACCCACCGGGAGACGCAGATCCTGGTCCTGCCGCTGGAGGAGTACCGCGAACAGCTGACCGCCTACCACCGGGCCAAGGAGTCCACCTGGCGCCCGCACATCGTGCAGCTGATGCGCGAGCTGCTGGCCCGCCCGCTGCCGGACTTCCCCATCACCTATCCCACGGGGTGGGGGATTCCGGCGCCGTTCCCGGAGACGCCGGGCCAGGTCCTCAACGCCTGGGCCGAGGGCATGCCGGCCTCGATGTACTGCACGGCCGTGGCCCAGCGCGCGCACGGCGAGCGGCCCGCGAGCGACGACGAGCTGTGGCTCGCGGAGAACGGCAGCCGGCTGGTCTACTTCCTCGGCTTCGACAACGCCTACTTCTGGGGCCTGACCCACCTGACCCTGCTGCTCGCCCACGAGGGCCGCTACGTGCTCCCGGACGCGATCGTCAGCAACGAGTTCTACGAGCTGGAGAACGAGAAGTTCTCCACCAGCAAGGGCCACGTGGTGTGGACGCGTGACCTGGTGCGCGAGGTCCCCCGCGACCTCGTCCGCTTCCACCTCGCGCTCACCGCCCCGGAGCACGCCCGCACCAACTTCTCCCGGGCCGCCCTGGAGAAGATCACCGGCGAGCGGCTGGTCGACCCGTGGAACCGGCTGGGCGCCCTGCTCGGCAAGGCGGTCGCCGAACTGGGCCTCGCGGGTCACGAGCTGCCGGTGTCACCGGAGGCGAACGCGCGCCGGGCGGCGATGGCCGAGCGGTTCGAGGCCGGCTACCGGCTCACCGGCTACAGCCTCAGCCGCACGGCCGACCTGATCCCGCTGCACATCGAGCGGCTCCTGGGCCGGGCCGAGGCCCTGTCGTCCGGGCCGGTCCCGGCCGACCGCACCGCGTCCGCGGCCGAACTGGGCGACCTCTTCGCGGAGCTGCGCACCCTGATCGCCGCGGCCTCGCCGATCCTCATCGACCTCGCCGAACGGGCGCGGACCGAGGGCGGCTTCGACGGCACGTTCGCCGTCGCGCCCGACGAGCGGACGACCACGCCGTTCACCGTTCCGGCGCTCGGCCGCACCACCGCCGAGACCTGAGCGACCGCCGGACGACCGAGAGAAGGAAGGGAGGTGCCCGATGCGTGTCACCGTCGTCGGCGGCGGGGTGATCGCCCTGCTGACCGCCGTGGAATGCGTCCTGGACGGACACCGGGTCACGGTGGTCGACCAGGGGCCCATCCCGTACAGCCGGGCCACCTCTTTCGACCAGCACCGGATCATCCGGGCCCTGCACCCGGACGATCCGCCCACCACCGCGGCCGCGCTGCGCGCGCACCGTCGCTGGCTGGAACTGGAGGAGCTGTTCGCCACCCGCTTCTACGAGCGGGTCGGCGCGCTCACCGTGCTCCCGCCCGCGGCGGCGGACGCGGGCACGGTGCTGCTGGCCGACGCCGGGGGGCGCGCGCACACGCTCACGGCGGGCGCGCTCGCCGACCGCTACCCGCACCTCTCCCTCGGCGGTGCCGCCGGCGCGGTCCTGGAGGACGACGCCGGAGTGCTGCTCGCCGAACGGGTGCTCTCCGCCTGCGTCGGCTGGCTGAAGTGGCAGCCGGGCGTCAGCCTGCTCGAACACCGGCCGGCGGTCGCGGTGGACGGGGAACGCGGACGCGTCACGCTCGCCGACGGGCAGACGCTGGACGGTGACGGTGTGGTGGTCGCCGTGGGGCCCTGGGCGCGCCGTCTGCTGCCCGAGCGGGTGGCGAAGTCGCTCGCCCTGTACCGGCAGTCGTTGCTCTACTGCCGGGTGCCCGGGGCGGCGGCCGAGGCGTGGGCCGCCACCCCGGCCGTCCCCGCCCTGGGCACCCGGCGCGGAGCCTGGCTGATCCCACCGGTGGCCGGTACGGCGCTCAAGCTCAGCTCGGCCGCCGTCTGCCGCCAGGTGGACGACCTCACCGACCACGTCACGCCCGAGAGGTGGCGGCAGGAGCTGACGACGGAGTTCGGCGACCTGCTGCCGGGCTTCGGACCGGCCTGGGTGCTCGGCACCAAGGACTGCTACTACCTGTCGCATGCCGAGACCGGTGGCCCCCTCGTGGTCTCCCTCGGCGGGCCGGCCCACGCCTACGCCGCGTGCGGCGGATCGTCCTTCAAGTTCGCGCCGCTGATCGCCCGCACCCTCACCGACCGGGTCCTGGGCCGCGTCCCCGACCGGACGGGCCTGGCGGCCCTGGACGCCGACCCCCTCGACGCCAGGCCCTGATCCCTTCCATCCGAGAGGAACCGCCATGAAACTCCTGGCGCTCGAAGCACGGCAGAACGCCACCTACTACATCTCCCGCTACGAGCAGGTCGTCGGCCTCGGCGCGGACCTGTACGTGCTCAACGGCGAGGGCACCGAGGACTTCTGGCCCGCCGACCGCTACCGCACCGCAGGCTCACGCTCCATCGAGGCGCTGATCGCGGCGGCCAAGGAATGGCACGCCGAGGAACGCTTCGAGGGCGTGTTCACCTTCTCCGAGTCGGGGGTGCTGGCGGTCGCCGCGGTGGCCGAGGCCCTCGGCCTGCCCGGCATCGGCGTGGAGGCCGCGCGCGCCAGCCGGAACAAGCTGCTGATGCGCCAGGCCCACGAGCGCGGCGGCGCCGCCCACCCGCACTTCCGCTTCGTCACCACCGAGGCCGAGGCGCTCGCCGCCGGGGAGGAGTTCGGCTACCCGGTGATCGTCAAGCCGACCCTGGGGGCCGCCTCGAACTACGTCTTCCGTGCCGACGACGCCGCCGAACTGCGGGAGCGCTACGCCCAGGCCGCACAGGGCCTGACCGAGCTGTCCTGGTACGCGATGGAGGCCGACGGACTGGACCTGGGTCCGCACGGGCTGCTGGTGGAGTCCTTCCTCGACGGCGACGAGTTCCTCATCGAGGCCCTCGCCTGGGACGACGAGGTGTACCTCGGCTCCATCGTCGACCGGGTCACCGCCGAGGGCGACACCTTCGACGACGACGTCCACCACGCGCCGACCGCGCTCACCCCGGCCCAGGTCGAGGCCGTGCACGAGGTCGTCACCACGGGCGCCCGGTCCCAGGGGCTGCGGCGCAGCGTGCTGCACGCCGAGGTCCGCTTCCACGAGGGCCGCCCGCACCTGGTGGAGATCGCCGTACGTCCGGGCGGCGGCGGCCTGGACCACATGGCCCGCATCTCCGCCGGCTACGACCCGATAGCCGCCGTCGCCGACGTGGCCCGCGGGGTCCGCCCGAAGGCCGGCCACTACCGGCCGACCGGGGTCCACACGGCCGCCCTGTGCCTGCTGCCCCCGGCCTCCGGCCGCGTGGCGCACGTGCACGTCCCCGACGGCCTGGCCGGCCGGGACGACCTGTTCTTCCTCAAGGTCACCGCCAAGCCCGGCGACCTGGTCCGCCGCCCGCCCGCGGGCAACAGCATCCTCGGCTTCCTCGGTGTGACGGGCACGTCGTTCGAGGACGCCATGTCCACCGCCGAGGAACTCGCCGCCCAGGTCCGCGCCGAGCTGACCGACCCGGACGCCTGATCCATCCACCAAGGAGTACAGACATGCCCGAACGCCCTGTCGTCATGGTGGGCTTCGTGCCCGTGGCGGTGACCTCGCTCGCGCAGTTCCAGCCCGAGGGCTCCGTGGTCGTCGTCGACGAACCCGACGTCATCCGCAAGCGCGAGCTCGGGCCGAAGGCCGACGAGGCCCCGGTGGTACGGGAGCTGATCGCCTGGGAGTACCAGCTCGACGGCGCGGCCGACGCCTTCTACAACGCCCACCCCGACCTCGACCCGGTCGCGATCGCCCCGCTCCAGGAGTACGCCACCCCCTTCGCGGCCCGCCTCGCCGAGCGGTACGGGCTGCCCACCGGCGGCTACGGGGCGCTGCGGATCCTGCGGGACAAGGCCGTGCTGCGCAGGGTCAGCCGGGCCGCCGGCATCCTCAACCCGGAGTCCGTGGAGGTCACCGGGCCGGACGAGGTCCGCGCGTTCATGGCGGAGCACCCCGGGCCGGCCGTGCTGAAGCCGGCCAACCGCCAGGCCGCCCTCGGCACCCGCATCCTCGCCTCCCCCGACGAGATCGACGATGCCTGGGCGGAGACCACCGCCATGGACGAGGGGGTGATGGTCCCCGACCGCGGCTTCGAGCTCCGCATGCTCGTCGAGCGGTGCGTCCAGGGCCGCGAGTACAGCGTGGAGCTGCTCGTGGAGCGCGGCCGGGTGGTGTTCGGCAACGTCACCGGCAAGGAGCTCTACCCCGGCGGCCGGCCCGTGGAGCTGGGCCATCTGGTGCCCGCCGACATCCCCGGCGAACTGGACGCGCTGCTGCGCGCCGAGACCGGGCGCCTGCTGGAGGCCGTCGGGTTCGGCACGGGGATCGCGCACTGCGAGTGGATCGTCGAGGACGGCCGCCCCTACCTGGTGGAGTGCGCCGGCCGCTTCCCCGGTGACGGCATCGTCGACCTGATGGACCGCGCGTACCGCGTCGACCTCGTCCGCGCCTTCTGGACCCTCATGAAGGGCGAACCGCTGACCGCCCCGCTCCCGGAGAAGGCCCCCGGTGCCGCCGCCATCCGCTTCCTGCACACCGGGGCCGGCGTGGTGGAGGACGTCTCGGGGCTCGACGAGGCGCGCGCGCTGCCCGGCGTCCAGGCGTGCTCGGTGACCGTGGAGCCGGGTGCCGAGGTGCGGGAGCTGCGCAGCTCCTGGGACCGGGTCGGCTCGGTCGTCACCGAGGCGGAGACCGGCGCCGAGGCGGTCGCCGCCGCCCGGCGGGCCCTGGACACGATCCAGATCAAGGTCCGCCCCGCGCAGGACCGATCCGCACCGGACCGGCCCGCGCAGGACGGATCCGCGCAGGACCGGTCGGCGTAGGCTCCACGACAGGAGGAGGGACATGGCCACCGTCGACGACGTGCGGCGCCTGGCGGTCGCGTTGCCGCGCACCGAGGAGCACCTGATCCGGGACCGGGTGAAGTTCCGTGTCGGCCGGATCGTCTACCTGGCGCTGTCCCGTGACGAGACCACACTGGGCTTCGCGTTCCCCAAGGAGGAGCGCGCGGCCCTGGTGGCCTCGGAACCGGAGAAGTTCTCGCTGCCCCGGACCTCCGACCTGCGCTACAACTGGGCCCAGGCGACGCTCGCCGCGCTCAGCCCGCCCGAGCTGACGGAACTGGTCACCGACGCCTGGCGCATGTGCGTCCCCGCGAAGGTGGCCCGCGCCCACCTCGGACCCGATCCCGGGCCGCCCCCGCGCCCGGCTCCGACGATGGCCGAACTGCGCCTGTCGGCCGAGGTGTTCGCCGCCTACCCGGGCGTCGACCGCAGCTGGCTGGAGCTGCGCGGACCGGCCGCTCCCGCCCTCGACCTCGGCGACCCGGACCGTCGCACGGCCCTGCACCGCTGGCTCAACTCCTGGGGGTGCAGGCTCCCTTACCCGAAGGAGGGCGAACCGTACCCGCTCGGGGAGGGGCTGGCCGCCTGGACGGACCGCCACCCCCTGCCCCGCACACCGCTCGCCGACCTGACCGACCCCGAGATCGACAGCGTGGCCACCGCGTACGGGGAACTCGCCCGGCTTCCGGTCAGGTTGGGTCCCCGGCCCCGGTCCCTCGGCCCGACGGCCGCCGCGAAGGCCCTGTACGCGCTGCGCCCGCACACCGTCATGCCGTGGGACGCGGCCATCGCCACCGAGCTGTACGGCACCCGGGACGGCGCCGCATTCGCCCGCCACCTGCGCACCGGCAGAGCCTGGGCACGGGCCGTCCTCGCCGAGAGCGGACTGAGCGCCGACGCGCTCGTCGCCGGCCTCGGCCGGCCCGCCGTCACGCTTCCCAAGGTCCTCGACGAACACCTGTACGTGACCATCACCCGCCGCACGACGGGCTGACCGCACGCCCGGGTCGTCCGAATACCGCCCCTGATCCCCACCCCCGTGCAACGATCCGTCGCGATCGTCACCCGAACCGCGGCACAGAGCTGTGCCGACCACGAAAGGCACCGGAAACCATGACAGTTGACCAGAGCACCAAGGACAAGGCGCGGCGGCTGCGGGCGCTCGGCTCCGAGTCCGTCCTCGTGCTGCCCAACGCCTGGGACGCGGGCAGCGCCGCCGTGATGGCCGCCGCCGGCGCCCAGGCGATCGCCACGACCAGCGGTGGTGTCGCCTGGTCCCTCGGCAAGGGTGACGGCGAGCAGGCCGACCGGGACGAGATGCTCGCGGCCGCCGCGCGGATCGCCGCCGCGGTCGACGTCCCGGTGACCGTGGACGTCGAGGGCGGCTACGGCGCGGCCCCGGACGAGGTCGCGAAGACGGTCACCGCGGTGGTCGCCGCGGGAGCGGTGGGCATCAACCTGGAGGACTCCAAGGCCCCCGGCGGCCCGCTGTTCACCCCCGAGGAGCAGGCGGAGCGGATCGCGGCGGCGCGCGCCGCCGCGACCGCGGCCGGGCTGCCCGAGCTGGTGATCAACGCCCGTACCGACGTGTACCTGTTCGGCATCGGCGAGGAGTCCGGCCGCCTGGAGGACGTGCTGACCCGCGCCGCCGCCTACGAGCGGGCGGGTGCGGACGGCGTCTTCGTGCCCGGCCTGCTGGACCTGGCCGTCCTCGGCGAGCTGACCGCACGCTCCCCGCTGCCGGTGAACGCCATGGCCGGTCCCGGCGGACCCGGCGTGGCCGAGCTGGCCAAGGCCGGGGTGCGCCGCGTCAGCGTCGGCACCGCCGTCGCCCAGGCCGCGTACACGGCGGCCCGCCGCGCCACCCTGGAACTCCTCGGCTCCGGCAGCTACGAGGAACTGGCCGACTCGCTGGACTTCTTCCAGATGAACGGTCTCTTCACCGCCTGAGCACGGCGACGGGGGGCCGGTGCCGACCGCACCGGCCCCCCGCGCGCCCGCTCAGCCCGCACGCCCTCAGCCCGCACGCCCTCAGCCCACAGGCCCGCTCAGCTCCCGCCCACCCGCTCAGCCCGCAGGCCCGCGCAGCACCCGCGCGCCCGCCCAGCCCCCTGGCACCCGGACGCGCGCTCAGCCCCTCCGCGTCCAGCGCGCGACGACCTGGTCCAGCACGTCGAGCGGCAGGGCGCCGCCGCCGAGCACCAGGTCGTGGAAGGCGCGGATGTCGAAGGCCGGCCCCAGCTCCCGGGCCGCGCGCGTGCGCAACCGCTGGATCTCCAGCCGGCCGGTCATGTACGACAGCGCCTGACCCGGCCACTCGATGTAGCGGTCGGTCTCGTTCTGGATCTCCGCCTCGGACAGGACCGTGTGCTCCCGCAAGTACGCCACCGCCCGCTCGCGGGTCCAGCCGAAGTGGTGCAGCCCGGTGTCGACGACCAGGCGGGCGGCGCGCAGCGAGTCCATCGCCAGCATCCCCAGCCGGGCCAGCGGGCCGGAGTACAGCCCCATCTCGTCGGCGAGCCGCTCCGCGTACAGCCCCCAGCCCTCGATGTAGGCGTTGATCCAGGCGATCCGGCGCAGCCGGGGCAGCCCGGTCAGCTCCTGGGCGACGGAGAGCTGGACGTGATGGCCGGGCACGGCCTCGTGGAAGGCGGTGGCCTCGGCGAGTACCCGCGAACGCTCCGCCGCCCGCTCGGTGTTGGCGTGGTACGTTCCCGGCCGCGAACCGTCCAGCGCGGCCGGCATGTACCAGGCCAGGGGCGCGCCCGGCGCCTCGCTGCCCTCCAGCGCACAGGGCCGGGCGGGCAGCCGCCCGAAGCGCCGGGGAGCGGCCTGCTCGGCCCGGGCGATCGCCGTACGGGCGGCCGCGAGCATCTCCTGCGCGCCGCCCCACCGCAGCCGGGGGTCCGTACGCAGCCGCTCGCGCACCTCCCCCGGGGCCGGCGCTCCGCCGAAGGCCTGTGCTCCGACGGGCACGTACTCCCGCTCCAGGTGGGCGAGGAGCTCCACCCCGGTGTCGTGGAGTTCCTTGGGCGAGCGGCCGGTGGTGGTGTGGACTCGGGCCAGGGTGGCGTAGTGCTCCTCCCCGTCGGGCAGGTGGCACAGTCCCGGGCGCTCCGGGGACCGCCCCCGGGAGGCGAGGTCCGTGCGCAGGGCCTCGCGATAGGCGGCGAGGGCCGGGCGCACCCGCTCGTCGACCAGCCGGTCCCGCTCGGCGTGGTGACGGGTGCGCAGCGGCACCGCGCGCAGCGGGTCCCCGGCGGGGTCGGCGAGGTACGCGTCGAGCCGGGCCACCGCCGTGCGGACCCGCTCGGCGACGGGCAGCCGCCCCGCCCGCACGCCCTCGCGGTGCCGCTCGGCGGCCTTCGCCAGGTACTCGGGCACCGCCGCCAGCCGTTCCAGATGACCGCGCTCCTGCTCCTCGTCCGCCGGCCGCACCGCGGGCAGGGAACCGAGCAGACGGCCGAGCGGGGAGTTCTGGTAGTCGGCGACGGTGTGCTCGATCAGCCGTGTCCCCAGCCGGTCGGCGACCGCCCGCGCCTGCTGCACCACCACGGCCCGGGTCACCTCCTCGGCGGCGTCCGCGACCGGCGCGCGGGCGGCCCGCTCGGCCAGCCGCGCCGCCTCACCGGCCAGGTCGTCCTGCGCCTGCCGCGACGGGTCGGCGAGCCGTCCGAGCGTCTCCGGGCACCCTTCGAGCGCGTCGTCCAGCGGGTCCTCGGCGGCGATCAGGCCGACGGCCTCCTCGGCGAGGCCGGCGACGGGGGTGTGAGTGGTCATGCTGGGGTCTCCTGTGTCATGGCTGGGAAGGGGCGTGCCGCGTCCGGTGCGGGCCGGTCGCTCCGGGGGCGGTGCCACACCGGCTCCGGACCGTCCGCCGTGGGAGCCGCCCGGGCCAGCGCGAACTGTCGTACCAGCGGCGGCAGTCCGTACTGCCCGGGGACGTCGGTACGTTCCAGCAGTCCGCTGTCGACCACGGCTTCGAGGACGTCCTCCACCGGTTCCACCGGCTCCTGCGGCTCCTTGGGCTCCCGCGCCGGCTCCGGTGCGTGCGCGAGGGCGGCGGCCGGCGCCCGGATCACCCCGTCCACGGAGGGCGCCGCCCCCGTCGCCGCGAACCGGTGCAGCAGGAGCCGGGCCCGGGGCGTGAGACGGCGGTAGGCGTCCTCGTAGCGCTCGGTGAGGCTCTCGTCGCCCACCCGCAGCCGGCCGGACAGCCCATCGGCGCCGAGGAGTCCGGCGACCGCCTCGGCGAGGAAGACCTCCGGGCGCGCGGCCAGACGCCGGCCGGCGAGGGTGAGGGCGAGCGGCAGGTCGCCGCACGCCTCCGCGAGCAGCAGACCGGCGCGCGGCGCACCGGCCAGCCGTTCCCTGCCGAGGATCCCCGCGAGCAGGTCCATCGACGCGTCCCGGCCGAGGACGGGCAGCGCCAGCCGCCGTACCCCGTCGAGGCCGAGCAGCCGGGACCGCGCGGTGACCACGATCCTGCTGCGGGGCGTGGCCACGAGCAGGTCGCGCACCTGGCGTTCCTGGAGCGTGCCGTCGAACACGACCAGCAGGCGCCGCTCGTACAGCACCGAGCGGTACAGCCCGATGCGCTGTGCGGGATCGTCCGGGACGAGCTCGGGTGCGATGCCGAGGGACCGCAGCAGCCCGCCCGCGATGCCCGGCGCGTCCTTGCGCCCGTCGGCGGCCGCGCCGAGGCTGACGTACAACTGCCCGTCCGGCAGGTCCGCGGCCAGCTCATGGGCCAGCCGCAGCGCGAGCGCGGACTTGCCCACTCCGGCCAGTCCATGGATGACCAGCGGCGGGACGGGACCGGCACCCGCCGCCGTCAGCGCGCGTGCCTCACCCAGCTCCCGGGCCCGGCCGGCCAGCGGGCGCGGCTCCATCGGAAGCTGGGCGGGTACCGGCAGCGGTGCTTGTACCGCGGCGGCCCGCGGCCGTGGCTCCGGTGCCTGCTGCACCGGCTTGGCGGCCGGCCCTGCCTCGTCGCCCGCGCGGCCCGCCGCCGCACGCCAGCGCCGCTCCCACACCGCCAGGTCCCCGCCGCAGGCCTCGGCGAAGGCGAGGGCCACCTGAAGGGTGGGCAGCCGGTGACCGGCCGCGGCGTCCGAGAGCACCGAGGCCGAGAACAGCGCACGCCTCGCCAGCTCCCGGTAGCTGGGGGAGCCCGCCGCGGCCCGGAGCCGGCGCAGCTCCAGGGCGAAGGCGGTGGCCGGTCCGGCGTCCGGCGCCAGCGGTTTCTCCGGTCTGCCCACGCTCATGCTCCTCGCGATGGTCGGGGGCGGTGTGCCACGGGTTCGCCGCGTGCCCGCCCTCTCCTGTCTGCCCTCGCAGGGTCCGGCCGGCCGTTCCCGATCCCTTCCCCGAGCGGTACCGACCGGTCCCGGAGCAGACCTGACGGGACGGCGGCCGGCGCCTCCGGGGCGCCCCTCGCCGGGCCGGGGAGGGCCGGGGCCGCCGCGACGGCCCCGGACAGACGGTCGCTGCAAGGCACGGGGTCTTCGCGCCGCCAGGCGTTATGCTTCCGTGGGTTTGGGGCCCGCCGGGTGAACCGGGGGACGCGGGGGGTGGGGAGCCGATGGCGGCCGAGCGTGTGCGGAACGGCGTGACGAACGCCGTGGGCAGTACGGCTGCCTCGTCCCGCCGGGCCTTGCCGGTGCGCGGCGCCTGTCGGGCGCGGGACCTGGCCGGTGCCCGCGAGCACCGGCACAGGACGGCGCACGGCTCGTCCGCCGTGCCGCCCGGTCCGCTGGGGGACCGGTCGGGCGGACACCGCCTGTGCCTCGGTGGTGCCCTCCCGGAGCGCGTTGCGGCGCTGCCGCCGGTGTCCGCGCGCCTGGCCGCGGTTCCCCGGCTGGTCGGGGCGGCCCGGGGGGCCGGAATCAAGGGGGAGAGGCTTGCTGGGAGAACATGCCGAAGACCGGCTGCGCTTCAACGTTCTGGGGCCGCTGGAGGTCTGGGCGGGGGACACCCGGCTGAGACTCGGCGGACTGGTCCAGGAGCGGGTGCTCGCCACCCTGCTGCTTGAGCCGGGCAGACTCGTTCCCGTCTCCCGGCTCGTCGAGGCGGCGTGGGAGGAGGAGCCGCCGGCCACCGCGTCCCACCAGGTCCGCAAGGCGGTGGCCGACCTGCGCCGCCGCATACCCGGCGGGAGCCAGGTCGTCATCACCGACGGCCCCGGCTACCGCGTCGCCGTCCCCGAGGACCAGCTCGACCTGACCGAGTTCACCGCTCTGGTCCGCCGGGCCAAGGCCGCGGCCGGACAGGACCACGCGGCCCAGGCGGTCGAGGCACTGCGGACGGCCCTGGAACTGTGGCGCGGACCTGTCCTGTCCGATGTCGCCGGCCCGGTGATCGCCGCCGCTGCCGCCGCGCTGGACGAGCGCCGCCTCGCCGCCGCCGAGCAGCTCTTCGAGCTGTGCCTCGGCCTCGGCCAGGCCGCCGAACTCGTCGCCGACCTGCGGGACCTGACGGCGAAGTACCCGCTGCGGGAGAACCTGCGCCGCCAGCTGATGCTCGCGCTGTACCGCTCCAGCCGGCAGGCGGAGGCCCTGGAGGAGTACGCCCGGGTCCGGGACCTGCTGGTGGAGGAGCTGGGCATCGATCCGAGCCAGCAACTCACCCAGGTCTACGAGGGGATCCTCCGGGAGAGCCCCGAGCTGGCCGCCCCGGTGCCGCCCTCGTCCCCCGCGCCGGCCGCACCGGTGCCGGCCCAGGCGCCCTGCACCCTGCCCTACGACCTGGCCGACTTCTCCGGCCGCGACCGTGAACAGCGCGAGCTGCTCGACTGCGCACGGCGGTCCGCCACCTGCGCCCCCGGGATCGTCGCCATCGACGGCATGGGCGGCTGCGGCAAGACGGCCCTGGCCGTCCGCGTCGCGCACCGGCTGACCGACGCGTACCCCGACGGCCAGCTGTACATCAACCTGCGCGGCTACACACCGGGCGAGCAGCCGGTGACCTCGGCGGCCGCGCTCGCCACCCTGCTGCGCGCGCTGGGCATCTCCGGCGACCAGATCCCCGACGACCTGGAAGGCCGGACCGCCGCCTGGCGGGCCGCGCTGATGGGCCGGCGGCTGCTCCTGCTGCTCGACAACGCGGTCGACGCGGCCGACGTCCGCCTCCTCATGCCCCCGTCCCCGGGCTGCCTGGTCCTGGTGACGAGCCGCAGCCGGCTGCTGGACCTCGACGGGGCGCACTGGACCTCACTCGACGTCATGTCCGGTGACGACAGCGTGCTGCTGGTGTCGAAGACGCTCGGCGCCGAGCGGGTCGCGGCGGAGCCCGAGGCGTCGGCCGAGCTGGCCCGGCTCTGCGGTCATCTGCCGCTCGCCCTCCGTATCGCCACCGCCCGGCTGCGCAACCGGCCGCGCTGGACGGTCGGTTACCTGGTGGACCGCCTGTGCGACGAGACGCGCCGGCTCGACGAACTGAGCCTGGGCGAGCGGAGCGTGGCGGCCACCCTGCGCCTGTCGTACCAGACGACGGCGGCGGAGTCCCGCGTCGCCTTCCGGCTGCTGGCGCTGCACCCCGGCTCCGACATCGACGTCCACTCGGCCGCGGCACTCCTGGGCACGGACACCCGTGACGCCGAGGACATCCTTGAGCACATGCTCGACGTCCACCTGCTCCAGCAGCCGGACGTGGGCCTGTACGCCTTCCACGACCTCGTACGCAGCTTCGCGCTCAGCCTGCGCGGACCGGCCACGGAACAGGAGGACCGCGCCGCGGTCGGGCGGCTGCTCGACTACTACCTCACGGCCACCGCGCGGGCCTGCGACGTCCTCTTCCCCGGGCGGCGCCGCCGTCCGACCGGTCTGCCGGCCACCGGCGCGCAGCTGCCGGACCTTGGTGACGCCCACCGGGCCCTGACCTGGTTCACGCGGGAACACACGGCGCTCAGCGGCGCCGTCGCACTGGCCCGGACGCTCGGGCACGACCGGCACGCGGTGTGGCTGACCCGTGACGTGGTCTTCTACCTCAACGCCCGCGGCCACATCAGCGAGTTCCGCGACCTGAGCCGCAGCGCGGTCGACGTCGCCCGCCGGCTCGGCGATCTGGTGCTGCTCGCCGTGAGCCTGTCGAACCTGGGTGTCGCCTGCTGGAAGCTGGGTCGCTTCGAGGAGGGCGTCGAAGTGGCCCGGGAGGCGCTGGAGGTGGCCACCGAGCTGGGCGACCGGGACACCGAGGCCCACTCGGAGTCCACCCTCGGCCTGCTCAACAGCGTGCTCGGCCGCTTCGACCAGGCCCTGCCGCACCTGGTCCGGGCCGTCGACCTCGGCCGGGAGCTGGGGAACGCGCGCTCGGAGTCCGAGAGCCTGACCATTCTCAGCACCCTGTACGAGCAGTGGGGGCGGTATCCGGAGGCGGTGGAGGCGGCACGGCGGGCCGTCGAACTCGACCGGCAACTCGGCAACCGCGAGAACGAGATCGTGTCCGTCACCGACCTCGCCCTGGCGCTGCTGGGCCTGGAGAAGTACACCGAGGCCCAGCAGTGCCTCGAACGCGCCCGGCGCATCGGCGACCAGACCCACGACCCCGGCAACGTCGGCGTCCTGCTCGCCCTCTCGGCCGACGTCCAGCACCGCCTGGGCGACACGGCCGACGCGGCGCGCCTCGCGGACCACGCCCTGGAACTCGTCCGGTCGAGCGTGGTGCCGATCCGGCAGGTGAAGACGGAGAACATTCTCGGCCGGCTGTGCACCCGGCAGGGCGATCCCGCCAAGGCGCTCCACCTGCACACGAGCGCCCTGAAGACCGCTTCGGGCATCGGTTACCGGATCGAGGAGGCCCACGCACTGGTGGGCCTGGCGCGGGCCTGCGAGGCCCTCGGCGACCACGCTGCGGCCCGGGAGCACGCCGGGGCCGCCGCCGGGCTGTTCGACGCGATGGGCGTACCCGAGATCGGCCGGAGCCGCTGAGGCGCCGCGGTGCGCGGCCCGCGCACCGGGCTCTCCCGAGCGGGAGGCCCCGGTCAGCCGGCGGAGGACGCGGTGATGACGGTCGGGCCCTGGTTCTCGGCGGTCACATGGTGCCCGGCGGGCCGCTCGGCCGCCGCGCTCTGCTGGGCCGCCGCGCCCAGGCCGAACGCCAGCGCCATCGCGACCATCCCGAACAGACCCGCCAGCTTGTCACGCATCGTCTTCTCCCCCTCGTGGTGTCCCGTTCTCGACACCACCGATGCTGCTGGGAGCCGTTCCCGGACCGTTCCTCCGGCGATACCGGGAACCGTGACCCCACGGGAACGGCTCGTCCGCCCGGCTACGGCTACGGCTACGGCTACGGCTGCGGCTCCACGGCTTCGGCTACGGCTTCGGCGGCGCGGGGACCAGTCCGGTGCACGCCACGACCCGCGGCCCCTCCGGGAGCAGGACCACCGACGTGCGGACCGTCCCCGCGCCGTGCCCGGCCATGTCCAGCAGGGCCCGTACCACCGAACGGAGTTCGACCTGTTCGTCCGGGGTGGCCTCCGACGGTCCGGAACCGCCGCGCCGCCGGGCGTCCACCGCGACGACCTGGTGCATGCCGCTCTCGGTGACCGTGGTGATCAGGAACTCGGTGCCCTCCGGCAGCGCCCGCGTCCCCCGGGGCCCCAGGCTGCCGACGCGGGCCAGTTCCTGGTTGATGCGGTGCAGGACCGAGTCGTCGGCCGGGCTGTACTCCGGACGCTTCACGGCATCCTCCTTCTCCAGACGTGTGTCCCGGTCAGAATCCCGGCACACGACCCTGTTCACCTCCCGCGCCGTTCCCGTCCGGGTCCCGCTCGCCGCGCGCCGTCGGCAGGAGGACAGAGCCGCCTCACGGGGCGTGGGACGGCACCGGGTACGGCGCCGGTTCCGTCACCCAGCCCGCCGCCAGCACCAGGCGGGACTCGCGGTGGGTGGCGAGGAAGGCGAAGGGACGGTCGAAGGTGACGCGGACGACCGTCGTCTCGTAGCGGTACTGCGGGACCCCGCCGGCCGGCGCCGGCACGGCCGCCGTCACCGCCGCCGCCCGGAAGCCGAGCGCGCCGAACTGGGCCACGGCCGACTGGCGGGCCTCCCCGACGGCCAACGGGTAGGGGCTCACCCCCGGGAAGTGACCGGTCGCGGTGTCCGTCGCCGCGCCGAGGCCGAACAGGCCCGGCAGGGCGAGCAGATCGTGGTCGGCCCGTACCTCGTACGCCACCGTCGTCACGTCCAGCGTCGTCGGCTCCGGCGCGGTCGCCGGCTGCTGCTCCACGTACAGTCCTGGACCGACGTGCCCGTGCGGCAGCGCACCGCCCGCGGTCAGCGGCAGACCGCGCTCCACGACCCCCACCCCGGCCGCCAGCACCTGGCCCGGCGTCATCCGCTCCTCGCCCAGCACCAGGTGCACGTCGACGCCGTTGTCCCCGGGCACCGTCAGCGCGGTGACGAACCCGTCCGGCGTGCCCGTCACCCCCACCCGGTCCGGTCGCACGCTGCGCCGGTGCAGGCCGCGCAGGGTGCGGCCCTGCCAGGGGCCGGAGCCGGGCCGCAACGGCCGCTCCGTGAACGGCTGCCGCCACTCGGTGCGCAGCGCGAGGGCGGTGGCCAGCACCATCCGCGCCTCCCGGGTCAGCGTCACCGGCATGCGCTCGACCAGCCCGCCGGTCCGCTCGGCCGCCCAGGCGTCCAGCCGCTCCTGCGCGGTGACGAGGTCGTCCCCGAAGACCCCGTGGGTCCCGGCGGGCAGCCCGGCCCGCCACTCCTCCCGCAGGGCCAGCCCGTGGTGCGTCCACAGGCCGAGCGCCGCGTCCAGGCCGGTGACCCCCGCGAGCCCGGCCAGCAACTCCCGCGCGGCACCGGCCGCCTGCTCGGCGGGCACGCCCAGCGCGCCGGCCAGTTCCGCCCGCGCCGGGCCCGCCGCGCCGTCGGCCAGGAAGGCCAGCAGCGGCCACACACCCGGCGCGGAGAAGACCGTGCCCTCGCCGTTCAGGGCCTGCGCCCACCGGGCCGTCAGCCCGTTCACACGCCGGACGGTCTCCCCGCCCACCGTGTTCGTCTCCACCCGCATTCCGCCCCCGTTCCGGTCACGCTTACCATGCGGCCAGTCGTACGTCAGTCCAGCCGCCGGCCGGCCGGCGGTCCCCTGTGCCGCCGCCGCCCGATCCAGGAGCACGGTACCGGTGTCCCTCCCCCCGCCTTCCGGCCCCCACCAGCCACGGGAGCCGTTCCAGCCACCCCGGCCGCAGCCCCCGGAGCCGTACGGCCCGTCGCCGTACCCCCAACAGCCGGGCGAATTCACCGGTTTGCCCGCCTACCAGCCGTGGTCGCAGGGCTACCGCCCCTACAACCACCCGGCGCCCGTCAACGGCCTCGCCATCGCCTCGCTGGTGCTCGGGGTGCTGTGCTGCCTGCCCGGGGTGGGGCTGGTGCTCGGGCTGGCCGGGCTGCGCCAGATCCGCCGGCGCGGCGAGCGCGGCACGGGGCTGGCCGTGGGCGGCGCGGTGCTGTCCGGGGTCGGGCTCGTGCTGTGGGCGGTGCTGCTCGCGACGGGCGGCGCCTCGGCGTTGTGGCACGGGTTCGAGGACGGCGCACGCGGCGGCAGGACCCTCACGCTGGCCGAGGGCGAGTGCTTCGACACGCCGGGGGGCGCGCTGAGCGGTGACACGTACGACGTGGACAAGGTCTCGTGCGCCGGCGCGCACGACGGCGAGGTGTTCGCGACCGTCACGCTCCCCGGTGGTTCCTACCCCGGGGACGACGCGGTCGCCGGCACCGCCGACGAGCGCTGCTGGAGCCTCCAGGACGGCTACGCGATGGACGGCTGGGCGGTCCCGCGGGACGTCGACGTGTACTTCCTGACGCCGACCGAGGACAGCTGGGCCGCCGGGGACCGCGAGATCACCTGCGTGTTCGGCAACACCGCCGAGGGCGAGGACCTGACCGGGTCGCTGCGCAACGACGAGACCGTCCTCGACGCCGACCAGGTCGCCTATCTGAAGGCCGCTCACGTCCTCAACGCCGCGCTGGACACCGCTCCTGACGAGGAGTACGTCGAGGACGACCTGCCGGGGCACAAGGCCTGGGCGGGCCGGGTGTCGGCCGCGCTGGGCGAGCAGGCCCGGATGCTGCGCGCCCGCGACTGGCCGGCCGGCGCCCGCGGGCCGGTCGCCGAGCTGGCCGCCGGCCTCGACGAGGCGCGGGCGCAGTGGGCGAAGGCCGCGAAGGCCGAGGACGCGGACGCCTTCTACGAGCACTACGACACCGGCTACGACCTCATCGATCCGTCCCGGGCGGTCGCCGCGCGCAGGGCGCTGGGGCTGTCCACCACCGTGCCGCTGCGCGAGGACGGTGCGGGCGCGAGTCTGGAGGTGTGAGAGCGCGCCTATACGGGGCAGAAAGCGCCTGGGTAAAGCCCACCCCAGGCTTTTGTCATCACATCGAGTGATTCTCTGGCCTTTGCTTGCATGGCTCAACCCAGGGTTGCCAGGCTGTTGCTGTCTGTACAACCTGATGGGAGCGGCCAGTGACTTTCGGTGAGCAGCCGGCGTACCTGCGTGTCGCGGGTGATCTCCGCAAGAAGATCGTCGACGGTTCACTGCCGCCCCACACCCGCCTGCCCTCCCAGGCCCGCATCCGCGAGGAGTACGGCGTCTCGGACACGGTCGCGCTGGAGGCCCGCAAAGTGCTGATGGCCGAGGGGCTGGTCGAGGGCCGCTCCGGCTCGGGGACGTACGTGCGCGAGCGGCCCGTGCCCCGGCGGGTCGCCCGCTCCGGATACCGTCCGGCCGGCGGCGCCACCCCGTTCCGCCAGGAGCAGGCCGACGCGTCGGTGCGCGGCACCTGGGAGTCCAGCAGCGCGCAGACCGAGGCCGGGGCGGCCATCGCCGAGCGGCTCGCGATCCAGACCGGCGACCGGGTCATGCGCACCAAGTACCTGTTCCGGGAGGGCGGCGAGCCGATGATGCTCTCCACCTCCTGGGAACCCCTCGCGGTCACCGGCCGCACCCCGGTGATGCTGCCGGAGGAGGGGCCGCTCGGCGGGATGGGCGTGGTCGAGCGCATGCGCGCCATCGACATCATCGTGGACAACGTCACCGAGGAGGTCGGCGCCCGCCCCGGTCTCGCCGAGGAACTGCACCTGCTCGGCGGTGTCCCCGGGCACGTGGTCCTGGTCGTCCAGCGCACCTACTTCGCCTCCGGGCGCCCGGTGGAGACCGCCGACGTGGTCATCCCGGCCGACCGCTACCGGGTCGCCTACCACCTGCCCGTCAAGTGAACGCCCCCGCCCGGCGGCCGTCCGCGCGCCCCTGCGCGTGAGGTAGCGCACACCCCGATGCGCCGCCCGGGCCGTCACCGGCGCGGTGCCGCCCCCGCCGACGCCGCACGAGCCGCATCGATCCGGCCGTTCTCGCAGGTGGCCCGGGGTGCCTTCGGCATGCCCCCGACCCGGGGCGGCCGCGTTCCCGACGGCGCGTTCGGTCCCGTGCGCCCCCGGCGTTCTGGCTCGATGCGTACCTCTTTGTGAAAAGCCGTATTCGCAGCGTAAAGGTTGGGCGTACGCTCGGGCATATGCGGATTGCGGTTTCCTTGGACGGGGCCCGGCGGGGGCCCGGGCCCGGGGGAGGGCGGGGCGGTGCGAGAAGGAACGCGGGCGGTGGGGGCCATGAGTGAGGGCACGGTGTCCCTGCCCTGGATCGTGATACGGCAGGACGACAACGGCAATCGCTACCGAGTCGGCCGGTACGCGACCCGCGCCGAGGCGCAGAAGATCGCCGACAGCCTCGACGACCGGGGGCACAAACAGCTCTACTGGGTCGAGCGCATCGGCCAGAACGGGGACGGCGCGCAGAACTGACCGGTCGCGCGCTCCCGTAGGCTCCGCCCCATGACGCGTACGACTCCCGGGGCGGAACGGATCGTGGTGGTGGGAGCCGCCCTGCTCGACGGCGGCAGGCTGCTGGCCGCGCGCCGCAGCGCGCCCGCCGACCTGGCCGGGCGCTGGGAGCTGCCCGGCGGCAAGGTCGAGGCGGGGGAGCGACCCGAGGACGCGCTGGTGCGTGAGCTGCGTGAGGAACTGGGCGTCGACGCCGAGCCGGTCGACCGTGTGCCCGGCGAGTGGCCGCTGCGGACGCCGTACGTCCTCCGTGTGTGGACCGCCCGCCTGCGCCCCGGCTCGCCCCCGCCCCGGCCGCTCCAGGACCACGACGAACTGCGCTGGCTGACGCCGGACCGTATCTGGGAGGTCGACTGGCTCGACCAGGATGTCCCGGCGGTCCGGGAGGTGGCGCCCACGATCGGGCGCGGGGCGTAGGTGCACGGCCCCCGGGCGGGAGCGCCCGTTCGTGCCACAGTGCGCCCTCTCGCGCGGTACTGCCACCCGGATATCGGGTATGGGCCCATTAACCCCATGAAACCGGACATGGGTGGGCTCGCTGGCCTGGGAAGTGATCGGCGTGATCGACACCGATGGCGACTGCGCCGAGTGGACGTTTCCCGCCGAACCGGGCGCCGTGCGCAGCGCCCGCGCGGCGGTCCGGTCCCAGCTGCACGGCTGGCACCTCGACTGCGTCGCCGACCTCGCCGCGCTGCTGGTCAGTGAGCTGGTCACCAACTCGTTGCGGCATGCCACCGGCCCCATCGGCGTACGGCTCGTCCGCCCCGCCGGGCTCGACGGCAGGCTGCGCGTGGAGGTCTCCGACCCGCTCCCCGACCTGCCCCGCGAACGCGTCGCCCACCCCGAGGACGAGAGCGGACGCGGCCTCCAGCTGGTCGCCGGCTCCTCGCTGAGCTGGGGCACCCGGCCCGGGGCGAACGGAAAGACCGTCTGGTTCGAACTGGCGGTGCCCGGGTGACGGCACGGCACACACAGGGGCACGGGGGTGTACAGCCGACGGCGTGCCGTCCATGGTGCGCGCCGGGGGCGCACGTGGTCCCGCGGTGTGTGATTCGGCGGTGTGTTCCCTGGTTAGAAGAGTGGAAGTGTTGTCACGGACCGGTCTGAAAAGCACCTGGACCGAGCTGTGATCGTGAACACCGTGTCGTGCGGCGCCGTAGTGCTGGATACTGCGGGCAGCCGCCCCCGGTGACCGGTGCCGGACGCGGTGAGCTGGAGGGGACGGTTCGCGTGAGCGAGATACCAGCGAAGGCCACGGAGTCCGAGGACCCGTCGGACGGCGCGAGGAGGCAGGCCGCGGAGGCCGCCGCGGCACCCGGTGACGCCATGTGGCAGAGCAGTCCGCCCGGTTCCATCTACGACTACATCAAGGTCGCGTCCTTCTCCATCAGTCCCGGCGGGCTGGTCGACCAGTGGAGCCTGCGCGCCGAGCAGCTCTTCGGCATCCCCGCCGCGCGCGCCGTCGGCATGGACCCGATAGAGGCCTTCATCGATCCGGACCTGCGCGAGCGCGGCCAGCGGAAGATGGCCGAAATCCTCGACGGGCGCGAGTGGACCGGAGTGGTGCCGTTCCGGATGCCGGACGGGCCGGACGGCACGCGCGGCGAGGAGGGCCTGGCCGAGGTGTACGTCATGCCGACGCGCACCGCCGAGGGCGACAAGGCCGCCGTGTGCATCGTCGTGGACGTCCGCACCCTACGCAGCATCGAGACCGACCTCGCCGCCTCGCAGGCAATTTTCGGTCAATCCCCTTTCGGTTTCCTGCTGATCGACACGGACCTGCGGGTGCGCCGCGCCAACCTGCGGTTCGTCTCCGTCTTCGGCGGCACCCCGGACGACCACCGGGGCAAGGGAGTTCACGACTACCTGCCGCGCGGCGAGGCCGAGCGGGTCTCGGCCACCCTGCGGCGGGTGCTGGAGAGCGGCGAGTCCATCACCGACATGCACGTCACCGGCTTCGTCCCGGGTTCCGAGGAACGCCGGCACTGGTCGGTCAACCTCTACCGCGTGCACAGCGGCAGCGGCCGGCCCATCGGCATCGCCTGGCTCGGCACCGACATCACCTCCCGTCGCGCCGCCGCCCGCGAGGCCGCAGCCGCCCGGCGCAACCTCGCCCTGCTCAACGAGGCCGGCGCCCGCATAGGGAACTCCCTCGACCTGGAGACCACGGCCCGCGAACTCCTCGACGTCGTCGTCCCCGGCTTCTGCGACCTCGCCACCGTCGACCTCTACCAGGGCCTGCTGACCGGCGACGAGACCCCGCCCGGCCTCGCCGACGGCAGCGCCGAACTGCGCCGCGTCGCCTACGCCAGCGCCGTCTCCGGCGCGCCCTTCGGCAGTTCCGGCAAGCGCGTCGAGGTGGGCGCGGTCCACCACTTCCCGTTCACCTCGCCCTGCGCGGACGCCCTGCGCACCGCCCGTCCGCAGCACGTGCCCGCCGAGGAGGGCGGTCTCGTGCAGTCCACGCTGGCGGTGCCGATGGTCGCCCACGACACGGTCGTGGGACTCGCGCAGTTCGCCCGGACGAAGGGCAGCGAGCCGTTCGGCGACCGCGACCGTGACCTCGCGGTCGAACTGGCCGCACGGGCCGCCGTCTGCATCGACAACGCGCGCCTGTACCGCCGGGAACACGAACGGGCGCTGATACTGCAACGCTCCCTGCTCCCACCCGGCGACCCCGAGGCGTCCGGCCTGGACATCGCCTGCCGCTACCTGCCCGGCAACGCGGCGACGGAGGTGGGCGGCGACTGGTTCGACGTCATCGAACTCCCCGGTCACCGCACCGCGTTGGTGGTCGGGGACGTCATGGGCCGGGGCCTCAGGGCGGCGGTGGCGATGGGCGAACTCCGCACCGCCGTCCGCACGCTGGCCCTGCTGGACCTGGAACCGGCGGAAGTGCTCTCGGCGCTGGACGAGATCGCGCGGGGCCTCGGCACCCCGGGCGGTGTCCAGCAGGCGACCCGTACGGCCCGTCAGCCCCGGGACGCGGACCTCTCCGAGGTGTACCTCGCGACGTGCGTGTACGCCGTCTACGACTCCGTCACCAGACGCTGTACGTTCGCCAACGCCGGGCATCTGCCGCCGGTGCTGGTGGAGCCCGGTGAGGCGGCGCTGATGCTCGACGTGCCGCCGGGTATGCCGCTGGGCGTGGGCGGCGAGCCGTTCGAGGAGGTCGAGGTCGAACTCCCCGAGGGGGCGCTGCTCGCGCTGTACACGGACGGCCTGGTCGAATCCCGCGACCATCCGCTGGACGAGGGGCTCCAGGCCTTCGTCGGCGCGCTCACCGACCCCGCCCGGCCCCTGGAGGACGTCTGCGACCACGTCCTCAACACCCTCGACACCCACCACGGCGAGGACGACATCGCCCTGCTGATGGCCCGGGTGCAGGGGCTGCCCGCCGAGTCCGTCGGCGACTGGACGCTGCCGCGCGAGCCGCGCAGTGTGGGCCGGGCCCGGGAGTACGCCCGCGGACAGTTGCTGTCCTGGGATCTGGAGCCGCTGGTCGACACGACGGAACTGCTGGTCAGCGAGCTGGTGACGAACGCGCTCCGGTACGGCGAGGGGGACATCAGGCTACGGCTGCTGCTGGACCGCACCCTGGTCTGCGAGGTCTGGGACTCCGGCCTGGTCCAGCCCCGGCGCCGACGGGCCCGGGACACCGACGAGGGCGGACGCGGACTCCAACTGGTCGGGCTGCTCAGCGCGGCCTGGGGCTCCCGGCGCACCCCCCGCGGCAAGACGGTCTGGTTCGAGCTGCCGCTGCCCGGCGGAGAGGGCCACCTCACCGACCCGGCAGAGGCACTCCTGAGCCTGTTCTGACTGGCCGGGCCCTGAGGGGCCCACGCTTCGGGTGCCGGTCCGGGGGGCGTCTCGGCCGGATTACCTGTGCAGCCGGGAGCGGGTCTGTGGGCCGCCGAACGCGGGCGGGGGACCGCCGTCCGGGTCCTCTCCGAGGAGGATGCCGCCCAGGAGCGCACCGGCGAGACCGGCCGCGTCTCCCTCGGTGCCGTGGGCCCGGACATCCCGGTCGGCCAGCCTCCGCGCCTGCCCGGCCACGACGTCGGCCCACCCCGCGTTGTCCGTGCCCAGCTCGCGGACCGCCTCCGCCAGCCGGGCCCGGGCCTCCGTACCCACCGCCCCCCGGTGCACCCCGACGAACTCCTCCGCCCCGGCGACCGAACTCCGCGCCACGAGCAGCGCCGCCGTGCCCAGCACCCCCGACCGCACCCCCGTCAGCCGCTGGACGGCCCGGGTGATCCGGCGCAGCGCGTCCAGCGGGTCGTACGGCCCACCGGTCAGCTCCGCACGGACCGCCGCCAGCACCCCGTCGACATGGGCAGGCCGGGCAGGCGGTTCGCCCGAGGCCGGCGGGGCCTGCTCGGTCTCGGCGCGGGCCGGCGTCGGCCCTTCGTCGGTGGGCGTCGGCTGGACGGGCGGCTCGTCCGACGCCGGTGAGGTGTGCCGGACCGCCGCCAGCGCCCCGTCGACGTGGGGGGACCGGGCAGGCGGTTCGCCCGAGGCCGGCGGGGCCTGCTCGGTCTCGGCGCGGGCCGGCGTCGGCCCTTCGTCGGTGGGCGTCGGCTGGACGGGCGGCTCGTCCGACGCCGGTGAGGTGTGCCGGACCGCCGCCAGCGCCTCGTCGACGTGGGGGGACCGGGCAGGCGGTTCGCCCGAGGCCGGCGGGGCCTGCCCGGTCTCGGGGCGGGCCGGCGTCGGCCCCGTGGGCGTCGGCCGGGCATGCGGCTCGGCCGGTGTCGGCGCAGTGCCGCGGGCCGTCGCCAACTCCGCTTCCGCGCCGGTCAGCGCGGCCGGTACCAGCCCCGCCGCCACCCGCACCTGGTCCGCGAGCCGCTCCACGCCGCCCACCAGCACCCCCGCCTGGGCCACCGCACCCTCGCCGGCCCGCAACTGCCACGCGGCCCTCAGCGTCTCGCCCACATCGGCGGCCTGCCGGGCCTCGTTCAGCCGCGCGCCGGCGAACACCAGCCGGTCCTTGGCCTGTTCGACGTACCCGGTGACGGACCCGGTGGCCGAGGGCGCGTACCGCTCCCGCAGCGCCGCCAGGGTCCGCTGCGCGGCCATGGTCCGCGCCGCCAGCTCCCGGAACCGCTCCTCGGCCACCTCCAGCGCCGCGCGCATCCCGTCCTCGTCCGCCGCGAGGCCCCGCAACCGGTCCAGCGCCTCCGCCTCCCCGTCCAGCCGGCGCCCGGACTCCGCGCAGCGGCCGATCACCCCGACCAGCGCCTGGCGCCGGGCACCCGCCTCCTCCGGGACGCCCTCCTCGTACCGCCGCCAGATCGCGAACGCCGCCGACAGCTCCGTCTCGGCGGCCCGCAGCGCGTGCGTGAACGGCTCGGTCCGCTGTTCCCCGAACCGTTCCCGCACGAACGACAGTTCCTCCCGGCCGGCCCGCACACAGTCGTCGGCCAGCCGCAGTGCCGCCCTGGCCTGGCGTTCGGAGTCGGCCGGGGCGGGCACGGGCGGATGCGTCGAGACGATCCCCGGGGTCGTCCGGGTCCGGGCCCGGCGGGTGCGCCGCAGCCAGCCGTATCCGGCCAGGGCCACGGCCGCGACCCCGGCGATGAGCGGCAGTACGAGGTCGGCGGCCGACGTGCCGGCCTGCTGCGGCGCGACAGCGCTCGCCACCGCGCCGGCGGGGGTCACGGGAACCGGATCACGGGCATCCACCGTCATCACCGGCAACATCAGCCACCCGGCCCCCACCAGGGCGCCCAGCACGGCATGCGCCACCCGCACCCGTATGTGCGCGGTGGCCCGCCGGGGCCGGCCCCGGAACAGCGAGGACGTCACATTTCGGAGCGTATGGGCAGGTAGACGGCTCCGCGAGCGGGATGGATACGGGTGGGGGACCAGGCGGACAGGGGGGCGCAATGGACGAGAACCGGACCGACGACATCCGGCCCGACAAGAACCGGACCGACGAAGACCGGACCGACGAAGATCCGACCGACGAAGCACGGACCGGCGAGGACCCGACCGACGAAGCACGGGACGAACAACGCGGTGCCGCGCCCCTGCGCGAGGAGCAGCCCCGCGCCGAGCGGCAACATCCCCACCCGGACGACCCCGCCACCCAGCCCACCCCCCGCGCCCGCCCCCGCACACGCCGTCTGCTGCGGATCGCCGCCGGTCTCCTCGCCGTCCTCCTGCTCCCCCTCCTCACCGCCGAGACGGCCCTCCGGCTCAACTACACCGGCGATCCGGCCCCCGGCACCCGTACCCGCCACCAGGACGCCCTCTGGCTCGGGCACGCCTGGGTGGACGGGCGGAGGACCGACCGGGACGTCGAGGCCCTCGCCCGCCGGCTGAGGGGCACCGGGATCCGCGACCTGTACGTCCACGCGGGGCCTCTCGAACACGACGGGACCCTTCCGGCGTCGGCGTATCCGAAGGCCCGCCGGCTGATCGCGGCCGTCCACCGGGAACTCCCCGGCGTCCGCGTCCAGGCCTGGCTCGGCGACAAGCTGGCCACGGAGAGCCCGGACGGCCTGCGCCTGGAGCGCGCCGCGACCCGGGCGGCGATCGTCACCTCGGCCCGGCAGATCCTCGCCGCCGGCTTCGAGGGCACCCACTTCGACCTGGAACCCCTGCACTCCGGCGACCGCGACTACCTGTCCCTCCTCGACGACCTGCGCGGCCTCACCCACGCCCGGGGCGCCGTCCTCTCCGTCGCCGCCCACCAGATCGACCCGCTGCCCGCCTTCCACTCCTTCTGGGGCACGACCACCGGCCACCCCAAGTGGTGGTCGCAGGCGTACTTCGGACAGGTGGCCCGCCGTGTGGACCAGATCGCCGTCATGTCGTACGACACCATGCAGCCGCTGCAGAGCCTGTACGGCGGCTATGTGGCCCAGCAGACCAGCCTCGCCCTGGAGGTCACCCCCGAGAGCACCGACCTGCTGATGGGCCTGCCCTTCTACCACGAGAACCGGTTCGGCCACTGGGCGCACGCCGAGACGGTCCCGGCCGCCGTGCGCGGGGTCCGCCTCGGCCTGAGCCGCACGGACGCCGACCGCGCCCGCTTCGGCGTCGCCCTCTACGTGGACTTCGCGGCCACCGAGGCGGACTGGCGGGCGTACCGGGAGGACTGGGTGGCTACGCCCCCGACCGCCTCCTGATCTTCGAACCCAGCCAGACCAGCGGGTCGTACTTGCGGTCCACCGCGCGTTCCTTCAGCGGGATCAGGGCATTGTCGGTGATCTTGATGCCCTCGGGGCAGACCTCGGTGCAGCACTTGGTGATGTTGCAGTAGCCGAGGCCGTGGTCGTCCTGGGCGGCGCGTCCGCGGTCCAGGCCGGTATCGGCGGCCGCGTCCAGCGGGTGCATGTCGAGTTCGGCGACGCGCATCAGGTAGCGGGGGCCGGCGAACGCCTGCTTGTTCTCCTCGTGGTCGCGCACCACATGGCAGGTGTTCTGGCACAGGAAGCACTCGATGCACTTGCGGAACTCCTGCGGGCGGTCCACGTCCTCCTGGAACATGCGGTACTCGCCGGGGCCCAGACCGGGGGGCGGCACGAAGGCCGGCACCTCGCGCGCCTTCTGGTAGTTGAAGCCGACGTCCGTCACCAGGTCCCGGATCACCGGGAAGGCGCGCAGCGGGGTGATCGTGATCGTCTCCGCGCGGTCGAAGACCGACATGCGGGTCATGCACAGCAGCCGGGGCCGGCCGTTGACCTCCGCAGAGCACGAACCGCACTTGCCCGCCTTGCAGTTCCAGCGCACGGCGAGATCGGGCGCCTGGGTGGCCTGGAGGCGGTGGACGATGTCCAGGACCACCTCGCCGTCGTTCACCTCGACCGTGAAGTCCTTGAGGCCGCCGCCCTGTTCGTCGCCCCGCCACACCTGGAAGCGGGCTTCGTAGCTGCTCACTCGTACAGCTCCTCTTCGGCGAGGTACTTGACCAGCTCCTCCTTCTCGAAGAGGGCGAGCAGGTCCGGGCGGATGGGTTCGGTGGTCTCGCGGGTGAGGCGGATCTGGCCGCGGGCCGGGTCGGTCGCCGCGAGGCCGCCGGTGGGGTCGGAGAGGGTGCACAGCAGGTTCACGTTGCGCCAGGCCGGGTCCATCCGGGGATGGTCCTCGCGGGTGTGCCCGCCGCGCGACTCGGTGCGCTCCAGCGCGGCCCGGGCCACGCACTCGCTGACCAGCAGCATGTTCCTGAGGTCCAGGGCGAGGTGCCAGCCGGGGTTGAACTGGCGGTGGCCCTCGACGCCGGCCCGCCGGGCCCGGACCCGCAGCTCCGCCAGCTTGTGCAGGGCCTGCTCCATCTCGCCCTCGCGGCGGATGATGCCGACCAGGTCGTTCATCGCCTGCTGGAGTTCCTGGTGCAGGGTGTACGGGTTCTCCGGCGGCCCCGCCTCGCCCTCCGCCCCGGCGGAGAACGGCCGCAGCGCCTCCGCCGACGCCGTGCCGACCTGGGCGTCGTCCACGGGCGGGCGGCGTTGGGCCGGCCCGCGGGCGTACTCCGCCGCGTGCCAGCCGGCCCGGCGCCCGAAGACCAGCAGGTCGGAGAGGGAGTTGCCGCCGAGCCGGTTGGAGCCGTGCATGCCGCCCGCCACCTCACCGGCCGCGTACAGCCCGGGCACCCCGCGGGCCGCCGCCGTGTCGGAGTCGACCGCGATGCCGCCCATCACGTAGTGGCAGGTCGGTCCGACCTCCATCGCCTCGGCCGTGATGTCGACGTCCGCCAGCTCCTTGAACTGGTGGTACATGGACGGCAGCCGGCGCCGGATCACCTCGGCCGGCATCCGGGTCGACACGTCCAGGAAGACCCCGCCGTGCGGGGAGCCCCGGCCCGCCTTCACCTCGGCGTTGATGGCGCGGGCCACCTCGTCGCGGGGGAGCAGTTCGGGCGGCCGGCGGTTGTGGTCCGGGTCCTCGTACCACCGGTCGGCCTCCTCCTCCGACTCGGCGTACTTCTCCTTGAAGACGTCCGGGATGTAGTCGAACATGAACCGCTTGCCCTCGGAGTTGCGCAGCACCCCGCCGTCCCCGCGGACCGACTCGGTGACGAGGATGCCCTTCACCGACGGCGGCCAGACCATGCCCGTCGGGTGGAACTGCACGAACTCCATGTTGAGCAGCGGGGCGCCCGCCAGCAGCGCCAGCGCGTGGCCGTCGCCCGTGTACTCCCACGAGTTGGACGTGACCTTGAAGGACTTGCCGATGCCGCCGGTCGCGAGGACGACGGCCGGTGCCTGGAGGACGAGGAAGCGGCCGGTCTCACGGTCGTAGGCGAACACGCCCGAGACGCGGTCGCCGTCCTTGAGGATCCGGGTGACCGTGCACTCCTGGAAGACCTTCAGCCGGGACTCGTAGTCCCCGGTCTCCCTGAAGTCCTCCTGCTGGAGCGCGACGATCTTCTGCTGGAGCGTGCGGATCAGCTCCAGGCCCGTGCGGTCGCCCACGTGGGCCAGGCGCGGGTACTCGTGCCCGCCGAAGTTCCGCTGCGAGATGCGGCCGTCCTTCGTACGGTCGAACAGCGCGCCCCAGGTCTCCAGCTCCCACACCCGGTCCGGGGCCTCCTGCGCGTGCAGTTCGGCCATCCGCCACTGGTTGAGGAACTTGCCGCCGCGCATGGTGTCGCGGAAGTGGACCTGCCAGGTGTCGTGCTCGTTGGCGTTGGCCATCGCCGCCGCGATGCCGCCCTCGGCCATCACCGTGTGCGCCTTGCCGAACAGGGACTTGCAGATCACCGCCGTACGGGCGCCCCGCTCGCGCGCCTCGATCGCCGCGCGGAGGCCCGCGCCCCCGGCGCCGACCACGACGACGTCCCACTCCTGCCGGTCGACCACGGACATCAGTCAGTCCCTCACTGGATCTCTAGAAGAAGCGCGGGTCGTCGAAGACCCCGGACGCGACCAGGTAGACGTAGAAGTCGGCGAGCGCCACGCTCAGCAGCGAGGCCCAGGCGAGCTGCATGTGGCGGGCGTTGAGCCGGCCGACGAACTGCCACGCGCGGTAGCGCACGGGGTGCCGGGAGAAGTGCTTGAGCTTGCCGCCGACGATGTGCCGGCAGGAGTGGCACGAGAGGGTGTACGCCCAGATCAGCCCGATGTTGGCGAGGAAGACCAGGGTGCCGAGACCCATGTGCCCCCACCGGTAGTGCTCGTCCCGGAAGGCCAGCACGGTGTCGTACGTCAGCACGCCGGCCACCAGCAGGGCGGCGTAGAAGAAGTACCGGTGGACGTTCTGCAGGATGAGCGGGAAGCGGGTCTCGCCGGTGTACGTCCGGTGCGGCTCGGCCACCGCGCAGGCGGGCGGGGACGCCCAGAAGGCGCGGTAGTACGCCTTGCGGTAGTAGTAGCAGGTCAGCCGGAAGCCGAGCGGGAAGATCAGGATGATGACAGCGGGGGAGATTGCCCACCAGCCCCCGAAGAGGTCGGCGTTGGGCCCGGCGCGCATCGTCCGGCAGTTCTCCGCCAGGCACGGCGAGTAGAACGGCGAGACGTACGGGGCCGCGTAGTAGTGGGCGTTCGCGAAGGCCCGCCAGGTCGAGTAGACGACGAAGGCCAGCAGGCCGGCCGCGGTGGCGGCGGGCGCCAGCCACCAGCGGTCGGTCCGCAGGTGCGGGGCGGCGATCGCGGCGCGCGTACGGGCGTGTACGCCACCGCTGTTGTGTTGGGGTTCCGTACCAGTAGCCAAGGGGGACTCCGGTCGGTTCGGGGGAGTGTCAGGGGGCGCGGCGGTCGCGGGCGCCCAGGCCCTCGTCGTCCGAGTCCGTCCACAGGCTGATGTCGTACGGCGCGTCGGAGATGGTGACGAGGTCGGGCCGGTGCGGCGTGGCCGGGGCCGCGGCGGCCTCCCGCAGCAGTGCCACGCTCTCACGCAGATGGTCGGCGTCCAGGCGGACCCGGCGTATCTCCAGAGCGCTGCCGAGCTGGTGTTCCAGGCGGCTCACCGACCGGTTGAGGTCGTCGAGACAGCGCTGGACGGCGTTGATGTCGTCGTGCACGGACATGACTTGCCCTCGCTTCCGCGGGTCCGGCGGTCATGGGCGGCAACGTTCATGCGCCTTGGAGTGTTGCGCCTCGCGCCCGCCGGTGTGAAGGGATGTGCAGCGATTGGCCGAGGCGTACGGATGCACCGCCCGGTGTGTTGCGCCGCACGGGTGGGCTTACCGGCCGTCGTCGCCGTGTCGCCCACCGTGGCCGGATCCTTTCCTCTTCAGTGGCCGCATAGATCTGATCAGCTCCATATACCGCCAAACGTGATCAGCTCCATATACCGACAAATGCGAGCATAAGGCCCGTGGCTTCCTGGAGGTAGCAGAGATGTCCTACGACGGCGTTGGGCAGCGCCCCGAAGGGGTGCGAGGCTCCATCGACGGGCGGCTCTGCCGCGGGGCGCGACCAGCCATGACGCCCCCGCAGTCGGCCGGCGACCGGTCCCGGCGGGTGAGGCGGGCCCTCGCCCTCCTCAGCGCGAGCGCCCTGGCCGTGCCCCTCCTCGCCGGCTGCGGCGAGGACGACGAGGCCGGCACCCCGCTCGCACCGCAGGACATCGCCCTGGTCACCCGTGACAAGGTCGCCGACGGTGGCACCCTGAAGTGGGCCGTGGACGCCGTACCGGAGACCCTGAACACCTTCCAGGCCGACGCCGACGCCGGCACCAGCCGTGTCGCCCAGGCCGTGCTGCCGTCCATGTTCCGGCTGGACGCCGCAGGCAGGCCGGTGGCCAACCCGGCCTACCTGGAGTCGGCCGAGGTCATCGAGACCGAGCCGCGCCAGGTCGTGCTGTACAAGCTGAACCAGCAGGCCGTCTGGACCGACGGCCGGGAGATCGGCGCCGCCGACTTCGTCGCCCAGTGGCGCGCCCTGTCCGGTAAGAACAGTGCCTTCTGGACCGCCCGCAACGCCGGCTACGACCGGATCGCCAAGATCGAGCGCGGCGCCAGCGACCTCCAGGTCCGGGTCACCTTCTCCCGCCCCTACGCCGACTGGAAGTCGCTGTTCTCCCCGCTGTACCCGAAGGACGTCATGGGCACCCCGGACGCCTTCAACGACGGCGCCCGGCGCAAGCTGAAGGTCACCGCCGGGCCCTTCAAGGTCGAGAAGGTGGACACCGCCAAGAAGGACGTCGTCCTCACCCGCAACCCCCGCTGGTGGGGGAAGCCCGCCAAGCTGAACGGGATCGTGCTGCACGCCGTGGCGCGCGACAAGCGGGCCGCCGCCCTCGCCGACGGCAGCGTGGACCTCGCCGAGATCGACTCCGCCGACGCCCAGCGGATCGGCCTCGCGGGCCGCGCCAAGGGCACCGGCACCCCCCTCCAGGGCGCCGGGGGCAAGACCTCCGCGAAGAAGCTGCGCGACTGGGCGCTCGCGCACGGCTTCGACTCCGACCAAGTGCACGCCGGCAAGCAGAAGCTGCGCAAGGCCATCACCCGCTACCTGGAGCAGCAGCAGGCGCTGCGGGACGTCGAGGTCCGCAAGTCCCTGGAGCCCGCCTACACCCAGCTCGCCCTCAACGGCGCCACAGGTCCCCTCGCCGACGAACGGGTCCGCCGGGCCGTCGCCCGCGCCCTGGACCGCGTGGAGCTGGCCCGGCTGGTGCTCACCCCGCTGGGGCTGCCCGCCGTGCCGGTCGGCAGCCACCTCGCCCTGTCCGGGCAGGCCGCCTACGCCGACGGCAGCGGCGCGATCGGCGGCCAGGACGCCAAGGAGGCGCAGGCGCTGCTCGCCGACGCCGGCTGGGTGCGCGGCGGCCCGATCAAGGAGCCGAAGAAGGCCGAGAAGGCGGCCGGCCCCGAGCGCCCCGCCGAGGACGTGTCGAACGGCGGCAAGGACGGCGAGTACATCGTCGGGGAGGACGACGACGAGAAGGGCCGTGACGACGGGTCCGGCGACGGCGGGAGCCAGGCCGACGGCGGGAGCCACGGCGGTTCCGACGGCGACGGCAAGGGCAAGCACCACGAGTCGGCCGGCGACCAGCACGAGCACCCCGACCAGCACCTCGTGCGGGAGGGCAAGCACGGCGGCGCGCCCGGCGCGTACGCGCCCCAGGGCACGGCCGCCCCGGCCGCCGCGCCCGCCGGACCGCTCGCGAAGGACGGCAAGGCGCTCGCGCTGCGCTTCGTCCTGCCCTCCGGGTCCGGCTCGGACACGCTGAACTCGGTCGCCGAGCGGATCTCCGCGATGCTGGAGCAGGTCGGTATCCGCACGACGATCACGAAGGTCTCCGACGAGAGCTACTTCAAGGACCACGTCGCCGCCGGCGACTACGACCTCGCCCTGTACTCCTGGCCCTCCTCCGCGTTCCCGGCGACCGACGCCCGGCCCATCTACGCCAAGCCGGTCGCGGCGGCGGACGGCTCGGTGAACGTCGAGCAGAACTACACACGGGTCGGCACGGACCAGGTCGACCAGCTCTTCGACCAGGCCGCGACCACGCTGGACGAGGACGAGGCGCGTTCCCTGATCCGCAAGGCCGACTCCCGCATCTGGGCCGCCGCCGGCTCGATCCCGCTCTACCAGCGGCCCCAGCTCGTGGGGGTCCGGAAGAACGTGGTGAACGCCGGGGCCTTCGGCTTCGGGACGCCGGTCTACGAGGACATGGGCTTCCTGAAGAAGGGGGCGAAGGTTTCGCCGAGCCCGGCCAAATAGCCGCCGCCGGGTGCGTGGGAGGCGGCCTGAGCTGCACCGACGTATCCCGGCGAGCTCCTGCGGCAGCGGCCACGTACCATGGGGTGAGGCCGTGGCGTGTCCAGCCCGGCAGGGCCCGCGCGACACGGACGTACGCGCAGGGCAGTCCGCACACTCCGGGAGTACGCCACAATATGACTGCGTTTTCTACGCGTCACGACATCCGCAACGTCGCCATCGTCGCCCACGTCGACCACGGCAAGACCACCATCGTCGACGGGATGCTGAAGCAGGCCGGTGCCTTCGCCGCCCACCAGCTCGACCAGGTCGACGACCGCGTCATGGACTCGAACGACCTGGAGCGTGAGAAGGGCATCACGATCCTCGCCAAGAACACGGCGGTCAAGTACCACCCGAAGGACGGCGGGGAGCCCATCACCATCAACATCATCGACACCCCCGGCCACGCCGACTTCGGCGGCGAGGTCGAGCGCGGTCTGTCGATGGTCGACGGCGTCGTGCTGCTGGTGGACGCCTCCGAGGGCCCGCTGCCGCAGACCCGCTTCGTACTGCGCAAGGCGCTCCAGGCCCGGCTCCCCGTCATCCTGTGCATCAACAAGACGGACCGCCCGGACGCCCGCATCGACGAGGTCGTCAACGAGACCTACGACCTCTTCCTCGACCTGGACGCGGACGAGGAGCAGATCGAGTTCCCGATCGTCTACGCCTGCGGCCGTGACGGCATCGCCTCGCTGACCAAGCCGGACAACGGCACGGTCCCGGCGGACTCCACCAGCCTGGAGCCGTTCTTCTCCACCATCCTGGAGCACATCCCGGCCCCCACCTACGAGGAGGGCGCCCCGCTCCAGGCGCACGTCACCAACCTGGACGCCGACAACTTCCTCGGCCGTATCGCGCTGCTCCGTGTCGAGCAGGGCGAGCTGCGCAAGGGCCAGACGGTCGCCTGGATCAAGCGCGACGGCTCCGTGCAGAACGTCCGCATCTCCGAGCTGATGATGACCGAGGCGCTCACCCGCAAGCCGGCCGAGAAGGCGGGCCCGGGTGACATCTGCGCGGTGGCCGGTATCCCGGACATCATGATCGGCGAGACCCTGGCCGACCCGGAGAACCCGGTCGCGCTGCCTCTGATCAAGGTCGACGAGCCGGCGATCTCCATGGTGATCGGCACCAACACCTCCCCGCTGGTCGGCCGTGGCGCCACCGGCAAGGGCGCCGACAAGAAGGCGGCCGTCAAGGACCGCAAGGTCACCGCCCGCCAGGTCAAGGACCGCCTGGACCGCGAGCTGATCGGTAACGTCAGCCTCCGTGTCCTGGAGACCGAGCGTCCGGACGCCTGGGAGGTGCAGGGCCGTGGTGAGCTGGCGCTCGCCATCCTGGTCGAGACCATGCGCCGCGAGGGCTACGAGCTGACCGTCGGCAAGCCGCAGGTCGTCACCAAGGAGGTCGACGGCAAGACGTACGAGCCGATGGAGCGCATGACGATCGACGTTCCCGAGGAGCACATGGGTGCCGTCACCCAGCTCATGGGCGTGCGCAAGGGCCGCATGGACAACATGTCCAACCACGGCTCCGGCTGGGTCCGCATGGAGTGGGTCGTCCCCTCCCGCGGCCTGATCGGCTTCCGTACCGAGTTCCTGACGCAGACCCGTGGCACGGGCATCGCCCACTCCATCCACGAGGGCTTCGAGCCGTGGGCCGGCCCGCTCCAGACCCGGAACAACGGCTCCCTGGTCGCCGACCGCTCCGGTGCTGTCACCGCGTTCGCGATGACGAACCTTCAGGAGCGCGGCGTGCTCTTCGTGGAGCCGGGCACCGAGGTGTACGAGGGCATGATCGTCGGCGAGAACTCCCGCTCCGACGACATGGACGTCAACATCACCAAGGAGAAGAAGCTCACCAACATGCGGTCCTCGACGGCCGATGTGACCGAGTCGATCGTGCCGCCGCGCAAGCTGTCGCTGGAGCAGTCGCTGGAGTTCTGCCGCGACGACGAGTGTGTCGAGGTGACCCCGGAGGCCGTTCGCATCCGCAAGGTCGTGCTCGACCAGCGGGAGCGGGCGCGGGCCGCGAGCCGCGCCAAGCACAGCTGATTCCAGGCCATCTTCCCGGCCACCTGAGCCCGGGTTCCCCCATCGTGGGGGAACCCGGGCTTTTTGCAACCGGTTTTCGGGCGCCCCATGTCCGACATGCGGAGATCACTGCCCGATAGCCATGTAACAAGTCCGTTTCGCGCCTTCTTCTGGCGAACAGTTTGTCCAGATTTTGGAAGGTGTAGGCGTGAGCTGTGACTGAATTGAGATCTACGGGCAGTGGTCGGTGGTCGACCCATGGCAGATAGTTAGCCGCGTAGCGCTCGGGTCAATGGGTCTCGCGCTGTGGGGACAGCGCCGACTCACGAGCACCACGGGGTTTCTGACCCTCCGTCAGGGGTGTCGGAGGGAAGACGGAAACCCTCGCCAGTTGGTGAACACGTGAAGTCATGAGGAGGGAACCCCGGTAACTACGCGCGTCCGACTGCGGTCACGCGCGTTCTCGGAGTACGCGGACACCTCTCACGCTCATACCTGTGAAACGGACGAACCGTGACAAGTCCTATCGATATAGAGGGCGGCGGGGCTTCGGTCGTCGTCGACGGCGCGCCAGGGCCGGAGACGAAGAGCGAACCCGTCAAGCTCGCGGGCCGGTCCCCCGGCCAGCTGATGTGGCTGCGCTTCAAGCGCGACCGCACGGGCGTCATCTGCGCCGTGGTGGTGATCGGCTACTTCGTCGTCGCCCTGCTCGCACCGCTGCTGGCGAAGCTGTCGGGCACTGATCCGTACACCCTGTACGGCCAGGACCCCACCTACGCCGACAAGCCCGTCCTCGACGAATTCGGGCTTCCGCTGGGGTACTTGGGGGGCGTCTCCGGCGACCACTGGTTCGGCGTCGAACCGCAGTACGGCCGCGACCTCTACGCCATGCTGCTGTACGGCATGCGCACCTCGCTGTACATGGCGCTCGGCATCACCGTCCTCATCATGGTCACCGGTGTCGTGATCGGCCTGATCGGCGGGTACTTCGGCGGTCGCACGGACTACTGGATCGGCCGCGGCACCGACTTCTTCCTCTCCTTCCCGCAACAGCTGTTCTTCATCGCCTTCATGCCCGTCGTCACATCCTTCTTCGTGGACCCCCGCGAGGAGACACCGACCTACTTCCGTGCCCTCGCCATGCTGATCGTGCTGTGGCTGCTGGGCTGGATGGGCATGGCCCGACTGGTCCGGTCGACCGTACTGTCCCTGCGCGAACGGGAGTTCGTGGAGGCGGCCAAGGTCTCGGGCGCCTCGCCGTGGCGGATCGTGCGCAAGGAGATCCTGCCCAACGTCGTCACCCCGATCCTGGTGCAGTTCACGTACCAACTGCCCAGCACCATCCTCAGCATCGCCTTCCTGTCCTTCGCGGGCGTCGGGTTCGTCGAGCCGACGCCCGACTGGGGACGCCTCTTCGCCGCCGGCGCCCGGTACGCCGAGCAGGACCCGGCGTTCATGTTCTTCCCCGGGGTGGCGCTGGTGATCTTCGTCCTGTGCTTCAACCTCCTCGGGGACTCCGTACGGGACGCGTTCGACCCCAAGTCCGGGCGGTAGGTCGTCCGTTGGGTGGGGGTGGCTGCCGCCCCCGCCGGCCCGCACCCGGCCGGCGCCCGGCAGATCTCACGGATAACAACCGACAGGTAGGTGGATTCGCCACATGATGTCTCATCGCGCCCGCGGAGCGCGTGCCGTAGTGATCGCCATCGCGGCCGGCTCCCTGGCTCTCACGGGCTGCTCCAAGAACGAGGGCGGCAAGTCCGGCAAGGACTCCAAGAAGGACCAGAAGGAAGCGGCGGTCCAGTCGAAGGCGGTCACCTACGTCGACGCCGCGGGTTCGACCGGACCCGCGAAGGACGTGCCCGGCGCCAAACCCGGCGGCACGATCACGGTGTACCAGGAGGCGGGCCTGTCCCACCTGGACCCCGGCCAGATCTACGTCTCCGACGCCGGCCAGGTCGCCAACCTGCTCTTCCGCCGCCTGACCCAGTTCCAGGAGGACGACAAGGGCAACGTGTCGGTCGTCGGTGACCTCGCCACCGACTCCGGCAAGTCCTCCGACGGCGGCAAGACCTGGACCTTCACGCTGAAGGACGGCATCAAGGACGAGAACGGCAACCCGATCACGTCGGCCGACGTCCGGCACAGCGTGGAGCGCCTGTACGCGAAGTTCATCTTCGACGGCCCCACCTACCTCCAGACCTGGCTGAGCGGCGCCGACTACCGCAAGGCCCTGCCCGGCGGCGGCTTCGACGGCAAGCACCTGCCGGCCTCCGTGCTGGACACCCCGGACGACAAGACCGTGGTCTTCCACTTCGACCAGCCGCGCCCGGACCTGCCGCAGACGCTCGCCATGGCCGGCTACGCCGTCGTCCCGGCCAAGGGCGACACCAAGGAGAGGTACGAGAAGAAGCCGGTCTCCACCGGCCCGTACAAGATCGCCGAGAACAAGGCCGGCAAGACGCTGAAGCTGGTCAAGAACACCAACTGGGACCCGAAGACGGACTCCGTGCGCCACCAGTACGTCGACGGCTTCACCATCCAGTTCGGCGTCACCGAGTCCACCCAGACCAAGCGCCTGATCGCGGACGAGGGTGACAACAAGAACGCCATCCAGCTCACCAACGGCGTCGAGGCCACGCAGATCCAGGACGTCATCAACAACCCCGAGGCCAGCAAGCGCACGGTCAAGGGCTACCAGCCCTACGTCATGACCCTGACCTTCAACCTCGACCGGGTCAAGGACAAGAAGGTCCGCGAGGCCGTCACCTACGCGGTCAACTCCAAGTCCCTCATCGCCGGTGAGGGCGGCGCCTACGGCGGTGACGTCGCGCCGAACTACTTCGCGCCGACGCTGCCCGGCTACGAGCCGAGCTACGACCCCTACGGCCGGCTGAAGACCCCGCAGGGCAACATCGCCAAGGCGAAGGAGATCCTCAAGGGCGTCCCGGCCGCCGAGAAGAAGATCGTCTTCGCCTACGCCAACAGCGAGGCCGGCCAGAAGCGCAAGGTCGCCATCGAGGACGCCCTCACCAAGGTCGGGTTCGACGTCGTCGCCAAGGAGGTCGACGCGGCGAGCTACTACGAGCAGATCGGCAAGCTCAAGAACCCGTACGACGCCTACATCACCGGCTGGGGCCAGGACTGGCCGTCCCCGGGCACGGTCGTCACCCCGATCTACGACGGCTCGCAGGTCTTCGACGGCTCCGCGAACTACTCGCACGTCAAGGACCCGAAGGTCGACGCCCTCATCAAGAAGGCGCTGACGCAGAACCCGACCGACGCCGCCAAGACCTGGAAGGAAGCGCACCACTACCTGATGGAGAACGTCATCCCGGCGGCCCCGCTGTGGTACACGAAGCAGTTCCAGATCTCCGGCTCCAACGTGGGCGGTGCCCGCTACGGCTCGGTGTCCAGCCTCATCGACATCAACCGGCTGTACCTGAAGTCGTGACCCGCGGCTGATCAAGGGGGCGCGCTCCGCAGCGAGCGCGCCCCCTGTCCGAGCGCCCCTTCCCTCCGTCTCCGCAGAGAGCCAGCCCGCCATGCTTCAGTTCATCATCCGGCGCACGGTCGGCGCCTTCGTCACGCTCTTCCTCATCGGGGCGGCGACGTTCTTCCTCTTCGTGGCCGCACCCTCCGACTACGCCTCCCTGGCCTGCGGCAAGGACTGTTCGCCCCAGCGGCTGGCGGACATCCGGGAGGCCCTCGGGCTCAACCTGCCCCTGGCCCAGCAGTTCTGGGACTTCATGTCCGGCATCGTGACGGGCCGCGACTTCCCGACCGGGCACTGCTCGGCCCCCTGCCTGGGCGTGTCGTTCTACTCGGGTGACATGGTCTGGAGCACCATCATGGACCGGTTCCCGCTGACCCTCACCCTGACCGCCGGCGGCGCGATCGTCTTCCTCGTCATCGGCGTCGGCGCGGGCATGATCGCCGCCTACCGGCGCGGCACACTGGTCGACAAGGTCGCCACCGGCGCGTCCATGGTGCTGAGCTCGTTCCAGATCTACTTCCTCGGCCCGATCGTCCTGACGGTCCTCGTCTACAGCACCGGCTGGATGGAGGACCCCAAGTACGTGCCCCTCACCCAGGACCCGGTCGGCTGGTTCGTCGGGATGTCGATCCCGGTCTGTGTGATGGCGACGATCTTCACCGCGCAGTACACCCGTATGGCGCGCTCCTCGATGATCGAACAGCTCGCCGAGGACCATGTGCGCACCGCCCGGGCCAAGGGCATGTCGCGCAAGTACGTCTTCCTGCGCTACGCCTGGCGCGGCTCGCTCATCCCGATCGTCACCGTGCTCGGCATCGATGTCAGCTCCATGCTGGGCGGCGCCGTCGTCACCGAACTGACCTTCTCCCTCCAGGGGATCGGCCGGCTCGCCGTGGACGGCGCGGTCAACAAGGACCTGCCGCTGACGATGGGGGTCATGCTGTTCGGCGCCTTCTTCATCCTGATCATCAACATCCTTACCGACATCACCTACGCGTGGATCGACCCCCGCATCCGGCTCTCCTAGGAAGAACCAGCCATCGTGACCACAGTGACCAAGGCCGAGGGGGCACCGGCCCCGACCGGGCCGGACGGATTCCTCTCGGTGCGCGATCTCCAGGTGACGTTCTCCACCGAGGACGGCCCGGTCAAGGCCGTCGACGGCCTCTCCTTCGACCTGCACCGCGGGAAGACCCTCGGCATCGTGGGCGAGTCGGGCTCGGGCAAGTCGGTCACCAACCTGACGATCCTCGGGCTGCACGACCCGATGTTCACGACGATCGACGGGGAGATCCTCCTCGACGGCAAGGAACTGATCACCGCCACCGAGAAGGAGATGGAGAAGCTCCGCGGCAACCGGATGGCGATGATCTTCCAGGACCCGCTCACCGCGCTGTCGCCCTTCTACACCATCGGCCGGCAGATCGCCGAGCCGTACATGAAGCACACGGGCGCCTCGAAGCGGGCCGCCTGGGAGCGGGCCGTGGAGATGCTCGCCAAGGTCGGCATCCCCAACCCCAAGGAGCGCGCGCGGGACTACCCGCACCAGTTCTCCGGCGGTATGCGCCAGCGCGCGATGATCGCCATGGCACTGGTCTGCGACCCGGACCTGCTGATCGCCGACGAGCCGACCACGGCGCTGGACGTGACCGTGCAGGCCCAGATCCTGGACCTGCTCAAGGACCTCCAGCGGGAGTTCGGCACGGCGATCGTCTTCATCACCCACGACCTCGGGGTCATCGCCGACATGGCCGACGACATCATGGTCATGTACGCCGGGCGCGCGGTGGAGCGCGGCACCGTCGACGAGGTGCTCAGGGCGCCGCTGCACCCGTACACCTGGGGCCTGCTGAACTCCATGCCCCGGCTGGACTCCGACCTCGGCACCCCGCTCTCGCCGATCCCCGGCACCCCGCCGAGCCTGCTCAACCCGCCGACCGGCTGCCGCTTCCACCCCCGGTGCACCTTCCGGGACCGGGTCGAGGGCGACCGGTGCGTCACCGAGCGCCCGCTGCTGGGACCGGACCGTTCCTCGGCGTGCCATCTGAGCACGGAGCGGAAGCGCACCATCTTCATCGAAGAGATCAGGCCCCGTCTGGGCTAGGAGGACAACCGTCATGAAAGAGGACCTCGTCCTCCCCACCACCCGCGAGGCCGGTGACGACGCGGTGCCGGAGCCGCTGCTGAAGGTCTCGGGGCTGGTCAAGCACTTCCCGGTCAAGGGCGGCTTCCCGATCCGCCGCACGGTCGGCGCGGTGCAGGCCGTCGACGGCCTGGACTTCCAGGTCGCCGAGGGCGAGAGCTTCGGCCTGGTCGGCGAGTCGGGCTGCGGCAAGTCGACCACCGGCCGGCTCATCACCCGCTTGCTGGAGCCGACCAGCGGCACGATCACCTACCGCGGCCGGGACATCAGCCACGCGAACCGCAAGCAGCTCGCGCCGATCCGGTCCGAGATCCAGATGATCTTCCAGGACCCGTACTCGTCGCTGAACCCGCGGCAGACGGTCGGCAAGATCATTGCCGGTCCGATGGAGATCAACGGCATCGATCCGGAGGGCGGCCGGGAGAAGCGGGTCCGGGAACTCCTGGAGATCGTCGGCCTCAACCCCGAGCACTACAACCGCTTCCCGCACGAGTTCTCCGGCGGCCAGCGCCAGCGCATCGGCGTCGCCCGCGCCCTCGCCCTGGAGCCGAAGCTGATCGTCGCCGACGAGCCGGTCTCCGCGCTCGACGTCTCGATCCAGGCCCAGGTCGTCAACCTGCTCCAGCAGGTGCAGCGGGAACTGGGCATCGCGTTCGTGTTCATCGCCCACGACCTCGCCGTCGTACGCCACTTCTCCCAGCGCGTCGCGGTGATGTACCTCGGCAAGATCATCGAGGTGGGCGACCGGGACTCCATCTACACCCGCCCGCGCCACCCCTACACCCACGCCCTGCTCTCCGCCGTCCCCGAGGTGACCCTGACGGAAGGGGAGGCGCAGCAGCGCGAGCGCATCCGCCTCGCCGGCGACGTGCCGTCCCCCATCTCCCCGCCCTCCGGCTGCCGCTTCCGCACCCGCTGCTGGAAGGCGCAGGACAAGTGCGCGGCCGAGGAGCCGCCGCTGCTCCAGCTCTCCGGCAACCGCGACGGCCACCTGACGGCCTGCCACTTCCCGGAGGAACCGACCATCGAGGCCCGCGAGGAGGACATCGTCCTGGACCCGGCACTGGCGGCGCTGGAGGAGGAGGGCTAGGACGCGACCGGGGCCCGGCGGGCCACCGTGATGATCTCCGGGGACGTGTCCGTCAGCGGGCCCCGGTTCCAGTCGCCGTACTGTTCGGTGACCGTCAGGCCCGCCTCCGCGAGGAAGGCCTCCAGCGTCCCGTCGTCCAGGAAGCGCAGGACGCTGTGGTTGACCCGGGGGGCGGGCCAGTGGGGGCCGGCGTAGGTCTCGGTGAAGCGGACCCGGCCCCGGTCCGGGTCCGCGTCCCGCACCTCGTGCCAGACCCGCACCGGCGTGCCGTCGGCGGCGGTGAGCTCGTGCACCCGGTCCGGGGTCCACCGCTCCCAGGCCCGGGCACCCGGATTGCGGGTCTCGAACACCAGCCGCCCACCGTCCCGCAGGGCCGCGCGGGCGGCGCGCAGGCAGACCCGGATCTCCTCGTCCGTCACCAGCTCCTGGAAGGCGTGCCCGGTCATGACGACGAGGTCGAACTCCTCCTGCCACCGCCGCACCCGCACATCGCCGAGCACCCACTCGACGTCCGGCCGGGCCCGCCGCGCCTGGACGAGCATGGCGGCGGCCGGATCGAGGCCCGTCAGCCGCCCCCGGTGCCCCTCGGCCCGGGCCCGCCGCAGCAACCGGCCGGTGCCGCACCCGATGTCCAGCACGGAGCCGGCGTCCCGCAGCAGACCGAGGTAGAAGTCGTCACCCGGTCCCCAGGGATTGAGGCTGTCGTACAGCGCGGCGAGCGTGAGATCGGCAAAGACGTGATCCACCACCGCGGCAGTCTGACACATGGTGTTGAACGGCGGGTCAGAACCGGGCACTTCTCGAAGTCCTCATACCGACGCGGTCGTCACGCGGGCACACTCGGAAGGCGGACCCGCGGACAGCGGGCGTGCCCGGAACGCAGAAGAGGGCCCGTGCCTGGGGAGGCGCGGGCCCTCGTCCCCTGGAGCGGACGATCAAGGGCTCGGGTCAATGGGCCGTGAAAGTCCGATCCGCAAGGGGGCGGCTGACGGAAAGGGGTGTGTCAGGCCGCCGCCTCGGGGTCCTTGGAGAGGCGCTGTGCCGGGATCGCGGCCTCAGTCTCCGGGTAGTGGCACGCCGTCAGGTGGCCCGGCTTGTTGCCCTCCGCCCGCACCAGCGGCGGTGCCTCCGTGGCGCACTTCTCGGTCGCCTTCCAGCACCGGGTGCGGAAGCGGCAGCCGGAGGGCGGGTTGATCGGCGACGGCACGTCGCCGGTCAGGCGGATGCGCTCACGCGGCTCCTCGTCCACCGTGGCCTCGGGGACGGCGGAGAGCAGGGCCCGGGTGTAGGGGTGGCGCGGGTTGTCGTACAGGTCCTCGCGGTCGCCGATCTCGACGATCTTGCCGAGGTACATGACCGCGACGCGCTGCGAGAAGTGCCGCACGATGGCGAGGTCGTGGGCGATGAAGACGAACGCGATGCCCAGTTCCCGCTGCACCTTCTGGAGCAGGTTGACGACCTGGGCCTGGATCGAGACGTCGAGCGCGGAGACCGGCTCGTCGGCGACGATCAGCTTCGGCTCCAGGGCGAGGGCGCGGGCGACGCCGATGCGCTGGCGCTGGCCGCCGGAGAACTCGTGCGGGAAGCGGTTGTAGTGCTCGGGGTTGAGGCCGACGATCTCCAGGAGTTCCCGGACCCGCTTCTCGTGGCCACCCGGCGGGTTGATGCCGTTGATCTCCATCGGGCCGGAGATGATCTTGCCGACCGTGTGCCGTGGGTTCAGCGAGGCGTACGGGTCCTGGAAGATCATCTGGATCTCGGACCGGATCGGCGCGAGCTGCTTGCGGCTGGCGTGCGTGATGTCCTGACCGCGGTAGCTGATCCGGCCGGCCGTGGGCTCCAGCAGGCGGGTGATGAGCCGGCCGGTGGTCGACTTGCCGCAGCCGGACTCGCCGACCAGGCCCAGGCTCTCGCCCTCGGCGACCTGGAAGTCGAGCCCGTCGACGGCCTGCACCGCGCCGACCGTGCGGCGGATCGGGAAGCCGCCCTTGATCGGGAAGTGCTTGGTCAGCCCGGAGACGTCCAGGAGGGGAGTGGTGTCGCTCATTGGTGAATTCCGTCTCTTGTACGTCAGTGGGCCTTGGCGGCCGTGTCGGCGAGGTACTCGCGGCGCTGCTCGTCCGTCAGATGGCAGGCGCTGCCGCGACCGTCCACGATCTCCAGCAGCGGCTGCTCCTTCGCGCACCTGCCGTCCGCGACCTTGTCCGCGAAGGCACAGCGCGGGTGGAAGCGGCAGCCGGACGGCGGGTTCAGCAGCGACGGCGGCGAGCCCGGGATCGGGTTCAACGGTACGTCGACCGGGCCGTCCAGGCTCGGCATCGAGCCGAGCAGACCGTAGGTGTACGGGTGCTGCGGGGTGCGCAGCACCTCCGTCTTCGAGCCGCGCTCCACGCACCGGCCGCCGTACATCACCAGCACGTCGTCGGCGATGTCCGCGATCACGCCGAGGTCGTGCGTGATGAAGATGATCGCGGTGCCGAACTCCCGCTGGAGGTCCTTGAGCAGGTCCATGATCTGGGCCTGCACGGTCACGTCCAGCGCGGTCGTCGGCTCGTCGGCGATCAGCAGCTCCGGGTCGCACACCAGCGCCATCGCGATCATCGCGCGCTGGCGCATACCGCCGGAGAACTCGTGCGGGTAGCTGTCCACCCGCCGGTCGGGCTGCGGGATGCCGACGCGCCTCAGCATCTCGATGGCCCGCGCCCGCGACGCGGCCTTGGAGGCGCCGGTGTGCTTGCGGTACACCTCGCCGATCTGGGTGCCGATGGTGTGGTACGGCGACAGCGAGGCCAGGGCGTCCTGGAAGATCATCGCCATCTTGTTGCCGCGGAGGTGCTCCAGCGTCTTCTCCGGGGCACCGTTCAGCTCCTGGCCGTCCAGCTCGATGGAGCCGTCGATCTTGGTGCTGTCCGGGTTGTGCAGGCCCAGGATGGCCAGGTTGGTGACCGACTTGCCGGACCCCGACTCACCCACGATGCCCAGCGTCTTGCCGCGTACGAGGTCGAAGGAGAGGCCGTCGACGGCCTTGACGACGCCGTCCTCGGTCGAGAAGTGCACCTTCAGGTCCTTGACGGACAGGAAGGGCTGCGAATCGGTGCTCGTCACGGGGACGCTCCAGAGGGGGGTGATGCGGGGTAGCTGGCGGAGGGGGGCGGGGTCAGGCGAGCCGGATCCGCGGGTCGATCAGGGCGTAGCAGGCGTCCACGACGATGTTGGCGATCACCACGAAGGAGGCCGTGATGATCATGACGCCGAGCAGCATCGGCAGGTCGTTGCTGGTCACCGACTTCACGGCGAGCAGGCCGATGCCCTGGAGGCTGAAGGTCTTCTCGGTGATCATCGCGCCACCGAGCAGCACGCCCATGTCGATGCCGAAGATGGTGACGATCGGGCCCATGGCGCCGCGCCAGGCGAAGCGGAAGAAGACGTTGCGCCGGGACATGCCCTTGGCGCGGGCGGTGCGGACGTAGTCCTCGGTGAGCGTCTCGACCAGCTGCGAGCGGGTCATACGGGTGTAGTTGGCGGTCCAGATCAGCGCCAGCACCAGCCAGGGCACGAGCAGACCGGTGAACCAGGCGCCCGGGTTCTCGCTGAACGGGGTGTAGGAGGGCTGCTTGAGCAGGTGCGACTGGTAGACGAGCAGGTACAGGGCGACCGGGCCGACGAAGTAGATCTGCATCGAGGAGGCGACCAGCGAGGCGGAGCTGGCGATCTTGTCCAGCGGCTTGCCCTGCTTGACCGCGGCGAGCATGCCGGTGCCGATACCGAAGATCAGGAAGACGACCGCGGAGCCGATGGCGAGGGAGGCCGTGGTCGGGAAGCGGTCCCACACCGTCGCGAGGACCGGCTCACGGTTGATGAACGAGTAGCCCAGGCACGGGGCGTCGCAGTGGCCGAAGCCCGGGTAGTCGCGGCCCACGAAGATGGCCTCAAGCCAGTGCCAGTACTGGACCGGCAGCGGGTCCGAGATCCCCATGTTGTGCCGGATCACGTCGAGCGTCTCCGGGGTGCAGACCTTGCCGCAGGCGATCCGGGACGGGTCGCGCGGCACCGCGTAGAAGAGCATGTACGTGACCGCGCTGATGATCAGCAGCGTGACCACGGCGCCGAGGAGCCGGCGGACGAGGAAGCGAAGCATGGGGGTTGGCTTTCCTGGGAGGGCCGTCGTGCGGAACGGGCCGGGACGGGGTGACCGGAGGCCCGGGGACGAGCCGAGGGCGGGGCGGCGCGGAGCCGCCCCACCTCTCAGGTGTGGATCAGGCCTTGACGTACATCTTGTAGAGCATGCAGCCGTCGAAGTTCGGGTCCATCTTGACGTTGCCGAGCTTCGAGCCGTGGAGGTACAGGCGCTTCATGTAGACGTCCGGGATGAAGGCGCCCAGCTCCGTGACCTGCTTGTCCAGGGCGGCCCACATCGCGTTGGCCTTGTCCTGGTCCGTCTCCGCCGTGGCCGCCTTGATGGCCGCGTCGACGTCCGGGTTCTTCAGGTGGCAGTAGTTGGTGCCCTGGTCCACCACGTTGTGGCTGTCGAACAGCGGCTGGAAGACCGAGTAACCGGTCGGCCAGTCGGCGGACCAGCCACCCCAGTAGATGTCGTACTCGTTGTCGAGCTTGCCGATCTGGTCGTACCAGGTGGTGGAGTCGATGCCCTTGGTGACGACGTCGAAGCCGGCCGCCTTGAGGGCGTTCTCGACGACGACCTTGACCTTGGCGTTGATCGGGTCCTGCTGGTAGGCGTAGACGACCTTGGTGCCGAGCTTGCCGGCCTTCTTCAGGACCGCCTTGGCGGCGGCCGGGTCGCCGGCCGGGTTCTTCAGCTTGCCCCAGACGTCCTGCGACTTGTAGCCGGCGACGAGCGGGCTCATGATGCCGGTGGCGTAGTCACCGCGGTGCGCGCCGCCCTGGATGGAGCGGATGCCGGCGGTCGGCCAGGCCTTGATGATGGCCTCGCGGACCTTGATGTCGGTGACGCGGGTCTGGTTGATCCAGTAGACGCTGGTGCCGCTGCTCAGGTCCTCGAAGAGGCGGTCCTTGGCCTTGGCGGTGGCCTGCTGGACCTTCGACTGCGGGACGGTCCGCCAGGACACGGCGTACTGGTCGTTGCCCGAGTCGGCGATCAGACGGTCGGCGGCGGTCTCCGCCTCGATGCCGAAGGTGAAGTCGAACTCGTCCGGGTAGGCGTTGCGGATCGGGTCCGTCTTCGGGTCCCAGTGCTCGTTGCGGACCAGGACCATCGACTTGTCGGTCTGGTGCGACTTGATCTTGTACGGGCCGTTGGAGAACGGCTTCTTGTCGTAGTCCTGCTTGGTGTCGTGCTTCACCGGGTTCGGCGCGTACGAGTGCATCGCGACGACGTAGTTGAAGTCCGGACGCGCCTCGGAGAGGTGGAAGGTGATGGTCTTCCCGCTCGTCGTGATCGACTTGAGGTGCTTGTTGCCCTTGAAGGGACCCGGGTAGGACTTGCGGTACTCCTGCGTGCCCGACAGCCAGGTCTGGGCGTACACGGCGCCCTCGGTGATGAAGTTGGCGAAGGCGCGCTCGAAGCCGTGGCGGACGTCGTCGACGGTGACGTCGGAGCCGTCCTCCCACTTCACGCCGTCCTTCAGGGTGAAGGACCAGGTCTTGCCGCCGTCCTTCATGGTGCCCGTGTCGGTGGCGAGGTCGCCGACCAGGGTCATGGAGCCGTCGTCGCCGACCTTGTAACCGGTCAGGGTGCGGGCGAGGACGATCACGGCCAGCGAGTTCCACGCGTAGTACACGCGCTGCGGGTCGAGGTGCGAGAAGTCGTCGTCGTTCAGCAGGTAGACCTTGCCGCCCTTCCTGGCACCGGGGACCTCCGGAGCCGGGCCCTGCGAGTCCGCCGCCGTGCCGATCTTGACGGTGGTGGTGTGGGCCTTGGCCGCTTCCTGCTTGCCGGTGCCGGTGCTGCTGGAGTTGCCGCTGCTGCACGCGCTCAGCACGGTGCTGGAGGCGGCGGCAACACCGGTGGCTATCAGGAAGTTTCTGCGCGAGAAGGACATCGCATCCTGCCTTGAAGTGGGTTGATGAGAGAAGCCCGGCACCCCGGCGTCCTTGCCGTGGTCCTGAAGGAGGGCCGGAGTCAGCGCTTGGTCTTCGGGTCGAGCGCGTCGCGCACCGAGTCACCGAGGAGGTTGAAAGCCAGTACGAACAGCACCATCGAGATGCCGGGGAAGAGCAGGAAGGTGAAGTCGTCCTGGTAGAAGCCGGCGGCGTACCCGATCATGACACCCCAGTCGGGGGTCGGGTCCTGCATGCCGACGCCGAGGTAGGCGAGGCCCGCCTCCGTGGTGACCATCGCGGGCAGCAGAAGCGTGCCCTGGATCAGGATGGGCGTCCACAGATTGGGCAGCAGTTCCTTGAAGATGATGCGGGCCGGCGACGCGCCCGTGACCTTCGCGGCCTCGACGAACTCCCGCTCGCGCAGGGCCAGCACCTGACCGCGCAGCAGCCGGGCGATGGAGGCCCAGCCGAAGAGGACCAGGAGGGTGATCAGGGAGATCACGACGATCGAGGTGGGCGTGTCCTCGTTGCTGGCCACGAAGAGGCTGAGGACCACCGGCGTGAACGCCACGAAGAACAGCTGCTGCGGGAAGGCGAGCAGGATGTCGATGACCCGGCCCAGGAGCCAGTCCGTCTTGCCGCCGATGTAGCCGGCGGTGATGCCGATCACCACGCCGACGATCATGATGAGGATCGTGATCGCCGTCGCGAGCAGCAGCGAGTTGCGGATCGCGTACAGCAGGAAGGTGAAGACGTCACGGCCGAGCTGCGGGTCGATGCCGAACCAGAACTCGCTGTCGATGCCGCCGTTCGCCTTCGCCGGGAGGCCGTTGTCGCCCAGCAGTCCGGGCGTGTTGATCCCGTACGTCGTGTACGGGTCCTTGCCGTACAGCTTGGCTATGAGGGGCGCCGCGAGGCCGATCACGAAGAAGAGGATCACGATGATCGCCGAGGCGACGCCCACGCGGTCCCGCTTGAAGCGACGCCAGGCGAGCTGCCCGGGGGACCTGCTCTCGCTGCCCTTCGAGCCGTCCGAAGCGATCGACTTCTCGACGGTCTCGTCGGTCACCTCTAGCGGGGCAGCCGCGGATGGAGTTGGGGGGGTCATGGTGCTCCTGGCCCAAGGGAGGGTCTGATGACTCCGCAGGGCGCTCCCCTACGGGCTACGCCGGACTTTTTCAACGCAATTCATTCAAGGTCAATAAATTCTCGGCCGCCTTGGTTGTCTCTTTACCTTCTTTACTCGCCCTTGATCATTCCGTAGCTACGCGGGTAGCGCGCCGTAATCAATCCGTGCTTCACATCGGACCAATTGGACCAAACGGGCAAGGAGTTCGATATGCGGACGGTGGAGTGTCGACATGCGTACATCGGCCCGTCTCAATCCAACGTTTCGGCATCGTTACGTGAAGATCTATTGCGCTCGCCGCCCAAGATCATCAAGGCGATGGAGGGGGTGGTGCCTGCATTCGGATGACGTCTCCCCCCAAAGGCCGCTCAATCGGGCAGCGGACATGCGATACGTGCCTTATATGACGATATTGGCCGGTAGTGGAGCAACGTCGCGGAGGAGGCACGCCATGCGGGGAGTCACGCATGCCCGAGGGGCCGTGTGCGCGGTGGCGCTGGCTCTCGCCGCCACCGGCTGCGGAGGGGGCGGCTCAAGCGGCGGCGGCACCGCCGGCGCGGTGCTCAGCTCCTCCTGGGGCGACCCGCAGAACCCGCTGGAGCCGGCCAACACCAACGAGGTGCAGGGCGGCAAGGTCCTCGACATGATCTTCCGGGGCCTGAAGAAGTACGACCCGAGGACCGGCAAGGCCACCGACATGCTCGCCCGGTCCATCGACACCGACGATTCGCGCAACTTCACCATCAGGATCAAGCCCGGCTGGACCTTCTCCAACGGGGAGAAGGTGACCGCCCGCTCCTTCGTGGACGCCTGGAACTACGGCGCGAGCCTGAGGAACAACCAGAAGAACGCCCTCTTCTTCGGCTACATCGACGGCTACGACAAGGTCCACCCCAGCGGCGGCAGGCAGACCGCCGACACTCTGTCCGGGCTGAAGGTGGTGGACGACCACACCTTCACCGTCAAGCTCAACCAGAAGTTCTCGACCTTCCCGGACACCCTCGGCTACGCGGCCTTCGCCCCGCTGCCCCGCGCCTTCTTCACGGACCACGCGGCCTGGCTGAAGAAGCCGGTCGGCAACGGCCCGTACACGGTCGCTTCCTACGTGAAGGGCTCTCAGATGTCCCTGCGGAAGTGGGACGGCTACCCGGGCCCGGACAAGGCACGCAACGGCGGGGTCGACCTGAAGGTCTACACCGACAGCAACACCGCCTACACCGATCTGATGTCCGGCAACCTCGACCTCGTGGACGACGTGCCCGCCGCCCAGTTGAAGAACGTCAAGACCGACCTCGGCGACCGCTACATCAACACCCCGGCCGGCATCCTCCAGACCTTCGCCTTCCCCTACTACGACAAGGCATGGGACAAGCCGGGCTCGGAGAAGGTCCGCACCGGCCTGTCCATGGCGATCAACCGCAAGCAGATCACCGAGACGATCTTCCACAGCACCCGCACCCCGGCCACCGACTGGACCTCGCCCGTCCTCGGCGTGGCCGGCGGCTTCAAGGCGGGCCTGTGCGGCAGGGCCTGCGAGTACCACCCGGACGACGCCAGGAAGCTGATCAAGGAGGGCGGCGGGATCCCCGGCGGGCAGGTGAAGATCACGTACAACGCGGACACGGGCTCGCACAAGGAGTGGGTGGATGCCGTGTGCAACTCCATCAACAACGCCCTCGGCAACGACAAGGCGTGCGTCGGCAACCCGGTCGGCACCTTCGCCGACTTCCGCAACCGCATCGGGCAGCACAAGATGACCGGGCCGTTCCGCGCGGGCTGGCAGATGGACTACCCGCTCATCCAGAACTTCCTCCAGCCGCTGTACTACACGAACGCCTCCTCCAACGACGGCAAGTGGTCGGACAAGCAGTTCGACGAGCTGGTCGACCGGGCCAACGCCGAGAGCGACCAGACCAAGGCCGTGAAGCTGTTCCAGCAGGCCGAGGGAGTCGTCCGGGACAACATGGCCGCCATCCCCCTCTGGTACCAGAACGGCAGCGCGGGCTACTCCGAGCGGCTGTCCGACGTGGCGCTCAACCCGTTCAGCGTGCCCGTCTACAACGAGATCAAGGTCAGCTGAGCCGTCATGGGGCGCTATGTCGTCCGGCGACTGCTCCAGATGGTGCCCGTGTTCGTCGGGTCGACGCTGCTGATCTTCCTCATGGTCAATGTGATGGGTGATCCCGTCGCGGGTCTGTGCGGGGAGCGGGCGTGCGACCCGGCGACGGCGGCGCAGCTGAAGCGGGAGTTCGGCTTGGACAAGCCGGTCTGGCAGCAGTACCTCACCTACATGGGGCACCTGTTCAGCGGCGACTTCGGCACGGCGTTCAACGGGCAGAAGGTCACCGAGCTGATGGCAACGGCCTTCCCCGTCACCATCCGGCTGACGATCGTGGCGATCCTGTTCGAGATCGTCATCGGCGTCACGCTGGGCGTGCTGACCGGTCTCAGGCGCGGCCGGCCCATCGACACCGCCGTGCTGCTGCTCACCCTGGTGGTGATCTCGGTCCCCACCTTCGTCACCGGTCTGCTGCTCCAACTGCTGCTCGGCGTGAAGTGGGCCTGGATCAGGCCGTCCGTCTCCCCGGACGCGGCCTTCGGCGAGCTGATCGTGCCGGGCCTGGTCCTGGCCTCGGTCTCCCTGGCCTACGTCACGCGGCTGACGCGGACCTCCATCGCGGAGAACAGGCGCGCGGACTACGTCCGTACGGCGATCGCCAAGGGCCTGCCCCGGCGCCGGGTCATCGTGCGGCACCTGCTGCGCAACTCGCTCATCCCCGTGGTCACGTTCATCGGGACGGACATCGGGGCGCTGATGGGCGGGGCGATCGTCACCGAGCGGATCTTCAACATCCACGGCGTCGGTTACCAGCTCTACCAGGGCATCCTGCGCCAGAACACCCAGACGGTCGTCGGCTTCGTGACCGTGCTCGTGCTGGTCTTCCTGGTCGCCAACCTCCTGGTCGATCTCCTGTACGCCGTGCTCGACCCGAGGATCCGCTATGCCTGAGCAGTCGCCGTACGAACCCGAGCGGGCCATCGCGGGTACCGGGATGGGCGGTGCGATGGACCTCGCGGCGAGCGAGGCGACCACGCTGGAGCGGACACCGGGCGGACCGGAGGGCACGGGGCCGGCGGGCAGACCGCGGTCCTTGTGGTCGGACGCCTGGCGGGACCTGCGCCGTAACCCGGTCTTCGTCGTCTCCGCGCTGGTCATCCTCTTCCTGGTGTTCATCTCGGTCTGGCCGTCGGCGATCGCTTCGGGCAACCCGCTGAAGTGCGATCTGGCCAAGGCGCAGGACGGCTCGGCTCCGGGGCATCCCTTCGGTTACGACGGCCAGGGCTGCGACGTCTACACGCGCACGGTGTACGGGGCCCGTACGTCGGTCACGGTGGGGGTGCTGGCCACGCTGGGGGTGTCGTTGTTCGGGTCGGTGCTGGGCGGGCTGGCCGGCTACTTCGGGGGCCTGTGGGACTCCGTCCTGTCCCGGATCACGGACATCTTCTTCGCCATCCCGGTCGTCCTGGGCGGACTCGTCCTCCTCTCCGTCGTGACCTCCAATACGGTCTGGCCGGTCATCGGGTTCATGGTGCTGCTCGGCTGGCCGCAGATCTCCCGCATCGCCCGCGGCTCGGTCATCACCGCCAAACAGAACGACTACGTCCAGGCCGCCCGCGCCCTGGGCGCCTCCGACTCCCGCATCCTGCTGCGCCACATCGCCCCGAACGCCGTAGCCCCGGTGATCGTGGTGTCCACCATCGCCCTGGGCACCTACATCGCCCTGGAGGCGACCCTGTCCTACCTCGGCGTCGGCCTCAAACCCCCCAGCGTCTCCTGGGGCATCGACATCTCCGCCGCCTCCCCCTACATCCGCAACGCCCCCCACGCCCTGCTGTGGCCCTCGGGCGCCCTGGCGGTCACGGTGCTGGCGTTCATCATGCTCGGCGACGCCGTCCGCGACGCCCTCGACCCGAAGCTGAGGTGACGTCCGCCGTGCTGCTCGACGTACGCGACCTGCACGTGGAGTTCCACACCCGCGACGGCATCGCCCACGCCGTCAACGGAGTCAACTACGCCGTCGACGCGGGGGAGACGCTGGCGGTGCTGGGGGAGTCGGGGTCGGGGAAGTCCGTCACCGCGCAGGCCGTGATGGGCATCCTCGACATGCCGCCCGGGCGGATCACCCGGGGGCAGATCCTTTTCCGGGGACGGGATCTGCTGACGCTGAAGGACGAGGAGCGGAGGAGGATCCGGGGCACCGGAATGGCGATGATCTTCCAGGACGCGTTGTCCGCCCTCAACCCGGTGATGACGGTGGGGGACCAGCTGGGGGAGATGTTCACCGTCCACCGGGGCAT
>NZ_JBIRJA010000016.1:168093-249151 GCF_044329325.1 Streptomyces sp. NPDC017676 | reverse complement strand
GAACTGCTCGTTCGACATGATCTGCAGGCCCGGCCGGGCCAGCTCGGCGCGCATGAGCAGCGCCATCACGCCACCGATCAGGAAGAACGCGAACGCTGTGACCAGATACAGCGTGCCGATCGTCTTGTGATCGGTGCTGGTGAGCCACTGCACGGCTCTGGTGTCTCGGATCCTCTTCACGCCCCGCCTGTGTCCGCGCCCGGCCCGCGGGTCACACTCGGGGGACGCGAGGAACATCACGGAAGAAGGGTGTGACGATCCGGGGGGTGCCGGACACGAACCGAGCATGAGCAACGACGAGATCTTCGCCGCTGCCTATCGCGAGCACTACTGGGCGGTCAGCCGTTATGTCGCCAGGCGACTGCAGGGGCGGACCGACGAGGTGGAGGAAGTGGTGGAGGAGGTGTTCACGGTCGCCTGGCGGCGCAGGGCCGACCTGCCGGCCGCGCCGCTGCCCTGGCTGTACGGGGTGGCCCGGAACTGCCTGGCCAACGCGGTACGCGGCTACGGGCGTCGGCGCCGGCTGGTGGACCGGCTGGGCAACGACGAGACCGCGCACGGCCGGCACATCGCGGCAGGCCCCGACGCGGAGGCCCCCGGCGCCTGGGTGCACGAGGCCCTGGACCGGCTCTCCCCGGCCGACCAGGAGATCCTGCGCCTCGCCGCCTGGGAGGAACTCGACGCCGAGGAGATCGCGGTCGCCCTCGGCTGCGGTCGCCGCGCGGCAGCCATGCGCCTGCACCGCGCCCGCCGCCGCCTGCGCACGGAGATCGACCGCCTGTGCCCCGCGGCACCACCGGCACACACACCGCCGCCCGGGCCGCGTCTGAGCCCTCCGACACCGTCGCCGGAAGCGCCGCCCGAGCCGCGCCCCGGCGAACCGTCGCCGGAGGCGCCGCCCGAGGTGTCCACTGGGGGACTGTCGCTGGGGGCGCTGCCCGAGGTGACCGCTGGGGGACCGAGGCTCGGGGCGCTGCCCAAGCTGACCGCTGAAGGGCCGACGCTCGGGGCGCTGCCCAAGGTGTCCGCTGAGGGGCCGACGCTCGGAGCACTGCCCGAGGTGTCCCCGGGGGGACCGACGCCCGACGGTGATGCCCGCCCCGACCGGCGACCCTCCAGCCCCGCGCCCACCACCGACGCATGCCTGCGCAAGGACCCCCGACATGCCTGACGAACTCGAACTTCTCCGGCGCGCCAACCCCGTACCGGACGACGGGCCGTACTTCGGTGACGGGCCCCTGGACCAGCGCGCCGAGTCGCGGCTCGATCGGCTGCTGCGTCAACCCCTCCCGACGCGCCGCGTCCCCCGCGCCCGCCTGCTGTGGGGCCTCGCCGCCACGGGCGTCGTCCTGGCGACCGCGCTCGCCGCGCTGGTCGGCGGGCCGAACACCCAGCCCGCCCTCGCCGCGCCCCGGCCGCTGACCGTGCGCGCCGACTCCACCCCCGTCCCGCTGACGCGGCTGGCCGAACTGGCAGCGACCGCCGCCGCCGACGGCTCGCCGCGCCTGCGCAAGGGCACGCACGTGCAGTCGTGGAGCCTGAGCATGGCGGACGGCAAACCCCCCGTCACCCTGCCCGAGGAGCGGGTGGTGCGCTGGCGCGCGGACGACAGCCACACCGAGCTGGTCGTGGCGACGGACCCGCGCCGGCCGGGACGCCCGGTCCTCACCGACGAGGGCGGAGACGCCCGTGTGGTGGCCGACGGCCACGTCCTCAGCCGGGCCACCTACCCGCCGAGCTGGAGTGACGCCCCGCCCGAGGCACCGCCGCCGCACACCCCGGCCGCCCTGCGCGCCTACCTCGCCGAGACCGTCCGTACGGGCTCCCTGGGCACCCCCCAGCTCCTCGACGCCGTCGGGGAGCTGCTGGACCACTGGACGCTGGGCGCCCGCGAGTCCGCGGCACTCGTCAACGTGCTCGCGGATGCCAAGGGGCTGCGGGCCGTGGGACAGGTGACCGACCGCCTCGGCCGCCCCGGGCAGGCGTACGTGTACGAGGGCGGGGGCAGCCGGCGGATGCTGATCCTCGACCCGCGCACCGGCACCGTCCTCGGCCTGGAGACCACCTTCACCCGGGACGCCCCCGAGTACGGCGTCGAGGCGGGGGACGTCATGGACTACAGCGCCTGGATGCGCTGACCGTCGAGGCATGGCGCGTCCGACGACGCCGACCGGCGCTCAGCCGCCCGGGGTTGCTCGGCGACGCCTGGCGGTGCCCCGGCCCGGGTGTGGCGCTGCCGGCCCGGCGCTGGTCGGCGATGTCTGGTGGTGCCGTGAGCGGTGTGGCGCGGACCCGCGTCCCAGGGCGTTCGGCGCGGCCGGACGGTGCCCCGGTCCGCGCGGTGCTGCCCGGCCGCCCGGCGCTGGTCGGCGATGCGCTGCCAGTGATCCGTGCCGTACGGTGCTGACCCGCCGCCCGGCGCTGCTCGGCGACGCCGGCCGGCGGTCCGCCTCGCCCGGCACTGCCCCGTCGGCCACCGCTGAGCCCCCCCCCGCGGCCCCCTATACCCCCAGCTGCCGGGCGGCGGCCGTCACCGTTTGGTCCAGGAGCGTGGCGATCGTCATCGGGCCGACGCCGCCCGGTACCGGGGTGATCAGCGACGCCCGCTCCACGGCCGAGTCGAAGTCGACGTCGCCGACGTTCCCCGGGTTGTAGCCGGCGTCGATGACGACCGCGCCCGGCTTGATGTCCTGCCCGCGGATCAGTCGCGGCCGGCCTACCGCGGCCACGACGATGTCGGCCTCGCGGACCACGGCCGAGAGCTCACGGGTGCGCGAGTGGCAGTAGGTCACGGTCGCGTCCCGGGCGAGCAGCAGCATGCCCACCGGCTTGCCGAGGATCGCGCTGCGGCCGACCACCACGGCCCGCTTCCCGGCCGGGTCGATGCCGTACTCGTCGAGCAGCCGCAGGATGCCGCCCGGCGTGGCGGAGACGAAGCCCGGCAGCCCGAAGCTCATCGCGGCGAACGACGCGAAGGTGACACCGTCGACGTCCTTCTCCGGCGCGATCGCCTCGAACGCGGCCCGCTCGTCGATGTGGTCGCCCACCGGGTGCTGGAGCAGAATGCCGTGCACACCCGGGTCGGCGGACAACTCCCGCAGGGTGCCGACGAGTTCGTCGGTCGTGGTGGTCGCGGGCAGGGCGACGTGCCGGGACTCGATGCCGGCCTTGCGGCTGCGGTTCTGCTTCATCCGGACGTACGTCACGGACGCCGGGTCCTCGCCGACCAGCACGGTCGCCAGACACGGCGCGGTACCGGTGCGCTCGGTGAGAGCGGCGGCCTTCTTCGCGGTGTCCTCGACGATGCGGCGGGCGGGCGCGGTGCCGTCCATCAGACGGGCCTGGGTCATGCTGCACACTCCTGAGCTGGATCGACTCTCCTCGCCCAGGCGCGCGGCAACCGACGCGGACCGCTCCCCGGTGGTGCTCCACCTCAGCGCCAGTCACGGCCCGCGTACAGCGTAACCGAGGGTGCGTACGACCTGCGGACCCCGCTCGGCCTCCTTCCGCTCCCGCCGTACCCGGCCGGGGCCTACTCGTCCCAGGCCTGGATGATCAGCTGGTCGGTGATCTTGCCGTCCCGCAGGGTGACCATCGACTCGGCGAGGACCCGGGTGCCGTCCCCGTACTCGCAGGACTCGCTGTAGGCCGCCTGGTCGCCCTGGACGACGCACCGGTCCAGCCTGTGCGTCATGTCGCGGCTGTAGACGTCGTCCAGCAGTTCGGCGATCTGGCTGCGACCGTGCAGGACCGTGGGATGGCTGGGCTGGTTGTTGCGGTCGACGATGCGGATCTCCGCGTCGTCCGCGTAGAGCGACAGCAGGTTGTTGCCGGTGTTGCCCTCGATGGCCCGGCGCAGTGTGTCGGTGTCGAAGGCGGACCCCGCCGCGGTACCCATGGTGACCTCCTTCAGGTGCCCGTATGGTCCAGGTGCCCGTGCGGTCCGGCCAGGAGCGGGCCGCACGGGCCCACCTCCGAGACTCCTCCGCCCCGGCGGCCCCGGCAAGCCCGGCCGCGCGCTCCACCTCCCGGGTGAGCGCGGCCCACCGCCCGTGTCCGCCCGGGGTCCGTCGCCGTTGCTGAAGGCATGATCTCAACACGACGTATCGCCGCCGCCGTCGGTCTGGCCGCCGGGATCGCCGGCCTCGCCGTACCCCAGGCGAACGCGGCCGGCACCGGCGCACCGCTCGTCGGGAAGCTCGGCGCGCTGAGCACGCTGGACTCGCTCGCCGTCAGTGACCTCCCGGCGGAGCAGCGGGGCCGGGTGCCGCGGCCCACAGAGCAGTTGCAGGAGCTGAAGCACCTGAAGGAGCTGAACCGGCTCAACCAGGTGGAGCAGGTCCTCGCGCCCGCCGCGCCGGTGCTCGGTCTGGTCGGCGCCGTCCACTGATCCCGCCCCCCCGGCACGAGGGCCGTCCCGTCGGGGCGGCCCTCACCGCTGCCCGAATCCGCCGCGTCCGGAAAGATCCACGAACCACCTCGTGGTCCGCCCCGCTACCGATCGGTCGCGCGTAATGTCGGCGGTGAAGGCAAACGAAGGAAGGAACCAGACCATGGCGCAGGAAGTCCGCGGCGTGATCGCACCGGGCAAGGACGAGGCCGTACGGGTCGAGACGATCGTGGTGCCGGACCCGGGGCCCGGCGAGGCCGTCGTACGCGTCCAGGCCTGCGGCGTCTGTCACACCGATCTGCACTACAAGCAGGGTGGCATCTCGGACGACTTCCCCTTCCTGCTCGGCCACGAGGCGGCCGGTGTGGTGGAGTCGGTCGGCGAGGGTGTCACCGACGTCGCCCCCGGCGACTTCGTCGTCCTGAACTGGCGTGCGGTGTGCGGGCAGTGCCGCGCCTGTCTGCGCGGCCGGCCCTGGTACTGCTTCAACACCCACAACGCACGGCAGAAGATGACCCTCGCCGCCACCGGCCAGGAACTGTCCCCGGCCCTGGGGATCGGCGCCTTCGCCGAGAAGACGCTCGTCGCGGCCGGCCAGTGCACCAAGGTCGACCCGGCCGTCTCCCCGGCGGTCGCGGGCCTCCTCGGCTGCGGGGTGATGGCCGGCATCGGCGCGGCGATCAACACCGGCAACGTGGGACGTGGCGACTCGGTCGCCGTCATCGGCTGCGGCGGTGTCGGCGACGCGGCGATCGCCGGGTCCAACCTGGCCGGCGCGGCGAAGATCATCGCGGTGGACATCGACGACCGCAAGCTGGAGAAGGCCCGCACGCTGGGCGCCACCCACACCGTCAACTCCAAGGAGACCGACCCGGTCGAGGCGATCCGCGAGCTGACCGGCGGCTTCGGCGCCGACGTCGTCATCGAGGCCGTCGGCCGCCCGGAGACGTACCGGCAGGCGTTCTACGCCCGTGACCTCGCCGGCACCGTCGTCCTCGTCGGCGTCCCCACCCCCGAGATGAAGCTCGAACTGCCCCTCCTGGACGTCTTCGGCCGCGGCGGCGCCCTCAAGTCCTCCTGGTACGGCGACTGCCTGCCCAGCCGGGACTTCCCCATGCTGATCGACCTCCACCTGCAAGGCCGCCTGCCGCTCGACGCGTTCGTCACCGAGACGATCCAACTGGACCAGGTGGAGCAGGCGTTCGAGCGGATGCACCACGGTGACGTGCTGCGTTCGGTGGTGGTGCTGTGATGGCCGCGCGCATCGAACGCCTCGTCACCTCGGGCCAGTTCACCCTCGACGGCGGCACCTGGGACGTGGAGAACAACGTGTGGATCGTCGGCGACGACCACGAGGTGATCGTCATCGACGCCGCCCACGACGCCGAGGCCATCGCCCGCGCCGTCGACGGCCGCCGGCTGACCGCCATCGTGTGCACGCACGCCCACAACGACCACATCAACGCGGCCCCGGAACTCGCCGAGCTCACCGGCGCGACGATCTGGCTGCACCCCGACGACCTGGCGCTGTGGAAGCAGACCCACCCGCACCGGGATCCCGACCGGCACCTCCTCGACGGCCAGGTCATCGAGGCCGCCGGCGCCGACCTCACCGTCCTGCACACCCCGGGGCACGCCCCCGGCGCCGTCTGCCTGTACGACCCGGGCCTCGGCACCGTGTTCACGGGCGACACCCTCTTCAAGGGCGGCCCCGGAGCCACCGGGCGTTCCTACTCGCACTTCCCGACGATCATCGACTCCCTCCGCAACCGCCTCCTCACCCTCCCGCCGGAGACCAAGGTCCTCACCGGGCACGGGGACGGCACCACCATCGGCGACGAGGCGCCCCACCTGGAGGAATGGATCGCCCGCGGCCACTGAGCCGACGGCCACCGAGCCCGCGCCACTGAACCGGTGGCCACCGAGCCCGGTGACCACCGAATCCGGCGGCCATGAGCCCGCCGGCCACCGGATCCCGCGGCGATACACCGCGCGGCCCGCGTGAAAGCCGACAGAAGATGTCCGGCTTCCCGGCGACAGTGGACGACGACAGCAGTCGTACCGCAGTCGTACCGCACGGGAGGCCGTACATGTCAGGACCGCTGGAAGGCAAGGTGGCGCTGGTCGCCGGGGCGACCCGGGGCGCCGGACGGGGCATCGCCGTCGAACTCGGCGCGGCCGGCGCCACCGTCTACGTCACCGGCCGCAGCACCCGCGCCCACCGCTCGGAGTACGACCGCCCCGAGACCGTCGAGGACACCGCCGACCTCGTCACCGCGGCAGGCGGACAGGGCATCGCCGTGGCCGCCGACCACCTCGACAAGACCGCCGTACGCGAACTGGTGGACCGCGTCGCGGACGAGCGGGGGCGCCTCGACGTCCTCGTCAACGACATCTGGGGCGGTGAGAACCTCTTCGAGTGGGACACCCCCGTGTGGGAGCACGACCTCGACAACGGCCTCCGGCTGCTCCGTCTCGCGGTCGAGACCCACGCCGTCACCAGCCACTACGCCCTGCCGCTGCTGCTGCGACACCCCGGCGGACTGGTCGTGGAGGTCACCGACGGCACCGCCGAGTACAACCGCGACACCTACCGGGTGAACCTCTTCTACGACCTCGCCAAGACCTCCGTCCTGCGCATGGCCTTCGCGCTCGGCCACGAACTCGGCCCGCGCGGTGCCACCGCCGTCGCCCTCACCCCGGGCTGGATGCGCTCCGAGATCATGCTCGACGCGTTCGGCGTCCGCGAGGAGAACTGGCGGGACGCCCTGGCGCGCGAACCCCACTTCGCCATCTCCGAGACCCCTCGCTTCACCGGCCGGGCCGTCGCCGCCCTGGCCGCCGATCCCGACGTGCCCCGGTTCAACGGCCGGTCGCTGTCCAGCGGCGGCCTCGCCCGGGTGTACGGCTTCACCGACCTCGACGGAAGCCGGCCGGACGCCTGGCGGTACCTGGTCGAGGTGCAGGACGCGGGCAAGCCGGCGGACGTCACCGGCTACCGGTGAAACCGGGCGCAGAACCGGTGAAAGCGCGCCCGGGGAGCCGTACCGTCGGCCCATGACTGATCCGACTCGCTTCGCAGGACACGGAGTTCTCGTCACGGGCGGCGCCCGCGGCATCGGCGCGGCCGTCGCCCGGCGGATCGCCGAGGAGGGCGGCCGGGTCCTGGTCACCGACCGGGACCTGCCGGAGGCGGAACGGACCGCCTCCGCCCTGCGCCGGCAGGGCCTCGCCGCCGAGGCGTTCGCGTGTGACGTGGCCGACGGCGCCGCCGTCGAGGCGGCCGTCGCCCACGCCGTCACCGCGTTCGGCTCGCTCGACGTGCTGGTCAACAGCGCCGCCCACTGCACGTCGGACGCCCCGCTCTTCGAGGACGACCCCGACGAGGCCTGGGCGCGCGACCTCGACATCACCCTCACGGGCGCCTACCGCTGCTGCCGCGCCGCCCTGCCGCACCTCGCGGCCTCCGGACGCGGGGCGATCGTCAGCGTCGGCTCCGTCAACGGCGTGCAGGACTTCGGCAACCACGGTTACAGCGCCGCGAAGGCCGGCCTCGGCTCGCTCACCCGCACCCTCGCCGGGCACGCGGCGCCCCGGGGCGTGCGGGTCAACCTGGTCGTGCCGGGCACGGTCCGCACCTCGGCGTGGGAAGGACGCGACGACGAACTCGACGCCGTCCGCCCCCTGTACCCGCTCGGCCGGGTCGGCGAGCCGGAGGACGTCGCCGCCGCCGTCGCCTTCCTCGCCTCGCGCGACGCCGCCTGGATCACCGGGACCTCCCTCGTCGTCGACGGCGGCCTCACGGCCGTCAACACCGGCTTCCGCGCGGCCGTGCGGCACACCTCGTGACCCTCAGTCCGAGGCCGCCGCCAGCACCGCGAGCACCCGGTCCGTGTCCGCCTCGGTGGTCCGCCAGTTGCTGAACGCGGCGCGCAGCCCGGGCACCCCGCCGTACACCGTCGGCGTCACATACGCCTCCCCGGACGCGGCGACCGCCCGGGCCAGCGCCGCCACCCGCTCCGGCGACGGGTCCGTGGCCAGGGTGAAGCACACGACGTTGAGGCGCACCGGAGCCAGCAGGGTGAGGCCCGGCAGCGCGTCGACGCCCGCGCCGAGCCGACGGGCCAGCGCCACGTTCCGCTCCACGACCTCCCGGTGCCCGTCCCGCCCGTACGCCACCAGCGAGAACCAGGCCGGCAGGGCCCGCAGCCGGCGCGAGTTCTCCGGGGTCAGATGCAGGAAGTCGGGATCGCCGTCTGGCAGGCCGAGATACGGCGAGGCGTTGTGGAACACCGCCACCTGCAGATCGCGCCGCCGGGTGAACTGGACGGCCGCGTCATAGGGGACGTTCAGCCACTTGTGCAGGTCCACGCAGACCGAGTCGGCCGCGTCGAGCCCGTCGACCAGCGCCGCGTGTTCCGGGGAGAGCGCGGCGAAGGCGCCGAACGCCGCGTCCACGTGCAGCCAGAAGTCGTAGCGCTCCTTCAGTGCCGCGACGGCCCGCAGATCGTCGAAGTCGACGGTGTTCACGGTGCCCGCGTTCGCGACGACCAGCACCGGCCGGCCGCCGGCCCCGGCCAGCGCCGTCTCCAGCGCGGTCACGTCGACGGCCTCCCGGTTGCCGGGCAGCAGCGGCACCGGCCGCAGCCGGTCCCGGCCCAGGCCCAGCACCGACATCGCCTTCGCGATGCTGGAGTGCGGGCTGCCGGAGAGCACGTCGAGCGGCCCCAGCGCGGCGGTGCCCGCCCGGGAGACGTCCACGCCCAGCCGCTCACCGGCCCACTCCCGGCCGATCGCGAGCCCGACCGCGTTCGACATGGTCGCGCCCGTCACGAACGCCCCGCTGTGCGCCCCGCCCAGCCCGAACAGCTCGCGCAGCCACGACACCGTCTCCCGCTCCAGCTCCTGTGCCCAGGAACCGCCGGCGCCGGACAGGTTCTGGTCGAGGGCGGAGGTCAGCCAGTCACCGGCGACGGCCGCGGGCGTGGCGCCGCCGGTGACGAAGCCGAGGTAGCGCGGACCGGCGGAACCGGAGAAGCCGGGCGCCCACCGTTCGGCGAACCGGGTGAGCGCGCCGTCACCGCCCGCGCCCGAGGCGGGGAGCGGGTCCCGCGAGGGTACCGGCCCGGGCGCGGCGACCGGCCGCCCGGCGAGCCCCGCCACCTCCCGGGCGGCGAGATCACGGGCGGCCTGGAGCAGTTGGGGGAGCCGGGCGAGGTCGTCGGCGAGAGCGGGGTGCATGCGGCGCAGCGTAGACGGTCACCGCTCACCGCGAGAGGTGCCGTACGGCCGGAAGTTCACCGTTTCGTCACAGCCTGACCGGAACCACAACCATCTCCGGCCCGGCCGGGTCTAGTAGTCCGACATCGCGGGAATCGCGCAGGAGAGCACCGGGGAGGCCCGGGCGAACCGAACGGGCAAAAGGGGAAGGGGAAGAGGCCGCCATGGGGGTCATAGGCAGAAGAGGTGCGGTCGCGCTGGGCGTCACGGGACTGGTGGCGCCGCTGGCGCTCGCCCTCACCGCAGCGCCGGCCCAGGCCGCGAGCTGCACCACGAGCACGGGGCCGTACCAGAAGCAGGTGGAGAAGTTCCTGGGCCGGCCGGTCGACGGCAAGCAGTCCGCCACCGACTGCAAGGCCATCCAGGCCTTCCAGAACAAGCACGGCATCACGCCCGACATCGGCTACGCCGGTCCCGTCACCTGGGGCGTGATGGACCTGATGAACAAGCAGAAGGCCGTCGGGAACAAGCCCAACAAGGACGGCAAGTGCCCGGTGAACAAGGGCCGCATCGCCTGCGTGAACCTCACGCTCCAGCTCAGCTGGATCCAGGACGGCAACCGGCTCGTCTACGGCCCGGTGCCGGTGCGCACAGGACGCGACGGCTACGAGACCCGCACCGGCCTGAAGAAGATCTACTGGCGGGACATCGACCACGTCTCCACCATCTACAACGTGCCGATGCCCTACAGCCAGTTCTTCGACGGCGGCCAGGCCTTCCACTCGGTGGGCCTGAGCATGTGGAACCCGCCCGGTTCGCACGGCTGCGTCAACATGACCACCACGACCGCCAAGAAGTACTGGTCACTGCTGAAGAACGGTGACGACGTCTTCGTCTACGGCCGCAAGCCCGGCACCTGAGCCCGCCGGGACCCGTCACTCCTCCGGCGCGTCCCCGAAGTCGGGGATCTCCAGCCGGACACCGCCCTGCCGTGCCGACTCGTGCGCGATGACGCCCGGCAGGGTGTAGCGGGCGGCCACCCACGCGTTCACCGGTGGCAGCGTCCGCGTGGTGACGGCGGTGACGAAGTCGTCCACCAGGAAGTGGTGGCTGCCCTCGTGCCCGTTGTGCAGGTGGTCGAACTCCCGGGGCAGCCGTGACCGGTCGTGCACCGGCGCCGAGCCGGAGGTGAAGGCCGCGCGGAGTTCCGGCGCGATGTGGGCCAGCGACGGGTCGTCGGGGGCCAGGGTCGGCTTCGGCTCCAGCAGCTCGCTGATGTCCTCGACCCCCTTCTTGTCCTGCCAGAGCGCCACCGTCGCCAGCTGTTCCATGCTGGCCTCCGTACCGAAGAACCGGAACCGGGACTCGCGGATGTGCGAGGGGTAGCCGACTCGCCGGAACTCGTTCGTACGGAACGATCCGCCGCCCGCCACCTCGAACAGGGCGGTCGCGTTGGACACGTCGTTGTCGAACTGGCTGACCGAACGGTCGAAGACGCCGTCGCCGCGCTCGTCGCGCACACCGATCGCGGACACGCTCACCGCGTGCGTCCCCCAGGCCCCGAGCACCCCGCCCACCGCGTGCGTCGGGTACAGCAGCGGGGGATAGCTGGCGGTCGCCTTCCAGTTCTCGCCGCCGCTGTACTGGTAGGCCTCGTAGAACCCGAGGTCCATGTCGTGGACGTAGTCGCCCTCGGCGTAGAACAGCCGGCCGAAGGCGCCCGCCGCGATCTGGTTGCGGGCGTGCACGGTCGCCGGGTGGTAGTGGCTGGTCTCGCCCATCATGTACGTCAGCCCGGTGGCCCGGACGGCGTCGATGATCGCGGCCATCTCGTCCACGGTGATCGCCATGGGGACGGCCGAGTAGACGTGCTTGCCCGCGGCCAGTCCCTGGAGGACCAGCGGTCCGTGGGTCCAGCGCTGGGTGAAGACCGCGACCGCGTCGACCGCCGGCGACTCCAGCATCGCCTCGTACGACGGGAACGTGCCCGCGAGCCCCTGAGCGGCGACGAGCCGCTCGGCCCGCTCGGGCAGCAGGTCGGTGACATGGACGTCACGGACGCCGGGATGGGCCTGGAAGAGGGTGGCGAACTGCCCGGAGAACTGTCCGGCGCCGACGATGCCGAGGGAGAAAGTCATACGGATTACTTTCGCCACGGAACAATTCAGCCGTCAAGAGCTGCGTAACCTCACCCTGGCAACCTCATCCAGCACCGTAAGCTGGCCCCATTACTTCTGTACGGGAAGAAAACAGAGAGGTTGGCTTCCATGACCAGCTGGTTGCCGCTGAGCCCCGCGGAGCGCTCCGTGGCGATCGAGGTGCTCGTGCACGGCCCGCTGTCCCGCACCGAGCTGGCGCGGCGGCTGCGCCTCTCCCAGGGCAGCCTGACCCGGCTGACCAAACCGCTCATCGAGTCCGGGCTGCTGGTGGAGGCCGCCGAGACGGGCGGGGCGGGCGAGAGCCGCCAGGGGCGGCCGTCGCAGCCCCTCGACATCGTCGCCGAGTCCCGCTCCTTCCTCGGATTCAAGATCACCGCCGACCGGGTCTACGGCGTCGTCACCACCCTGCGCAGTGAGGTCACCGGCCGGCTGGACCGGCCGTTGACCACGCACGACCCGGACGCCGTCGCCGCCCTGCTGGCGGAGATGACCACCGAACTGGCCGGACGGCACCCCTCCCCGGCGGGGCTGGGCATCGGTGTGGGCGGACGGGTGCGGGAACGCACAGTGGTGGGCGAATCGGGCTTCCTGGGCTGGCGGGACGTGCCGCTCGGCATGCTCGTCCGGGAGCGCACCGGGCTGCCGGTCGTCGTGGAGAACGACGTCGCGGCCCTGGTGGAGGCCGAGACCTGGTTCGGCGCGGGCCGGGGGCTCGACCGCTTCGCCGTACTGACCATCGGCGCGGGCATCGGCTACGGGCTGGTGCTCGGCGGCCGTCGGGTGCCGTACGAGGAGGAGGACCGCGGCTTCGGCCGGCACTGGATCATCGATCCGTACGGCCCGCTCACCCCCGAGGGCGCCCGGGGCAGCGCCGTGTCGTTGCTCACCGTCCCCAGCATCCGCTACCAGGTGCGCGCGGCCACCGGCCGGGACGTCGGCTACGAGGAGATCCTCGCCGGTGCCGCCGCCGGCGAGCCCATGGCCCTCCGGGTCGTCGACGAGGCCGCCCGGGCCCTCGGCACCCTCGTCGCGCAGATCGCCAACTTCGCGATGCCGCAGAAGATCCTGCTCGCCGGAGAGGGTGTCGGCCTGATGGATGTGGCGGGGAACACGGTCCGCGACACCATCCGCTCTCACCGGCATCCGCTGGCCGCCCCGGTGGACCTGGAGACGAAGGTGTCCGACTTCCACGACTGGGCGCGCGGCGCGGCGGTGCTGGCCATCCAGGTGCTGGTGCTGGGCCGGACCGGGGAGTGAGCCGGGGTCGAGGAGCGGCAGGGGCGGGCGGTGAATTCCCGCTTCCGGTTGACACATTGACGTGATGAGTAACACGGTCCGGAATGTCCGTATCACGGCTACTTACTCACAGCGCCTTCACCTCGATCGGCATATGCTTCACAGCATGTCCACCACTGTTGAAGCCGTCTCCGAGCGATCGGCCGCGGAGGTCAACGAGGAGATCCGGGCCCTGTGGCGCCGGTCGGGCGGGACACTGACCACCGAGCAGCGTGCGGAGTACCAGCGCCTCGTGATGGAGTGGGCCGCCGCGGCCCCGCAGCCGCACCGGGCGGCCTGACCGACCCCGCGGACACCGCGCCGAACCGTCAGGGGCACCCGTGAACGCACGGGTGCCCTTCTCGTCGTAACCCGGCCTCCCGTCAGCCCCATGTCGCCGAGTAGTACCGCTGGTACGCCTTGCGGTCCTGCTCGGCCCGGATGTACCGGGTCGCCACCAGCGCGATCAGACTGCCCGCGATGACCAGCAGCCCCGGCCCGACATTCCGGGTGTCGGTCAGCCGCGCCAGCAGAGTGCTGCCCTCGGACGCGCCCGTGACCGGCGCCGAGGAGCCCGGCGAGGCCGCGCTCGGCACCATCGCGCCCTGCGGCGCGGACGCCGACGGCGCGGGGGAGGAGGTGCCGCCCGGGGCGCCGCCCGCGTTCTGCGCCGACACGATCAGCCGGACCCCGAGAGCCGTCAGCGCCTTGGTCACCGGCTGGAAGAACGTCGTCCCGCCCACCGTGCAGTCGCCGTTCCCGCCCGAGGTGACGCCGAGCGCGATGCCCTCGGAGAACAACGGGCCGCCGCTGTCGCCCGGTTCGGCGCACACGGTGGTCTCGATGAGCCCGGTCACCGTACCCTCCGGGTAGTTGACGGTCGCGTTCAGCGCCGTGACCTGGCCGTCGCGCAGACCGCTGGTGCTGCCGCTGCGGAACACCCGCTGCCCCACCGCCGGATCGGCGACCCCCGTGATCCGCACCCCCTTGCCACCGCCGATCGCGACGACGTCGGCGCCCGCGCCGGCCTTGCCGCCGGCGTACCGCACGAGCGAGAAGTCACTGCCCGGGAAGGAACTGTTCACGGTCCTGCCGAGTTGCTGATCGCCCTGGTTGTCGGCGAACCAGGTGGCCCCGGCGGGCCCGCAGTGGCCGGCGGTGAGGATGAAGTCGGACCGCCCGTCGGTGACGTTGAACCCGGCCGAGCAGCGACCGCCCGTCGACAGGATCGGCTGGGCGCCGTTCAGCCGTGTGGTGAACGTGCCCTTCGTACGCTCCATGTGCACGAAGCTGCCGATCCCCGTGGCGACCCGGGTCAGCCGCGACCAGTCCCCGGCGGACACCGTGCGGTCCGCCCGCACCACGACCCGGTTGGTCCGGTAGTCCACCGCCCACGCCGTGCCCGGCACCCGCGGAGCCGAACGCAGCGTCGCCGTCGCCGACTTCAGCTCGTTCATACTGTGCGACACGACCTTCGGCTCCGCCCCGGCCCGCCGCACCTCCCGGGCCGTCGCCTCGTCGGTCACGGCCACGACCGTACGCCCGTCGGCGCCGATCCAGTTGCCCGCCGTACGGGCCGTGCCGAGCCGCGCCACCAGCGCGGCGCCGGTGTCGCCCGTGGCGACGAGCGGTCTGGCCGAGGCGGGCGGTGTCTCGCTCGCCATGGCCGCCTGGGTGACCATCGTGCCCCCCAGGAGGAGTCCGCCGACCGCCGCCAGCCGTGTCACTCGCCGGACGACCCGTCGTCGTGCGTGCCGCATGCATGGCTCCCGAAGCCGAACCCGAACGCGCGCTGCCCGTACCGGCACCGCGAGGCCCCCGGATCGTCGAGGGCCCGCTCCTCCATACGGGGGCCGGGGCCACGGCGTTCACCGGCGCCGGTGAACCCCGGGCGCGGTTCAGTTCTTGCGGGCCACCCCGCCGAACATGGCGACCTCCGCCGGCTCGGCCCCGTCGCCGTCCTCCGGGCGCCACCGCGAGCAGGACACCACACCCGGCTCCAGCAGTTCCAGGCCGTCGAAGAACCGCGCCACGTCCTCGGGCGTGCGCTGCTTCAGCTTCGGAGTGCCGTGCTCGTTCCAGAACTTCACCGCCTCGTCCACGTCCGGCATCGACGGGCTGGTGATGGTGTGCGACAGCACCAGGTGGCTGCCCGCCGGCAGCCGGTCCGTCAACTGCCGCACCAGGCCGTACGGGTCCTCGTCGTCGCCGATGAAGATGACCACGCCGAGCAGCATCAGCGCCACCGGCTGACTGAGGTCCAGCGTCTTCGCCGCGTGTTCCAGGATCGCGTCGACGTTGCGCAGGTCCTCGTCCAGATAGTCGGTACGGCCTTCCGGTGTGCTGGTCAGCAGGGCACGCGCGTGCGCGAGGACGAGCGGGTCGTTGTCGACGTACACGATCCGGCACTCCGGCGCGATCCGCTGCGCCACCTCGTGCGTGTTGTCGGCGGTGGGCAGCCCCGTACCGATGTCCAGGAACTGCCGGATGCCCACCTCACCGACCAGATGGCGCACCGCGCGGCCCAGGAACAGCCGGTCGGCGCGCGCGTACTCCCCGATGCCCGGGTGCAGTTGGCGGATCTGGTCGCCGGCCGCCCGGTCGACCTCGTAGTTGTCCTTGCCGCCGAGCCAGTAGTTCCAGATCCTGGCGGTGTGCGGCTGGCCGGTGTTGATACGGGCGCGCAGCGACACGGCCACGTCGTTGGTGGCTGCCGGGTTGTCGGTCACGTGGGTCAGCTCCTGGGTGCCTGAAGAGATGCCTGAGGGTGTCCGGCGAAGACGCCTGACGGGGACTGCACCGTGCAAGACGCAATCTAGACGCCCGAGTTGATCTCCGCCGCCCGGCCCGGGTTTTCGGGCTGCCCCACGAATGGTGGCGGGCCGTGCCGACCTGGATGTTCGGCTGGTGGGTGATTCAGCAGGCCGTCGTGCGGACGAGCACGAGTTCGGTGCTCGGCTTGTGCCGGGTGGCCCGATTGGCGGCGCGGTCGGAGACCAGGCCGGCGATGGCCCGGTGGGTGTCGCCGTAGTCCTCGCGTCGTCCGGTGTACCGCTGCAGCGTGCGCCATTGCCGGTGTTCGGCGTTGGCGTGCTCGACGCACATCCGTCGGGAGGACTGACGACGCCGCTGCTCGCGCCACCCGTACCGTTCGGTCAGCGGCGCCTCGTCAAAACCTTTCGGTTTTCTCGGCGGGGCGCTGACCTGGTCAGGGAACTCGTTGGCCAGTCCCCGGTAACCCTCGTCGACCTCGGCTTTCACACCGGGCTGCAAGCGGAACTGCTCGGCAATGCCCTCGGTGCGCACGCAGGTCTGGTCGTGCATCCGGCCGGGACGCATCGCGCCGGACCACAGGGTGCGGCCCCGATGGTCGCTGATCGTGGTGGTCTTGATGGTGTTCTGCCTGCGCTTGCCGGAGACGAAGGCCCGCCTGCCGGGCCTGTTGGCCCTGGGGCGCCGGACCTGGGTCTCGGTGCCGTCGATGCGCAGGGTGATGTTCTCGGCGGCGGCGTAGGCGAACACGTCCTCCAGGGTGTGCAGTCGCAGGCCGAGCCGGTCGGGGATGGCGAATCCGCGCTCCGCCAGAAGCGGGCGGATCTCGCTGATGGCGCGGCCGATGGTGGAGGAGCCCACCTCGTAGATCACGCCGAGGGCCTCGTGGGTGAGGCCGGTGCGCAGGTGAACCAGGGTGGCCAGCAGCCGGTCGGTGAAGACCAGTTCGTACTTCGGTCCGGCCCCGGCCTGCCGTCGGCGGGCGCCCCGGCGCCGCTCGTGCCGCGCGGACTCGCAGCGCGCTTCCCAGCGTGGCGCGAGTTCTTCGATCAACTCGCCGAGATGTTGGCGCGCGACGCCGCAGAAGGCAGGATGGGCCATGGCCGCGCGGGCCTGCTTGATCTTCACACCTCAAGAGCCCGCGCGGCCGTCGTCATGTCACGGCCTGCCCGTGAAGCGGGTCAGACCCGGTCCAGAGGTCGGTGCGGACCGCTGGGAAGTTCCATTTCGATCGTGTCGCCAGGGCACACCACGCCACCTTCCCTCACGATGCTCATGATTCCGGCTTTGCGCACGATGTTCCCCGCCTCGTCGCGGCCGACGACCTGCTTCAGCAGCCCGTCCTGGAACTTGTCGATCTGCAGGCAGGGATTGCGGAGGCCGGTGACTTCCAAGACCGCGGAGTCACCGATGCGCAGCAATGTGCCGACCGGCAGACCGAGCAGATCGATGCCGCGCGTGGTGATGTTCTCGCCGAGTTCGCCGGGCGCCACCTTAAACCCTGCTTCGCCGACCTCGGCGAAGAGCTCTTCATGAATGAGGTGGACCTGGCGCAGATTCGGCTGAGTGGGATCCTGCGCGACGCGCGAGCGGTGCTTGACCGTCACACCGGCGTGCACGTCCCCCTCCACACCGAGTCCGGCGACCAGTCTGACGCTGTCCCGGTTCGGCTTCGTGAACGAGTACTCCCCGTTGCTGCTGACCGCCGTCACTCTCCCGCTCATGCCTCGGAACCCCCTCGTCAGTAACCGTGATCAGCCACGAGCCTAGCCCCCACTCCTCAAGGCGCAACATCCACGATCAATCGCGGGTGGGGCCGTTTCCGTTGAGCATCGGGAAGAGGGCCGGCGCCACCCGCATCCGCGCCCGGTAGGCGTCCGCCTGTCGCCGCTGCGCGGCGAGCCGGCGCAGCATCCCGGCGGCCTCGGACCCGGACGCGGCCCCGCACCGCGTCCCGCCGCTCCCGCGTTCCGCCGCTCCCGCGTTCCGCCGACTCCGTCTCCGGTCACGTCACGGCCCCTCGGCCCGACCGGGCCGCACGACCAGCCTCCCGCACGTCACCACCCGCCCGTCGGGCCGCCCGAGTCACCGGGCTTCGCCGGGTGCGGGCCGCCCTCCTACACTGCGGGCATGGACGACACGCGGCTCGACCGGCTCGGGTCCGGCAAGTACCTGCTGCTGACCAGCCACCGGAAGAACGGCACGCCCGTCGCGACCCCGGTGTGGGTCGTCCGGGACGACGGCACGCTCGGGGTGTGGACGGCGGCCGACAGCGGGAAGGTCAAGCGGATCCGGCGCCGCCCGGACGTCCTCGTCGGCCCGTGCGACGTGCGCGGCAACCCGACCGGCGACCAGGTGCCGGCCACCGCCGAGATCGCCGATCCGGCCACCACCGCCCGCTACCGGAGCCTGATCGCCCGCAAGTACGGCCTCCTCGGCCGCCTCACCCTGCTGGGCAGCCGGCTCCGGCGCGGCCTGGACGGCACCGTCGGCGTCCGGGTGACCCTCGGGGAGTGAGGGCCCTACGGCACCGGCGTCATACGAGCCGTCAGGTACCGAACCGGACGGCTCAAAGCCCCCGGTCGACTTGACCCGGGTCGAGTCCGGCGCGGCAGGCGGCGGTCAGCGGCAACGTCCGCGCGGGAGGAGGGGATCCGGCCGTGGTGTCAGCGGCACCGTGCCGGTGGGGTACGGCGGTGTACGGCGGTCAGGTCCAGGCCCGGTACGGCTCGTCCATCAGCTGGAAGACCGGCTCCCCGCGCACCGGGTCCTTGGCGGTGGACAGCCGCACCCGGTCGCCGCTGTGGATGCCGATCGGCGGACCCATGACCCGGCCCCGGACGACGAACCCCTCGGCCATCTCTATCAGCGACACATTGCGCGCCGCCGGTGTGTTGCGGTGCACCACCGTGGAGTGCCGGACCGTGCCGACGCCCTCGCTGCGCTCCGTGCGCAACTCGCTGCCCTGGCAGACGGGACACAGCAGCCGGTGGTACATCGCGGTGCCGCACCAGGTGCAGCGCTGGAAGAGGATGGCGTCCTTGGAGTCCGTGGCGGCGGGATCGAGAACGCCCGCCGCGGAACCGGCCACCGGATGCGAGGTGCTTGCTGAGTGGTGGTACACGCTGGTCAACTCCCTGCGCTCGGCCGGAATCCCGCGTGCCCGGGGCGGACCGGGCACACGTGTGCGCGGTTGCCGTGCCACCGTGCACGCCGACAGAGTATGGCACTGAGTGTCACTCGTAAAGGCACTCGGTACCCCTAATCACCCCTGTTCCGGGTCAACCCCTGCCGAGCGCCGTCTCCAGTTCCTGCACCACCCGCCACAGCGGCGCGTCGCGGCGGGACACCAGCACCACCACGTCGTCGGGCTGACGCGCCTGCGCGCCGGCCGTCACCGACCCGGCCCGGGCGGAGGCCGGCGGAGCGTCCGCCGTCCGGCCGAACGTCTTCTGCACGTACCCCAGAGCGTGGTCCACGGCGGCTCCCGGGTCACCCCTGCCCTCCGACCGCAGCCAGGAGCGCAGGGCGTTGTTGTGCGCGGCGACGACCGCGGCGGCGATCACGTCGGCCCGCAGGGTCCCGTCGGGCCGTCCCGCGAAACGGGCGCGGAGGTACTCGGCGAGCGCGCGTTCGTAGCGCCACACCACCGACAGTTCGTACGCCCGCAGGCCCGGCACCTGCCGGGTGAGGCGGTAGCGCTGCACGGAGAAGGCCGGGTTCTCGGCGTACATCCGCAGCACCAGCCGGGCCGCGTCGCACACCCGCCGCACCGGCTCGTGTTCCGCGCCGCCCGCCGCGAGGAAGGCGGTCATGTCGGCCAGGCAGCGCTCGTGGTCGGGGAAGACCACGTCCTCCTTGGAGGGGAAGTAGCGGAAGAACGAGCGCCGGCCCACCCCGGCCAGGGCGACGATGTCGTCCACGGTGGTCTGCTCGTACCCGCGTTCCAGGAAGAGCCGGAAGGCCGCCGCCACCAGGGCGTCCCGGATCGGCGGCTTCGCGGCCGGCGCCGCGCTGCTGGAGCTCATGGACGGGAACGTAGCACCCGGACCGGATTCGTGACACTCAGTGCAGCGCGAGAGTCTTTCCGGGGGAACTGAGTGCTTCTGAGGTCACCGTGAAGCGGCCGGAACGGGCTGTGAGGTGCGGGGCGGGAGATGGGTGGTGGCTGGGGGTGGCCGAAAGTCGCCGCACCCTGCGGCGTAACCTTTCTCCGCCGTCACCGCCGCCGTCGAAGACGCCGCCGGCACCGGCCCCGCACCACCGCGCCGCACCACTCACCCGCACCACACACCCGCAGCCCCGCGCCGCCCCGAGGAGCCCCCATGCCCGCCGCCCGCCCGCGCCTGCTCTACGTCACCGACCTGGCGTACCAGGCACGCGGGCGCCGCTACTGCGACGAGGACATCCACCTCACGTCCCGGCTGCGCGCCCACTTCGACCTGGCCCTGTGTCATCCGGTGGACGCGGCGGCCCTGATGGACGGCTTCGACGCCGTGGTCGTGCGCAACAGCGGGCCCGTCCTCGGCTACCGCAAGGAGTACGAGGCCTTCCGCGCGCGGGCGCTCGCCGCCGGGACCCGGGTGTACAACCCGCTCACCGGCAAGGCCGACATGGCCGGGAAGCAGTACCTGCTCGACCTGACCGCCGCCGGCTTCCCCGTGATCCCGACCGTCGACCGCGCCGAGGACCTGGACCGGTTGCCGGCCGCCGAGCGGTACGTGGTCAAGCCGAAGCAGGGCGCCGACTCCCTCGGCCTGCGGATCGTCCCCGCGGGCGGGGTCGCCGGACTCGCCACCGGGGACGTCCTGATCCAGCCGTGCGTCGACTTCGCCTACGAGGTGTCCTTCTACTTCGTCGACGACGACTTCCAGTACGCCCTCCACGCCCCCGACCCGGAGCGCCGCTGGGAGCTGCGGCCGTACCAGGCGACCGCCGCCGACCTGGAGTTCGCCCGCCGGTTCATCGACTGGAACGACCTCGGCCACGGCATCCAGCGCGTCGACGCCTGCCGCGCCGCGGACGGGGGCCTGCTGCTGGTCGAACTGGAGGACCTCAACCCCTACTTGTCCCTCGACGCGCTCCCGGAGGAGGCCAGGGACGCCTTCGTCACCGCGTTCACGGCGTCCCTGAGCCGGTTCGCGCGGGGAGTGCTCGTACCGGCCCGACGGTGAGCGGCGGATCACCCGGACACCTCGCCCACCGACGGCCGTTCAGGGCCGGGGATCGGTGCGGTGCCAGCGTGGCCGAGCGTCACCGCCCCGGCGTCCGGCCACGGACGCGCAGCGTGGGCACACGCGCCGCACCCGGTCCGCGGCGCCCCCGGATTCCGGGAAGGTGTCCGCCCAGCCGATGTGCGGGAAGCGCGTCAGCCGCGAGCGGCTGAGGGACAGTCCGCAGACGGTCTGGTTGAGACCCGGCTCCCACGCGTGGACCTCTCCCGCGGGCAGCCGGCGCCGGCCCTCCTCCTCGTCGGTCCACTGTCCGGAGGCGGCGACGGCGTACTGCTTCGGGCGTCCCATGGCGTGCTCCGGACCCGGTCAGCCGGCGTTGCCGGCCGCGCGTGACCGCCCGGTGCGGCCGGTACGGAGACCGTGGGTCGCCCCGTGTGCCAGGGGGCGGGCGTGCGGGACGCGGGAACGCTGGTACTCGGTCATCGTGGCACCGTCCTCGACTCGGCTGGACCGCACCACGCGTGCCCCACCGGGCGCCCGCCACACCCGCAGCGCACCGGGGTGCCCGCGGACTGGCACGCCGATGCCTCCCCTGCGCGGGACCTCACTCCGCCGCTCGCGGACCGTCGTCGTAGACCAGCAGGCCGTCACCGCGGAGACGGACACCTGGCGTCGCGCTGTGCGCCGTGAGGTGCCCGTCGTGCATCAGGTGCAGGACGACCGCGCCGCGGGCCAGCACGGCGAAGTCGGCGATCAGGCGCCGGTGGCACCTCCACCACACCGCCTCGCTGCACATCACCGCGGTACGTTCCCCGCCCGCCTGGTGCAGCACGCCGTCCATCGCGGTCACGAACTCCGCGCTGCGGGTGTGAGCGGCGTAGCCCCGGAAGGACTCGTTGCGCCAGACGGTGTCGGGTGAGTCCGGCGGCGGCTTGCGCCACCCGCCCAGCCGCCGCTCCCACCGGTAGGCGATGTGCTCCTCGGGCATCCACTCGGCGAGCCGCTCTCGCCCCAGGTCCGGATCGCGGCGACTGCCCGGCGCGGTCCTGACGTCCACGACGGCGGTGACACCGGCCTCCCGCAGCAGCTCCGCCAGCGTCTGCCGGCCGGCCGTGCCGTGGCCGAAGGTGATCAGCTCCGGGCCCGAGCTGGGGACCGGGCCCACGGGATCGGTCCGGGCGTGGTTCATAGACCGAGTGCACCACGGTCGGCGCGTCGAGTGCGCGGTGCGGGGCTTACCCGCCCGGGGCCTGGGCACTCGAAGACGACACAAGCCGCCGCAGCCGCCGGTCTCTGTTCCTGCAGTCGTCAGGGCGCCGGCCCGGCCCGCGTTCGCCGCGGTACGCCGGCAGTGGCAGTCGCCGCTCCGCGAGCCGCGCGACAGGTTCCGTCGTCAACAGAAGGGAGCGTCATGTATCCCAGTACCGCCCAGCTCAGCACCGGGGGGCGCGCCGGTGCGCCGGACGGAGGCGGGGCGTCATGTGCGGTCTGAGCGGGGAGGTCCGCTTCGACGGGCGCTCGCCCGATCTCGCGGCCGTCGCACGCATGACGGAGCGGCTCGCCGACCGCGGACCCGACGGACAGGGGACCTGGAGACGGGGCGCGGTCGCGCTGGGACATCGCCGCCTGAAGATCATCGACCTGTCGGACAGCGGATCCCAGCCCATGACGGACGCCCGGGGCGAGATCACCGGCGTCTTCAACGGCTGCGTGTACAACTATCCGGAGCTGCGGGAGGAGCTGCGCCGCCTCGGCCACCGCTTCGCGTCGACGTCGGACACCGAGGTGGTGCTCAACGCCTACCGGCAGTGGGGAACCGCGTGCGTGGAGCACTTCCGCGGCATGTTCGCCTTCGCCATAGTCGAGCACCGGACGGGCCGCGTCGTCCTCGCCCGGGACCGGCTCGGGATCAAGCCCCTGTACCTGGCGCGGACGCCGGGCCGGCTCCGTTTCGCCTCCACGCTGCCCGCTCTGCTGGCCGCCGGTGACGTGGACACCTCGCTCGATCCGGTGGCCCTGCACCAGTACCTGAGCTGGCACGCCACGGTCGCGGCGCCGCGCACCGTCCTCAACGGGGTGCGCAAGCTCCCCCCGGCCACCGTGCGGGTCGTCGAGCCGGACGGCACGTACCAGGACCACTGCTACTGGCAGCCGTCCTACACGCGCCGGCCCGAGCACGCCGGCATGACGGCCGACGAATGGCGGGACGCGGTGCTGGACGCGCTGCGCGTGGCCGTGCGCCGGCGCACGGTGGCCGACGTGCCGGTCGGTGTCCTGCTCTCCGGCGGCCTCGACTCCAGCCTCATCGTCGCCCTGCTGGCCGACGAGGGCCAACGCGACCTGATGACGTTCAGCGTCGGGTTCGAGACGGAGGGCGGCGAGGAGGGCGACGAGTTCCGCTACTCCGACCTGGTGGCCCGGGAGTTCGGCACCGACCACCGCCGGCTGATGGTGCCCTCCGAACGGGTGTCGACGGCCCTGGACGGGGCGTTCGAGGCGATGAGCGAGCCGATGATCAGCCACGACGTGGTCGCCTTCCACTTGCTGTCCGAGCAGGTGTCCAAGGAGGTGAAGGTCGTGCAGAGCGGGCAGGGCGCCGACGAGGTCTTCGCCGGTTACCACTGGTACCCGGAGCTGGCGTCGGTCCCCCGCGAGGACGAGCCGGAGCGGTACGCCGCGACCTACTTCGACCGGTCGCACGCCGACCTCGCCCGGGTCCTGCGGCCCGAGATGCTGCCCCACGACGACATCTCGGGACGCTTCGTACGGGAGCACATGGCGCGACCGGGGGCGGAGACGGCGCTGGACGCCGCTCTCCGGCTGGACACGCACGTCATGCTCGTCGACGACCCCGTCAAGCGGGTCGACAACATGACGATGGCCTGGGGCCTGGAGGCCCGCGTGCCGTTCCTGGACCACGAACTGGTCGAGCTGGCGGCGGCCTGCCCGCCGGAACTCAAACTGGCCGACGGCGGCAAGGGCGTGCTGAAGGAGGCGGGCCGGAAGCTGCTGCCCCACGAGGTCGTCGACCGCCCCAAGGGCTACTTCCCCGTGCCGGCCATCCGGCACATGGCGGGTCCCGTCCTCCGCCGCGTGCGGGAGGCACTTCACGCGCCGGAGGCAAGGCGACGCGGGGTGTACCGGGACGCCTACGTGGCGGAACTCCTCAGGGCGCCCGACGAGCACCGGACCAGGCGGGGCGCGAACGCGCTGTGGCAGATCGCTGTGCTGGAGATATGGCTGCAGACCCACGGAATCAGGTGACCGACGACCGGGGCGCGCGGGCGGTGCACGGCCCGGCCGCCGTCATCCGCTCCGGACCACCGGGTCCGACCGGTCCGGTCCCCGTCCGGTCCCCGGACAGCCGTACCGGGGACCTTCTCGACGCTGCCCGTGCCGCCGCCCCCGCACCGGTGCCGCTGCCCGAGGCGGGCGGCCCGCGAGACGCGGTGACACGGCTGCGCGCGCACGGCTGCTGGTACCCGTCCGCGAACGCCGACGGCGGCGAGACGGCCTTCATCTGTGACCGAGGGGGCGTCCCCCAGCTGTGGGCCGGGCCCGTCCACGGCGACGAGGTGCGGCTGCTCGACTCCTCACCGGACCCGGTCAAGGAGGTCTCCTGGTCACCGGACGGCCGCTGGATCGCCTACACGACGGCGCCGGGCGGCGGTGAGCACTCACGGGTGCTCTGCGTGCGGCCCGACGGCACCGGCCGCCGCATCCTGGCGGGTGCCGATCCGGCCAGTTCCGCCTATCTGGGCTGCTGGGCGCACGACGGCTCGGCCGTCGCCGTCACGGTCGCGGCTCCGGCCGCCGCCTACGGGGGCCTCGCGAGGCAGGCGCTGACGGACTCCGGCCCGGCGGACGACGGGCTCGCCGGGATGCGCCCCGGGGCCGACTGGGCGGAGCGGGACGGCCACGCCACGCTCCTCGGCCCGCCCGCGTACGACGCCGCCTCGGGGACGGCGCCGGACGGGACCCCCACCGGCAGCACGGCTCCGGCGGCCCGGCCCGACGGCGGCCTGTCGGTCTACCTGATCGATCCCGACGGTCTGGCCTCGCCGGTCCTGCTCACCACCGAGACCCACGCCGCATCGCTGCGCGCCTGCGACCTCAGCCCTGACGGCGGCCTCGCGCTGCTGCGCCGGGGGCCGCGCGGACGGCGCGAGGCGGTCGTCCTGCGCACCGCCGACTCGGTGACCACCCTCGTCGTGCCGGTCGCCGACGGCGACCCGTGGATCGGCCGGTTCTCCCCGGACGCGCGGACGCTGTGGCTGCGCAGCAACGACGACCGTGAGTACGCGGCACTCCTCGCGGTGGCCCTGGACGCCGACGGCCGGCCGCATACCGTGTCGGTCGCGGCGGAGCGCGCGGGAAGCGACCTGGAACTCTTCGCCCTCGCTCACGACGGCCGCACCGCCGCGCTCGCCTGGAACGTGCGAGGCGCGAGCGAACTGGAACTCGTCGAGACCTTCCCGAGGGGACGGACCCCGGGCCCGACGGGGCAGGTCCCGGGCGTGACGGGGCAGGTCCCGGGCGTGACGGGGCAGGTCCCGGGCGTGACGGGGCAGGTCCCGGGCCTGACGGGGCAGGTCCCGGGCCTGACGGGGCAGGCCCCGGGCCTGACGGGGCAGGTCCCGGGCGTGACGGGGCAGGTCCCGGGCCTGACGGGGCAGGCCCCGGGCCTGACGGGGCGGACCCCGGACGTGACGGGGCGGACCCCGGACGGCACGGGTCCGGCGAGGGCCTTGCCCCTGCCCCACGAGGTCGTCACCCGTGTGACCGCCGCCGGTGCCGGGCGCCTGCTGCTCGCGCTGTCGGGGTCGCAGCGCCGCCCGGGTCTGTGGTGGGCCCACGAGGGCGTGTCGCTGCTGCGCACCCCGTGGTCCTCCCAGGACGAGGACGCCGTCCCGCCGGGCCGCCCACCGGTCCGCCCCGTCCCCGTCCGCCTGACCGCGCGGGACGGGCTGCCCCTGAGCGGCTGGTACTACCGGGCGCCGGGGCGCGCCCCCGACGAACCGGCCCCCTGTGTGATCCACCTGCACGGTGGCCCGGAGGAACAGGAACGCCCGGTGTTCAACCCGCTCTACCACGAGCTGGTCGGGCGTGGCCTGGACGTCTTCGCACCCGACGTCCGGGGCTCCCTGGGACACGGCCGCTCGTTCGTCGACGCCGACCTGGGCGCGGGCCGCTTCGCCGCCCTCGACGACGTCGCGGACTGCGCGGTCCACGCGGTCACCGCGGGCCCCGCCGATCCGACGCGGCTCGCGGTCATGGGCCGCTCGTACGGCGGTTACCTCACGTTCGCCTCCCTGGTGTGGCACCCGGACCTGTTCCGCACCGGGGTCGCGGTCTGCGGCATGTCCGACTTCCTCACCTTCTTCGCCGGTACCGAGCCGTGGATCGCGGAATCGGCGGCGCACAAGTACGGTCACCCGGAGCGCGACCGTGAGCTGCTGCGAGCCCTGTCGCCGATGAGCCGCATCGACGCGCTGCGCGTCCCGCTGCTGGCCGTCCACGGCGAACACGACACCAACGTGCCGCCGGGGGAGTCCCAGCAGTTCGTTCGGGCCGCGCGGGAACGGGGCGTCCACGCGGAACTGCTGACCCTGCGCGACGAGGGGCACGACTTCCTGCGTGCGGACAACCGGCGCCTGTTCCGCCGCGCCGCGGCCGACTGGATGCAACGGCACCTCCACGCGTGAGCCCACCGCCTCGTCAGGGGTGAGCGCAGGGCTCCTGAACGAGGCCGCGCTGGGCGCCGTATCTGAGCACGCGGGCCGCGCGGACGCCCTGGCCCGCGGGACGGAAGGAGAGCCAGGTGCCGACACCGCCCGACCCCGAACAGCCGCCGCCCGGACCGGTCCTGGAGCCCGTCCGGGTCGTGCGCCTGCGCCGCTTCGACGCCCTCGCGGAACTCATGCGGGAGATCCGGCCCGATCCGGTGACCCACGAGGACGACACCCAGGAACTCCCGCCCGTACCCGCCCCGGTCGCCCGCCCCTCGGCCGCCCCCGGACCGCACGCGGGCCGGGGTCCGCGCCGGGCCACGGTGGCCGCGGCCGTCGTGGCGGCGGCCCTCGCCGGCTTCGGCTGTGCCCTGCTCCTGCCCGGCCGTCAGCAGGCCGCCGTCACCGCCCGCCCGGCCCCGCCGGCCACGACCGCACCGCCGGCCGGTGCACCAGGCGGCCCCTCGCACCCCACCGCGTCCGCCGAACCGACGACCCCCACCACCGCGCCCGACCCCGACGGCCCCGGCACCCTCCGTCAGGGCGACACCGGGCCCGACGTCGCCGACCTGCAACAACGCCTGCTGCGCGTCCCGGACGTCTATCGCGACGGCTCCACCAGCGGCACCTACGACACCACGCTCACCGAGGCCGTGGCCCGCTTCCAGCTCTGGTACGGCGTCAGTGGTGACGAGACGGGTGTCTACGGCAACGACACGCGCCGCGCGCTGGAGTCCCGCACGGGCTCCGGCGACGATTCATGAGCGGCACACCGGGCACACGAGGACCACCGCGCGGCCCGCGCGGGCCGGCACCGGGCGGCGGACAGGAGCGAACGGCATGGCGGACGAGAGCGGCACGCGGGGCGGCCGGGCGCGACCGGACCTGGACGGCTTCTTCGACCGGCTCGACCCGGACATGTGCGTGGTGACCGCCGCGGCGAGCGGCAGGCGCGCCGGATGCCTGGTCGGCTTCGCCTCACAGTGCTCCGTCCAGCCGCCCCGGTTCGCCGTGTGGCTGTCCAAGGTCAACCAGACATACCGGGTCGCCCGCGCCGCGCAGTTCCTCGCCGTCCACCTGCTCACCCGCGACCAGCGGGACCTGGCGGAACTCTTCGGCGGCGAGACGGGCGACGAGGTCGACAAGTTCGCGGGGCTCGCCTGGCGGGAGGGGCACGGCGGCGCCGCCGTCCTGGAGGACACGGCGGCCTGGTTCGTCGGTGCCATCCTGCAGCGCACCGACGGCGGCGACCACGTCGGCTTCGTGCTCGACCCCGTCGAGTGGGGCGAGGGCCGCGGCGGGTCCCTGCTGCGCCTCTCCGACGCCGTCACCATCGACGCCGGCCACCCCGTGGACTGAGCACGGCCGCCCCTGGACCGAGGGGACACCAGCCGTCAGCCCTCCGCGGGCTCCGCCGCCTCCTGCACCTCTTCCAGGGGCATCCGGATGTCGAGCACACACACGTCGTCGCGCCGCTCGTCCGCCAGCATCGTCGCGAGCAGCGCGTCCAGCGAGCCGGACTCGCCGCGGCCGTGGGCGCGGACCGCCTCGGCCAGCCGGGCGAAGCCCGCGTCCAGGCCCTCGCCGGGGCGTTCGACCAGGCCGTCGGTGTAGAGCAGCAGCCGGTCACCGGGTTCCAGCCGCAGCTCCCGCGACTCGTAGGCGGGGGCGGCCGTCGCGCCGAGCAGCATGCCGCCGGGCCGGTCGAGGAAGCGGACCTCGCCCCGGCGCACCAGCAGCGGCGGGGGGTGTCCCGCCTGCGCCCAGGCGAGGACCTGCTGGTCGGGGTCGTAGCGGGCGAGGACCATGGTGGCGGTCATCTGGCTGTCGCGGGAGTGCAGCAGCAGCTGGTTGAGCCGCGCCAGCGCCCCGGTGAGCGAGGAGCCGGTGCTGACCATGCCCTTCGCGGTGAACCTGAGCTGGGCCATGGTGGCCACGGCGTCGATGCCGTGGCCCGCCACGTCACCCACCACGAACAGCGCGTCGTAGTCGGGCAGTTCGATGGCGCTGAACCAGTCCCCGCCGACGTGGATGCCGGCCTGCGCGGGCAGGTAGGCGACCTCGACGCGCAGCCCGGCCAGCCGCACCGGCTTGCTGGGCTGCGGCAGCAGGGCGTGCTGGAGCCGGGCCGCCAGTGCCCGTTCGGCCTGGAGGATGCCGCGCTGGAGCAGCATCGCGCGCTCGCTCTCCACCAGCGCGAGTTCCGCGCTGCGCTGCGCGGTGAGGTCCTGGACGAACCCGTGCACCTCCACCGGGGTGCCGTCGGCCGCCATGACGGCCTCGGCGACCATCCGCAGATGCCGGACCCCCTCCGGCGTCTCGACACGGAACGGCACGTCGAACGGGTGCCCGTGGGAGACGAGTTCGGCGATCGCATGGGCCAGCGGCCCCGTGTCGTCGGGCAGCACCAGGTCGGGCAGCTCCTCCAGGCGGACCGGCCGCTGCCCGGGGTGCAGGCCGAGCACGGTGTACGTCTGCGTCGCCCAGGAGGTTTCCTGGGTGATCAGGTTCCAGTTCGCCCAGCCCAGGTTGCCGAGCCGCTGCACGTCGGCCAGGCGCTGCTCCTGGCGTTCCACCGGGTCGTGCCGCAGCCAGGTCACCACCAGGCGCTCGCCCAGCGGGGCGGCCCGCACCGTGTAGATAGCGGTCACGGGCACCTCGCCGACCACGTCCTGGTAGGCGAACGGCTCGCCCTCGAAGGGAACTCCGGTTTCGAGGGCCTGCAGATAGCCCCGCCACAGCGGTTCGCCCGCGACCGACGGATAGCTCTCCAGGACACGCCTGCCGACCATGTCCCGGCCGGTGCGGCCGAACACGTCGACCGCCTCCGGGGTGGCGGCGTCGATGAGGTAGTCCTCCACCTCGCCGGAGGGGGCGCGCAGCGGGCTCAGCAGGATCGCCGCGCCCGGCAGCGCGTCGAACACCGCCTGCACGGTCTGGGAGATGTCCGCGGGCGCGCCGCCGCGCGGGTTGTCGAAGGCCCGCAGCCGGCCCGCGCACAGCCGGGCCACGGCCCGCAGCAGCTCCCGGTCGCGCCCCGCGAACGGCTCGGGGCGCCTGCGCAGCACCCCGAGGGCGACGTACGCGGTGTCCCCGGCCGGCACGGGCAGCCAGGCCCGGGTGAGCCACCGCTCCGGCGGATCGCCGATGAGCAGGTACCGGGTGCGGTCCAGGGCGACGTCCTCCAGCCAGCGCGGCTCCCCGGACTCCAGGGCGTCCAGCGCCGCCACGCTGGTCACCGGGGGGAGCTGGCGCCACTGGGCGGCGAGGGTGGGGTCGATGCCGGCGTACCCGATCAGTCCGAGCCCGCCCTCGGGCAGCCGCTCGTACAGCATCACCGCGTCGGCGCCCGCCTCGGTCGCGAGGTGGTCCAGCAGGCATCCGGCCAGCTCGTGCGGCGAGCCGACCCGGAGCAGGTCGCGGCCGATGTGTCCGAGGACGCCGGTCAGGTCCGTGGTGCCGGCGGGCACGCTCTCCCAGGGGCGTACGGCGGCGGCCGGGGCGGGCGGCGTCGCGGGCTGCTGCCGGGGCGGCAGGGCGCCCAGGGTGAGCCAGCACTGTTCGAGGAGGGTGCGGTTGCCGTCCTTGGCGCGCTGGACCAGCTCCTGGTGGGCGGCGTCCGGGGTACAGGAGGTGACGGCCATCAGTACGCCCTTGGCCCGCTCCAGGACCGCGGAGGTGGCGGCCAGGTCCCGCAGCCGTTCCATTTCGGCGCGCTGCCGGGCCACGACCTTGGCCAGCGCCGCGAGGTCGGCGCTGGTTCCGCGGTCCACCGGGGGCAGGGGCTCGCTCGTCACGCGATGAGCATTGCACATCCGTGCCCGTTCGATCACTCGTCTGCCGGGTCGGGATTCACACGACCGGTGGACAGGATCGACGGCTGGGAAACGGCTGGGAAACGGCGGGGAGGCGCCCGGGCCGAGGCAGGGCGAGGGAGTGGTGAGGGGGCGCCCCGGCCAGGTCAGCGGGCCGTGCCGCGGGCGGCCAGCGCCTCGCTGACCACGCGGACGCTGCGCGCGATGTGCTGCAACTGCAACACCTCCGCCGCGTACAGCTTGATCGTGTGCTCGATCACCGATTCGGGCAGTCCGAGCACGGGCAGTTCGGCCCGCGCGGTCTGCAGGGCGGTCCGCGCTACCCGGATCTCCTGCTGCACCTGGAGCTGCGCGTGCCGGGCCAGCAGCACCGGGTGCCGGATGAGGGCCGGGTAGCTGGCGTAGCGCGCGGGGATCAGCTCGCGCAGCCACCTGGTGGCCGAGCGCTCCCAGTCGTACGAGCCCGGCGTCTTGACCTGACAGGGCCAGTCTGGGCTGATGCGCGTGCTGGTCAGGGGCATCTTCATCGCTTCCGGTGTGCGGTGTCGGAGGGTGGCCGACGGGTTCGGGGCGGCCCCGGTCTAGGGGATGACCGGGGCCGCCACGGGCGCGCCGCGCAGACGGCGCACCCCGGTACACCCCGGGCGCCGGCGTGGGTAGGGACGGCGGCGGAGGGTGTCCGTGCGCGGGCCCCGGACGAGCGGGGGAGCCCGCCGAGCAGTATTTATATATGCCGACTACTTTGCAAGACGTATGAAAACATTCATGCGCGTTATGCGGTGAATCGTCCCCGTCCACGGCGCGGATGACCGCAAGATCTTCACGGATGCCCGGAGCCGGCGGAAGGATCGGCCGTACGGGGCTCGGTTCAGTCCTTGAGGAAGAACTGGTGCGCGTCGGAGAGCTGTTCGTACTTCTCCAGCCGGGCCTGGGTGCGCTCGGGATCGGCGTCGGTCATGGCCTGCAACAGCGCCGCGGCCAGCACACCGGGCGCGGCGTAGGAGTCGAACACCAGCCGGGAACCGGTGCCGGTGGCGAAGGTGACGTCGGCCTCGTCGGCCAGCGGCCCGAGCGCCAGGTCCGTCACCAGGGCGACCTTCAGACCCGCGCCGCGCGCCACCCGGACGGCGTGCAGCGTCTCCTGGGAGTGCCGGGGCATGGCGAACGCCAGCACCCAGCTACCGCCCGCCTCGCGGGACTGGAGCAGCGCGTCGTAGGCCACGCTGCCGCCGCGGGTCACCAGCCGCACGTCCGGGTGGATGCGGCGGGCCGCGTAGCCGAAGTACTCGGCGAGCGACACCGAGATCCGCAGGCCCAGCACGGTCAGCGGGGTGGAGCGGGACAGCTCGCGGCCGACGTGGATCACCCGGTCGGGGTCGGCGAAGTCCCGCCGCAGGTTCTCCAGGTTCTCGATCTCGGCGTCCACGGCCGCCTGCAGCTCGTTGGCCCGGTCCTCCTCGCCGGGCCCGCCGGCGAGGCTGCTCAGCGCGATCGACTGGAGCTTCTCCCGCAGCGCCGGGTAGCCGCTGAAGCCGACGGCGGCGGCGAAGCGGGTGACGGAGGGCTGGCTGACCCCCACCCGGTCGGCGAGCTCGGTGATCGACAGGAACGCGGCCTCGGTGATGTGCTCGATCAGGTACTGGGCGATGCGCCGCTGCCCCGGCGACAGACGCGGGCCGTCGAAGAGCTCCCTCAGCCGCGAGGTCGGGGCGGCCTCGGCCGCGGGCACCGCCTTGCCCGACGTGATCGCTGATGCCTGTGCGCGTGCCTGCTGCGGCGAGGGCACCGGTCGGCCTCCTTTGTCTGCCACGAGGACTCAACATAGCTCACCGACCGTCGTGACCAGGGGGTTGAGAAACCGGGCTCACCGCCGGTACAGGCCGATGGAATGGCCCACTTCGCCGATCGGCCGGCTGCTCGCCAGCAGCTGCGCGAGCCGGCCGCGCGCCTTGGCGGCGGCGGAGTCCGACACCACCAGCAGCCCGTGCACCCGCTCCGGCGGCACCGTGCGCGGATCCGTCGCGTGGATGCCGTAGTACGCCGGGACGCCGCTGCCCTTGTACACCAGCCACACCCGCTCGCCCGGGTACCGCTCCCGGAGCCGGTCGGCGAGCCGGCCCAGGTCCTGGCCCCAGTCCACGTTCGAGTCGTGCAGCAGCCGGTGGGTGCGCGCCGGACCGCCGAACGCCTCGTTGGCGTACGGCAGGTAGTACGGGAACGTCCGCAGCGAACCCACCGCCACCCACAGCACCAGGGCACCGGCCAGGAGCCCGCGCCACCGCCACCGGAGGGTGAGCACACAGGCCGCCGCCACCGCGAGGAACACCGGTACGAACAGCGCGTACCGGGTGCCCAAGTCCCGCGCCCCCGTCATCGCCGCCGCGAGCAGCACCAGCGGCGGCAGCAGCAGGTACGGCGCCGCGGGACGCAGCCGCCGTACCGCCACCACCGCGACGGCACCGGCCGCGCCCAGCGCCAGCAGCCCCAGCGGGGTCTTCACCAGCAGCGCGGCCGGCAGGTAGTACCAGAGCGAGCCGGTGTACAGGCGCCCGAACAGATACCCCTGCCAGGGCTGCTCCTCCAGCCCGAACTGCACCCGCATCCCCGCCCGGTACGCCGGCGGCACCGGCAGCAGCTCCACCAGCCGCGCCCGCGGCCCGTGCACGCCCGGCACCGGCTCGGCGGGCGCGAACCGCAACCGAGGGTCGACGACGAGATACGCGGCCCACACGACGGCGACGGCCACGACCGCGACGACGACGGCGGCCACCAGCGCCGACACCGCCGGCCGCCGCGCCCCGAGCCCGGGCAGGGGCCACCGCCCCGGGAGCCGCGCGGACCGGTGGGCGGTCAGGGCGGACAGCGCCGCCAGCGCCATCAGCACCGGTACCACGGGCAGGGCGCTCATCTTGGTCGCCGCGGCCGCGCCGAGCGCCGCCCCCGCGAGCGGCAGGTACAGCACGGGGCGGTGCCGGGCCCGCCATGCCAGCCAGGCCGAGGTCAGCACGCATCCGGCCGCCGGCAGGTCCAGCGTGGCCAGGGAACCGTGCGCGATCACGTCGGGCGAGAACGCGTACAGGGCGAGCGCGACCAGGCCGCCCGCCGTACCCGTCAGGTCCCGGGCGAAGGCGAACACCACCAGCCCGCACAGCAGCGTCACCGCGATCACCGGCAGCCGCGCCCACAGCATCAGCCGCCAGGGGTCGTTGCCCGACGCGTACAGCAGGTGCCGGCCCACCTGCCCCTGATCGCCGGTGTACGAGGGGTCGTAGCGCGGGTCCGCCACCGCCACCCCGGCCGCGATCAGCAGTTTCCCGAGCGGCGGATGCTCGGGGTTGTACCGCACCCGGTGCTCGCGCAGGTAGTCGGTCGCCGTGGCCACGTACACCGGCTCGTCGATGGTGGGGGTCTGCCGCACCGCCGTGGTGACCATCGCCGCGGCCATCTGCCCGAGGAGCAGGACGACCAGGACCGGCGGCAGCCACCGCCGCTGCCGGCGCAGCCGGGCCCACCGCCCGGACGGCCCCTGCCGTACCGGGACCGCGGCGGGAGCGGCGGGGGTGAGGACCAAGTGCTGTTCGCGCGCCATCATCCGTCCCGCGGCGGAAGGGGCCGTGCGGGGGCGGGCGGGCCCAGGGGCCTGATCATGGCCCTACCGTCGCACCGCCGCCCCCACGGCCGTCACCGCCGCACGAGTCGCACCGACAGACCTTCTGCCGTGTACACGGGTACGGCCCGCAGCCGGTCGGAGTTCACCTCGATCCGCTCGAACCGCCCGGCCAGCCGGGGCGCGGCGAGGACCGGCAGCGTGCTGCCCGCGGCCGGCGGCCGTTCGGCGTCCAGCCGCAGCGCCAGCGCGGCCGCGCCGCCGAGGACGGCCCGGTGCCCGACGGTCAGCGGTGCCTTGCCGCCGGCCCGCACGGTGACCTCCAGCGTGCCCGCGTCCTGGGCCCAGGCGCCGCGCACCCGCAGCCGCCCCGCCACCCGCAGCGTGCCGCCCGTCACCCGCACGTGCCCGTGCCCGAGCGCGTCCTCGGAGCCGGCCACCAGCACGCCCCCGGCCAGCACGGTCCCGCCCGTGTACCGGTTGCGGCCGGTCAGCGTCAGCGTGCCCGTGCCCCGCTTGGTCAGTCCGCCGCGCCCGCCGATGTCGTTGCGCCAGCTGTCGGCCGCCGAGAAACCGCCGCCCGCGGCGTCCATGGTGACGGTGACACCCGCGTCGAAGGCGCCGTACCCGTCCGCCGCGGCGAACAGGTCCAGCCGCCCCCACTGCTCGAACCCGTCGAGCAGCGCGTACCCGGAGGGCAGCGCGGTGGTGCGGAGCACCTCGCGGCGCTGGTCCGCGGTCAGGTACGGCAGCCGGGTCTCCAGCAGCACCTCCGCGCCCTTCGGCACGGTCAGCGGCAGATCGCGGCCCTGCCGGGGCAGGACGTACGTCAGCCGGTGCCGCACCGCCCGCCGGTTGGCGTCCCGGTCGGCGTACGGGTCGCCGGCCGGGTGGGCGTAGGCGTACAGGGAGTCGGCGGTCGTCCCGGTCCGCTTCGTGAGGTAGGCCAGGGCCTGGGCGCGGGCGGCGGCCTTCAGCCCGGCGTTGGCCGGGTCGGCGAGCGTGGCCGCGGCGAGCGCGGTGGCCATGATCCGGCCGCCGATGACGTCGACCGTGTGGTGCATGCCGGCCACGATCCGGGTGTGGCTCAGCTCGAACGCCCGCGTCACCAGCTCCTGGAACCGCTCGGGTACGGCGTACGCGTACGCCAGCGCGGCCAGGTGGAAGGCGTTGGTGTGACCGCTGGGGAAGCCGCCGTCGTCGGCCGGCGAGGTGCCGCGCTGGCGCAGCAGCTGCGGGGCCACGGCGACGGGGGAGTCGTACACCGGGAAGCCGAAGGCGTCCGTCCGGCCGGTGTCGACGACCTCGCTGTCCTCGGTCAGCCGCCAGGGCCGCGGGTACTGGTGGGCGTACTTGGCCGGGTTGCCGGAGGCGTACGGGCCGCGCACGGTGTCGACCAGTTCCGCGACCTTGCCCAGCGCCGAGTCGTGCGCGCCCGCGCCGAGGGCCGATCCCGCCGGTGCGTCCGCCGGAACGGCGTCGCTGACGGTGGTCGCCGGGATGCCGTCGGGCGCGCTCGTGATCGAGGTGACCGCCTTCGCGCCCGTCCGGTAGGGGCCGGCCAGCGGGCCCAGGCCGTCGATCAGGGCGTAGCTCTGGTGCCGGCGGTCGTGGACGAACGCCTCCTTGGCCTGCGCGTCGGTGCGTTCGGCCGTGACCTGGGCGCAGTAGCGCATGTCGGCGCGCAGGATCCCGGGGGACAGCGGGGTGCCGCTGTCCCAGGCGGAGCCGGTCTTCCACAGCCGGCCGAAGCCGCCGAGGACGCGGACGACCGCGTTGGTCTCGGGCGTCAGGTTGGCGAGCGTGTTCGTCCGGTAGTCGTCCACGAACGCGGCCGGCGCGGTCGCGGCCTCGGCGGCGGCCGCCGGCAGCCGGACGGCGACGGCCGGCGCGGCGAGCACCCCCGCCGACGCGGCCAGCGAGGTCGTGAGGAACCCGCGCCGGTTCAGTACGGGGGAGCGGTGCCCGGCGGATGACGGCATGCCTGTGCCTCTCGGAAACGGTCCGCGGGAAGGTCCCCGCCGATGTGCGGAGTTGTGCGATCCCGCGAGAAATGCAGACCGGGATGGTGAACGGGTGCATGTCTAGGGCCGGTTCGTGTCCCGCCGGGGAGGCTTCGGTGGCCGGTGCGTGTGCGGAGGGTGAACGCGCGGGCGGGGGCTCACAGGATCGAACGCGACCGGGCCACCACCCCACCGGCCGGCGGCGGTACGTCAGCTCACGGGAAGCAGCACACCGGCCGGTACCACCAGGTCAGCCCACCGCCGGGTCGTCGCCACCAGGTCGGCGTTGCGCTGGTCCGAGCCCAGCACCCAGGCCACGGCCGCCGCGTGCTCCTTGCCGAACTCCTCGTGCCGGGCGACCAGCCGTCGGATCCGCTCGTCCTCGGCGATCTCGCAGAACCACACCTCGTCCAGGCACGGCCGCACCCGCGCCCACGAACCCTCCCGCAGCAGCAGGTAGTTCCCCTCGGTCACCACCAGCCGGGCCTCCGGCGGCACCGGGATCGCGCCCGCGAGCGGCTGCTCCAGCACCCGCTCGAACCCCGGCGCGTACACCACCTCGTCGGTCTCCTCGCGCAGCCGCCGCAGCAGCGCCGCGTACCCGGCCGCGTCGAAGGTGTCCGGCGCGCCCTTGCGGTCCCGGCGGCCCAGACGGTCCAGTTCGGCGTCCGCGAGATGGAAACCGTCCATCGGCACGTGCGCCGCCCACGGCGGCCCCTCGCCGTTCAGCGCGTCCACCAGGCGCTCGGCCAGCGTCGTCTTGCCCGAGCCGGGGCTGCCCGCGATGCCGAGCAGGGCACGCCGGCCGTCCCGGGGCAGGGCGCGGGCACGGGCGAGGAGGTCGTCGAAGGTCAGTGGCACACAGAGAGTGTGACATCCCCCGTCCGCCAGGAGTGTGGCGTGCGCCACCCACTGGACGGCCGCTTCGCGGGGAACAGTCCGGATATGACTCAGCTCGGTCTGCCCGACACCATCCAGGCCTGTCTCTTCGACCTCGACGGGGTCGTCACCAAGACCGCCGTCGTGCACGCGGCGGCCTGGAAGGAGACGTTCGACGCCTTCCTGCGTGACTACGAGGGGGAACAGGGACGGCCGTTCGACGCCGTCACCGACTACGACGAGTACGTCGACGGCCGCCCCCGCGCCGACGGCGTCCGCGCCTTCCTCGCCTCACGCGGCATCCAGCTCCCCGAAGGCGGCCCGGACGACCCGCCGGACGCCCGCACCGTGCACGGTCTCGGCAACCGCAAGAACGACCTGCTGCTGGAGAAGATCCGCACCGGCGGGGTCGAGGCCTACGAGGGCACCCTGCGGTATCTGGAAGCGGTCCGCGACGCGGGGCTGCGCACCGCGATCGTCTCCTCCAGCGCCAACTGCCGGGACGTGCTGCGCGCGGTCGGCGCCGAGCACTTCTTCGACGTACGGATCGACGGCGTGGTCGCGGCCGAGCGGAACCTGCCGGGCAAGCCGCACCCCGACACCTTCCTCGCCGCCGCCCGGGACCTCGGCGTCGAGGCGTCCCGCGCGGCCGTCTTCGAGGACGCGCTGGCCGGCATGGACGCCGGCCGGGCGGGCGGCTTCGGCCACGTCGTCGGCGTGGACCGGGTGGGCCAGACCGACGCGCTGTACGCGCACGGCGCCGACATCGTCGTCAAGGACCTGGCCGAACTGGGAGGCAAGCAGTGATCACCGACCGCTCCTACGGCGTCGAACCGTGGGCCGTCCGGGAGACCGCCCTCGACCTCGACGTCCTCGCCCAGAGCGAGTCGGTGTTCGCCCTGTCCAACGGGCACGTCGGCTGGCGCGGCAACCTGGACGAGGGCGAGCCGCACGGCCTGCCCGGCAGCTACCTCAACGGGGTGCACGAGGTGCACCCGCTGCCGTACGCGGAGGCCGGCTACGGCTACCCGGAGTCCGGGCAGACCGTCATCAACGTCACCAACGGCAAGGTCATCCGGCTGCTGGTGGACGACGAGCCCTTCGACCTGCGCTACGGCCGGCTCGTCGCCCACGAACGCGTCCTGGACCTGCGCCGCGGCGTGCTGGAGCGGACCTGCGAGTGGACCTCCCCGGCCGGCTCCACGGTCCGGGTGCGCTCCACCCGGCTGGTCTCGCTGACCCAGCGGGCCGTGGCCGCCGTCGCGTACGAGGTGGAGGCCGTCGGCAGCCGCAGCCGGGTGGTGATCCAGTCCGAGCTGGTCGCCAACGAGAGCCTGCCCGACCCCGACGGCGACCCGCGCGCGGCGAAGGCGCTGAAGTCCCCGCTGGAACAGGAGGACGGCTTCGCCTCCGGCAACCGGCTCCGGCTGGTGCACCGCACCCGGCGCAGCGGTCTGCGGGTCGCCGTGGCCGCCGACCACGTCGTCACCGGACCCGAACGCACCACCAGTCGCAGCGAGAGCGGCATCGACGTGGCCCGGCTGACCGTCACCTCCGTGCTGGAACCCGGACAGACCCTGCGGATGGAGAAGCTGGTCGCCCACGGCTGGTCCGGCACCCGGTCGCTGCCCGCGATGGCCGACCAGGTCGACGCCGCGCTCGCCGCCGCCGGACACGACGGCTGGCAGGGCCTGCTCGACGACCAGCGGGCCTGCCTGGACGACTTCTGGGCCCGCGCCGACGTCGAGGTGGAGGGCGACGAGGAGATCCAGCAGGCCGTCCGGTTCGCGCTGTTCCACGTCCTCCAGGCCGGCGCCCGCGCCGAGCAGCGCGCCATCCCCGCCAAGGGGCTCACCGGCTCCGGCTACGACGGGCACGCCTTCTGGGACACCGAGATGTTCGTGCTGCCCGTGCTCACCCACACCGCCCCCCAGGCCGTCGCCGAGGCCCTGCGCTGGCGGTACAACACCCTGGACGAGGCCCGCGAACGCGCGGCCCAACTCGGGCTCGCCGGCGCCGCGTTCCCCTGGCGGACCATCGCCGGCCCGGAGGGCTCCGCGTACTGGCCGGCCGGCACCGCCGCCTTCCACGTCAACGCCGGCATAGCCGACGCGGTCGTCCGGTACGTCGAGGCCACCGGCGACACCGCCTTCGAGCGGGAGACCGGCGTGGAACTGCTGGTGGAGACGGCCCGGTTGTGGCGGTCGCTCGGCCACCACGACACCCACGGGGTCTTCCACCTCGACGGCGTCACCGGCCCCGACGAGTACAGCGCGGTCGCCGACGACAACACCTACACCAACCTGATGGCCCGGCAGAACCTGCGCGCCGCCGCCGACGCCGTCGAACGCCACCCGGACCAGGCGCGGCGGCTCGGGGTGGACGAGGAGGAGAGCGCGGCCTGGCGGGACGCCGCCGACGCCATGCACATCCCCTACAACGCCGAACTCGGCGTCCACGAACAGCACGCCGGTTTCACCCGCTACCAGCGCTGGGACTTCCAGGGCACCCGCCCCGACCAGTACCCGCTGCTGCTCCACTTCCCCTACTTCGACCTCTACCGCAAGCAGGTCGTCAAACAGGCCGACCTGGTGCTGGCCATGTACACCTGTGCCGACTACTTCGAGCAGGAGCACGACGAGGAGCAGATCGCCCGGAACTTCGCCTACTACGAACCGCTGACCGTCCGCGACTCCTCCCTGTCCGCCTGCTGCCAGGCCGTCATCGCCGCCCGGACCGGCCACCTGGACCTCGCCTACGCCTACACCGCCGAGGCCGCGCTGATGGACCTCCAGGACCTGGAGCACAACACGCGGGACGGGCTGCACATCGCCTCCCTCGCCGGCACCTGGATGGCCCTGGTCGCGGGCTTCGGCGGCCTGCGGCACGCCGGCGACCGGCTGCGGTTCGCCCCGCGCCTGCCCGAACGGCTGCGCCGCCTCGCCTTCAACGTCCAGTTCCGCGGGCGCCGGCTGCGCGTCGACATCGGCGCGGACAAGGTGACGTACGCGCTCCTGGACGGCCCACCGCTGACGCTCCGCCACCACGGTGAGCCGCTCACGGTCAGCACCGACGGCCCGGCCGTCCGCGCGGTACCACCGGCACCGCGCCGCCCCACACCGGAACAGCCGATGCACCGGGGGCCGGGCGGCGGGGAAGGGGGCGCTTTCGGGGGCTGAGCGGCGGTCCGGCCGGGGCGGGACGGGGCGGGGCGGGGGAGGCCAGGGAGCCGGGCGGGGCGGCGAGGGGGCCGGCTGGTGGGTGAGTGCTGTCGGGCACGGGGCGCCGGCCCGGGGGAGGGGGCTGGGCGCCGACGGGGGACCGGGCGCCGGACGGGGGCCGGATGCCGGTGGTGGCCTGGGCTCCGTGCTGGATGGCGGCCGGTTGTCCCCGGGTGTCGTGGGGTGTGCTGGGCATCGGTCACGGGCGCGGAGCGCCGCCGTGCCGGGCCCGCGTCCCTCAGTCGAGCACCCCGGACAGCAGACGCAGCAGGTCGCCGGTCGCGTCGGCGGCGAGCAGGGCCGGGAGGGCGCCGAGGGCGAGGACGGCCAGGGCCGCGGACCACAGACGCGGGGGCGGGTTCGTCTGGAGGGCCGCGATCCGGCGGGTGACGGCCCGGTCGGTGAACTGAAGGGCGCAGCCCACGCGCTCCCGGCCCGCGCTGAGCGCGGCCCGGGCCAGCGCCCGCGCGGTCACCCGCCGGTCCCCGACGACGGCCGCCGCCCGCTCGTCGGCCCACCGCTCCACGAGGAAGGTGACCGCCGCGCGCACCGGTCCCAGCAGCGGATCGGCCGCCGCAGCGAGCGTGACCGCCGACACCAACACCCCGTGCCGGTGGGTGAGATGGGCCCGCTCATGGGCGAGGAGCACCCGTCGCTCCGCGGGGCCCAGCGCACTCAGCATCGCGGAGGTGACCAGGATCCGGCCCGGCCGTCCCGGGATCGCGAACGCCCGCGGCACCTCCGAGGCGGCGACGATCAGCTCGGTGTCCGCCGGGTGCCCCGCGCCGAGCCGCCGTAGCGCGCGCCGCGTGCACCGCTCGGCGCGCACGGCCCGGTGGACGCGCACGGCGACGGCCGCCAGTGCCAGACAGGCGGCGAGCCCGATCACCGTGGGCACCGGGTCGGTCAGCGGGTGCCCGTCCTCGCGGGCCTCCCGGATCACCGGCGGCGCGTCCCCGAGCAGCGCGGCGGCCAGCAGGAGGAGCGACCAGGTGGTGGACGCCGCCGTCAGCACGGCGGCCGAGGCCAGCACGCGCGCGGCGAGCGCCGGCGCGGCCCGGCGGGCGAGCACGGGAGCGACGGCCGACAGCAGTAGCGACAGCGCCAGCGGGGCGTACACGTCGAAGATCATGCGCCGAACCTCATGAGCCGCGCCTCACGCGCCGTCCCCGGCGAGCAGCGCGCGCAGCGCCCGTTCCTCCTCGGCGCTCAGCCCGGTCACGAACTGCTGGAGCGCGGCGATCGGGTCCGGCCCCCGGTCCAGGGCCTCGTGCATCGCCTCGGCGGTCAGCTCGGCCGCGTTCTTGGCCGGCCGGTACGCGCCGCGCCGCCCGTCGGCGTCCCGGAGCACCAGCCCCTTGTCGTACAGCCGTTTGAGGATCGTGTGGACCGTGTTGTACGCGAGCCCGCCACCGATCTCGTGCTGGATCTCCACCGGGGTCAGCGGTCGCTCGGTGGCCCAGAGGGCGGCCAGTACCTCGCTCTCCAGCGCCCCGGCGCTGCGCCGCTCCGCCCTGCCGCGGGACCCTGTGCCAGCCATGCCCCAACCTTACAGCGCGTAGGGCCGTCGGCCGGATGGCCCTGCCTGCGGGCGCGGGCAGATCATTCGCGTTAGTTTGTCCGTGTTTTCCCCTACTCCCGTCTCCGGCCCTACAGGCCGTAGGGTGGCAGTGGGCCCTACGGGCTGTAGGGGGCGGGGACGGAGGGGTGGACATGGCCGGCAGCGCGCACGCGACAGTCGACGCGGCGAGCCGCGAGCACGCGCGCCGCGCGTCCGCCGGCTCCGGTCGCGCCGTCTGGCCGACGGCGGCCGTCGCCGCGGCCTTCACTCTGGCCCAACTGGTCCTCGTGCGCCCCGGTCTGGGGCTCGGCTGGGACGAGACGGTGTACGTCAGCCAGGTCAGCGGACACGCTCCCGCCTCCTTCTTCAGCGCACCCCGCGCCCGGGGCGTCTCCCTGCTGGTCGCCCCGGTGGCGGCGTGGTCGTCGTCCACGGCCCTGTTGCGGATCTACCTCGCCCTCCTCTCCGGTCTGGCCCTGTTCCTGGCCCTGCGCGCCTGGCGGGGACTGTTCCCCGTCCGGGTCCTCGCCTTCGGCGGCGCCCTGTTCGCCTCCCTCTGGGTGACCCTGTTCTACGGCCCGCAGGCCATGCCCAACTACTGGGTCGCCGTCGCCGCCCTCGCCGCCGTCGCCTGCTTCCTGCGCGCCCCCACCGACCGGGGCGCCCTGTGGGGCCTGGCGGGGAGCGCGGCGCTGATGGCGTGGATGCGGCCGGTGGACGCGGTCTGGGCGACCCTGCCGCTGCTCGCCCTCGGCCTGGCGCGCCGCCGCTGGAGGGCGCTGGTCGTGCTCCTGGCCGGGCTCGCCGCAGGCGCCGCCGAGTGGGTGATCGAGGCGTACGCGAGCTACGGCGGTCTGGCGCGCCGGCTGTCCGACGGCTCGGCGATCCAGGGCGGCCTGGGCCGGCACTTCGCCGTCGTCGACCAACTGCGCAGCCTGGGCGGGCGCACGCTGTGCCGGCCGTGCACCGGCGCCCTGCCGCATCCGCTGGTCACGCTCTGGTGGTTCACGCTGCCCGTGCTGGCCGTCCTCGCGCTGGTCGTCGCCCGGCGCGGACGGCGCCCGGCGGCCACGCTGCTGCCGCTCGTCTGCGCGGCGACCGCCGCGTTCCCCTACCTGTTCCTGATCGGCTACGCGGCACCCCGCTTCCTGCTCCCCGCCTACGCCCTCCTCGCGATCCCGGTCGCCGACGCGCTGGCCCACCTGACCACGAGGCCGCGCCACCCGGCCCGGCGCCCCGCGCCACGCCTGCCGCCGCGTCCGGCCCAGCACGTGCCGGAGCGCCCCGCCCGGAGTTCCGCCTCGCGCCTGAACCCAGACCCGAACCACCGCCCGCCCCTGGACTCGCCCCCTGCCCCGGCCGACTCCCGGCCCGTGGACCCGGCTCGTGCCCCGGCCGACTCCCGGCCCGTGGACCCGGCTCGTGCCCCGGCCGACTCCCGGCCCGTGGATCCGGCCCGTGCCTGGGCCGACTCCCGGCCCGTGGACCCGGCTCGTGCCTGGGCCGAGCCCCGGCCCGTGGATCCGGCCCGTGCCTGGGCCGAGCCCCGGCCCGTGGACCCGGCCCGTGCCCCGGCCGAGCCCCGGCCCGTGGACCCGGCCCGTGCCCCGGCGGACTCCCGGAGCCTGAATCCGACCCCCGCCCCCGCTCCCCACCCGTTCCCCGATCCCCCCTCGCGTCCGGCCCCGGACCGGTCCCGTTGGCCGGGCCCGCCGGCCGGCCGGCTCCCCTCACCCCAGCCGGCCCGGCGCCCCCTGGCCCTCCTGCTGGTCTGCGTCGGTCTCGCCGTCCACCTCGCCGTGCAACTCGTCGTCCTCCTGCATGTGGTCGGCGCGGCCACCGCCGCGCATGACGCCTGGGGGCGCACCGCGGCCGAGATGGGACGCCGCGGGGTGCGGCCGCCCTGTCTGGTCACCGGGCACGAGGCCATCCCCGTCGCCTTCGCCGCCGGCTGCTCCTCCGCCGCGACCGCCGGACCCAACGCCAACATCACCGAGGACGGCATCACCCGGACGGCGCGGCGGGCGCCGGTCGCCACGCTGGTGCCGGCCGGGTCCGCGCCGCCCCGGTACGCCCGGGACTGGCCGTCCGTGCCCGTCGGCGCGGTCCGGCTCTACTACGCCGTACCGGGCGCCGCCTCATGACCTCCCCGGCCGGGCTCACCGCCTCCCTCGGCCGCCGGCGCGCCCGCTGGCAGGCCGGCGTCTGTCTCGCCGTACTGCTCGGCGCGCTGTACCTGGCCCACCGGCACTGGCCCGCGGTCGAGAGCGGCGCCGGGCGGCTGGCGGTCGCCGACCAGGGCTGGCTGCTGGTCGGGGCCGCCGCGGCCACGGGCACCTGGGCGGCCTCCGCGCTGGCCCAGCAGGGCGCCGTCGTACCGCGGTTGCCCGGACCCCGCCTGGTCGCCGCGCAGTTCGCCGCCTCCGCCGCCAACCACCTGCTGCCCGCGGGGCTCGGCGCGGGCGCGGTGAACCTGCGGTTCCTGACGCGCTGCGGGCTCCCGGCCGGCCGCTCGGCCGGCGCGCTCGCCGTCAAGGCCGGCGCGGGCGCCGCCGTCCGTCTGGCGCTGATCGCGGCGCTCGCCCCGGCCTGCCCCGGGCTGCTGCGCCTCCCGCACGTCTCCCCGACGGCGGTCGCCGTCGTCCTGGGTGTCCTCGTCCTCGCGGCGGCCCCGCTCGCCACCCCCTGGTGGCCGCGCTGCCGGCGAGCCCTCGCCGGCCTGGTGGCCGACATCCGCGCGCTGCACGCCTGCCCGGCCCGCGCCGCTGCCCTGTGGGGCGGCTCCCTGGCCTTCGCCGGGCTGCACGCGCTGGTCCTGATCGCCGTCACCCGGGCCGTCGGTCTGCCGCTCGCGCCGCTCCAGGTGGCCCTGCTGTACCTCGCGGCGAGCAGCGCCGCCGCCCTGCTGCCCTCCCCGGGCGGCCTCGGCTCGCTGGACGCCGCCCTCGCCCTCGCCCTCACCGCCGCCGGCACCCCGGGTGCCGCCGCCGCGTCCGCCGTCCTCGGCTACCGGCTGCTGACCGTGTGGCTGCCGCTGCTCCCCGGCCTGCTGGTGCTCGGGCTGCTGGTGCGCCGCAAGGCCCTGTGAGGACGGGGGAGTTTCCCACCGGCCCGCTTCAGGTAGGACTCGGGTACTGCCGTGTGACACAGGAGGGGGAGTCATGCCGGGCAACGACGGCGCGGGCCTGCCGAGCGAGGCCTTCTTCACACCGGGGACGTCGTCCTTCACCGAGTTCCTGACCGCGCACCGCCCCGGGCTGCTGCCCACCGCGCCCCCGTTCCCGCCCGGCGTCAGCGTGCCGGCGGACCGTTTCCCGCACGGCACCACCGTGCTCGCGCTCACCTACCGCGACGGCGTGCTGATAGCAGGGGACCGCCGGGCCACGATGGGCAACCTCATCGCCCAGCGCGACCTGGAGAAGGTGCACCCCGCTGACGACCACACGGCCGTCGCCTTCGCCGGCACCGTCGGCCTCGCCCTCGACATGGTGCGGCTCTACCAGGTCGAGCTGACCCACTTCGAGAAGATCGAGGGCGTTCCGATGACGCTCGGTGCCAAGGCGACCCGCCTCGCGGCCATGATCCGGCAGAACCTCGCCCAGGCCATGCAGGGCCTCGTCGTCGTCCCGCTGCTCGTCGGCTACGACCTCACCGCGCCCGGGGGCGGACGCGGCCGGATCTTCAGCTTCGACGCGGCCGGCGGGCTCTACGAGAAGCGGCACTTCCACGCCGAGGGGAGCGGCTCCCCGTACGCCCGGGGCGCCCTGAAGAAGCTGTACCGGCCGGACCTGTCCCGCCGGGAGGCGGCCCTCGCCGCGCTCCAGGCGCTGTACGACGCCGCGGACGACGACTCGGCCACCGGCGGCCCGGACCTGAACCGCCGGATCTTCCCCGTCGTCTCGGTCATCACCGAGGACGGCTTCGAGCGGCTCCCGGCGACGGAGACGGAGGACCTGAGCCGCGAGACGGTCCGGCAGCGCGCCGGCCGCCCGGACGGCCCGCACGCCTCACCCTGACGGGCCCCGCCGGCACGCGGCCGGTTCTCCCCCCCCCGTCCCGGGCCGGCTTTCCCTCCCCATGGGCAAGGACTGCCGCGGGCTTTACTGCACACGGGTTGCAGGTACGGAACGATGCCACAAGGCTGTAGGACGCAGCCGCACCCGCACCACCGAAGGACATCGCCTCCCGAGACGGCCGCCCCTGATTCCACTCCGCACCTCCCCGCCCGGGCCGGCGACCCGGCCTCGGCCCGGCACCGCGTCCACGGCTCCATGACGCGGCGGGAGTGGATCAGGGTCGGCGGGACGGCCGGCTCCGTCCCTGCCGGACGCCATCGACGGCCCGTCCCGCCGGACGCCATCGACCGCACGCTCACGAACTCCGCCCGGCGGCTGGGCGTTCTCCAAGCGGCTCCGCGAAGTGGACGATCCGTCCGGGCACCGGCGGGGTTAATGATCCGGTCACGGGAAACGCGGACCAGGACCGCCCGCGAACCCGAAGGAGGCGACCATGAGCGACCAGCAGTCCGAGCAGACCCCCATGGCGGACGACGTCTACCAGCCCACGGGCAGCAACGAGGAACAGGAGGACGCCGGGCCCCTGGACCTGCAGGACGCGGTCGGTGAGCGCTCCTACGACGACATGCTCGACGAGGGCTACTCCCCGCCCGAGCGGCCCCTGGGCGTCACCAAGCACGGCACGACCGCCGCCGAGCAGCACGAGGGGGAGACCCTGGACGAACGGCTCGGCCAGGAGGTCCCCGACGTGACCCCGCCGGCCGGCGACGAGCTCGGTGACCTGCCCGGTGGCGAGGGCGAGCCGGTCGACCCCGAGGCCGGCGCGTCCCGCGCGGGCCGACTGGTCGCGCCGGACGAGGGCGCCCACGCCGACACCACCAAGGAGGAGATCGCCGAGGACGTCGGCATCGACGCGGGAGCGGCCGGCGCGGAGGAGGCGGCGATGCACGTCGTACCGGACGAGACCCGACTGCCGGAGTGAGCGGGGAACGGCGACTCTCCGCAGTCGGACGGTCGCCTTCTGTGTGACACCCCGCGCACAGGGTACCGGCCGGGCGTGCGTCCGGCCGGTCTCCCCGTTCGTGACCCTGTGCTCCCCGGACCGCCCTAGGGCAGCAGCTTCTCGATGGCCGCCGTGCCCTCCGACTCCAGCTTGCGACGCGCCCAGTCGAGGGTCTTCGGTGTGACGTCCCTGCCCGCCGCCATCACCAGGTCCTCAGGGGTGACGTCCTGTGCGGGCGCGGAGTGGAGCAGGGCGTCCGGGGTGCAGACGTCGTCCGACGAACGGGACTCTTCGGGTGTGGATGTCGACATGATGCCTCCTCCTCGGTCCGGATGACCGCATCCGTGCCGGTGCCCCCGAACGGGGGACACTCTCACCATTGCCCTCCCCGGCGCACCCTGCATCCGGAAGCGCCTCGGGAGCGGGTGAGGACCGCCTGCCCACGCCACGGCGAACCACTCGCCTAAGCTGGAAAACACTCGCAACAGGCGCATACCGCCCGCACCGCCCCGCTCACCGGGAGGCCGCCGATGGCCGAATCGCCGTTCCACCGGACCGCACCGCGCGACCACCGCTACCTGCCCATCGCCGAGCACGGACTCATCGGCGACCTGCGCACGGTGGCCCTGGTCGGCAGCAACGGCACGATCGACTGGTACTGCTGCCCGGCCTTCGACTCCCCGAGTGTCTTCGCGGCGATCCTCGACGCCGAGCGCGGCGGCCGATTCGAGCTGGCCGCCGCCGTGCCGGCCCGCACCAAGCAGTTCTACTTCCCCGACACCAACGTGCTGATCACCCGGTTCTTCACCGAGGAGGGTGTCGGCGAGGTGCAGGACTTCATGCCGATCACCGGAGAGGAGCCCGGGGACGTGGGCAGGCACCGGCTGATCCGGCGCGTGGTGTGCGTCCGCGGCACCGTCCCCTTCCGGCTGCTGGTCGCCCCCCGCTTCGACTACGGCGCCGTCGCGCACACCGTGCGCCCGCTGGACGGCATGCTGGTCTTCGAGTCGCCCGCCCAGTCACTGTCGCTCACCTCGACCGTCGTCCTGGAGTGCGACGGGCGGGACGTGGGCGCCGACTTCAAGCTCGGCGAGGGCGAGTCCGCCGTGTTCGCCCTCGACCAGGTCGACGGCGAGGTGTCCCCGCGCGGCTGCGCCCACGAAGAGGCGGAGCACCAGTTCAACGCCACGGTCGCCTACTGGCGGCGCTGGCTGCACCAGTCCCGCTACCGGGGCCGCTGGCGCGAGATGGTGCACCGCTCCGCGCTCACCCTGAAGCTCCTCAACTACGCCCCCACCGGCGCCATCGTCGCCGCCCCCACCACCAGCCTGCCCGAGCAGCTCGGCGGCGAGCGCAACTGGGACTACCGGTACGTGTGGGTGCGCGACGCCGCCTTCGCCGTCTACGCGCTGCTGCGGCTCGGCTTCGCCGGCGAGGCCGAGGCGTTCATGCGGTTCCTGACCACGCACATCAGCCCCGGCTGCGGCGACGGATCCGGCCCGTTGCAGATCATGTACGGCATCGACGGCCGCACCGAACTGCCCGAACGCGAACTGCCGCACCTGGAGGGCCACCTCGGCTCCGCCCCGGTCCGTGTCGGCAACGCCGCCGTCGGCCAGCTCCAGCTCGACATCTACGGCGCCCTGATCGACTCCATCTACCTCTACGACAAGTGGGCCCAGCCCATCTCCAGCGGCCAGTGGGACGACGTGTGCCGCCTGGTCGACTGGGTGTGCGACCACTGGGACCAGCCGGACGAGGGCGTGTGGGAGACCCGCGGCGGGCGCAAGGACTTCACGTACTCGCGGTTGATGTGCTGGGTCGCCATCGAGCGGGCCATCCGCCTGGCCACCCACCGCGGGCTGCCCGCCGACCACCGCCGCTGGCGCCAGGCCCGCGACACCATCTACCGGCGGATCATGGAACGCGGCTGGTCCGAGCGCCGGAACGCCTTCGTGCAGTACGAGGGCGGCGACGTCCTCGACGCGTCCCTGCTGATGATGCCGCTCGCCAAGTTCATCGCCCCCACCGACCCCAAGTGGCTGTCCACCCTGGACGCCCTCACCGAGGACCTCGTCTCCGACTCGCTCGTCTACCGCTACGACCCGCAGGCCAGCCCCGACGGACTCCGCGGCGACGAAGGCACCTTCTCCATCTGCTCGTTCTGGTACGTCGAGGCACTGGTCCGGGCCGGCCGGCTGGACGAGGCCCGGCTGGCCTTCGAGAAGATGCTCACCTACGCCAACCACCTCGGTCTGTACGCCGAGGAGATCGGCCGCACCGGCGAGCAACAGGGCAACTTCCCGCAGGCGTTCACCCACCTGTCCCTCATCAGTGCCGCGTTCAACCTGGACCGCGCCCTCGGCTGAGGCCGCCCGCACGCCCCGGGTCGGGCCACGTCTGTCACCGCCGTGTCACAGCGCGTCCGCGCGCCACAACCACCCCCGCCCCCGCCGGGTCGAACCGTGCGCCGGCACCGACCAGCCGGCCGACGGATCACCGATCACCCTCGGGGGTAAGGGACATGACCAGCAACACCCGACGCACCGCAGGTTCCGCCGCCGTCGCCGCGGCCTCCTTCCTGCTGCTGGCCTCGGCCGGCATCCTCGCCGCCCCGGCCGCGTTCGCGGGCGTGCCCGGCGGCACCACGGCCGCCGACCGCAACAGCGACTTCAACGGCGACGGCTACACCGACCTGCTCACCGGCGTCCCCGAGGGCACCGTCGACGGCAGGGAGGGCGCCGGCTACGTCACCGTGCAGTACGGCGCCCCGAACGGCATCGGCACGAACACCACCGTCCCCAAGGGCCGGGTCCAGGTCATCAGCCAGTCCACCCCGGGCGTGCCCGGAAGCTCCGAGGCCTGGGACGACTTCGGGCAGGCCGTCGCCACCGGGGACCTGGACGGCGACGGCTACGACGACGCGGTGATCGGCGCTCCCGGCGAGGACGAGGGCACCGTCGCCGACGCCGGCCGGGTGACCGTCCTGTACGGCTCCGCGAAGGGGCTCGGGGCGGAGCAGAACGCCTCCGTCACCGCCGCGAAGCCCGCCGCCGGCGCCCGCTTCGGACTGTCGGTGGCCGCCGCCCGGTTCACCGGCGACGTCGACTCCGACCAGCTCGTGGTCGTCGACCAGAACGTCGGCCTCACCGTGTTCACCTGGCACGCCGGCGTCCTGCGCCAGGTCGGCGCCCCGCACTCCACCGGCCACCGGCTCCAGCCCGGCTACGTCACCACCGGCGACTACGACCGCAACGGCTTCGCCGACCTCGTCGTCTCCGGCTACAGCCCCGACGACGACTACGCCAAGGGCTGGTCGGCGTACTACGCGGGCGGCCCCGACGGCCTCGCCTACCGGCGGGACCTGCACGGCGGCCTCGGCTCGGCCTCCGGCGACATCGACCGCGACGGCTACGACGACCTCGTGCTGGGCCAGCTCAGCGCCGCCGACGAGGCCACCGGCGACGCCGACGCACCCGGCGGCCTGGTCGGCGTCTACTACGGTGGCGGCGACGGCCCGGCCGGCACCCAGGGCCCCGGCACCGCCCCGCAGTGGTGGTCCCAGAACTCCCCCGGCGTCCCCGGCACCGCCGAGGACGGTGACGCGTGGGGCGCCGACCTGTCCGTGGCCGACGTGAACGGCGACGGCTACGCCGACGTGGCGGTGGGCGCGCCCGGCGAGGACATCGGCACCGTCGCCGACGCCGGCGCGGTCTGGCTGCTGCCCGGCTCCCGCACCGGCCTCACCGGCAGCCATGCCCGGTCCTTCGACCAGAACACCCCGGGCGTCCCCGGCACGGCCGAGGCCGACGACGCCTGGGGCGCCCAGGTCCGGCTCGCCGACACCGACGGCGACGGCCGCGCCGAGCTGGTGGCCGCCGCGCCCGGTGAGAACGCGGGCGACGGCGCGGTGTGGCTGCTGCCCGCGAGCGGCGGCGGACTGCTCGCCGACGGCTCCTGGTCCTACGGTGCCGCCGCACTCGGCGGCACCGCCCACGGCGCCCGCTTCGGCGCCGTGATCGACGAGTAGGGACGGTCCGATCGGCCGGTGTGCCCGCAGGTCGCACGGGTACCCGGCGTGACGGCAAGCGGAATCGACGCAGGGTCGACAGAAGGAGGAGACCCCGGATGACCAACACCAGCGAGACCGGCGACGTCACCGGCACCCGCGACAAGGACTACAACCTGATCTGGTACGTCGAGGCATGCCTGAGCAACGCCCTGCGCCTGGAGCAGTACATCCAGGACGCCGAGCGCGACAAGGACAACGAGGTCGTGGAGCTCTTCCGCAAGGCACAGTCCGACAGCCGCAAGGGCGCCGAGCTGGGCAAGCAGCTGCTGCGCTCGCGGCTCGACGGCGGCTGACCGCCGCCTCGCTCAGGCGAACCGGGAACCCGGGACCGGCCCGGCGGACCGCACACGCGCACGTTCGCCGCGCAGCCACGTGCCCTTCACGGCCGCGGCGAACGCGGCGAACTCCGTGTCGCCGTCCGCCGGGCCGTCGCCGTCCCCGGGATCGGGCGTCGGGTCCGCCGCGGTGATCCCGGCGGCGATCTCCGCCTCCGGCCGGTCGTCCGCCGGCCCCCGCTCCACCCCGCCGTCCGCTGCCAGGCGCAGCCCCTCACCCCACGGCGCCATCACCGACTGGTGGAGCAGGGCGGCGCTGTCCGGGGTGATGGCCGGCGGGTCCGTCCAGCAGCACGCGTGCGCGTGCAGCACCTGCCCCGGTGCGCGTTCGAACAGCTCCCCGATCAGCTCCGGCCCGCCGTCGTGGGCCGCGAGCCCGTCCAGGTCGTACGCCACGACCACCGTGTCCGCCCGGCCCGGCGCGAACGGCTCCGCCCGCAGGCCCAGCACCTCGGCCGCGGCCAGCCCGAGGATGCGCGAGTCCCGGTCCGGCAGCAGCGACACCGACCGGGGCCGCACCCCGGTGGCCGCCAGCAGGTCCCGCAGCCGCAGCAGGCCCCGAAGACACTGGTCCGGGGTGTCCTGCAGCCAGGCGTAACGGCCGTTCATGCCCGCGTCGTAGCCGTACGGGGACAGCGTGCCGAGGACCGTGCCGCCGAGCACGTACTGCCAGCCCCGCAGATCGGCCGTGTCGAGCCGGCCCGCCCGCTCGGCGTCGGCGGCCCGGGCGAGCATCCGGTCCTGCCGGTCCCGCGCCGGCCGCCACCGCTCGTCCTCCGGGTCGGGCAGCAGCGCGTGCTGACGCCGGGCCAGCTCCAGATCGCCCGCCAGCACCGCGTTGTACACCAGCAGATAGCGGTCCGGCCAGTGCGCGAGACGGTCCTCGTGGCGGGCGAGTTCGGCCACCGCCTCCCGGTGCCGGCCCTCGTCCTCGTACGCGGACACCAGCTCCCGCAGCACCGGCAGCGCCCCGCCGCTCAGGCCGAGGGCCGCGCGCAGCGCGGGAATCGCCAGTCCGGACACCCCGCGTTCGACGCACGCGTACCCGAAGTCGTAGAGCGCCCGGGGATCCTCGGGGGCGGCGGCCAGCGCGGCCGAGGCGTCGACGAGGTCGTCGAACCCGGCCGAGCCCGCCGCCCGCCCCACCACCAGGGCCACCTCACCGAGCGGCTCGTCCTCCCCGGCCGCCCGCACCTGCCGCAGCGCACCGGGTACGTCCCCGGCGTCCAGGGTCTCCCAGGCGGCACGGAGTGCGGGGGAGGTGGGCCGGGCGGTACGGCGATTCCTGCGCGAGAACATGCCGGAGATCATCACCCGCGGGACCACGGGCCCTCAAACGATTTCCCGCGCCCCGCACGCTCAGGGAAGCGGCTGCTCCGCCCAGATCACCTTGCCGTGCGGGGTGTACCGGGTGCCCCAGCGCCCGGCGAGCTGGGCGACCAGGAACAGGCCCCGGCCGCCCTCGTCGGTGCTCGCCGCGTACCGCAGGTGCGGCGAGGTCGTGCTGCGGTCGGACACCTCGCAGATCAGCGTGCGGTCGCGCAGCAGCCGTACCCCGATCGGGCCGCGCCCGTAGCGGATGGCGTTGGTGACCAGCTCGCTCAGGATCAGCTCCGTCGTGAACGCCAGCTCGTCCAGGCCCCAGTCGGCCAGCCGCCGGGTCACCGAGGCCCGCACCTCCGACACGGCCGCCGGGTCGGACGGCACCTGCCACTGCGCCACCCGGTCGTCGCCCAGCACCCGGGTGCGGGCGACGATCAGCGCCACGTCGTCGCTCGGCCGGGCCGGCAGCCGGTCCAGCACGGTACGGCAGGTGTCCTCGGGGGAGGCGCCCGGTGCCCGCAGCAGCGCGTCGCGCAGCAGGCCCAGTCCCTCGTCGATGTCCCGCTCCCGGTCCTCCACCAGACCGTCGGTGTACAGCACCAGCCGGCTGTCCTCCGGCAGTTCCAGCTCGGCCGTCTCGAACGGCAGCCCGCCCAGGCCCAGCGGCGGTCCCGCGGGTACGTCCAGGAACTCCACGCCGCCGTCCGGCCGCACCAGCGCGGGCGGCGGATGACCGGCACGGGCCATCGTGCACAGCCGGGACACCGGATCGTAGATCGCGTACAGACAGGTCGCGCCGGTCACCACGGACGCGCCCGTCACCGGTGTCTCGTCGTCCTGGTCGAGCCGGCCGACCAGCTCGTCCAGCAGGCTCAGCAGTTCGTCCGGCGGCAGGTCCAGGGAGGAGAAGTTGTGCACGGCCGTGCGCAGCCGGCCCATCGTCGCCGCCGCGTGCAGCCCGTGCCCCACGACGTCCCCGACGACGAGCGCCACCCGGGCGCCGGACAGCGGCAGCACGTCGAACCAGTCGCCGCCCACCCCCGACTGGGCCGGCAGATACCGGTAGGCGAGGTCCAGGGCGCCCTGCTCGGGCAGGGTGCGCGGCAGCAGGCTGCGCTGGAGGGTGACCGCCATGCTGTGCTCGCGGGTGTACCGGCGGGCGTTGTCGATCGACACCGCCGCCCGCGCCACCAGCTCCTCCGCGAGGGCCAGTTCCTCGGCGTCGAACGGCTGCGGCTTCTCCGCCCGCCAGAAGTTCGCCACGCCCAGCACCAGACTGCCCGCCCGCAGCGGCACGGTGATCAGGGAGTGGATGCCGAACGCCAGCACCTGGTCCGTGAGCTCCAGGTCCTGCGCCCGCCAGCCGGGCTCGTCGCGCAGCCGCGGCACCACGACGGACTGCCCGGTCGTCAGGGCGCGCGCCTGCGGTGAGGTGGTCACGAACCGGATCCGGTCACCGAGCGGATACAGCGGGGCCTCCTTGCGGATGCCCGCGCAGGCGGTCCGGCGCAGCGCCGTCCCCGGCCGCGGCTCCTCCCCGCCCAGCACCGCGTCGAACAGGTCCACCGTCGCGAAGTCCGCGAACCGGGGCACCGCCAGGTCCGCCAGCTCCTGCGCGGTCCGGGTCACGTCCAGGCTGGTGCCGATGCCCACCCCGGCCTCGTACAGCATGTTCAGCCGCTCCCGCGCCACCTCCGCGCGGCCCGACAGGGCGCGCAGCTCGGTGGAGTCGCGCAGTGTGGTGACGCTGCCCGGCGGGCCGCCACGCAGGTCCGTGGGCCGCTGGTTGATCGCCAGCAGCCGGTCCTTGACCAGGTGCACCTCGTCCGTGGCGACCCGTCCCGAGGCCAGCAGCCCCGCCGTCTCGTCGTCCAGCCCCAGCTCCAGCACATGCCGCCGCTCGGCGTCCGCGGGCAGGTCCAGCAGGCGGTGGGCCTCGTCGTTGGCGAGCAGCAGCCTGCCGTCACCGCCGACGATCAGCACGCCCTCCCGGACCGCGTGCAGCACCGCGTCGTGGTGCTCGTACATCCTCGTCATCTCGTACGGCCCGAGGCCGTGCGTCTGGCGCAGCAGCCGTCTGCTCACCAGGGCCGTGCCCGCGGTCGCCAGCGCGAGCGCGGCGGCCGCCGCGGCGAGCAGCAGCGGCAGCTGCTGATCGGCGGCCCCGCCCACGTGCGCGGTGGTGATCCCGGCCGCCACCAGCCCCACCACCTGGCCATCGGAGTCCTTCACCGGCACCACGACCTGCACGAGCGGGCCGATGGTGCCGGTGACGTGCTCGGTGACCGTGCCGCCGGCCACGGCCGGGGCGATCGTGCCGACGAACTTCTTGCCGATGCGGTCGGCCTGGGGGTGCGTGTAGCGGATGCCGTCGGTGTTCATCACGACGATGAAGTCCACGCCGGTCGCCTTGCGGGCCGCCTCCGCGCGCGGCTGGAGCACGGCCGTGGGGTCCGGGGAGCGCAGGGCGGCGACCGTGCCGGGCGCGTTGGCGAACGTCTCGGCGACCGCGAGGGAACGGTTGCTCGCCTCGGTGTCGCTGTCGTGCCGCACCTGGAGCACCTGGGCCACCACCGCCGAGACGACCAGCAGCAGCACGATCACCACTTGCAGGACGAACACCTGCCCGGCCACGCTGCGTCCGGTCACCGCCGACCGGAGCACCCCCGGCCGGCTGCCGCCCGCGCCGTGGTCCGCCGCCGGCGGGCTGTGCGGTGCGCGCGGGTACCCGAAAGATCGGGGCGGCCGGGTGACGGGCCGGCCGGGCAGTCGCACCATGTGCCCATGTCTACACTGCCCGGCGCCGTCAGGCGAGACCATCACCCGAGGCGGCGACGGCCGTGCGCCGGGGAGGAGGCGGGCTCGGGTGAGCGGGGTGGTCGGTCACCGGCCGGGAGCGGGCGGCGGGCGGCGGGCGGCCAGCAGGAGGGCCACGTCGTCCGGGCGGTCCGTGGCGTGCCGGGCGGTGGCCGTCAGCCGGTCGGCGACCCCGGACAGGGACCGCCCGCCGCCCCGGCCCGCACCGGCACCGGCCCGGGCGAGCGCCAGCCGCAGCGACGCGATGCCGTCGTCGATGTCGGCACCGGGCCGCTCCACCAGACCGTCGGTGTACAGGGCGAGGATCGCGTCCGGCTCCAGCCACAGCTCGGTCACCGGGTACCGGGCGTGCGGATCCACGCCGAGGACGACGCCCCCCGAGACGTCCAGCAGCCGGGTCCGGCCGTCCGGGCAGCGCAGCAGCGGCGGCGGATGGCCCGCCCGCGCGATCCGGACCCGGCCGGTGGCGGGGTCCAGGCGCAGGTAACAGCAGCTGGCGAACTGGCCGGGGTCCAGGTCGATCAGCAGGTGGTTGGTGCCGCTCAGCACCTCGTCCGGCGGCCGGTCGCCCAGCGCGAACGCGCGCACGGCGCTGCGGAGCTGGCCCATCGTGGCCGCCGCCTGCACCCCGTGCCCCTGCACATCACCGATGACCAGCGCGAGCCCGTTCCCGGCCTCCACCACGTCGTACCAGTCACCGCCCACGTCCATGCCCTGCGTCCCCGGCAGGTACCGCCCCACGGTCTCCACCCGCGGATGCCTCGACAGCCGCCGGGGCAGCAGGGCCTGCTGCAGGCCGCGGGCGAGGGCGGCCTCGTCGTCGTAGCGCCGCGCCCGCTCCATCGCGTGGGCGATCAGCCCGGCGAGCGCGGTGAGGACCGTGCGTTCCTCCGTGCTGAAGGCACGCTCGCGGTCGAAGCCGAGGATGCAGGAGCCCACCGGCCTGCCCGAGGCGATCAGCGGCAGGAAGGCACGCGAGCCCTCCTGCGCGTCGAGGGCGATCCCCGGATAGGCCGCCGCGATCTGTCCCATGTCCTCGAAGAACAGCGGCCGGCCGGTGGTCAGGGTCTCCACACCGGGCAGGTGCGCGTCCAGGCCGACGCCCTCGAACGCCGAGAGGAAGCCCTGCGGGAACCCCGTCTCCCAGGCCAGGTACAGATGCCGGTCCTGGAGCAGGTAGATGGCCAGCCGCCGGCCGCCGAACGCGGGCAGCAGCTCCTGCATGACCACCGCCGACACCTGCCGGGCGGTCACCGCGTCCGTCAGCGCGATGGCCAGCGCGATCGGCCGGTACAGCGGCGTCATCGAGTGGGCGCCCGCCACCGTGTCCTCGGGGGCCCCGGCCTCGGCCACCGGCCCGCTCGCGGCGTCCACCCGGCTGGCCGGGACGAGCACGCAGGTCAGCAGGTCCGTGCCGGGGTGCACCGACACCGCCAGCCAGTCCCCCTCACCGGACTCGTCACGGTCGCCGGCCGGCCGCCGGGCGTGGAAGTGCACCGGCTCGGGGCAGAGCAGGGCCCCGCGCAGATGGTCGTCGTACGGCGGCCCGGTCAGCCAGGGCAGCGCGTCCCACAGCGCCTGCCCCAGCAGCCCCTCCCGCGCCCGGCCCGTGAGCCGGGCCGCCGCCGGGTTGGCGTACACGATCTGCCCCAGCCGGTCCAGGCAGAACACGCCCTCCGGCAGCAGGTCGGCCGCGCCGTCGGCGGAGGCGGCCGTACCCGGGTCGAACACCACCCCGTGGACCGCCGTCCCGGCGCGGTCCGGGCCTTCCTCGCCGACCGGCCACAGGTCCAGCAGCCGCGGCGTGCCGTCGTGGGCGCGCAGACTCAGCGGCGCGCTCGGCGGTTTCCCGGCGGCCGTGTCGCGCAGCGCGGCCAGGACCCGGTGCGCGTCGGCGGGGGCCACGGCGTGGGCCAGCGCCGTCATCGTCCCCGCGAACTCGCCGGGGCCAAGCCCGAGCAGGGTGTGCAACCGGTCGTCCGCACGGACCAGGGAGGTCGCCGGGTCACAGCTGAAGCGTCCCACGGCGGCCCGGGCGGGCCGGCTCGCGGGCGGCCGTACGCACAGCGGTTCGCCGTCCCAGACGATCGTGCTCTCGTCCCCGTCGGCCAGACCGAGCAGTTCGGTGCCCAGGCCCTCGGCCAGGCGGCCGAGCAGTTCCCGGTCGAGCAGGTCGTCCACGGTGTCCGTCACCGCCGGGTGCAGGACCGTGAGCACCCCCAGCGGCTCGGTCCCGCCCGGCACCGGCACGTGCACCGACCCGAACGGGAAGGGCAGACCGGCCGCGAACTGCGGATACCGGCGCATGGTCTCCGTGGCGTTCGGCAGGACGACCTGGACGCCGAGCCGGTAGGCGTCGGCGACCGGGAACGGCCGGCCGACGTGCAGCCGCCACCAGGACCTGAACAGCGGACCCGGCAGCCCCGTGAGCACCGCCAGGCGCAGCAGGCCGGGAGTGCGGGAGCGCAGGTACACGCCCGCCACCCGGCCGCCGGCCGCGGTGAGCGCGCCGGTCGAGACGTCGGCCAGCAGCGCGGTCAGCCGGGCCCGCGTACGGACCGCCTGCTCGTCGCTCCCGGCCATCGGCCCCACCTCGTCCCGTGCGGCTCCGGGTGGATGACACAGCAAGAATGCGCCACCGGACGCGCGGACCGCACCTGGGCGGGGTGGCGAGGGGAGGGACGGGCGGCTAGCGGCCGGAAGGCACCGGGCCGGCTCACACCAGTGCCCCGCCCGAGTGGCGGGCTCCGGGGCCCCCTCCTAGTAATGGAGTCCGTGACACGGCGACCGCAGACGGGGCGCGGGTGCGGTCGCACCCTTCTCCAGGAGCCGAGATGACGACCTGCTCTTCATCCCCTCGTCCCGACGACTCGGTGATACCCACGGCACCGGCCGCCGCCGGCGCCCCCACCCCGTCCCCGGACCTCCTCACGCGGCCCGTACTGCCGCTTCCCCCGGAGGAACCCGCGCACGGCGACCCCCTGCGCAGCCTGGTCCGTGCGGCCGTCGCCGACCGCCCGGTGGAGGACGTGGTCCGGCTCATCACGCTGCTGGAGAGCTCGCCCGAGCCGGCCCGGATGACAGCCGACGTGTTGCGCGCGGCCGCGGTCGACCGGTCGGTCGAGGACGTCACCCGTCTGGTCACGCTGCTGACCGAACCGCCCCGGGACAGCGGCAGCGCCGACGAGGCGATCCGGGCGGCCGCTGAGCGCCGCCCTCTGGAGGACGTCTCCCGGCTGGTGCAACTGCTGCACCGCGGCCCGGTGGAATCCCACTGCGCGGAAGCCGCCGTGCGGGCGGTGGCGGTGCACCGGCCCGTGGAGGAACTCGCCGAGCTGATCGGCCGGCTGGCGGCGGAACGGCAGACGCGGGAGGCCGAGGAGCGGTCGGCGGCCGCCGCCGCGGCACCGGCGGTCGTATGGGAGGTGGGGTGGTCGGCCCCGGAGGCATCGGCGGAGGCGGGGCGGTCCGTCACGGAAGAGCCGGCGGCGGGACGGCCGGCCGCCGCAGGGCCGGTGAAGCCCCGGCGCATCATCGTCGAAGGGCGGACGAGGACACCGCGGTCCCTCGCGGAAGGGCGGGCGGAAAGACGACGGGCGGCCGAGGACCGGGCCGGGGACGACCGGACGCCGACGGCCTGCCTGTGGGCCGCCCGGTCCGCCGCGCTCCTGGTGTTCCTGTGTGGGACGGCGCATGCCCCGCGCTACTGGACCGGGCTCTCCCACGGCGCCCTCGGGGCCACCCTGCTCGCCTCGGCGCTGTGCGGCCTGCTGGCGCTCGCCCTCACCGCGCGGGCGGCTCCGGCCCGGCTGGTGGCGGCGACGGCCGCGGTCGGGGTCACGGCGCTGCTCGCCGCCGGACACGTGCTCGGCGGACGGTTCAACCTGCCGGACCCGGCCCGGCTGCGCGCGGCGACGCTGGCACCCTCATGGCTGGCCGGTCCGACGGCAGCGGCCGCGGCGCTCGGCGCGCTGGTGGTCCTGCTCACGGCCCTGACCATGGGCAAGGCCCAGCGGGACGGCGCCGGTTGAGACGCCCCCCCGGGTCGGGCCCGCCGGCGGGTGCGTGTCCGGACCGAGGCCGCGGCACTCCCGCTATGCCCACGGGGCAGGGCCCTCGGGGGGCGCCCATGGGCGCAGCACCAGGTGGCCGTCCTCCCGAGCGGCCGCCATGGCCGACGGGAACGTGTCCGTCTCCAGGCACACGGCCACGTCCTCGGGATCGACACCGGCCCACCCGCGCCGCACAGCGTCGGCCAGCCGTGCGGCGGCGGTGGAGCGCCGGGCCCGCGCCAGATAGGGGACCGCGTCTGCGTCGTCCGCCCGCACGCGTTCCGCGATGTACTCCGCACAGGCCAGATCCTCCTCGGCCCGTCCGCCGTCCCCGGTGACCACGAAGGTCACCGCCTCCGCCCGTACCCGTCGCAGCGCCCCTGCGGTCGCCCCGGCCACCGCGAAGCTCGCGCACAGCAGCAGCCCGGCGTCCGCCACGGCCAGCGCCCCGGCCGTTCCGGCGGTGGTCCTCTGGACGACCGTACGGCCCCGCAGGTCCAGCGCACGCAGCCGGGCGGGCGAGTTGACCAGGTCGAACCCCGGCATCGGCGCCCCGTCCTGACAGGCGAGCCAGTCCGGATGACGGGCCTTCAGCGCCAGCGCCTCCCGCCGCGTGCGGGCGAAGACGATCCGCTCGGCGCCGCGCCGGAACGCCCAGGCGGCCACGGTGAACGCACGCATCACGTCGACGACCACGGCCACACCGGGGGCCGCCGGGGCACCGGGTATGCCGGTGAACACGGGGTGCATCGCCCCATGGTGCGGCACACCCCCGGTGCGGTACACCCCGCCCGGCCGGTCAGGGCTCGGTCGTCCCGCGCGGCAGCGGCCGGGCGGCGCGCAGGCTGCGCAGGGCGAGGAGCAGGACGCCGATGTCGTCCAGGTAGACCGGGTCGGGCAGCAGATCGGTGGGCAGCACCAGATAGGCGACCGCGCCCCAGAACACCCACCGGGGCCCCGTCGGCAGTCCCGCCCGCCGCAGCGTCCGCCGCGTCCGCACCAGCCGCACCAGCAGACGGACCGCGACGGCGAGCAGCCCCGCCGCGACGACGGCGGCGAGCACCAGCAGGGTCGTGGTCGTGTCCATGTGCGGCTCCTTGTCGGAGTGGGGCGCCTACGAACGGTACGACCGTCCCAGTACCCCGACGAACTCCTACGATGAACGGTCGTCCGCATCGCCGCCGGCGCCCGTGGCCCCGGCGCCGTCGTCCGCCGGCGCCGCGCCGTTCGGCGAGGAGTCCGCGGCGGGCCCCTGCGGCCGGCCCTTGGCCGTCAGCCTGAGCCGTTCGAACGTCCGCGTCAGCTGCTGCAGCGCGCCCGGTGTCCGGGAGGCGGGCCGCTGCTGGGGGAGGGCGGGCGCGGGCACGTCGCGGTACGCCGCCAGGGCCTCCAGCGTCTGCTCGGCGGCCTGCTTGTACAGGTCCCGGGACTTCGTCATCGCCTCCAGCGCCTCGGCGTACATGGCGACCAGCCGCCGCTCGCGCTCCAGCTCCTCCTGAAGGGTCATCAGGGTCCAGTTCTCGCGCAGGTCCGTCAGCGCCTCCTCGGCGTCCCGCGGCAGCGGCCGGGGCAGGGCGACGAAGTGCCGGAGCGTCTCGACGAGTCCGGCCGGTTCGGAACCGTCCAGGAAGACCGTGCGTACGCTGTGCTCCCGGCCGTCGTACCCCTCCGGCGCCGGATCCGGTGGCAGCAGCACCGCGCCGCCGCGCGGCACCTCGACGCCGAGGTCCTTCAACGCCCAGTTGACGGCGCGCAGTTGCTGCGGTGTGGCCCGGTGCTCGATCACCCGGTGCCGCAGGCCGGGCGGCAGCAGCCGCGCCAGCGGCAGCCGGCCCCGCTCGTCGGGTGTCATCGCCTCGTGGACGACGACATGGACGCACCACGCCTCCCGGGCCGCGTCCCGCAGCCGGCGCCGCATGTCCTTGTCGTCCTCCGGCAGCGCGTTGACGTGCCGGTAGCGCAGGCCCGCGACCGTGGGGTGATGGTCCCAGGAGCCGTCGTCGTCCTCGCCCGAGCCGTCCTCGGGCCAGAAGAGCGTCGCGGGCGACGGCCAGGTGTCGTCCCACGGACGCTCCGCCTCCGCGACCAGCCGCCACTCGTGGCCCGGCAGCCGGCCCTCCGATGGTACGAGGGTGAGCCGGGCCCGCACGGTCACCGTGCCGCCGGCCCGCCAGCGGGCCTCGAAGACCCGCCGGGCCGGATCCCCGGCCGCGGGCGGCTCGGCGAAGTCGTCGATGTCCCCGCTCTCCTTGTGCCGTCGCAGGGTGCGGCGGACGACGTTCTCGGGGGCGGGACCGGTGTGGCGGCCCCGGGCCGCCCAGAGGGTCTGCGGGGTGGTGGCGCGGTCGCCGGCGGAGTTCGACATGAGCCAATCTGCTGATGGGGGCGGGTGTGCCTCCCAGTATCACCGTTGGGCGGGGCGACACGGCGGCGGGGGCCCGGCCCCGCGCGTCGCCCGGGGGTGCGACCGGAGCGCGGGGTGTGCGCCGTACGCCCGGGGTGTGCGCGGTGCGCGTCAGATGACCGTGCTTCACCCGTGCCCGGCCGGCGGTCGCGACGCCCACAATGTCCGGCGAACGGGGCCCGCCCGTCCATCCGCTCGGGGCGGACCCCGTTCACCCCGGCCGGCACGCACCGGAACACCACGCACCCTGGCGCCCGCCGCGGCGCCAGGGGCCGGCTGCGGTGGTTGCCCGGGGCGCGGACCGCCCGCTGGTTCCTGGGGCGGACGGTGCCCCGTCTGACCGTGGAGGGCGGCGAGTTGAGCACCCAGGGTGCGGTCCGGGCGGGCAGGCGCGGGTACGGCCCCTCCACCCGGCTGCCCCCACCGGTCCCGTCGCACGAGCTGTTCGCCCGGGACGGCGCGGCACTGAACGGGGCGGGGGCCGGCGCACCGGCGCCGGCCCCCTGGGACCCGGAGGGAGGGGAGGTTACGCCCCGCTCTCCCGCAGCATGTCCTCACGCTCGACGAGCTTCACGCGCTCGCGGCCCTGCGGCTCGCCCAGGGCACGCTCGGCGGCGTCCAGCCTGTACCAGCCCTCCCAGGTGGTGAAGCGGACGTTCCGCTCGGCGAGGAAGGCGTCCACGGCCTCCGGCTCGGGCGAGGCGGGGGTGTGCAGACGGCCGCCGGCGTAGTCGTCCAGCAGGTTGGCCACGGTCTCGTTGGCGTCGCCCTTGGTGTGGCCGATGAGGCCCACGGGGCCACGCCGGATCCAGCCGGTGACGTAGGTGGACTGCAGGTGGGTGCCGCCCTCCTCGATCACCCGGCCGCCCTCGTCCGGGACGGTTCCGGAGTCGATGTCCCAGGGGAGCTTGGGCAGCTTGTCGGAGAGGTAGCCGACCGCGCGGTAGACCGCCGTGACGTCCCAGTCCTTGAACTCGCCGGTGCCCTTGACGTTGCCGGTGCCGTCCAGGGCGGTGCGCTCGGTGCGCAGGCCGACGACCTTGCCGTCCTCGCCGAGGATCTCGGCCGGCGACTCGAAGAAGTGGAGGAAGAGCTTGTGCGGGCGGTCGCCGACATCGCGGATCGCCCAGTTCTCCAGCGTCTTGGCGACCATGTCGGCCTGCTTGTTGCCGCGCCGGGTCTCGATCGAGCCCTCGTCGTAGTCGATGTCCTCGGGATCGACGATGACCTCGATGTTCGGGGAGTGGTCCAGCTCGCGCAGCTCCATGGGGCTGAACTTCGCCTGCGCCGGGCCACGGCGGCCGAAGACGTGGATCTCCACGGCCTTGTTGGCCTTCAGACCGTCGTGGACGTTCGGCGGGATCTCCGTCGGCAGCAGCTCGTCGGCGGTCTTGGCCAGGATGCGGGCGACGTCCAGGGCGACGTTGCCGACACCGAGCACGGCGACCTTCTCGGCGTCCAGGGGCCAGGTGCGGGGCACGTCCGGGTGACCGTCGTACCAGGAGACGAAGTCGGCGGCGCCGTAGGAGCCGTCCAGGTCGATGCCGGGTATGCGCAGCTCTCGGTCGGCCATCGCGCCGGTCGAGAAGATCACCGCGTCGTAGAAGGCGCGCAGGTCGTCCAGGCTGATGTCCGTCGGGTAGTCGACGTTGCCGAACAGACGGATCTGCGGCTTGTCGAGCACCTGGTGCAGGGCGGTGATGATGCCCTTGATGCGCGGGTGGTCGGGCGCGACGCCGTACCGGATCAGGCCGAACGGGGCGGGCATCCGCTCGAAGAGATCGATGGAGACACCGGGGTCGGCGGCCACCTCGGACTTGAGCAGGGCATCGGCGGCGTAGATCCCGGCGGGGCCGGCTCCGACGATGGCTACCCGCAGGGGGCGCGGCATGATCAGGTTTCCCTTCGAGCGTGAATGGGCGACTTGATCAGGAAGCCTAAACTAAGGGTGTCCTAAGTCGGTACGTGGGTCCCGTCTATGACCTCATAAGCTGATCTTATGCCTGGCCCAGAGGTGACTTATGGACGGGGGCGTATCTCATGGGCGGGGGCGGAGGCGGGGCACGGCGACCCTCGGGTACGTGGCGGCACGCTGGTGCACTGCCTCGACCGGCAGTCGCTCGGCCGGTTCCTCGCCGACGACGTCGCCGCACCGCTGGGCCTTGATCGGTGGACAGAAACCTGGGACCTCGCGGCGGGCCCCCGTCAGGACGGCCGGATGATCCGGTGGATCGCTGCCTCGCCGGCGCCGTAGATCGACTCCTCGCGGATGGACGACCCCGGTCCGGGGGCGTGGACCATCATTCCGTCGCCGACGTACAGGCCCACGTGCCGGTCGTCCTCGAAGAAGAGGACGAGGTCGCCCGGTTCGAGCCCGGCGGTCGTGAGCGGCGTTCCGGTCAGCGCCTGCTCGTGCGCGGCCCGTGGCAGCGTGACACCGGCCGCCTTCCACGCGGCCTGGGTGAGGCTGGAGCAGTCGTAGGAGCCGGGCCCGGTCGCACCCCACACGCACGGCTTCCCGAGCTGTGCCCGGGCGAAGGCGATGGCCTTCGCGGCACGGAGAGCGCGAGGCGAATCCACCGAGGCGGGTGTGGGCAGGGGGAGGGACTGGGTGCCGGTGCCGGTGCCAGTCACGGGAACGGTGGTGTCGGCCGGCAGCGCGCCTGCCGTCGGCGCTGCCGAGAGGGCGGGTTCCGCGCCGTGCTGCTGCCATTGGGCCGTCGAGGTCATCGCGGGTTGCGTCGTCTGCCGCACCCCCGCCGACCAGTCGGACGGTACCGGTACCGGTACCGGCTGCACGTCGGTGTCCGGCGGGCCGAGTCGGTCGGTGCGCCCGGACAGCTGGTCACGCGCCCTGCCGAGCTTGCGCCGCATTCCGGCCTTCGACGCAGCGGGGGACAGGCGAACGAATCCGGCGGTCCCGGGGAGTGTCCGGGGCAGCCGCACCGCCGCCGGCTGAGCGACGGGCTGCGCGGCGACCGGCTGAACGGCAGGGCTCGCCGTTCCTGCGGTGGCCCAGTCGACCGGTTGCGCCGTTTCCGTCGCCCAGCCGACCGGTTCCGCTGTGTCTGTCGTGCCCCAGTGGCCCGGTTGTGCCGTTTCCGCCGTGGCCCAGCCGGCCGTGTCCGTCGTACCGCTGCTCAACGCCAGGGCGGGGTTTGGAAGTTCCAAGCTGCCCGCGGCATCGACCAGCGCCGTCCGCCCGGTCTCCAGGGTCGACGGGAGCCCGGCCGGCAGGGACTCCGCCTGCAAGGACCCGGCCGGCAGGGACCCGCTCGTCGGGTCCGCCGCCGTGCCCGTCGTCAGTTCGGCCACCGGCTGGCCGGTGCCGAGTTCCAGTGCCACGGGCCGCTGTTGGGGCAGTCCGCCCGTCTCCAGCGCGGCGGGCCACTGTTGAGGCAGGCTGCCCATGCCCAGCGCCCGCCGCTCGCCGCCCGGAAGGGCACGGCTCTCCCCGCCACCGCCCGGGAGACGGGGGAGACCGAGGTCCTCGCTGCCACCCCTCGGGAGACCGAGGGGCTCACTGCCGCCACCCGGCAGGGCGTGGGTCTGCCGTTCGCCCCCCGCGGGCGGAAGCCCGTCCACCCGCTCTCGCGAACGCGCCGACGCGGCGGACCTGTCGGGCAGCCGGTCCGCGGGCAGTACGGCGGGGACGGTCGGGCCGATGTCGGCGCGTACCGCGTCGAACCACTGCCGGGTGATCCCGTCCAGCGCCGGGTCCGGACGCCGGCCCGCCCGCTTGGCCAGCGGTACGCCACGTGACCGCGTCCGGGCGGCCATGGCCCGGGTCGCGTTGAAGTTGCCGGTGTCGTTCTCCGCCCGGTCGTAGAGGGATGCGATCCGCTGTCGGACCTCGTCGCGGCTCTCCGGCGCCATGGAAGACGTGCTCCTTCCTTGCCCCGCAGGGCAGTTGGGCGGCTCGCCGGGGCAGAGCCGGGCGGCGGCCTCGCGTCAACCTAGCCAACGTGTGTACCTCGTGTGAAGGTTGAGGTGTGAAATGTCCGATACATATTCGTGATGTTCGCGACGGCGTTCGACAGGGAAAGGGTGGCGACCATGGTTTCCTGTGAGGTCCCGGTGAATTCCTGATTCGGTTGAACGCAGTGGCTCCGCCCGCCGTATGAAGCCGGGGAACTCCATGCCCGACCACCGGCCACACCCACCGGCGGTCAGACCACCGGCGATCACACACAGGGGACGACCTTGGTACGCAACAGGCGCAGACGCCCGACCGGCGCACGACGCGCGACCCTCGGCGCGGTCGCCCTGATGCTCGGCGGAGCCGGGCTCGTCGGGGCGAACGTGTATGCCTCGGCCACCGAAGGCTGGGGTGACGGATCCGGCGCGGACGCATCCGGACGCGTGCTGTCCTCGGGTATGGCGACCATCGACTGCCCCGATGTCGGCAGTCGGCTGACGGCCGTGCCGGACGCGGCGCGTCCCGATGTCGACCGCGAACTCGCGGTGCTGGACCAGCAGATCGCCGCGGCGTACCAGCAGGTGCAGCAAGCGGGGCGGACCGGCGGCCAGGACGCCGGTTCCCCCGAGGAGACGATCGTGAAGCCGCTGGAGGAGAAGCGGTCGGAGTCCATCGGACGGATCGCCGACGCGATCGGCCGGGCGGGGGAACGCCCGCGGGGCCTGGACGATCTGGCCGCCTGCACCCTGCGCCCCGGCGACAACGGTCAGGCCACCGGCACCCCCGGCGACGACGGCCGGCAGGACGGCACCGGTCAGGGGCAGGACAGTGCCGGCGCGGACCAAAGCGGCAGCGCTCAAGGGCAGAACGGCGCCGGTCAAGGGCAGAACGGCGCCGGTCAGGGCGGCAACGGGCCCGTCGTCTCGGACTACGCGGACATCACCGCCGTACCGCCCGAGGCGCCGGCCCCGCCGCCGCAGGCCGACGCCTCGCGCGGCACGTTCACCTCCGACTGCGGGGTCAACGCGGGCGGCCTGTTCAACTCCGACAACGTCATCGTCGCCCCCGGTGTCACCAACGGCGCCCACCACTTCCACGACTACGTCGGCAACCAGGGCAACAACGCCTTCGCGAGCGACGAGGACCTGGCCAAGGCCGGTACGAGCTGTGCGGACCAGGGCGACAAGTCGTCGTACTACTGGCCGGTGCTGCGCCTGCAGAACGGCACCCGGGAGCGGGACGCCGGAGCCCCGGGCGGCGGTACGGAGGGCAACGCGGGCCAGATCGTGACGCCCGAGCAGGTCACGCTGACCTTCGTCGGGAACCCGCGTGGCAAGGTCACCGCCATGCCGCGCCTGCTGCGCATCATCACGGGGGACGCCAAGGCCTTCGTCAACGGCCCCGGCAACGCCAACGCGTCCTGGAGCTGCACCGGTTACGAGAACCGGCAACTGAAGGACAAGTACCCGCTGTGCCCGCCGGGCAGCGACGTGGTGCGCACCTTCCGCTTCCAGAGCTGCTGGGACGGCCGCAACATCGACAGCGCCAACCACCGTACCCACGTGGCCTTCACGGCCCCCGACGGTTCCTGCCCGGCGGGCTTCGAGCCCATTCCGCAGCTCGTGCAGCGCATCGTCTACGACATCGACGCGCCGAGCATCGCGGACGGCGGTCGTACCGTCCCGCTGTTCGCGGTGGACTCCTTCCCCGAGCAGCTGCACAAGCCCGTCACCGACCACGGCGACTTCATCAACGTCTTCGACGAGAAGTTGATGGGCGAGATGGTCGACTGCATCAACTCCGGCCGCGCCTGCGGTTCCTCCGCCGCCGACGACCCCGACACGACGCCGAAGCCCACGGCGAGTTCCAGTGCCACGGCGGCGCCGGGTGGCGGCTCCGGCGCGGAGAACGGCGGGAGTGCCACCTCCCCGGCCGCGCCGTCGGCGTCCCGATCCGCTGAGGTGCCACGGCTCGACGCGACGACGTCGCCCGCCCGCACCACCCGGCACGACACGGACGACAAGGCGGCACCTGCCGTGTCCGCCGAACCCCGGTCCACGCCGGCGCGTTCGGCACCGGCCCCGTCCGCGGCCGCGCCGGGTCGGGCCGCCACCGCCGCCGCGTACGCCCCGCCGACGGCCGCGCGGACCGAACCCCAGGCGAGCAGGGGCGATCTGGCGGAGACGGGCGCCCACCTGTGGCCCGCGGCCATCGGCACGCTGCTCGCCCTGTCGGGTCTGTTCATGCTCCTGCGGGCCAGGCGCATGCGCTACTGACCGTTCGCCCACGGCGGCGGCCACCTTCGAGGCGGTCGCCGCCATCCGCTCACGAGCCCTTGTGGGAGCGCTCCCAAGAGGGTGAGGATGGGGCCATGCCGTCCCACGAGCCGAACCCGCTGATCCGGCCCTACCGCCCCGCCGACCGCGACGCCGTGGCCGACGTCTGCGTCCGCACCGCGCACAACGGGGGCGACTCCCGGGCCCTCTACCCCGACCAGCGCCTGATGCCGTCGCTCTTCGCCGAGCCGTACTGCCACTTCGACCCGGACCTGGCCTTCGTACTGGACGACGGCACGGGCCGGGCCGTGGGATACATCGTCGGTACGGCGGACACCGAGCGCTTCGTGAAGGACTTCCGGCGGAGCTGGATCCCCCGGCTGGCCGGCCGCTACCCGGAGCCCGCGGCACCGCCCCGCACACCCACCGAGGAGATGATCCGCCTCCTGCACCACCCGGAGCGGATGCTCGTCCCCGAACTCGCCGCCCACCCCGCCCATCTGCACATCGACCTGCTGCCGCCCTGGCAGGGGCAGGGCCACGGCCGCCGCTTGCTGCACACCTTCCTCGACGCCCTGCACGCCAAGGGCGTCGAGGCGGTCCACCTCGGCATGGTCACCGCCAACACCGCCGCCCGCGCCTTCTACGACCGGGTCGGCTTCCACGAGATCCCGGTCGCCGACGCGGGCCCCCTCACCTACCTGGGCCGGGCCACGGCCCGTGGCTGAGCGGCGTCCTCAGCCGAGCGTGAGCGTCTGCTTGGCGAGGTCGTAGGCGGGCCGCATCTCCTCGTGCTCCTGGGTGTCCATGCCCCCGAGGTGCAGGACGACGGGGCCCTCGGGCGTGCTGACGGCGAAGGCGCTCTCCTTCTTCGTCTCGTCCAGGAGCTTGCTCGTGTAGAGGTACTCCACCTCCACCGCCGAGACGCCGCCGCCGGTCTTGAAGGAGTGGTACTTCGCCTTGCTGACGTTGTCCTCGGCGGCGACGAACGCGCGCAGCACACCGCCCGCGTCCGCGTCGCCGCCCTTGCCCTTCCACACGCGCAGGAAGCCGATGTTGCCCGCCGGCTTGGCGTCGATCTCACAGGCGGCCGTGACCGGGCCCTGCCGGAGGAAGGCGTCGGCGAGCGCCCCGCCGAGGTCGCCGTCCTCGCCCTTCGAGGACTTGGCCAACTCCTTGTCGGCGTCGATCGACTTGGCCTTCCAGTGCCGCGCGATGCCGAACGTCACGGGCAGTTCACAGGCAGAACCGGCCGCGCCGATCGTGCCGCCGCGGGCCGCCGCCGCACCCTTCGCGCCCGTGCCCCCGGCCGCCGCGCCCTTGGCGCTCGCCGACGCGCTCGCGGACTTCTCCCCGCCGCCGTCCGCGGACTCGGCACACCCGCCGAGCACCACGGCGAGCGTCGCCGCCACGACGATACGGCCTCCGACCGCCCCCACCCCGACCTGCACTGTTGCCTCCCCTTCGATTCAGAGCCGTCACTGTAACCGAGGGCACCGACAACGCCCCGACCGCGATGCGGCTCACCGGCCGCGTCTCACCCGGCCTCGCGCGCACAGTGCAGGAAGAGATGCGGCTCGGGTCCCGCGTCCGGGGTGTTCGGGGTGAACACGGCCCGCTCCTCGGCCAGGACCGTCAGGCCCGCGCCGACGGCCAGTCGGGTGAAGGCCTCCGCGGTGAAGCTCGTGATCCGGACCGGCTGTCCCATGAAGAGACCCTCGGTGTCCTCCAGGTCCAGCGGCACGGTGGCCAGCGCGACGAAGCCGCCGGGCCGTACCGCACGGGCCAGCTTCCCCACGACGGCCGTCTGCTCGGCGCGGGACATCTGCAACAGCGAGAAGTACGCGCACGCGGCGTCGAACGCGTCCTCGGGCAACGGCGTCTCCCGGATGTCGGCGAGCCGGAACTCGGCCCCGGGCACCTGCCGCGCGGCCAGGTCGACCATGACCGGTGAGATGTCGATGCCCAGCACACGGTGTCCGGCCCCGGTCAGCGTCCGCGCGGTCGGGCGGCCCGTCCCGCTCCCCACGTCCAGCACCGTGCTGCCCGGCGCCAGCCGCTCCACCAGCCAGCGCAGCGACGCCCGGTGCGGTGCGGAGCCGGCGAACGCCTGCTCGTAGGCGAGCCCCAGCGCGTCGAACACCACGGCGGCCTGCGCCCTGCGGTCCTCGTCGACCACGGCTGATCCTCCTGTCTCGGTCCGGCCGCGCGTCCCGTCCCCGGCAAGCCGGTCGCGTGGCCGTGAACCACGCCTCGAAGTGTGCCTCGAAGTGTGCCTGGAAATGCGCCTGGAAGCCGCCGTTTGCGAGGGACGGTACGCGCACGGCAGGGTGCCGGATGTGCCTACCCTGCTGATCATCCACCACACCCCTTCGCCGAACTGCCAGGCCCTGTTCGAGGCGGTCGTGTCAGGAGCGACGACACCCGAGATCGAGGGCGTGCGCGTCGTACGCCGGGCGGCCCTGTCGGCCACCGCCTCCGACGTGCTGGAAGCCGACGGCTACCTGCTCGGCACGCCCGCCAACCTCGGCTACATGTCCGGCGCCCTCAAGCACTTCTTCGACCAGATCTACTACCCCTGCCTGGACGAGACCCGCGGCCGCCCCTTCGGCTTCTACGTCCACGGCGGCAACGACGTCACCGGTGCCGTCCGCGCCATCGAGACCGTCACCACCGGCCTCGGCTGGCGCAGGGCGGCCGAGCCGGTGACCGTCACCGGCGAGCCGGGCAAGGCCGACATCCAGGCCTGCTGGGAGCTGGGGGCCACGGTGGCGGCGGGCCTGATGCCCGACGCCTGAGCCGCCCGGACGCCCCCGCTGCGCGGTCGCATGAACGCGGGGTGCCGGTCGCGCGGCCACGGGAGAGGTCTTCGTGCGCCGTACGACGTCCGGGTGAGGGACCAAGGCCTCCCGGACGCCGGCGTCCGCTGTCCCGGCGGCGGAGCAACTGCGCACCGCCGCCTCGGCGTTGCCCGCGCACGCACGAGCCGGAGGCCGAGCCCGCTCGCCCGGGCACCTCGTCGGCGATCCGCGCGGTCAGCCTCCGCACCCGGGGCGCGTCCTCGGCGGCGAGCGTCGCTGCCCTTACCCGCGCTTCCTCCCGTGCGCGTCGGCGCCGTCCCGGGCCAGGGCGAAGGCGCCCCGAGCACGTCCTCCGGCGCCGGTCCGAACACCTCCACGGGAACGTCCCGGGCACACCCGGCGGTGCGCGCAACCCGGCGGAAGGGCCGCCCTGCCGGTCGCCAGGGCGATCGGGTCGTACGCGGCGAGAACGTCCATGGCGGCCATTCACCCACCGGCCGGTGGACACCACCCGTCAAACGGGCATTCGGGGCAGAATGGGCGTGCGCGGAAGCGCGGTGCCGGTGATGATCGGCACGGGGGAGACACAGCGGAGAGGAGGGCCCGATGCTGTCCGCATGGGCCGGGGCCCTGGTGCCCGTCTTCAGCGACACCGACGTGAGCGGCACCCGGCACCTGGTGCGGCCGTCCGGTACCGGATACGTCCTCGCCGCCAACCACACCTCGTTCTTCGATCCCGTCCTGCTCATCGGCACCCTGCACCGGCTCGGCCTGCGCCCCGCCGTACTGGCCACCGCCGGGCTGTGGCGGGTGCCCCTGCTGGGCCAGGTGCTCACCCGGGAGGGCCATGTGCCCGTCCACCGGGGCAGCCGCCGCGCCCCGGACGCCCTCCGGGCCGCCGCCGACGCCCTCACCGCCGGGCGCGGCGTGCTCATCTACCCCGAGGGCGGCCTGCCCCGCTACCGCGCCTCCCACGACCGCCCGCCCGGACGCCTGAAGTCCGGGGTGGTCCGTCTCGCACTGTCCACGGGCGCCCCGGTGCTGCCGGTCGGGCACGCGGGCGCCCGCCGGGTCTCCTCCGGCAGCCTCGCCAGACAGCTCGCCGGCTGGGCCACCGCGCCCGTACGCCGCCCCCGCGTCCACGTGCACATCGGCCCCGCCCTCCGGCTGGACACGTCCGAACACCCACTGGACGACCTGGAGACCGCCCTCGCCCAGGCATGGTCGATCGCGGTCAGCGCCCTGGAGGACGGGGAGGGGGAGGAAGCGGCCGAGGGGGAGGACCGGGCCGACGGGAAGCAAGGCCCCTGAGGGCGCGGCAGGTCATCGGGCGGGGGTGGCGGGTCCGAGGAGGACGGGCCCGGCGAGGGCTGGCCCGGCGAGGACGGTGGGTCCGGGGCCACGCCATGGGGGAGCGGGCGGGGCGGTGGGCCCGGTGTGCACACAACCTCCACCCCGCCGACCCCGCCGGCGCCCGGCACGGCGTGCTCACCGGCCGGCTCGACGCGGGCGCCCGCCTGGTCCGCAGGTTCGAACACCCCGGCTGGCCCTACGGCCCACGGTGGCCGGACCCGGACCCGGACCCGGACCCGGACCCGGACCGTGCGGCCGGGCGCCGCCGGGACGATTCCTGACGGTCGCGGCAGCGCGCCGGCGTCCCGGTGTCGTGCCGGTGCCAGACGGCGTCCACCACGCGGCCGTCGGGCAGGGTGTGGCGGCGCGGGCCCTGGTCGGGGACGAAGCCCGCGTGGGTCAGGGCACGCCGGCTCGCGGTGTTCCCGGGCTCGGCCCCGGCCCGGACCGTGGCCAGTCCGAGGTGGGTGTGGGCCAGTTCCAGGCCCGCGCGGAACAGCTCCGCACCCAGACCCCGCACACGGCAGCCCGGGGCCGGCCGGCCGCCCATCTCGCCCGCCAGGTGCTGTAGTTCGAGGGCACCGGCGCAACTGCGGTCGGACCGGCGCACGCAGACCAGCAGGAGCGGGTCGTCCGGGCCGGGGGTGAACGGCTCGGCGAGCTCGCGGGGGATCCGCCGGCCGTCCTCCCCGGCGGGCCGCCAGGCCAGCAGGGCCCGGCGGACAGCGGGGTCGGGCAGCACCTCGTCCGCCTTGGTGCCGAGCCATCGTTGCGCCTCCGCGTCCGCGCTCGCGGCGAGCGCCGCCGCCACGTCCAGGAGGGTGCGCGGGGTGAACAGCAACAACCGCTCGGTGCCCAGCACATGCCGCCCGGGTCCGCACCGCCCCGGCACCGGAAGCCCCGACGCCATCCGGCTACGGCGGAACAGCGACCAGCCCATGAGACCCCCGGCACTCCGGCACACACGGCGGACAGGGCACCGATCCACCGACAGCACGGACGCTCCGCACCGGCGGCGAATCCAGCGGGTCGCGGGCGGGGATGCCGTACCGCCGTGGGGTGCGGTCGAAGGCAGGGGCGCTGCTGAGGGTGCGGGCCCGGGTCAGTCCGCCTGTTCCTGGGAGCGGGGCTTGGGGCGGGTGCCGGTCCAGGAGGGGTCGGCGGCCGGGGTCGCGGTCGCGGTTGCGGTGGGGGTGGGGGTGACGATGTGGTGCATGGCTGTCCTTCGGACGAGTGGGGGGTGGTCCGGGGGCGGTGTGGTGCTTGGTACGCGGGGTCCGGTGCGGCGTCCCTCCCCGTCGGCGCAGGAGAGACCTCCCACCCGCGGCGGTGTTCTTCAGCCGACGGCCGGGGCGGGACGTATGGCCCCGGAGGCGAGGTGGTCGGGGCCGTGGGGCCCGGGGAGTCGACCGGGTTGCTCGCCTCCGGGTGGTCCAGGGGCGCCGGCCGGGGCCGGCAGCCGGTGCGGAGCGGTCATCGACGAGGACGACGGCCGTTCCCGTACGGCGAGTCGTCCGTCCTGGTCGGTCGGTCGAGGGAGCCGTCGGTGGAGGGAGGGCGGAGCCATCGCCGTGCGCCTTTCGTCCGGCCTCTGGGGTGAGGGTGCGGGCGTCGGCCGACCGCTCGGGCAGCAGACGTCCCACCGCCTGCCGGCAGGCCGTGGTGGCGGCCGGTCTCCCCGAGCCGGCCGCGCCGCCTGCTCCATCGGTCGGCCGGAGCAGTGCGTCCACTCTGGCACCCGCCAACCACGCTCCGCAACCGACAAGTTGAAATTTGCAAGCGGCGAAGTGCATGCTGCATCCGCCGGAACGTGATCGAATGGGCGGCGCGCACGGATCACGTGCGAGGGTGTCCGGTGACCTGACGAGGGGGTGGGCGTGACCGCGGAGACCGACTGGGGCGGCGCCCCGTCCGTGCTGCGCATGATCCTCGGCAGACGGCTGGAGGAGCTGCGCACCCGGGCCGGCCTCAGCTACGCCGAGGCGGGCGCCGCCATCGGGGTGAGCCACTCCACGATCCGCCGCATGGAGGCCGCCAAGGTGTCCCGGCTGCGGCTCGCGGACGCCGAGAAGCTCCTCCAGGTCTACGGCGTCACCGACCGGCAGGAGATCGACACCTTCCTGCAGTCCGTGCGCGAGGCCAACAAGCGCGGCTGGTGGCACACGTACCGCGATGTCATGCCCGACTGGTTCGCCGCCTACCTCAGCCTGGAACAGGCGGCCCTGCACATCCGCGCCTACGAGAACCAGTTCGTGCACGGCCTGTTGCAGACCGAGGACTACGCCCGCGCCCTGCTCACCGCCGCCGGCCCGCACGTCCGCGCGGAGGCCGTCGAGCGCCGCGTCGCCCTGCGCATGCGCCGCCAGCAACTGCTGACCAGAGCGACGCCGCCACGGCTGTGGGTGGTGATGGACGAGACCGCGCTGCGCTGGCCGGTCGGCGGCCCCGAGGTGATGCGCGCGCAGATCGACCACCTCATCGAGGTCAACCGGCTGCCCCAAGTCACCGTGCAGCTCATGCCGTTCGCCAACGGCCCGCACCCCGCCCTGACGGCCGGCGCCTTCCACCTCTTCCGGTTCCGGGCCCGTGAACTGCCCGACATCGCCTATCTCAGCGGCCTCCTCGGGGCCGTCTACCTCGACAAGGCCGACGAGGTCGTGGTCTACCGGGAGGCACTGGACCGGCTGAGCGCCCAGGCCGCGTCCGCCAGGAAGACCGAGACCCTGCTCGCCACGCTGCGCAAGGAGTGGTGACCCGCCCCGACACCTGCCCGCCCCGCCCTCGTACCTGCTGACGCGAAGCCCCGAGCCCCACCTGACCGAATGGGAGACACGGCGTTGCCCGACAACGGATGGCCGGCCGACCGGATCGACACCGAGAACGCCCACTCCGCCCGCATCTACGACTACATACTCGGCGGCAAGGACTACTACCCCGCCGACAAGGAGGCGGGTGACGCCATGTCCCGGGAGTGGCCCGCGCTCCCGGTGCACATGCGGGCCAACCGCGACTTCATGAACCGTGCCGTGCGCTGGCTCGCCGAGGAGGCGGGCATGCGCCAGTTCCTGGACATCGGCACCGGCATCCCGACCTCGCCGAACCTGCACGAGATCGCCCAGGCCGTGGCCCCCGAGTCCCGGGTCGTCTACGTCGACAACGACCCGATCGTCCTCACCCTCTCCCAGGGCCTGCTGGCCAGCGCCCCCGAGGGCCGGACCGCGTACATCGAGGCAGACTTCCGTGACCCGGCGGCCATCCTGGACGCCCCCGAGCTGCGCGAGACCCTGGACCTGAGCCGGCCCGTCGCCCTCACCGTCATCGCGATCGTCCACTTCATGCTGGACGCGGACGACGCGGTCGGCGTCGTACGGCGGCTGCTGGAGCCGCTGCCGTCCGGCAGCCACCTCGCGATGTCCATCGGCACCGCCGAGTTCGCCCCCGAGGAGGTGGGCCGGGTCGCCCGCGAGTATGCGGCCCGCAACATGCCGATGCGGCTGCGCACCCTGGACGAGGCCCACGCGTTCTTCACGGGCCTGGACCTGGTCGAGCCCGGCATCGTCCAGGTGCACAAGTGGCACCCCGACGGCAGCGGCGAACAGGGCATCAGGGACGAGGACATCGCGATGTACGGCGCGGTCGCCCGCAAGCCGTGACAGACCCGGGGCCGAGGTCCGACCCACCTCCCGGACCTCGGCCCCGCCTCCCGTCGTACGACGGCGCGCTTTCGGGCGGGAACCGCCCGCACCGCAATGACCGGAAAGACCTGCACCGCAATGACCGAAAAGAGTGGAGTGGGGAGCGGAACCGGGAAGCGGGAAACGCGGTCTTAGGGTCTGTCGACGGCCGGTATCGGACCGGTCGCGAAGAAACCGGGGGAATGGGACACATGTCCATGCGCAGCCGTAAGACCCTCCTCACCGCCGCGGCCCTCACGGCCGGCCTCACCCTGGCCGCCGTCACGCCCGCCCTGGCGGGGGCCTCCGCGAGCGGCACGACCCGTGCCGCCGCCGTGTCGTCCGCGCAGGGCGACCCGCGGAACGTCACCCAGCACGTGGCCGACTTCTACGGCGCCTACGTCGACGCCGTCTGGGCCACCGACGACCCCACCGCCTCGGCCGCCGCCAAGGCGCTGAGGGGCTTCTACCTCTCCGCCGCCGCGCAGAAGAAGGTCACCGCCTTCGAGAAGAAGGAACACGCCGACGGCATCCTGTTCGCGCAGAACGTGCCGGTGAAGTGGAAGGTGGCCTACACCGGCTCCGGCGCCGGTCACGCCACCAGCAGGGTCACGCTCACCTGGGGGGACGGACCGCACCCGCAGGTCAGCCGGATCGACGTCCAGTCCGACCTGAAGACCCTGAAGATCACCGACCTGAAGCCGGCCGGCTGACCGGGGCCCGGGCGCGGACCCCGCCCCGCCCCACTCGGAGCGGGGCCCGCGCCCGCCGGGCCGTTCCTCTGCCGGGCCGTTCCTCAGCCGGGCCGCCCGGCACCGCTCGGGCCGGGGCGGGGGCGTGCGCCCGGGGTCAGGCGTTGGGGTCGAAGGGGATGCCCGACGGCATGGAGTGCGCCAGCGCGTACTGGAAGTCGCCGTCGTCGATCTTGATCGTGGCCGCCCCGAAGTCCGCGCTCAGCAGCTTCTCGCGGTAGCCCGCCGGATAGCCGTTCCAGCCGACCAGCCGCGGGTAGAACCAGCCGCCCGTCACGTTCTCCGGCGGCTCGTCGTTGGTGTTGGCGAACCGGAAGCAGTGGGTCGAGACGCCGTCCTTGTGGTAGACGATCTTCGGGTGGGTGCCGTCGAAGCGCACCGAGGAACGGGCCGCCACCTGGTAGCCGGAGTGCTGCGACACCGAGACGTACTGGACGGTGTTGTCCTTGATCCACACCACGACGTGCTCCCAGTCGTGGGTGTGTCCGATGGCGGCGGGCCCGAGGGTCGCCTGGTCCTTCTCGAAGTAGCTGGCGTACATCACCGCGCACCAGCCGTTGTTGCACTTCTCGCGCGAGTAGGTGTTGGCGTTGGCGAGCTGCGCGTAGTCGTGGCAGTGGCCGTTGACGTCACCCCCCAGCTTCAGGCCGGGGTTGATGGTGCCGTCGCTGCCGATGGCGGCGGTGGCGTAACAGCCGTCACCGTCGTAGTCGTAGGCGGGGGAGAAGCTCTGTTCCAGGCCGTCGGCGTTCTGCGGCAGCAACTGCAGCACGCTGGCGCCGGCGGTGCCGGGCGAGGTGAGGACGAGGGCGAGCGCGCCGAGGGCGGCGGCGAGCGCGGAGGTCAACTGACGCACGTGGGCTCCCTGTTGTCGAGGCGCCGCAGATTCTCGCAACGCCTCGGCGGGAGGGGCCACCCTCCGAACTGAACTTTGCCGCAAGGCCAGTTGAACGTGGCGGCCGAAGCCACCCGAGTGGGTGCTGTCGTACCGCTATCGGCCGGAAGTCAGGCGTTCGCCCTGACTCCGGCGTAAGACACGGTTCGGGCCGGTGCCCCGACGGTGCTTCGGCGGTGTCCGCGCCGGGCGCTCACCCGTGGCGGGCCATCTCGCCGCGGCCGTGGTGGCGGCGGCGCTCGACGGGCGTGCGGTGCACCGCGATCAGCGCCGCGTCGTCGCCGAGCCGGCCGCCGACATGGGCGAGCAGATCGCGCCGCAGGTGGTGCATCAGCGCCTCGGGGCTGTCCTCGGTCCACCGCGCGACCCGGTCGGCGAGCGGATAGAACCGGCCGTGCTCGTCCCGGGCCTCCATGACCCCGTCCGTGTACAGCAGCAGCGTGTCACCCGGCTCGAAGGAGAACACGTCCAGGATGTGCTCGGCACCCGCGTGCACCCCGAGCGGCGGCGACGGGTGCAGGCTCGGGACGGTCACGACGTGACCGGGGCTCAGCAGCAGCGGCGGCGGATGACCGCAACTCGTCATCCGGGTGACCGGGTCGCGGTCCGGGATGTCCACGAGCAGCGCGGTGGCGAACCGCTCGCCCATCTCCTCCGGGCTCTCCAGATCAGCCGCGTAGCGGGTGACGCTCTGGTCCAGCCGGGTCGCCAGCTCGGACAGCGGCATGTGCCGGTGGGCGCTCTCCCGGAACGAGCCGAGCAGCAGCGCGGCCTCGCCGATGGCGGGCAGCCCCTTGCCGCGGACGTCACCGATGAGGAGGCGGACCGAGCCGTCGGACACGGTCGCCGCGTAGAGATCGCCGCCGATCTGGGCCTCGTCCTCCGCGGCCAGGTACAGCGAGGCGATCCGCAGCGGGCCGATCTGCTCGGGCAACGGCCACATCAGGACGTGCTGCGCGGCCTCGGCGACCGTGCGGACCTGGGCGAGCTGGGCCTGCCGGCGCTCGCGCAGAGTGCTGTACAGGACCGTGAGCACCACGAGGATCACGAGGGTGACGAGCTGCACGACGTGATTGGTGGTCGCGAGCCCACCGCGGTGGATGCCGATGAGGAACTGCGCGGCCACCGCGAGTGCCCCGATGCCCGCCGTCGCCCGGGGGCCGGCGAAGGACGGGGTGAGCGCGGGCGCGATCACCAGGGCCGGCCCGAGATGGATGTCCCAGGGCAACCGCAGGTCCGCCACCGTGATCACCACGATGAGCGCGATCGGGAGCACCAGCAGCGCGTGGACCGACTGCCACCGCTGCCGGAGGCGGACGCGCGCGGCCCCGGGTGCCATGCCTACCAGCGTGCTCCCGGCCTGGTCGACCGGCCACTCGCTGAGCGCCGCCGCCTCACGGCGACCGCCGTCGCCGCGCGGCCGCCCCGCCCGCCGGTGCCGGGGCCTGCGGCGGCCCGGCGCTCGTCATCGAAGGAGTGAGGCCTTCCGGTGACGCCGTGTCGCCGGCGGCGCGCCGGGTACCCGTACGCACCCCGGGGCCGATCCGGCCGCCCCGGGACGCAGGGTGCCGAATGGAGAGGTCATGACGCACAACGGGGAGGACACCGCGCCCCTCCGGCGACCGGAGGTCACCGAACTCCGTCTCGCCTCGGACGGGGCCGGCCTGGAGTTCACGTCCGCGCCGGAGCCGGCGCAACTGCCGCACGACCGCAGCCAGGCGATCCTGGAGGCCGCCAAGGAGATCGGCTCGCTCCTCAAACGCGCGGGCCACCCCTTCGCGCTCGCCGGGAGCGTGGCCGTCTACGCCCACGGCGGCAGCCGCTACCTCCAGCACGACGCGGACTTCGCCATCCTGCCCGACGACGCCGAGGCGGTGGCCGCCACACTCAGCGAGGCCGGCCTGCCCGTGCGGACCCCACCGGAGGACTGGCTGCTGAAGACCACCTGCCACGGGCAGAACGTCGACATCATCTTCGCGCTGGCCCACCAGCCCGTCACCCGCGACATGCTCGACCGGGCCCATGTCCTGCCGGTCGACTCGGTGCTCATGCCGGTCCTGTCGCCGACCGACCTGATCCGCAGCCTGATCAGCGCCTTCTCCGAGCACTACTGCGACTTCGGGTCGGTCCTGCCGGTGGCCCGCGCCGTCCGCGAGAAGGTCGACTGGGACGAGGTCCGCACGACCTGCGGCGGCCAGCCCATGCCGGCCGCCTTCCTCTTCCTTCTCGAACGGCTGAACGTGATCGACGCCCAGGAGGGGCAGCCATGACCGACACGAGCCCGCCGCCCTCGTCGGCGGCAGGGAGCCTCGACTACCGCGTCGCCCACCTCGCCGAGCACCTGGCCTGCGGAGACCTCGCGGAACTCGGCGTACGGCTCGAACTGCGCGGCGACGCCGTCCTGCTCACCGGCACCGTGCCGTCCACCCAGTGCCGGGACGACATCCTGCGCATGGCCCGCGAGGAACTGGCGGGGCACCCGGTCCACAGCGACCTGCTCATCGCCGGGACCTCCTCGCCCGACCACGGAGAGGACCTGACATGATCCGCGTCGCGGCCGTGGGCGACATCCACATGGGCCCCGAGAGCCAGGGCACCCTGCGGCCCTCCTTCGAGACACTGCCCGCGTGCGCCGACGTCCTGCTGCTCGCCGGCGACCTCACCCGCCACGGCACGCCGGAGGAGGCCGCGATCGTCGCCCGCGAGATCAAGGACCTCGGGGTGCCCGTCGTCGCCGTACTGGGCAACCACGACCACCACGACGAGCGGCCCGAAGAGGTCACCGCGATCCTCCGGGACGCGGGCGCGCACGTCCTCGAAGGGCAGGCGGCCGTCGTCACCGCCGACGGCGCCCGGATCGGGGTCGCCGGGACCAAGGGCTTCGGGGGCGGCTTCGTCGGCCGCTGCGCGGGGGAGTTCGGCGAACCGCTGATGAAGGAGTTCGTCCGCTACACCCGGCGGAGCGCGGACGGCCTGCACAGCGCCCTGAAGAACCTGGAGGAGTGGGACTGCGACGTGCGGATCGCGCTGACCCACTTCTCACCGGTGCCGGACACCCTGGCCGGGGAACCGCTGGAGATCTACCCCTTCCTCGGCAGCTACCTGCTCGCCGAGGCCATCGACACCGGCGGCGCCGACCTCGCCGTGCACGGCCACGCCCACGCCGGCACCGAGCACGGCATGACCAGCGGGGGCGTCCGCGTACGCAACGTCGCCCAGCCGGTGATCGGCCAGGCGTTCCACGTGTACCACCTGCCTTCCCGGCACGGGTGACGGGACGGGGCACCGGACGGTGCCGGGCGGGCGGTCCCGGGCCGGGCGAGCCGCCCGGCGCGGACGGCGTCGGCGGGGGCCAGCCGGCGGACACCGGACGCGGATGGCATGGGCCGGGGCCAGGCGACTGACACCCGACGAGGCCCGCCCCCGCCGGAGCCGTGGGCCCGCGCGGGCACTCCGCCCGGGATTCGTCACGCCGCCGTGCTCAGTGCCTCGCTGCCGGTGGTGTCGCCGTCCTCCGTGGGGAGTGTGAGCCGTACCGGTTGGTCGCGGCTGATGCCCGGT
>NZ_JBIRJA010000016.1:0-167994 GCF_044329325.1 Streptomyces sp. NPDC017676 | reverse complement strand
GCGGGGCTGGGGTCCGGTGCGGATGGTCCCCGGGTACGGCCCGTCGGCCCGCGCCGTGCCCCCGGGGGTGTCACGCCGCCGTGCTCAGTGCCTCGCTGCCGGTGGTGTCGCCGTCCTCCGTGGGGAGTGTGAGCCGTACCGGTTGGTCGCGGCTGATGCCCGGTGCGGCGGGTGCCTGGTGGGGCGGACGGTCGGCGGGGCTGGGGTCCGGTGCGGATGGTCCCCGGGTACGGCCCGTCGGCCCGCGCCGTGCCCCCGGGGGTGTCACGCCGCCGTGCTCAGTGCCTCGCGGTCGGTGACGTCGCCGTCCTTAGCGGGCAGGTTCAGCTGCACCGGTTCGCAGCGGCGGCGCAGCAGCAGGCCCGCGCCGATGGACCCGGCGATGAGGAGGCCGCCGGCCACCAGCGCGCCGCGTGCGCCGGCCCACTCCATGAGCAGGCCCAGCAGCGGCGGACCGCCGAGGCTCCACACCGTGCCGACGCTGCTCCACACGCCGAGCACCCGGCCCCGCAGATGCGGCGGCGGATCGGTCTGGAGCACGGCCGTGCCGGCGGTGTCGGAGACGGACTCCACGATCGCCATCGGCAGCACCAGCACCAGCAGCACGGCCAGCGACGGCGACAGGCCCGCCACCACCTGGAGCAGCGCGCCCCCCGCCGCGAGCAGACCCACGGTCCGCACGGACGGCCTGCGCAGCCGGGCGCCGAGGACGGCGCCGAGGATGCCGCCGACGGCGAGCACCGTGGACACCGTGCCGAACGCCCCGGCGCCGCCGGCCAGAGGTCCGGTGACGAGGACGGCGAGGGTCAGGCCGTAGTTGCGCCCGAAGACGGAGCTGAGCCCGGTGATGCCCGCGAGCGCGACCAGGCGGGGCCTGCGCGCGAAGAAGGACAGCCCCTCCCGTACGGTCATGCCCGCGCGCGCCGGAACCGCCCGCGCCCCGGCCGCCGGCTCCCCGGCGGCCCCGGGCACCGGCCGCAGGAACGGCACCACCGCGGCCACGAACAGGAACGACAACCCGTTCGCTGCGTACGCGGCGGACGTCCCGAGGAACCCGACGGTGACCCCGGCCAGGGCCGTGCCGGCCAGCCGGCCCGCGCTGTGCACCAGCGCACCCACCCCGATCGCGGACGGCACGTCCTCCACCGGCACGAGATCGTTGCCGAGCAGGGCACAGGCCGGTCCGTCGACGGTGGCGATGACGCCGGTCACGCCGGCCAGCACCAGCAGCGCCGTCATGTCGATCCGGTCCAGCGCCACGAGCAGCGCGGTGGTGAAGGCGACCGCGCCGAGCAGGGCCTGACTGACGGTGACCGTCAGCTTCCGGGGCCAGCGGTCCACGGCCGCGCCGCCGAGCAGGCTCACGAACAGCGCGGGCGCCGCCTGGACGGACATGGACAGTCCGGTCGCCGCCGCCGAGCCCGTGATGTGCAGCACGAGCAGGTTCTGCACGGTGAGCTGCATCCACGTGCCGGCGTTGGAGACGAAGTTCGCGGCCGACCACCAGCGCATGCCCCGGTGCCGCAGGGATCGCCACGGCGAACGCGAGGCCGGGGCGGTGAGGGGTGCTGACGGGGGCTGGACAGGGGCAGAAGACACGACGGGGTACTCGGCAACCGGGAAAGTGAGGAGGACCGGCGGGCCCGTCGGATCGGCAGCGCTGCACGGCCGGGGCTGCCAGGTCAGGGCGCCGACCATGGTGGCAGACGGGACGGCACGGTCGACGCCACCGCGTCCGCCGGTACCCGGTGGCATCCGCCAAGCGGCCTCGGACATACGGTGGTTGGGGCGCGCGTGGGGTTCCTCACAGGGCGGTTTCGACCTGTCCGTCCCGGGTAAGCGCGGACGGCCGACCGAGCGGCCCACCGGAGGAGCACGGTCATGCACGGGCACGGACGGACGACCGCGCCGGACCCCCGCTCAGGCCCCGGCGCGACCGGCCGCCGCTTCCCCCGTAGCGACACGACAGGCCACTCCGTACCGGCGGTGAACCGGCAACCCCGAACCGGCCACCGCGTACCGGCACCGAACGGCCACCGCGCGCGGCGCCCCCGACTGCCGCTGCCGCTCCGGCGCCGTCTTCCTGCCCGTGTCCACCACGGCGACCACCGGCTTGCGAGGTGGCGTGCGGCACGTCACGGCGTCACAGCGAAGCGGCCCCCGCGGCCCCCATGACCCGCAGAACCCGAAGGCCCCCGGGAGGCATCGTCGGAGCCGTCACGAGGAACCCCGGTCGCCGGGCGGAGTTCCCCCGGGCGCGCTAGCGGTTGACGGCCCTCATCCCGGCCTCGTCATACCGCTCACCCGCCGCCGCGGGCAGCTCCGCGTCGATGCGGGCCAGGTCGTCCTCGGTCAGCTCGATGCCCACCGCGGCGGCGTTCTGCTCCAGATACGTACGGCGCTTGGTACCCGGGATCGGCACCAGGTCCTCGCCCTGGGCCAGCACCCACGCGATGGCGAGCTGGGCCGGGGTCACGTCCTTCTCGGCGGCGATCTCCTTCACCTTCTCCGCCAGCCGCAGGTTCGCCTCCAGATTGGCGTCCGCGAAGCGCGGGTTCGTGCGCCGGAAGTCGTTCTCGTCCAGTTCGTCGGGCGAGGTGAAGCGGCCCGCGAGGAAACCCCGGCCGAGCGGCGAGTACGGCACGAAGCCGATGCCCAGCTCCCGGCACGTGGGCAGCACCTCGGCCTCCACGTCCCGCGACCACAGCGAGTACTCGCTCTGCACCGCGGTGACCGGGTGGACGGCGTGCGCGCGCCGGATGGTCTCGGCGCTCGCCTCGCTCAGCCCGATGTACCGCACCTTGCCCTCGGCGACCAGCTCGCCCAGCGCGCCGACCGTCTCCTCGATGGGCACGTTCGGGTCGACCCGGTGCTGGTAGTACAGGTCGATGCGGTCGGTGCCCAGCCGCTGGAGCGAGCCGTGCACCGAGCTGCGCACGTGCTCGGCCGAGCCGTCCTGCCGGCCGACCGTGCTCATGTCACCGGGGACGGCGTCGTCCATCCGGTAGTTGAACTTCGTGGCGATGACGTACTCGTCGCGGTGGCCCCTGATCGCCTCACCGACGAGCGACTCGTTGGTGAGCGGCCCGTACACCTGCGCGGTGTCGAGGAAGTCGATGCCGAGTTCGAGGGCGCGCCGGATGGTCGCGATGCCCTCCTCCTGGTCGGTGGAGCCGTAGAAGGCGGACATCCCCATGCATCCGAGCCCGATGGCCGATACCTGGAGGTCCCGCAGCCTGCGCTTGTGCATGTGGGGTCACAGCCTTTCGTGCACTCGACGGTCGTTCTCCGGGCGCGAGGGCCTTCTTCCATCTAGCGACGGAATCCGGCACCCGGCATCCCGTGGGGGAGCCGGGTGCCGGCACGCGCACCGGCGCTGTGTGACGCTACGAGCTGGAGCGCTCTCCAAGTCAAGCCGGGCCGGGGCGGGACGGTGTTCCGGGGCGTTACGGGTTCAGCCGTACCGGCAGCTCGAAGAGGTCGTTCTGGGTGACCACCGGCTTGTTGCGCAGCTCGGTCGCGGGGACCGCGAGCTCCAGGCCGGGGAAGCGGGCGTACAGCGCGGGCAGGGCGACGCCCGCCTCCAGACGCGACAGGGCGGCGCCGGGGCACACGTGCGGGCCGTGGCCGAAGGAGATGTGCCGGTTCCTGGTGTCACGGGTGATGTCGAACTCTCCGGCGGTCGGGCCGTGGGCACCCTCGTCGCGGCCGATCGCGCCGTACGACACGATCAGCGCGTCCCCGGCCGGGATCACCTCGTCACCGACCGGTACGTCCTCGGTCGCGAAGCGGATCAGGACGTGGGAGGTGGGGGTGGAGTAGCGGAGTGTCTCCTCGATGACCGCCGACCAGTCGGCCCGGCCCGACAGCACGAGGGCGCGCTGCTCGGGGTGGGTGGACAGATTGACCACGGCGTTGACGATCAGCGAGATCGTGGTCTCGTGGCCCGCCGCCACCATGAGCTGGAGGGTGGAGACGATCTCCTCGTCCGTGAGGTGGTCGCCGTCCTCCGAGGCGAGGATCAGCGCGCTGGTCAGGTCGTCGCCCGGCGCGGCCCGCTTGGCCGACACCGTCTGCGCCATGATCTGCGCCAGCTCCGTGAGGGTGGCGACGACCTCCTCCGGCGGGGTCTGCGTGGAGAAGAACTTCTCGAACAGCACCTTCAGCCGGGGCAGCAGGCCCTCGTCGATGCCCATCAGGTCGGCGATGACGTACATCGGCAGCGGGTAGGCGAAGGCCGCCTTCAGATCGACGGTCCCGCCGTCCGCCGGCAGCGCGTCCAGCAGGTCCTGGGTGAGCTTCTCGATCCGCTCCCGCATCCGCTCCACCCGGCGCGGGGTGAGCGCCTGCGCGACCAGCGTGCGCAGCCGGCGGTGGTCGGCGCCGTCCACCGTGAGCATCGAGCGGCCCGGGTTGGCGAGGCCGATCAGCGGCCAGTCCGCGGGTATCTCACCGCGCCGCCACGCGCCCCAGACGTTGATGTCCTTCACCAGCCGGGGGTCGGTGAGCAGCGCCTTGGCCTCGGCGTGGTGGGTGACGGCCCACACCGGGACACCGCCCGGCAGTTCCACGGCGGCGAGCGGGCCGGCCGCGCGCAGCGCCGCGCTCTCGGCCTCCAGGTCGGTGACGAAGGGATCGAGGGCGATGCGGGGTGCTTCGGTACCGGTCGTCATCGTGACGTGCCTCCCAGGGCAGGGGTCGGGTACGGCGGGTACGGCGCCGGTCCGGGGACGGCCCCCGGGCCGGCGGCGGGACAGCGGGTCGGCCGAGGCGCGGGTCAGCGGGCGGGTACGGGGCTGAACCGGACGGGCAGCCCGGACAGCCCCCTGAGCCAGGGCGAGGGCCGGCGCGTGAGGGACTCCGCGGGCACCGCCAGATCGATGTCCGGGAGCCGGTCCAGGACCACCTCGATACCGGTCCGGGCGATCACCTCGGCGATCTCCTGCGCGGGGAACGGGCAGCGGTGCTCGCCGTGGCCGAAGGAGAAGTGCGCGTTGTTGCCGCCGGTCAACGCGGAGGCGTCGGTCCGCACCTGCGGGTCGGAGTTGGCCCCTTGCAGACCGAGCAGCAGCAGATCACCGGCCTTGACGCGCCGGCCACCGAGGTGCGTGTCGCGGGCGGCCCAGCGGCCCGCCACGTTCTGCGTCGGCGTGTCCTCCCACAGCACCTCGTTCATCGCCTCGGCGACGCTGTTGCGCCCGCCGAACAGGGATGCGGCGAACCGGTCGTCGGTCAGCATCAGCCGCAGCGAGTTGCCGATCCAGTCGGCGGTCGGCTGGTGCCCGGCCGCCATCATCACCATCAGGTCCTGCGCGATCTCCTCGTCGCTGAACCCGCTCTCGTCGGCCAGCATCCGGGAGACCACGTCGGCCGCCGGCTCCTTCTTCCGGTCGGCCAGCAACTGCGCCATGGACGCGGCCAGATGGGCCTGTCCGGCCAGTGCCCGCTCCCGCCCGTCGATCATGTCGTTCAGGGCGGTGACCAGGCCCGGACCGTCCTCGTCCGGGAAGCCGTACAGCCGGGCCAGGACCCGTACCGGCAGCAGCATCGCGTACTGCGTGACCAGATCGGCCTCGCCCGCCGAGCACAGCGCGTCGATCAGTTCGTCCGCGAACCGCTCGGCGTGCGCCCGTAGTTCGAACGGGTCCACCTCCTCCAACGCGTTGCTGATCATCGCCGCGCGCTGCCGGTGCCGTTCGCCGACCGTGTAGAGGATCGACGGCTGCCTGTGCCCGATCATCGGCAGCAGCGGCCAGTCCGCGGGGATGTTCTCCCACTGGTTCCACAGGTCGGAGTCCCGGCTGAACAGCACCGGGTCACCGGTCACCTGGTGCAGTTCCCGGTAGCCGAGCACCAGCCAGGCGGGGATGCCGCCGTCGAGCAGCACCGGTACGACGGCACCGTGGTCGCGCCGCATCTCCCGGTACAGACGGGCCGGTTCGGTCTGGAACCGGGGTCCGCTCAGCGGGACGGCGTCGGGCGTGCTCACACGAACTCCTGTCGGGGCAGGACCGTCCGCGCGGACGGGTCGGCGTACCGGTTCTTCACGTGCTGCACCAGCGTGATCAGCACCTGCTTGCCCGACTCCCGGGAGCGGGCGTCGCAGTCGACCAGCGGCACCTGCGGATCCAGGTCGAGAGCCTCGCGGACGTCCGCGCCGGCGCGGACCGGACCGCCGAAGTCGTTGCAGGCCACGATGAACGGCGTGCCGTGGTGCTCCAGCCGGTCGATGGCGTACCAGGAGTCGTCGATGCGCCGGGTGTCCACCAGGACGACCGCCCCGAGCGTGCCGGAGAACAGCCGGTCCCACAGGAACCAGAACCGCTCCTGGCCCGGCGCGCCGAACAGGTACAGCACATTGCGCGCGTCCAGGCTGATCCGGCCGAAGTCGAAGGCGACGGTGGTGCCGGACTTGCCGCGCACCTGGCGGATGTCGTCCACCGTCGCACCGGCCTGCGTCATCGTCTCCTCGGTGTTGAGGGGGCGGATCTCGCTGACCGAGCGGACCAGCGTGGTCTTGCCGACGCCGAAACCGCCCACGACCACGATCTTGAAGCCTTGGTCGGCGGTGGCACCCAACGGGGTGCGCGCGGGAGTGCGCGCGTCAGAGGTTGCGGAGTCCAACGAGCACCTGCTCCAGGATGTCGGGATCGGTAATGGCCGGTCTGCTCGGATGCCGGGCGCTGACCCGGCCCGCCGCCAGCAGATCGCACAGCAGCACCTTGGTGATGCCCACGGGCAGCCGCAGTTCGGCGGCGATCTCCGCCACCGAGGCGGGGAACCGGGTCAGCTCCAGGATCGCCACGTGCTCCGACTGCATGCCGGCCGCCGGCTCCGACTCGGCGACCACGAGGGTGACCAGGTCGAAGGGGTTGTCGGGGTCGGTGCGGGTGCGTCCCTGGGTGATGGTGTACAGCCGGTCGGGGGCGTCGTCCCGGCCCGGGCGGTTGATGCCCGGGCGGTCCAGGTCCCGCCGGCCCGTGTCCGGTCGGCTCATGACGTGCGGGGCGGAGCGGTGAGGTGCTCGCCGAGCTGCTCCACCAGCTCGCTCATGTTGTGCCCGATGACGCCGGCGTCCGCGTCCTCCGTGGCGATCACGGCCAGATGGGCGCCGGCGCCCGCCTCCACGATGAACAGCACACCGCCGTAGAACTCCGTCATCGCCGAACGCACACCGCCGCTGCCGTCGCCGAACTCCACGGACGCGCCGTGCGACAGCGACTGGATGCCGGCGGCGATCGCGGCGAGCTGGTCCGCCTGGTCGACGCTCAGCTCCGGCGTACGGCACAGCTTCAGCCCGTCCCGGGACAGCACGAGCGCGTGCCGGGCACCCGGGGTCCTCTCCAGCAGGCCCTCCAGGAGCCAGGTGAGCTTGTCGTCGGCGGTGGTCGGGCCGGTCATGAAGTGGTGTCGCCTTCCGGGTACGCGTGCGGGTGAGAGGGGGCGGGGGAGCCCTGGTCGTCGGCGCCGTGCGAGGAGTCGCCGGCCGGCACACCGTCGTCCGGGGGCGGGGTGGCGGCTCGCTCGTCCGGCGCCGTGGTGTGCGAGGGGTCGGTGGTGTGGTTCCGGGACCGGTCTGCGGTGGGGTCGGTACGGCGGGTGCCCGGTGCGGACGGGCGCACCGCCTGCCGGAAGCTGCTGAAGCGGGCGGCGCGGGTCCTGCCCACGTCGGAGGCCGGGGCGCTGCCGGGTACGTCGACGGCCGGTGGCGTACGGTGCCGCGTGCTGTCCGGTGCGGTGTCGTGCTCGGCCGCGTCCGCTGCGGTGCCGTGCGCGGCAGAGGTGGGCGCCATCGCGGTGCCGTGTGGTCCGGTGTCGTGCTCGGGGGCGGCCGGTGACGTGCGGAGCTCGGCCGTGTCCGTCGCGGTGCCGTGCTCGGCAGAGGTGGGTGCCGTCGCGGTGCCGTGCTCGGCAGAGGTCGGCGCGGAGCCGTGGTCCGAAGTCCCCCGGGGCGTACGGGGCTTGGGTGTTTCCGGCGCCGTCCGGGCGCGTTCCGCCCGGGCGAGGGTGCGGCCCCGGCGACGCCTGGGCAGACCGGCCGGGCCCTCCTCCGTCGCCCCGGCGGGCTCGTGGACGACGGCGGGGTCCACGGCGGCCGCTGCCGGCGCGGACCGGCCGCTCTCCGGTCGCGGGGCCGCGGCGGCCGGCTCGGCGGGTGCGGAGGCGGGGCTGGTCAGGATCTCCTGCGGGATGAGCAGCAGCACGCCCGTGCCACCGCGCGCCGACGGCCGGAACGACACCTTGAGCCCGTGCTTGCGGGCGAGCCGGCCGACCACGGCGAGCCCGAGCCGGGTGCCGGTCAGACCGCCCAGCTCGGAGACGTCACCGGAGACCGCCCGCTCGGCGCGGCGCAGCTGCACCTCGCCCATCACCAGCCCGCTGTCCTCCACGGACACGATGACCCCGGCCGGCACCTCCTCCACGTAGACGTGGACCTCGGCGGTCGGCGGCGAGAAGTTCGCGGCGTTGTCGAGGAGTTCGGCGAGCGCGTGCATCACGCCCTCGGCGGCGTGCCCGGCGACGGCGGCCTCGCTGACCGAGTGCACCCGCACCCGCCGGTACCCGGCGATCCGGCCCATCGCGCCGCGCAGGATCGACTCCATCCCGATCGGCCGTGCCCAGCGGCGGCCCGAACGCGCCCCGGTGAGCACGGCGACGGAGTCCGCGAGCCGGCCGGCCTGGGCGGTGCGGTGGTCGAGATGGAGCAGGTCGGCCAGCACGTCCTCGTCGGTGTGCCGGTCCTCCATCGCCCGCAGGTCGGCGAGGGTCGCGGTGGCGAGCGCCTGCATCCGGGCGGCGGCGTTGGAGGTCGCGGCGACCGCGGCCGCCCGCTCGCGCCGGGCACGCTCCAACTCGTCCGAGAGACGGGCGTTCTCCTTCGCGAGCCGGTCCAGCTCCCGCGCGCCGTCCTCTTCCAGACGTGCGCGTTCGGCCGCGAACGAATCCGTGAACTCGGTGCGCTGCTGAGCGAGTTCGTCGATGAGCCGCTGCTGCTCCCGGCGCGCCTCCTCGGCCGTACGGGCCTGCTGCTGGAGCAGCCGTCCGACGTCCTGGGTGACGCTCTCCAGCCGGCGCCGGGTGCCGCGCGCGGTCCGCAGGGCGTGCGCGGCCGTGGCCACCGCCGCGCTGAGCACGATCGCGGCCGCGCCGGCGCCCGCGGCGAGCGGGGTGCGCACCGAGTCCGGCGCCGCCGCCACGGCCGCGCAGACCACGAGCGCCGACAGCACACCGGTCACGGCGAGGGCGGAGACGAACGTACGGAGGGAAGGTCGGTCGCCGGGATGCGTGGGCGCGGTCATCGGTCCGGTCTGATCCTTGCGGCGGAGACGGCAGGCTGGGCGGGACTGGCAGGAACATCGAGTGGTGCGACGTGACACCGGTGGTGAACTGGCGGTCACTATACGAGAGTTCGTGATCGAAACAGAAAGGTTCCGTGTTCGTTCCGGACCGCGGCCCCGGACATGCCTGTATCCGAGGACGGTTCCACGGGTGTGCCGGTTGCCTCCCGGCCCCTGTTTTCGGCGCCGTACGCCTGTGGGTCTTCCCACACCGGCGTGCCCCCGCGGCGGATCTTGACGCCCGCCTCCGGGCTCGCTGGACTGCACGGAGGGGCGGGTCGGACCGGAGCGTTCCGTACATCCGTACGATGGCGCCTGAAGTGGACGGATGACGGACGAAACGCCTCGCACGGTCGGACCGCCGGGAGCGAGGCGAAGGGGGCGATGCGCGTGACGGGGGACCCGACGGCGACGGGCTGCCGTGCCTCATGACCGCTGAAGGGCGCACCCCGCGAGTCCGCCCGCCGCTCGCGCGGCTCGCCCGGTTCACCGGGCGGACCCTGTCGGGCGAGTGGCACGCCATCGTCGTCGACCCGGTGCGGCGGCTCGTGCGGCGCGGACTGTCCGGGCTGCTGCTGGCCTTCGTCGCCGCGTTCGGCGTCATCTTCTTCCACGACATCGCCCAGCACCCCACGGGAGCGCTGTGGGTGGAGCGGCTCGGCGGGGTCCGGGCCGAGCTGCCGCTGTGGCTGTCCCTGCTGCGTACCCCCGTGTCGCTGTACGTCCCCGCGCTCGACCTGCCGGTCTGGGCGGGCATCACCCAGCTGTTCCTCGCCTTCGCCCTCGCCGAACTGGCCCTGGGCCGGGCCCGCACCCTGATGATCGCCTACGCCACCACCCTGGCCGGCACCCTCACCGCCCGCCTGATGATCGCGCTGGGGCCCGGCTGGTGGGGGTTCGGGCTGCCGCCCGAGGCCGGGCGGGTCCTGGACACCGGGCCCTCCGCGGCCGTGGTCGGCCTGTTCACCTATCTCTCGGTGGTCCGGCGCGCGCCCGTGGTGTTCACGCTGACCGGCGGCTCGATGGTGTGGGAGTCCATCGCCGTTCCCAACCTGGCCGGCCGCGAGCATCTGATCGCGGTGGCCGCGGCGATCGTCCTCGGCCTGCTGCACGGCCGGGGGGAGCGGTTCCGCTCCCCCCTGCGGTCCCGCTGGCCCATGCGTCGACGGCCCTCGCGCACAGCCCCGCCCGCCCCCGGTCCCACCCTGACGGCCGAGTGCCCCGGAAACACCCATTCGAAGGTCCCGTCGCATTTCCTCGAACGCTAGTCCGCCTCGACCGAATCGGCAGAAACCCTTCCCGGGAAATATCCCGACTTCCGGGCATGGAGATCTCGGAACTCCCACTGCTACGCTCACGCCGTTGCCCACGGTGACCCCATTCACGGTTCGGGGGCGGGGGCCATGAAGGTCGGCGTCCCTCTGCCACTGGCGGAATATCCCGGAAAACAGCCCTCCTACGAAGAGGTGAGAGCGCTCGCCCGAGAGGCGGAAGCGGCCGGTTTCGACTCCCTCTGGTGCTTCGACCACCTGCTCTTCCGTGAGGACGGCGAGCCGGTCGAGGGCATCTGGGAATGCTGGATCACCCTCAGCGCGCTCGCCGAGGCCACCTCACGTATTCAATCGGATTGCTCGTCCTGTGCACCGCTTTCCGGAATCCCGCCGTCCTTGCGAAAATGGCGGTGACGCTCGACTCGATCAGCAATGGCCGGCTCATTCTCGGACTGGGCGCGGGCTGGCACCGGCCGGAATTCGAGGCGTTCGGCATCGATTTCGATCACCGCGTGGCCCGCTTCGAGGAAGCCGTGCACATCATCGCGTCACTGCTGCGCACCGAAAAGGCGGAATTCGACGGCCGTTACTCCTGGGCCCACGGCGGCGAACTTTGTCCGCGCGGGGTGCGGCCGGACGGCCCGCCCCTGCTGATCGGCGGCACCGGCCCCCGCATGCTCCGGGCCACCGCCCGCCACGCCGACCTGTGGAACGGCTGCTGGTTCGGGGACCCGGCCGGCTTCGCACCCGCGCTGCACACCGTGCGCGAGGCCTGCGCCGCCGCCGGCCGCGACCCGGCCACCCTGCGGATCACCGCCGGAGTGAACGTCGTACCCACCGCCCGCGCGGAACCGCCGGACCCACGGCGGCCCGTCCTCGGCGGCACCCCCGCCGACCTGGCCGCCGGCCTCGCCGGCTACCGCGATCTCGGCGTCGACCACCTCGTCTGCAACGTCAACCCGAGGAGGAACCCGTTCGATGACCTGGACGATCGACGAAACCAGGGTGATGCCGTTCCTCAAGGCGGCCCACCGCCGGGACCTGCTCGCCGCCCTGCGCCGGCCCACGCCCGTGACGGACCCCGCACCCGCGATGGAGGACGGCACACCGGCCCCCGCAACCGCGACGGGGGACGGCACACCGGGACCGCACGCCAAGAGCTCCAAGGACTTCAAGGACTCCAAGGACGTCACCGACGGCGCCTGGACGCCCACCGGGTCCGCCGTCCCGCTCACCGCGCGCCCCGCGGAGCGGACCGAGACCATGGCGGCCGGCACCGACGCCGGCTGCGACGACGTCCTCACCGTGCTGCGCGCCTCCCGGGCGAGCCGCTTCCTCAGGGAGCGCGGCCTTGTCATCTGACACCGCAACGAGAGCGCCGTCCAGCGCCGGGACGACACCCGCGCCGGACGCCCCCGCCGACCTGGTCGTCATCGCCGACCCCCGGGACCCCGTCGCCGTCGAACTCGCCGCCTACGTCACCGAGCAGGGCCGCTCCGTCGCCGTGCTCGACGTGTTCGACGCGGCCCAGCTGTTCACCGTCACCGCCCGCGCGGGCACGGCGACCGTCGACCCGGCGGTCCCGCTGGTGCTCCTGCCGCCCGCCCCGCCCGAGCACCGGGCCGGGTTCGACGCGGAGTTCCACCTCGGCGAGTGCCTCGCCCAGCTGTGGGCGGTCGCCGCGCTCACCCCCGCGCCCGTGGTCGATTCATCCGCTCCGCCCCCGCCGGCCTTCCCCGGGGGACTGCGCTGCCGCTTCTGACCCGCCCGGCCCGGCGCGCCCGTGTGGCGCCGCCCACCCCGTCAGTGTGATGGTTTTCGCACATCGACCCGTGCGGGCACCCCCTAGGGTGGCCGCGAGTACGGCAGGCGTGGCTGACACCAGGGTGTTCGTCGCCGGCAGGCAGCTGAAGGGAATCCATGATGTTCCGCAAGGTGCTGGTCGCCAACCGTGGAGAGATCGCGATCCGCGCGTTCCGGGCGGGCTACGAACTCGGCGCGCGCACCGTCGCCGTGTTCCCGCACGAGGACCGCAACTCGCTGCACCGGCTGAAGGCCGACGAGGCGTACGAGATCGGGGAGCCGGGGCACCCGGTGCGGGCCTACCTCTCCGTCGAGGAGATCGTGGGCGCCGCCCGCCGGGCGGGCGCCGACGCCGTCTACCCGGGGTACGGCTTCCTGTCCGAGAACCCCGAACTGGCCCGCGCCTGCGAGGAAGCCGGCATCACCTTCGTCGGCCCCAGCGCGGCCACCCTGGAGCTGACCGGCAACAAGGCCCGCGCGGTCGCCGCCGCCCGCGCCGCGGGCGTACCCGTTCTCGGCTCCTCCCAGCCCTCCACCGACGTGGACGAACTGGTGCGCGCCGCCGAGGAGATCGGCTTCCCCGTCTTCGTCAAGGCGGTCGCCGGCGGCGGCGGGCGCGGCATGCGCCGCGTGGAGGACCCGGCCCAGCTCCGCGAGTCCATCGAGGCCGCCTCCCGCGAGGCCGCCTCCGCGTTCGGCGACCCGACCGTCTTCCTGGAGAAGGCCGTCGTGGAGCCCCGCCACATCGAGGTGCAGATCCTCGCCGACGGCGAGGGCAACGTCATCCACCTCTTCGAGCGGGACTGCTCGGTGCAGCGCCGCCACCAGAAGGTCATCGAGCTGGCCCCCGCGCCCAACCTGGACCCGGAGCTGCGCGACCGGATCTGCGCCGACGCCGTCCGCTTCGCCCGCGAGATCGGCTACCGCAACGCCGGCACGGTCGAGTTCCTGCTCGACCGCGACGGCAACCACGTGTTCATCGAGATGAACCCGCGCATCCAGGTCGAGCACACCGTCACCGAGGAGGTCACCGACGTCGACCTGGTCCAGGCCCAGATGCGGATCGCCTCCGGCGAGACCCTCGCCGGCCTCGGCCTCTCCCAGGACACGGTCACCCTGCGCGGCGCCGCCCTCCAGTGCCGCATCACCACCGAGGACCCCGCCAACGGCTTCCGCCCGGACACCGGCCGGATCAGCGCCTACCGCTCCCCGGGCGGCTCCGGCATCCGCCTCGACGGCGGCACCACCCACGCCGGCACGGAGATCAGCGCGCACTTCGACTCGATGCTGGTCAAGCTCACCTGCCGGGGCCGCGACTTCCAGGCGGCCATCGGCCGGGCCCGGCGCGCGGTCGCCGAGTTCCGCATCCGTGGCGTGGCCACCAACATCCCCTTCCTCCAGGCGGTCCTCGACGACCCCGACTTCCAGGCCGGCCGGGTCACCACCTCCTTCATCGAGCAGCGCCCGCACCTGCTCACCGCCCGCTCCTCCGCCGACCGCGGCACCAAGCTGCTCACCTACCTCGCCGACGTGACGGTCAACCAGCCGCACGGCCGGCGGCCCGACCTGCTCGACCCGCTGACCAAGCTGCCGCCGCTGCCCGCCGGCGAACCGCCCGCCGGCTCCCGCCAGCTCCTCGTGGACCTCGGCCCCGAAGGCTTCGCCCGGCACCTGCGCGAGTCGCCGACCATCGGCGTCACCGACACCACCTTCCGCGACGCCCACCAGTCCCTGCTCGCCACCCGGGTGCGCACCAGGGACCTCCTCGCCGTCGCCCCGGTCGTCGCCCGCACCCTCCCGCAGCTGCTGTCCCTGGAGTGCTGGGGCGGCGCCACCTACGACGTCGCCCTGCGCTTCCTCGCCGAGGACCCCTGGGAGCGGCTGGCCGCCCTGCGCGAGGCCGTCCCCAACATCTGCCTCCAGATGCTGCTGCGCGGCCGCAACACCGTCGGCTACACGCCGTACCCGACCGAGGTGACCGACGCCTTCGTGCAGGAGGCCGCCGCCACCGGCATCGACATCTTCCGCATCTTCGACGCCCTCAACGACGTCGGCCAGATGCGGCCCGCCATCGACGCCGTACGCGAGACGGGCACCGCGATCGCCGAGGTCGCCCTCTGCTACACGGCGGACCTCAGCGACCCGTCGGAGCGCCTCTACACCCTCGACTACTACCTGCGCCTCGCCGAGCAGATCGTCGAGGCCGGCGCCCACGTCCTCGCCGTCAAGGACATGGCCGGCCTGCTGCGCGCCCCGGCCGCCGCCCGGCTCGTCTCGGCGCTGCGCCGCGAGTTCGACCTGCCCGTGCACCTGCACACGCACGACACCGCCGGCGGTCAGCTCGCCACCTACCTCGCCGCGGTCCAGGCCGGCGCCGACGCCGTCGACGGCGCGGTGGCCTCCATGGCCGGTACGACCTCGCAGCCGTCGCTGTCCGCGATCGTCGCCGCCACCGACCACTCCGACCGGCCCACCGGCCTGGACCTCCAGGCGGTCGGCGACCTGGAGCCGTACTGGGAGGGCGTCCGGAAGGTCTACGCCCCGTTCGAAGCCGGCCTCGCCTCCCCGACCGGGCGCGTCTACCACCACGAGATCCCCGGCGGCCAGCTGTCCAACCTGCGCACCCAGGCCGTCGCCCTCGGCCTCGGCGACCGCTTCGAGGACATCGAGGCGATGTACGCCGCCGCCGACCGCATCCTCGGCCGGCTGGTCAAGGTCACCCCGTCCTCCAAGGTCGTCGGGGACCTGGCCCTGCACCTGGTGGGCGCCGGGGTCTCCCCGGACGCGTTCGAGGCGACCCCCGACAAGTTCGACATCCCGGACTCGGTGATCGGCTTCCTGCGAGGCGAGCTGGGCACACCGCCCGGCGGCTGGCCCGAGCCGTTCCGCACCAAGGCGCTCCAGGGCCGGGCGGCGCCCAAGCCCGTGCCCGAGCTGTCCGCCGAGGACCGTGAGGGGCTGGCGAAGGACCGGCGGGCCACCCTCAACCGGCTGCTGTTCCCCGGCCCGACCCGCGAGTTCGAGACGCACCGCCAGTCCTTCGGCGACACCAGCGTCCTCGACAGCAAGGCGTTCTTCTACGGCCTGCGCCCGGCCAAGGAGTACGCCGTCGACCTGGAGCCCGGCGTCCGGCTGCTGATCGAGCTCCAGGCGATCGGCGAGGCCGACGAGCGCGGTATGCGGACCGTGATGTCCACGCTCAACGGCCAGCTGCGGCCCATCCAGGTCCGTGACCGTGCGGCGGCCTCCGACATCCCGGTCACGGAGAAGGCCGACCGCACCGACCCGGGCCATGTCGCGGCACCCTTCGCCGGTGTGGTGACCCTGGCCGTCGCCGAGGGCGACGAGGTGGCGGCGGGTGCCACGATCGCCACCATCGAGGCCATGAAGATGGAAGCCACGATCACGGCCCCCAAGGCGGGCCGTGTCTCCCGCCTCGCCATCAACCGCATCCAGCAGGTGGAGGGCGGCGACCTCCTGGCGGAGCTGACCTGACACCACCGACCTTGGACCCCGCCGCCCCGGCCGCCCCGGCCGGCGGGGTCCCCGGCGGGTGGCCGGCCGGGGGCCGAACGCCGGGCACTGGGGGGCAGAGCCGCACGGGGGTGACCGTCGGCAGACGGCTTCCCACGCCTGGCTGCCAGCGGGCGCCGCTGTCCGGGCGCGGGCGGGGTGCAGGGCGTCGAGTCGAACCCGGCACTGGTCCACCGCGAGTCGGGCCCGGCACTGCCCGCCCCTCCGCTACCCCCGGCCGATGAGGTGGCGCAGGCGGGCGAGGAGGAGGTTCGGGTCGTGCCGGGTGGTGGACGCGGCGCTCGGGACGTACACGGTTCGGCCGCGGACGGCCACGGAGGTCGGGTTGGACAGACCGTCCCGTGCGGTGAGCACGGTCGTGACGGTGCCGTCCGCGCGGACCAGGACGACCCTGTTGCCGGTGTTCAGCGCGGCCAGCACGCTCCTTCCGGAGCCGGGAAACGCGAAGTCGTCGATGCCGGCGAGTCCGTCGGCCCGGGTCTCGACAGGTCCGGCGGCGCCGTCCGGGAGCACGGGGACGCGCAGCAGCGTGCCCCGGTCGGTGTTGGACACCCACACCGCGTCCCGGCGGACCTTGACGCCGTTGGCGCCGAAGCCGCGCGCCGGCGCCGCCGGGAGCGGAGCGAGCGCCACGCCCCTCGCCCACGCCGTGGCCGAGCCGCCCGCCTGCGGGACGCGCCAGACGGTGCCACGTGCCGAGTCGGCGACATAGAGCACGCCCCGCCGCTCGTCGAGGGCCAGCCCGTTGGGCAGCCCGTCGGCCGGCAGCGCGGCGATCTGCTCCGGCGCGTCGCCGGGGGAGAGGCGCCAGACGCCGGTCGCGCTGGTGCCGGTGGCGTAGTTGACGTACAGCGTGCCGTCGTGGGCGCGGGCGATGCCGGTGACCACGGCGCTGTGCAGCAGGGGCGTGCGGGCGTGCGCGACGGCCGGCAGGGTGGCGCGGGTCCGGATGCGGCCGTCGTCGGTGACGTGGGCGATCTGCCGGGCGGAGGCGAAGGTCAGGTCGGCGGAGCCGTCGAGGCCGAGCGCGATGTTCTCGGGCGTCTGCCCGGCGGCCAGGTCGAGGTGGGCGAGGACGCGCGCGTCGGTGACGAGGGGCTCATGGCCGGTGGCGGGCGCGGCGGCGACGAGGCCGAGCGCGAGCGCGGCCGCGGCGGCTCCGGTCAGACGCGGGCGGCGGGGGAGGCGGGGCATGTGACCTCTTCTCGGTCGGCGCGCGGGAGCGCCGGCGTGCGGGGTCACACCAACATGGCGGGCGACGGGTCACCGGTGGCGGGAGCCGGGGCCGCGGGATCGCTCGCGCGGACCACCGGCACGCGCCGTACGAGGCACACCCGCAGTCGCCGTACGAGGCACGCCCGCACGCTCCGTACGAGGCACACCGGGTGACGTACCGCCCGGCCGCGGTCCGCCCGGGCCCTGTCAGTCCCAGAGCGGATACGTCATGACCTGCTTGAAGCCCTCCGGACGGCCCTCCTGGTAGGTAAGGCTGATCCGGCTGTAGCGCTGCACGTCAGGGTGCTTCTTCCAGGGCTCGCGGCCGTCGAGCCGGACGGTCACCGGGTACGCGTGGAAGGAGCCGGCCGCGCAGTACGGCTTGCAGTCGTTGACCATGTTCATGCCTTCGGCGACCGCCCCCTCCGGACTCCACTTGGTCCAGTGGAGTCCGGCGAGGCGGCTGTTTCCGTCGCCGCAGGCCAGGATGAAGTCGCCGGGGCGGACGGTGCGGTTCCACAGGCAGTCGACCAGGACCGTCGGCGACGCACCGGTGTGGGACGGCGACGTACCGGCGCGGGGCTGCGTCGTGGCCGTGACCGGCGGACTGGCCGTCGCCGTGGTCATGGCCGCTGTCAGCAGGGCTCCCGCCGCGAGGACGATCGCCGTTCCCGTCACTGATCCGCGCATGGTCGCTCCCACCCGTCGTGCTGTGTCCGACCGCGTTCACCCGACGCTACGACCGTCCCGCCGTTCGCACCAGTCGCGCAGGTCGGGCCGCGTGTCAGCCGTGCGAGACGGTCAGCCCGTAGAAGGCCACGCGGGCACCGTTGGTGGTGCTGTCCGAGGAGGACTGGTTGTAGGAGCCGGCCTTGAAGTACTGCTTGTACGGCTTGAAGGAGGACGGGATGGCGTAGTGCGTGGTCGTGCCGTTCACGGTGAGGTCGATGGTGTTCCCGCCGGAGACGGCGATGGTGTAGCTCCAGGTCTTGCCGACGGACACGTGCCCGACGGTGTGCTGGGTCTGGCCGCCGGCCGGCGAGTCCTCGGTGCCGAGGACGATGTCCCCGCCCGCGCGGTAGTACAGCTCCACCAGCGGCTTGGTCGAGGAACCGCCGGAGCCGAGGTGGATCTGGCCGACGCAGACGTTCTTGGTCACGGACACCACGCGCAGGGTCGCGCTCATCCGGTGGCTGCCGCTGAGCGCCCAGTCGGCGGCGGAGCCGTCGCGGTTCATCTCGCGCAACTCTGAGCGGGCGTACTTGGAGTTCGGTGTGGTGACGCCCTTCTCGGGCGCCCAGAACGTCATGGCGCCGTCGCGGGTGTCGGTGTAGAAGTACGCGTCCTGGTAGCCGTTCGCGCCCTGGAGCCGGGACGACGGGATGGTGGTGGGCTTGCCGGGGGAGCCGACGGGCTCCTGGAGCTGCCACACGGACAGGTCGAAGTTGCCGCCGGGTGCGACACGCGGGTCGGCCGCGTCGGCGCCGCCGGTGCCGAGGGCGGTGAGGGCGAGCGCGAGGACGGCGGTGGCCGTCGCCGCGGGTATCCGGGAGCGGGTCATGTGGGGGGTCCCTTCGTCGGACCGATGAGGACCGAGCGCGAGCCGGTGTTCATGTGTCTGAACGCTGGACTCATTCTTGTCCTCCGGTGACCCGAGAAGGTAAAGGTCTGAACCAGACACGTCAAGAGTGGGCGGCCGACTCGCACGTCATCGTCGGTCGCTCACCAGGAGCCCTTCGGCACCGCTCGGCATCCGTGGCCCCTGACCGCGCTGGTGCCGACGTCGTCGGCCCGGTCGCAGCGCCAGTCGTTCCGGCCCGCCCGGTCCTCGATGTGGACGCCGTCGCCTTCGGTGGTCTCGGCGACCTTGGCGCACCCCTCGCCCACGAGCGTGCCGGAGGGCTGGTCCTCGGCGGTGCGGGCGCAGTCGTAGTAGTAGGGCGGCGCGGGCGCGGCGACGGCGGCCGGGGCCAGGAGCGTCCCGCCGCCCGCTGCCAACAGGCCGACGCGGAGGACCGTCACGGTCCGGCGGCGCGTGGTGCGAGCGCGCATGAGGTGTCCCTTCCGGTGCTCGGCCGGGCGAGCGGGCGGGTGCTGCCCCGGTCCCGGCCCCACACGGGAGCGTTCCACCCCGGCCGACCGCCCTCACACATCGCTCACCCGAACGAGGACGGCGGGTGGTCCCCCTGCGCGCCGCGGACCGTCAGCCGAACCCCAGCCGCCCGGTGACCGTCCGTCACGGGGACGGGCTCGCGATGCGGAGCGGTGCCGCGGGGGCGGTGCGGTGACCGTCCGTCACGGGGACGGGCTCGCGATGCGGAGCGGTGCCGCGGGGGGCGGTGCGGTGGTCTCGGTCTCGCCGGTGGCGTCCGCCCACCAGTCGGCACCGTCCTCGACGTAGCGCAGCAGCACGCCCTCGCGGATCGCCCAGGGGCAGACGACGGCCCGGGGCAGGCCCATGAGCTTCAGCGCCGTGTGCCCGACGACCGCTCCGGCCAGACTCTGGGCGGCGCGCGGCGCGGAGATCCCGGGCAGCTGGGCGCGTTCGGCGGCGGGCAGCCCGGCGAGGGCGTGCACCGCCGCGCGCAGGTCCCGGCAGACCAGCTCCCGGTCCACGAAGGGACCGAACCGCCCCGGCGCGGCCCCGCACAGCCGGGCCAGCTGCTGGAACGTACGGGACGTGACGGCGGCGGTGCGCGGACGTTCCCAGCGGATCCGCGAGGCCACGTCCCGCAGTTCATGGCGGATACGCCGGCGCAGCTCCTTCAACTCGCCCGGCCCGGGCGGGTCCTGGACGCCCAGGTACTCCCGGGTCAGCCGGTTCGCGCCGAGCGGCAGGGAGGCGGCGAAGTCGGGCAGCCGGCCCCGGCCGAAGGCCACCTCCAGCGAGCCGCCGCCGATGTCGAGCAGTGCCAGCGGTCCCGCCTTCCAGCCCAGCCAGCGGCGCGCCGCCAGGAAGGTCAGCTCGGCCTCCGTCTCACCGGGCAGGGTGCACATGCGGATACCGGTTCCGGACGTCACCCGTTGCAGCACCTCGTGGCGGTTGGGGGCGCCGCGCACCACCGCGGTCGCGAAAGCCAGCGGGCCGGCCGCGTGCCACCGCCTGGCCGTGGCGCCCGCCGCCGCCACCGCCTTCACCAGTCCCTCCACCGCCTCGTCGGCGATGGTGCCGTCCGGGCCGACCTGTTCGGACAGGCGGAGCTTCCACTTGACGGTGTGCACCGGCAGCGGAACACCACCCTCCACATCTGCGATCACCAATCGGACCGTGTTCGAGCCCGCATCCACCACGCTCACCCGCATGGCCGGGGAGTACCCAGTTCACCGGCGGCCACCCTTGACCACGGGGGGCGTGCCGGTGCACAGCGCACCCGGCCGCGTGCCTCAGGAGCGGCTCGCGCGGCACTCGGAGGCGGACCAGTGGCGTGCGGCGCACGGGCCGGGGGCCGGCGGAGGCCCACCGCGCGGCAGCGTGCGCGCACACCCTCCGCACACCACCTCCACCTCGGCGCCGGCCCCGCGCAACCGCGCCGCGGCTCGGACGGCCGCCTCCAACCAGGTTCCCTCGACGGCCGGTACCGGAGCGGCGGCCATCAGCTGTGCGCTCCGCCAGGCACTCAGCCCGGTGACGGCCCGCAAGGCCTGTACGACGTCCCTCCGGCGCTCACCCACACCCGTGAGCAGCACCGTGAACTCCGGTTCCTCCACCACACGCCCCTGCCCCGGCTCCGCCGCCCCCTGCCCCGGCTCAGCCGCCCCCTGCCCCGGCTCAGCCGCCCTCTGGCCGGCGTGTCCGAATCCCGGCCCCGTGCCTCCCGACGGCCCCACCGCTGCCCTTGAATGGTCACGCCCACGGTCGGGGCGCGCGGCGGCAGGTGACGGAGCGTATGCCATGAGGGTACTGGTGATCGGCGGCGGTATCGCGGGGACCGCGACCGCCCTGGGCCTGCACAAGGCCGGTGTCGACGTCACCGTCTTCGAGGCGCACCCGGACACGGCCGAGGACATCGGCGCCTTCCTCACCCTGGCGAGCAACGGCATGCGCGCCCTGGCCGCACTGGACGCCACGCACGCCGTCACGGCCGTCGGTTTTCCGCTGACTTCGCTGCGACTGCTCGACAGCCGGGGCACCGAGGTCGCGCACGCACCGCTCGGCGAGGCGGACGACCCCGCCCTGCGCTACCGCTGTCTGCGCCGCGGCGAGCTGAACGCGGCCCTCCAGGGCGAGGCGGTCCGGCGCGGCATCCGGCTGCGCCACGGCGCCCGGCTGGTGTCCGTGACGGACGGCCCGCACCACGTCACCGCCCACTTCGCCGACGGCTCCACGGCCACCGGCGACCTGCTCATCGGCGCCGACGGCCTCAACTCGACCGTGCGCGGGCTGCTCATGCCCGAGGTCCGGCCCGGGTACGCCGGCCAGCGGGTCTACTACGGCTGCACCGGAACCGCGCCCGGCCCCGGCCCGGAGGGCGCCATCACCATGGTGCGGGGCGGCGCGACCGCCTTCGGGTACGCGGTGTCGCCGACGGGGGAGACGTACTGGTTCGCCCGCGCCGGCGGCGATCCGCTGCCCGCCGGGGCCCTCGCCGCGCCACCCGCCGTGCTGCGCGCACGGCTGCTGCCGCTGCTGAGGCAGGACGACACCCCCGCCGCCGCACTGGTCGAGGCCTCCGCCGACACCCTCATGGTCACCAACGCCACGGAGCTGCCGCTCGGCACCGCCTGGCACGCCGGGCGGGTCCTGCTCGTGGGCGACGCGGCCCACGCGGCCTCCCCGGCGACCGGCCAGGGCGCCTCGATGGCCCTGGAGGACGCCGTCGTCCTGGCCAAGGCCCTGCGCGACCTGCCCGATCCGCAGGCGGCGTGCGCCGGGTACGAGCGGCACCGCCGCCCGCGGACGGAACACAACATCACCGTCAGCGGCGGCCTCACCCGCGGCACCCGCACCCCGTCCCGCCCCGCACCCGGAGCGCCTCCTGCCACCGGGCCGGACGAGCGGCTCATCCACCAACTCGCCTGGGACACCCCGCTGTCCGCCACCCCGCCCGAGCCGGGCTGACCCGCCCCGACCGCGTGCGCGAAGCGCACGAGCCGGCCGCCCTGTGACCGTGGGACGGCACCGGCGAGTTGAAGGATCTGGTGTCCGAAGACTTGTGGCCCGGTTGGTTCATCTCTTAAATCAAAGCATGAACTAAGCCATGGGCCGTGCCCGTTGAACCCCACACGTCTGGAGCCGCCGAATGAGACTGAGATCCCTGGGCGCAGCGCTGGCCGCCACGGCCGCGCTGCTCGCCCTGCCCACCACGCACCCCTCGGCCACAGCGGCCGAAACCCCCTTGTCCCAGGGGAAGTCCGCCACCGCGTCGTCCGAGGAGAACGGCGGCACCGCCGCCGCCAAGGCGGTCGACGGTGACACCGGGACCCGCTGGTCCTCGGCCGCGAGTGACGACCAGTGGGTCCGCGTCGACCTCGGGAGCACCGCGACCGTCACCCGGGTCGTCCTGAACTGGGAGGCCGCCTACGGCAAGGACTACAAGGTCCAGATATCCGGGGACGGGAGCACCTGGACCGATCTGAAGTCCGTGACCGGCTCCGACGGCGGCACCGACACGCTCGACGTGTCCGGCCGGGGCCGCTACGTACGGATGCTCGGCGTGCACCGGGCCACCGCCTGGGGCTACTCCCTGTGGGAATTCCAGGTGTTCGGCACCACGGACGGCGCCCAGGCGGGCTGCGGCACCGCGAACGCGGCCCAGGGCAAGGCCGCCACGGCCTCCTCCACCGAGAACGCCGGCACACCCGCCTCCGCCGCCGTCGACGGCGACACGGGGACCCGCTGGTCCAGCCAGGCCGCCGACCCGCAGTGGCTCCGGGTCGACCTCGGCTCCGTCCAGGACCTGTGCAAGGTGGACCTGAACTGGGAGGCAGCCTACGGCAAGGACTTCCAGATCCAGGCCTCCTCCGACGGGCAGAGCTGGAACACCCTCAAGACCGTCACCGGCGCGACCGGCGGCACGGCGTCCTACGACGTCAGCGGCTCCGGCCGGTACGTCCGGATCTACGGCACCGCCCGCGGCACCGGCTACGGCTACTCCCTGTGGGAGGTCGCCGTGCACACCGGCAGCACCGGCGTCCCGCCCGTCCAGGGCGGCGGCGACCTCGGCCCCAACGTCATCGTCGTCGACCCCTCGACCCCGGGCCTCCAGCAGAAGTTCGACGACGTCTTCGCCAAGCAGGAGTCGGCCCAGTTCGGCACCGGCCGCTACCAGTTCCTGCTCAAGCCCGGCACCTACAACAACATCAACGCCCAACTCGGCTTCTACACCTCGATCTCCGGTCTCGGCCTGAACCCCGACGACACGCAGATCAACGGTGACATCACGGTCGACGCGGGCTGGTTCAACGGCAACGCCACCCAGAACTTCTGGCGTTCGGCGGAGAACCTCGCCCTCAAGCCCGTCAACGGCACCGACCGCTGGGCCGTCGCCCAGGCCGCGCCCTTCCGCCGCATCCACGTCCAGGGCGGCCTCAACCTCGCCCCCAACGGCTACGGCTGGGCCTCCGGCGGCTACATCGCGGACTCGAAGATCGACGGTACGGTCGGCCCGTACTCCCAGCAGCAGTGGTACACCCGGGACAGCTCGGTCGGCGGCTGGACCAACGGCGTGTGGAACATGACCTTCTCCGGCGTCCAGGGCGCCCCCGCCACCAACTTCGACAGCGGCCCGTACACCACCCTGGACACCACCCCGGTCTCCCGCGAGAAGCCGTTCCTCTACCTCGACGGCTCCGCCTACAAGGTGTTCGTCCCGGCCAAGCGCACCAACGCCCGGGGCGTCTCCTGGCCCGCGAACGCCGGCACGTCGCTCCCGCTCGACCAGTTCTACGTCGTCAAGCCGGGCGCCACGGCCGCCACCATCAACCAGGCCCTCGCCCAGGGCCTCAACCTCCTGTTCACCCCGGGCGTCTACCACCTCGACCAGACCATCGACGTCACCCGGCCGAACACCGTCGTCCTCGGACTCGGCCTCGCCACGCTCGTCCCGGACAACGGCGTCGACGCGATGCACGTCGCCGACGTCGACGGGGTGCGGCTCGCCGGATTCCTGATCGACGCGGGCCCGGTCAACTCCGACACGCTGCTGCGCATCGGCACCCCCGGCGCCACCGCCGACCACTCCGCGAACCCCACCACCATGCAGGACGTGTTCATCCGCGTCGGCGGAGCCGGGCCCGGGCTCGCCACCAACTCCGTGGTGGTGAACAGCGACGACGTCATCATCGACCACACCTGGCTCTGGCGCGCCGACCACGGCAGCGGCGTCGGCTGGGACACCAACCGCGCCGACTACGGCCTGCGCGTGAACGGCGACGACGTCCTGGCCGCCGGCCTGTTCGTGGAGCACTTCAACAAGTACGACGTCTACTGGAACGGAGAACGCGGCCGGACGATCTTCTTCCAGAACGAGAAGGCCTACGACGCCCCGAACGCCGCCGCCATCACGCACGACGGCATCACCGGCTACGCGGCCTACAAGGTCGCCGACTCCGTCACCACCCACGAGGCGTGGGGCCTGGGCAGCTACTGCAACTACACGTCCGATCCGTCGATCGTCCAGGCACACGGCTTCCAGGTGCCGGCCACCTCGGGGATCAGGATGCACGACCTGCTGGTGATCTCCCTCGGCGGCAAGGGCCAGTACGCGCACGTCGTCAACAGCACCGGCGCGCCCACCTCGGGCACCGACACGGTCCCGTCCAAGGTGACGTCCTTCCCGTAGGACACCGCGCAGCCGCCGGTCAGCCGCCGGCCAGGGTCTCGTGCGGGGCCCTGCGGTAGGTGTCCCGGTACAGGGAGGCGAAGCGGCCCGGGTGGTGGAAGCCCCACCGGGCCGCGATCTCCGTGACCGTGACCTCGCCGGGGTCGGCGGCCACCAGTTCGTGATGGGCGTGCGCGAGCCGCACCCGGCGCAGCTGGGCCAGTGGAGTGGTGTCCAGATGACGGCGGAAGGCGTACTGCAGCGCCCGTACCGTCACATGGGCCGCGGCGGCGATGTCCGCGACCGTGACGGGCTGGTCCGCGTGGTCGTCGATGTAGGCGAGCGCGCGGCGCAGCACCGCCGGGTGCGCGTCGGCATCGTGGGCGGCGGGCTCGTCCAGCGCCGTGTTGGGGAACGCGGCCAGGACGCTCGCCGCCAGGTGCTGGGCAGCCGTGGCGGCGATCAGCGGCTGGTCCGCTGTCTCGGCGTCGGACAGCACATCGTCCCGCAGATGGGCGATCGTACGGCTGAGGTGGCGGGCCGCGGCGGCCGAGCGCGGCCGGTGCCCGGTCAGCCGTACCGGTCGCGAGCCGTCCCCGGCCACCTGGGCGAGCAGTGCGGGATCCAGCATGGTGATGTTGTAGCGGGCGTTGCAGATGCGGCCCGCGTACGGCAGGTCCGGTGGCGCGAACAGCACCACGTCACCGGGGCCGAAGGAGTCCTCGACACCCCGGAAGCCGTGGTCCCGCACGGTTCCCTCGTGCACGACGCACAGACAGATCCGGCCCAGCGGAGACACCGAGTAGGCCATCTCGAAGTCCAGCGCGAGTTCGTCGACACTCACCGCGGGGATGCCGGCGCGGTGGATCCGGGCACGGGTCGAGCCGGGCGTCCCGCTGGCGATGCGCATCCTGGCGTAGGCCCGGCTGAGGAAGTCCTCCGTCACGTCCAGGTCGTGACTGTCGAAGGTGAGGGTGTCCATGCCCCCCGGCTGCCCCCGGATTCCGCTTCCACGACTCGCCGACCAGCGATTTTTCGTTTTCTGTACCGCCTCTTGCCCGGTTGTTCGTCTGGCGGCTGGCGCTCGGCGGCCGGGCTGCGCAGGGTGAGCGCATGATCGGACGCGACGAGCAGACGGACCAGCTGAAAGCACTTCAGGAGGAGGTCGAGCAGCTGCGTCATGCCCTCGGCTCGCACGCCCTGGTCGACCAGGCGATCGGCGTGGTCATCACCGTGGGCGGGCTCCGCCCGGAGCAGGGCTGGGAGGTCCTGCGGCACGTCTCGCAGCACACCAACATCAAGCTGCGGGAGGTGGCGCGCTGCCTGGTGGAGTGGCCGTTGCGCCGCCGGCTGCCCGAGGTGATCCGCCGGGCCCTGCCCGCCGCCATGGAGCACGCGCGCACCCAGGCCGAGGTCGCCGGCCGGGAGGACGAACGCGAGGTCTGCTGCGGCCGGCCGGGTTGAACGGCCGCACCACGGTCGGGCCGCCGGGGGCGTGCGGGCGTACGGCGTTCCGCCCGGCCGGGCGGCCCCGCGGCCGTCAGTCCGCCGTCAGGTGCAGGTCCGCCCACGCGCGGCCGCGCAGGTCCGCGTCCCGCAGGATGTCCACCGCCGTGCAGGCCAGCGCCTCCACCACCGCCGTCAGTACCCGGCGGGCCCGCTCCGAGGCAGCGGCCTCGGCGAACTCCGGCGTGTGGTCGGAGCCGTCGGCGCCCATGATCGCGACGAACGGGTGAATGGCGGGCACCCGGCCGCTGACGTTGCCGATGTCGGAGGAGCCCAGGTAGACGCCGGGCGTGGGCGCGGTGAGTGCGATCCCCGCGCGGTCCAGGTGCCCGGCGAACCGCTCGGACAGCACCGAGCTGTCCCGGAAGTGCTCGTACCGCACGCTCGCGCGTTCCACCGTGACGGCCGTGCCGGTCGCCAGCGCCACCCCCTCCGCGGCGGTGCGCAGCTGTTCCGCCAGCTCGTCCAGGGCGGCCGTCGTGACCGCGCGCAGTCCGAAGCGGCCCTCGGCGTACTCCGGGACGATGTTGATGGCCGTACCTCCCTGGGTGATGATCCCCTGGACATGGGACCCCTCCGGCAGCCGCCGCCCGAGTGCCGACAGGACGTTGAACAGCTCGATCAGCGCCGCGAGCGCGTCGAGGCCCTCCGTCGGGTTGCCCGTCGGGTGCGCGGCCCGGCCCCGGAAGCCGACCCGGTACTGCTCCTGCGCGGTCAGGGGCGCCCGCACCCAGTCGTACACCCCGGGGTGGAACATCAGGGCGGCGTCCACCCCGTCGAAGACCCCGGCCTCCACTTCCAGCGCCTTGCCGCCACCGCCCTCCTCGGCCGGCGTGCCCACCGCGAGGACCGTGCCCCCGGTGCCGTCCCGCACGGCCTCCGTGACCAGGGCCGCGCCCAGGCCCGCCGCCGCGATCAGGTTGTGCCCGCAGGCGTGCCCGAGCCCCGGCAGCGCGTCGTACTCCAGGGGGAAGGCCACCACCGGCCGGCCCTCGCCCGAGCGGGCCGTGAACGCGGTCGGCAGGCCCGCGGCCTCCCGCCGCACCGCGAACCCCGCGCGCTCCAGCTCGCCCGTGAGCAGCTTCGCCGCGCGGTGTTCGGAGAACGCGGTCTCCGGGTCCGCGTGCAGGGCGGTAGCCACGGTCCACAGCGCGTCGGCGCGGCGCTCGGTCTCCTCCCGGATCCGCTGGTACAGCGACACGAGACCTCCTGGGGTTCGGCGGGCCTGTTCCGTGGCGGCCCGGGTTCCACCGAACAGCTCCCTGACACCGGCCGCGTGTTTGGGGAGCACGGCCGGTGCAACACGGTGGATGCGGCACCGACCAGCTCAGGAGGACAGCCATGGATCACTCGCGCGTACCCGTCCTGGAGGCTCTGCAGGAGTTCCGGCGGCGAGGAGACGTGGCGTACGGGCCACCCGGGCACAAACAGGGCCGCGGCACCGATCCCCGGGTGGCCGAGATCCTCGGTCTGGACGTCTTCCGCTCCGACGTGCTCAGCCTCAACGGCCTGGACGACCGCCGGCAGTCCCAGGGCGTGCTGGAGCAGGCCCAGGAGCTGATGGCGGACGCGGTCGGCGCCGAGCAGGCGTTCTTCTCCACCTGCGGCAGCTCCCTGTCCGTGCGGACCGCGATGTGCTCGGTCGCCGGACCGGGGGAGAAGCTGCTGGTGTCCCGCAACGCCCACAAGTCGGTCATCGCGGCGGTGATCATCAACGGAGTGGAGCCGATCTGGGTCCACCCCAAGTTCGACGCCGAACGGCACATGGCCCATCCGCCCGAGGCCGACGACGTGCGCAACCGGCTGCGCGAGCACCCCGACGCCAAGGGCATGCTGCTGATCACGCCCACCGACTGGGGCACCTGCGCCGATGTGCGCGCCGTGGCCGACGCCTGCCACGCCTTCGACGTCCCGCTCATCGTGGACGAGGCGTGGGGCGCCCACCTGCCCTTCCACGACGGGCTGCCCGTCTGGGGCATGAACGCGGACGCCGACCTGGTCGTCACCAGCGTGCACAAGATGGGCGGCGCGATCGAGCAGAGTTCCGTCTTCCACCTCCAGCACGACCGGGTCTCGCCCACCGTGCTCAAACAGCGCGAGGACCTGCTCGGCACCACCAGCGCCTCCAGCCTGATCTACGCGACCCTCGACGGCTGGCGGCGGCAGATGGTCGAACAGGGGCATGCCCTCCTGGACGCGGCGCTGCACCGGGCCGAGCGCGTCCGCGCCCAGCTGCGCGAGCTGCCGGGGCTGCGGGTGATGGGCGGCGAGGTGATCGAGGAGGGCCTGGCCGCCGAGTTCGATCCCCTGAAGATCGTCGTCGACGTACGCGACCTCGGCATCAGCGGTATGCAGGCGGCCGAGTGGCTGCGCGCGAACTGCCACGTCGACGTGGGCGGCTCGGACACCTGCCGGATCAGCGCCTCCATCACCCACGCCGACGACGAGCAGACCGAGAAGCTGCTGGTGGAGTCCGTGCGCTCATTGGTGGAACGCGCGGACACCATCGAGCGACAGCCCGCCGTGCACCTGCCCGAGCCCGGCGCCCTGGAGCTGGAGCAGGCGGTGCTGCCCCGCGACGCCTTCTTCGGCCCCGCCGAGGTGGTGTCCGCCGAGCGGGCCGTGGGCCGGATCGCCGCCGAGACGATCAGCCCCTACCCGCCGGGCGTGCCGGTCGTGGCGCCGGGCGAGGTGATCACCGCGGAGGTCGTCGACTACCTGCGCAGCGGTGTCGCCCACGGCTTCCTCATCCCGGACGCGGCGGACTCCTCCCTGGAGACCCTGCGGGTCGTGGCGCGCCCGTGACGGGCGGCCGAGGGGCCGTACTCCAAGCCGTACTCCCGGACCCGTCCCGAACTGCGCCCGACGGGGTCAGCGCCTAGGGTGGCCTGTGCGGGCGGCCGCCGGGTGACCGCCTGCCCCGGGTCAAGAAGCCGGCCCTGCTGACAACACGTCCTCGGCGGGCGGCACTTGGTCCTGCCGGTGGTCCCCGGGTCCGGACCAGCGCGTCCGGCGGGCCTCCCGCCCCGGCAACGCGATAGGAGACGGCCCGACTTCACCCCGACCGGAAATCCCCGTGATTCCCGGTTTCGGACGCCCCGGCCCGGGGACCTCGGTACGAACCCGTCACAACCCCTCTCATTCGACATTCGCCCGGTACGACCCGGTGCCGGCCTGCCCCCAGCGTGGGCAGCCGTGCCTCGGACACCCACCTCGCCCCTGCCGGGCCCGCTCCGTGACCAGCGAAGGAATCAGAACTGATGAGCGAGACCAATCCCCTGAAGCGAGCGGCGGACAAGGTGGCGGACGCCCTGCAGGGCGGGCCGGCGGGCCCCGAGGACGGCATCCCCGGCAAGCCGGGACCCAAGTCGCCGCCGGTCGCCGAGCCGACCGACCCCCACGAGCCGTACCCGCCCAAGCCCGAGCAGAGCGGCCCGGACACCGTCTCGCCCACCGGGCAGCCGACCGGCGCCGACCAGGCGCGGATGGCACAGAGCGGCAGCTACCTGACCAACGCCCAGGGCACCCGGCTCTACGACACCGACCACTCCCTCAAGGCGGGTCCCCGCGGACCGGTGCTCCTCCAGGACCACCACCTGCGCGAGAAGGTCATGCACTTCGACCACGAGCGCATCCCCGAGCGCGTGGTCCACGCCCGCGGCGCCGGCGCGCACGGCGTCTTCCGCAGCTACGGCACCGCCGCCAACGTGACCAAGGCGGCCTTCCTCGCCGAGGACGTCGAGACACCGGTGTTCGTCCGCTTCTCCACCGTGCTCGGCTCCCGCGGCTCCTCCGACACCGTCCGCGACACCCGGGGCTTCGCGACGAAGTTCTACACCAGCGAGGGCGTCTTCGACCTCGTCGGCAACAACATCCCGGTGTTCTTCATCCAGGACGCCATCAAGTTCCCGGACGTCATCCACGCCGGCAAGCCGCACCCGGACCGGGAGATCCCGCAGGCGCAGAGCGCCCACGACACCTTCTGGGACTTCGTCACCCTGCACACCGAGGCCACCCACCACACCCTGTGGAACATGTCCGACCGGGGCATCCCGCGCTCGTACCGCACGATGGAGGGCTTCGGCGTCCACACCTTCCGCCTGGTCAACGCCGCCGGGGAGACGACCCTGGTGAAGTTCCACTGGAAGCCGAAGCTGGGCGTGCACTCCCTGGTGTGGGAGGAGGCCCAGATCATCAACGGCGTCGACCCCGACTTCCACCGCCGCGACCTCTACGACGCCATCGAGGCGGGCGCCTACCCCGAGTGGGAGTTCGGCATCCAGACCTTCCCCGACACCCCCGACCAGACCTTCGAGGGCATCGACCTGCTGGACCCGACGAACATCGTCCCCGAGGAACTGGCCCCCGTGCAGCGGATCGGGCTGCTCACCCTCAACCGCACCCCGTCGAACTTCTTCGCCGAGACCGAGCAGGTCGCCTTCCACGTCGGACACCTCGTCCCCGGCATCGACATCACCGACGACCCGCTGCTCGCCGGCCGGCTCTTCTCCTACCTGGACACCCAGATCACCCGGCTCGGCGGCCCGAACTTCCCGCAGATCCCGATCAACCGGCCGCACTCGCCCGTCAACGACATGCTCCGCGACGGCTTCCACCAGACGGCCGTCCACCGGGGCGTGGCCCCCTACCGCCCCAACTCCCTCGACGGCGGCTGCCCGTTCACCCCCGGGACGGACCTCGAAGGGGCGTACGTCGAGACCCCCGTCCGCGTCCCCGAGGCGACCAAGGTCCGCGAGGCGCCCGAGTCGTTCCAGGACCACTTCAGCCAGCCCCGCAGGTTCTGGCTGAGCATGAGCCCGGTGGAGCGCGAGCACATCATCGGCGCCTACACCTTCGAACTCGGCAAGTGCTACGAACAGGCCATCCGGGAACGGGCGCTGCAGGTCCTGGCCAACATCGACCCGGAGCTGTGCGAGGGCGTCGCCGCCGGCCTCGGCCTGCCCGCCCCCGCGCCGACGGTGCCGCTCGCCGACGTCGAGCCCAGCCCCGCCCTCTCCCAGGTCGGGCACACCTGGCCCACCGACGGACGGATCATCGGCATCGTCACCGGCCCCGACGGCGACCTGGACGGCGTACGGGCCGTACGCCGGCAGGTGCTGGACGGCGGCATGGTCCCGCTGATCGTCGCACCGGCCGGCGGCACCCTCGGCGACGGCGCGGACGCCCTGACCGTGCAGCGGACCTACGCCACCGCGCGTTCCGTGGAGTTCGACGCGCTGCTGGTGGCCGGCACCCCCGGCGTCGGCGCCGACGCCTACGGCGCCCGGGACGCCAAGGCAGGTCACCCCAACGGCCACCAGGCCACCCCCGACCCGCGGGTGGGGCTGCTGCTGGCGGAGGCCTTCCGGCACGGAAAGGCCATCGGCGCCGCCAAGGGCGGGCAGAGCGCCCTGGAGGCGGCCGGCATCCCGCTGGAGGCACCCGGTGTCGTCGCCGACGACACCGCCACCGCCGCGCTCCAGCAGCTCACCCAGCTGCTCGGCGCCCACCGGGTCTGGGAACGCTTCCCGTCCGCCGCCTGACGGTCACCGGACGGACGTCCGGACCCGTCGCACGAGCGTCGGCCCCGCGCCGGCTCCCACACCACCGGGAGCCGGCGCGGGGCCGCTCACTCCAGCGTGGTGCGGCACAGCAACAGGCAGATGTCGTCGTCGTGTTCGGAGTCGTGGAGCATCGGCTTGAGCAGCGCGTCGGCCGCCCCGTCCAGATCCGCCAGATCCGACCGGCCGAGCGCCCCCATCGCCTGGGCGAGGCGGTCGATGCCCGCGTCGATCCCGGCCGACCGCCGCTCCACCAGGCCGTCCGTGTACAGCGCGAGCGTCGAGCCCACCGGGAGCTCCAGGGTGTGCTCCTCGTACGAGAACGCCATCGGAACCCCCAGCATGATCCCCGGTCTGGCCTCCAGCACCCGCACCTCGCCGTGCGGGCCGCGCGCGATGGCCGGCGGATGCCCGGCCGCCGCCCACACCACACCGGGCTCCCCGGGCGTGAACCGGGCGATCGCACAGGTCGCGTACAGCTCCGGCTGCTGATGCCGGAGCATCCGGTGCAGCAGGGTGAGGATGCGCGCCGGCCCGTTGCCCTCGACGGCGTAGGCGCGCAGCGCGGTCCGCAGCTGGCCCATGATCACCGCCGCGCGCAGTCCGTGCCCCGTGACGTCCCCTATCACCGCCAGCACACTGCCGTCCGGCTGCGGAAACGCGTCGTACCAGTCACCGCCGATGTTCAGACCGTGCGTCGCCGGCAGATAGCGGGCGGCCAGTTCGAGACCCGGGGTGGCGGGAAGTTCGGTCAGCTGGGCCCGTTGCAGGGCCTCGGCCACGTCCCGGTGCTGTTCGTACTGGCGGGCGTTGTCCAGGGCGATGCCCGCCCGCCGGGCCAGTTCCAGCAGCATCACGGTGGTGTCCGGGTCGAAACGCTCGCCGGGCGCCGCCAGCGTCAGCACCCCCTGCACGGTGCGCGCGCCGAGCGGCAGGCACAGCAGCGACCGGTCCGGGGAGAGCGCGGAGGCCGGCAGGTCGTCCACGCCGGGGAGGTCACCGGGGTGGGGGCCCGCGTGCTGCGGGCGGCCGGTGCGCGCCGCCGTCACCGTGGCCGCCGCCCGCTCGGCCGGCAGGATCCGCTCGTCGTCCACGAGCCAGACGTCGACGTGCCGCGCGTACTCCGGGACCAGCAGCTCGGGCAGCCGGCGCAGGATGTCCTCGTGATCGAGGGAGGCGTTCAGCACCGCGCTCGCGTTGGCCAGGAAGGTCAGCAGACGGCGGGCCTTCTCCGCCTCCGCGCGCGCCACCCGCTCCGCGTCGAGGAGCTCGCGCTGCGCCAGCGCCGCCGCCTCCAGCTCGGCGTGCAGCGCCAGCACGCCCTGGTTGGTCTGGTGCAGCTCCTCCCGGTGGAACCGCAGCAGCTTCTCCGTCTCCGCCAGGTGCCCCAGCAGGGCGGCGGTGTCCTCGTCGGCGCCCAGCAGGGCCTCGGCGAGCGGGGCGTCGTCCAGGGCGGGCAGCGGGCCGGTCACGGGGGCGGGGCAGACGAGCGTGTGCTGCCACGGCTCCGGCCCGTCCAGGGCGACCCGCAGCTTCCCGCCCGCCTCGGCGGTCACGGCCAGCTCCGCGCGGCCGGCGTCGACGGCGCGGCGCAGCCGGGCGCCGAGCGCGGCCAGGAAGCGGGCGCGGTCGAGCGCGGACACCCCGGCGTCCGCGGTGAGCCGCGCCAGCAGGGCACGGGCGCGGGCCGCGTCCGCGGTGGAGGCGATGGTCCAGTTCTCAGAGGCGGCTGTCATGGGCGCTGGTCCGGCGGTCGGGGGCCAGTACGGCCACGCTGGTGTCGTCGCGAGCGGGGCGGGCCGGGCTGCCCGCGTCCCGCAGGATGGCCGCGGCCACCACGGACGGGTCGTGGGCGAGCAGCCGGGGGTCCTCCGGCGGCCGCCACCGGCTGGGCAGTCCGTCACTGTGCATCACGAGCAGGCTGTCCTGGCGCCACGGCACCCGGCGCACGGGCACGTGCGCGGGAAAGTACGCGCCGACGATCCCCGGATGGGAGACGAGGGACGTCCAGGAGTCCCCGGTGCGCACCCGGGCGCCGACGTTGCCGACGCCCGAGAAGCTGAGTTCCGCCCGGTCCGTGTCCACCTGGGCCACCGTGACCGCCGCGCCCCGGGTGGGCCGCAGCGCGGTGTGCAGCCGGCGCAGGATGTCGGCCGGCGGCAGATGGGCGGTGCGGCGCAGCTCCGCCACCGCCGCGGTGGAGGCGTGCGCGGCCTTCGGACCGTGTCCCAGACCGTCCGCGAGCAGCAGCGTCAGCAGGCTCCCGGAGCGCACCCAGCTCCACGCGTCACCGCACTGCTCGGCCTGCGCGAGGGCGACCGTGATCCCGCCCGCCGGCACCGCTGCCGGCGGTGCCCCGCGCCGGACGGGCTCGGGGTCGATCCGCGCCGCCGCCACCGTCCCTCCGCCCGGCAGGCTGTACAGGTGGAAGGCGTTGGCACTGCGCTGACAGCTGCCCAGACCCGCGCCGAGCGAGCCCGTGGCGGTGGACCAGCCGTCCCGGCGCGCGGCGCCGACGTCGGCGATGCCCGGACCGTGGTCGAGCGAGAAGAGCTGCACCGACAGGGCCTCCCCGCCGTCGGCCGGCGCCGTCACCAGGTTGACCACCATGCGGCCCCCGCCGGCGTGTTTGAGCAGGTTGGTGGCCAGCTCGGTGGCGACCAGCTCCGCGGCCGCGGTGCGCGCGGCGGCGAGGCCCGCCTCTCCGCACGCCTCACGGGCCGCGATCCGGGCGTCCCGGACACGCGTGGAGTCGTGCACCGGGATCTCCCACACCCGGCTCATCCCACCCCCGCACGCGACGCGGGCACCTGGGCCACCCAGGCGACGGCGGTGACGGTCGTGCCCCGGCCGGGCTCGGTGTCGACACTGAACTCGTGCACCAGCCGCTTCGCTCCGCTCAGCCCGAGTCCGAGGCCGCCGCCGGTGGTGTACCCGTCGGTCATGGCCAGTTCCAGGTCGCGGATGCCCGGACCGCTGTCGATGAAACGCATGCGCAGACCCCGGCTGCGGCCGTTGTCCAACGGCGTGATCTCCGCCCGCCCGCCGCCGCCGTGCACCAGCGTGTTACGGGCCAGTTCGCTCGCCGCCGTGACCAGTTTGGTCTGCTGCACCAGACCGAAGCCGAGCTGCGCCGCGCACTGCCGCACCTGCTGCCGGACCCAGGCCAGATCCGCGTCCGAGCCGATGGGCAGGCTCGTCGCGGAAGCCTGGCCGGACGACTGCATCAGCTCCCCCTCTGTGCGAGCAGTTCCATGGCACGGTCGACGTCCAGGGCGGTGACCAGGCCGGGCAGGGTGAGCCCCAGCTCGACCAGGGTGATCGCCACGGCGGGCCGCATGCCGGCCAGGACCGTACGGGCCGCCAGCAGGCTGGCGGTGGAGGCGATCTCCGCGAGGACCCGGCCGAGGAACGAGTCGACGATGTCCACGCCGGAGATGTCGAGGACCACACCGGTCACCCGGCTGGTGGCGATGCGGTTGGTGATGTCGTGCTGCAGCTGTTCGGCCATGCCGTCGTGCAGCTCGCCCTGCAGTGAGACCAGCAGGACGTCGCCCAGGGCGAGCACCGGGACCTGGGACGGCTGGGCGGGAGTGGGCTGGTTCACCGGGCGCTCGCACCCGCGTCCGCCCGGGACACCTCGATGCCCTGCTTGCCCAGCGCGTAGGCCAGCGCGTCGGACAGCGAGGCGCGGGTGAGCACCGAGCCCAGGTCGATGCCGAGCTGCACGATGGTCTGCGCGATGGCCGGACGGATGCCGGACACGATGCACTCCGCGCCCATCAGGCGTGCCGCGGCCACCGTCTTCATCAGGTGCTGCGCGACGAGCGAGTCGACCGTCGGCACACCGGTGATGTCCAGGATGGCGTACCGGGCCCGCTGGTCGACGATGGCCTCCAGCAGCGACTCCATCACGACCTGGCTGCGCGCGCTGTCCAGCGTCCCGATCAGCGGTACGGCGACCGTGCCCTCCCACAACTTGATGACAGGGGTGGCCACTTCGAGGAGTTGCTGGCGCTGCCGCTCGATCAGCTCGGCGTTCGCGTCCAGTGCCGTCTCCATCACCACCAGGCGCAGCGTGCCGAGCAGCAGCGTCAGTGCCATCACGCATTCCTGGGCCTGCGGGGTGGCGGGGTCGGGGAACTCCTCGCGCAGCAGATCGACGGCGGGGACGCGCAGGCCGGCCACCTCGTCGGCGATCTGGGCCGGGGTGGATCCGGTGCGGGTCCGGGTCTGGGTCATCCGCCCCAACTGGTCACGCACCGGCGCGAAGCCGGGCGCGGCGATGTCCTCCAGCCGTCCGCCGACGGCCACGTCGGACAGCGCGTCCACCACGGCCTTGCACGCCTCGACCGCCTCGTCACGGGAGACGGTGAAGACCGAGCGGAACAGGGGGGCGTCGGCCCAGCGCTGGGCGATCTGCTCCTTGCGCCGTTCCAGGAAGGAACTCACCACCTGCGGGGCCGATTCGGCCGCGTCGTGCTCGGGCACTCTCATCCTCTCCTCTCGCACAGCCAGGTCCGCCGGTCGGCCGGCTCCCCGTACCGATCATCGCCGACCGTCCACCGTAGCCCCCGCCGTCCGACCGGACCAAACCCGGTCCTGGCAACTTTCCCCAGGTCAGCGTCCTTTGGCCGGAGACACCGCGCGGACCTCGCCGGACGCCGCGTCGGCGCCTGGGCCGGGGCCGCGGCCCTGGACGCCGACATGGCCGGACGTCCGGGACACCGGGAGCCGTCCCGCACGGGGAGGCCGTGGCGTCCCGGGGGCCGGAGCGCCGAGCGGGCCGTGACGTACGCCGCCGCGCCGTGGCACGGGTCTGCGGCTCGGCCACGGGCCGCAGTGCGCGGGTCTCCTGTGCCGATGTGCGGGGTATGAGGTGTTTCACAGGATCCTGTGCTGATGTGCGGGGTATCAGGTGTGTCGCGGGGTCCCGTGCAGCGGTGCGGGGCACGGGGCGTGCGCCAGGGACTCGTGCTGTGGTGCGGGGCACGGGGCATGCGGCCCGTGCTGTGCTGCCGGGCGTGGGTCGTGCCGTGGGGCCCCGTGTCGCGGTGCGGGGCGGCGGGTGGTGTCCTGGCGCGTGGCAGTCGACCGGCAGGGGCGGGGGACGGCCCGGCCGTCGTCGGCCGTCGGCTCGTCCCGGTCTGCTTCCCGCGCACGTCGTTTCGGCTCCTTCGCTGCGTTCACGTGGTGCCGGCCCGCCGGTGTGCGCCGCCGGGCCGGTGTCGGTGAGCCGCCTACCCCGAAACCCGCGGGACTCTCCTCGCTGTTGCGGACGTCACCCGTGCGTGCGACCGGCCGTGACCGCGCGAGTCAGTCGCGCGCCGGTGCCGGGGCCTCCCGGCGGACCGGTGCGGGGTCCGGCTGCGCGGAAGGACGGCGACGGCGCAGCAGCAGGCGCCGTGCCGGGCGCTCCACCCCCTCGTACAGCACCCAGGACAGGCCGAGCGACACCGCGAACGCGGCCGCGGTGACCGCCGCCCCCGCCAGGGCGCCGAAGTGCGGCTTCCTGCCCACCAGCTCCGTGGCGGCGCGCAGGACCAGCAGGTGGATCATGTAGAAGGCGAACGACAGCTCCCCGAGCCGTACCATCCGCCGGCGCCGCCACAGGGACGGCAGCCCGTGCAGGTCGGCGACCGCCGCCGCCGGGATGAGCAGGGCGAACCCGGCGATGGTGCACACGGTGGCGGAGTAGCCGGGCGTGACCTGCGGAACCATGAAGTAGCCGATGACGGCGAGGGCGAGCGAGGCCTCCAGGCCGGGTCCGCGCCAGCGGCCCAGTAGCACCAGCCGCGCGGTGACCGCGCCGAGCACGAACTCCGGTAGCCGCGCGGCGGGGAACGAGTAGATCGAGTACGTCCACCAGTGGTGGGCGTCCGTCCAGGCCAGCACCAGGACCGCCGCCACCGACAGCCCGCCCAGCGCGGCCGAACCGCGCGCCCCGAGCCGGCGCAGCAGCAGGATCAGCAGCGGGAAGGCGGCGTAGAAGAACGCCTCGCAGACCAGCGACCAGCTCACCGGGTTCAGCGTCTGCCACCACGGACGCCACCAGGAGTGCAGCAGCAGCGCGTTCGCCAGGCCCTGCTTCGCCGTCGGCCGTGCCTGGTGCGTCAGCGTGTACGCCATGACGAGGGCGATGGTGAGGGTGGCCAGGTGCACCGGGTAGATCCGGGCGACGCGCCGGCGCCAGAAGGCGAGCGCCCGGTCGCGGGGCCGCGCCGACCAGGTCAGCACGAATCCGGACAGCACGAAGAAGAACGACACTCCGGTGGCGCCGGAGCCGAAGGCCCAGGACACGAGGCGGCCACCGGAGCCGCCGAACCAGCCGAAGTTGTGCACGTGCAGTCCGAAGACCAGCAGCGCCGCCATCCAGCGCAGCCCGGTGAGAGACGGCAGGGCGGCCGGTGCGGTGGACCCGGCGGTCGCCGGGCCGGTCCGGGCGGGTGGCGTCCGGAGCGCCGGGGTCGTCGCCGTGGTCATCACATCACCTGCCGCAGGGGGATCGCGTGGGGCATGAAGGGGAGCGTTGCCCGCCGGCCCCCGGTCCCTCACGCCCCATGGGAAACATCACACTGCTGCCGAACGACGGACCGCCGTCCGTGCCACGGACGGCGGGACCGCGTGCACCCGCACGGGTGAGCACGCTCACCGCGGTGACAGGTGCACTCCGCGAACCCCCGGACGGGTCAGCCGGCCAGTTCGTTCCTGATACCTCGCCCTGCCCGATGTCCAGGTGCTGGTGGATCCGGGCCGGGGTGCCGGGCGGGCTCAGGATGTACCGCAGCCCGGAGGACCCCTTGTGGTTGAAGGTGTCGGCGATGTGGACGTGCCGGAGTAAATCCGGAAAAGCAGAAGTATGTTCCGATTAAAGAGACGCCTGGTATCGTCGATAACATGAGCAATAGATCGCTGATCCTGGAGGCGGCGACCGAACTGCTGGAGGCGTCACCCACCGGGGACGTGGCCACCCGCGGTGTCGCCGAGAAGGCGGGTGTGCGACAGCCGGTCATCTACCGCCTCTTCGGCGACAAGGACAGCCTCCTGGCCGCGGTCGTGGATCAGGGGTTCGCGCGGTACCTGGCCGCCAAGCGGGCCGCCGAGCCGACCGCCGATCCGGTCGCGGACCTGCGGCGCGGCTGGGACCAGCACACCCAGTTCGCTCTGGAGCACCCCAACCTGTACCGCCTGATGGCCGCCCCCGGGCCGGCCTGCGTACCCAAGGCCATCGATGAGATGCACGCGCTGCTGCACGCCACGCTGGAGCGCGTGGCACAGGCGGGGCGCCTCGCGGTCGAGCCGGACCGGGCGGCCGACATCGTGATCTCGGCGAACACCGGTGTCGCGCTCACCCTGCTGACCCGGCCCGGCATGCGGCCCGGCACCGACCTGTCGGCGCGGGTCAGGGACGTGGTGCTGGCCGGGGTCCTCACACCGGAGGCGTCCACTTGCGACGCGTCCCCGCCGGTGAGCACCCGGCGGGCCGCGACCACCCTGGCGGCGCTGCTGCGGTGCGACCCTCCGCGCTCGTTCACCCCGGCGGAACGGGCGTTGCTGGCCGAATGGCTCACCCGGCTCATGGACGACGGCGCCACACCTGGATCCCCCGGCAACGCATCCCGTACCAATGCATCCCGTACCAACGCATCGCGTACCCATGGATCCCGCACCCCGGACCGGAGCACGACGTGACGGCTGCGACGACGAAGACATCCACCACCGAGGTCCTGCCCGCCTGGAACCGGGGATCTCCCCACCCGCTCTGGCTGGCCATCCCGTTGCTGCTGGTCATCGCCATCCCGACAGTCGACGCGTTCCTGCCGCCGGACATCCATCTCGCCCACCTCCTGGTCGTCGCGACCGCGTTCACCGCCATGGCCTACGGCCCCGGAGCCACGACGCTGGTCGGCACCCTCGCGGTGCTCGCGCTGATCGCCGCCGGCACGGAGCGCGGAACCCTCGTCACCGAGAGCGTGCTGGTCGAACTGTGCACGCTCGCGGCGCTCTGTGTACTGCTCGTCGCCTTCACCCACCTGCGGGACCGGCGCGGACGGGAACTGCTCAGAGCGCGTGCCGTCTCGGACACCGCGCAACGCGTGGTCCTGCGTCCGCTTCCCACGCGCGCCGGACCGCTGTCCCTCGCCGGCGAATACCGCAGTGCCGAGGCCGACACCTACATCGGCGGCGACCTGTACGCCGCGGCCCGGACCGCCCGCTCCACCCGCCTGGTCATCGGGGACGTCCGCGGCAAGGGCCTCGCCTCCATCAGCGACACCGCCATCGTGCTGGGCGCCTTCCGCGCCGCCGCCCACCGCCCGGTCCCGCTGCCCGAACTCGTCGCCTACGTCGAGGACGCCGTCCACTGGGGCCTCAAGGAGTTCTCGGAAGTCGATCCGGACGTCGGGGAACGCTTCGTCACCGCCGTCGTGCTCGACATCCCGGACGACCAGCCCGTGCTGCACATGATCAGCTGCGGGCATCCGCCGCCCCTCCTGCTGAGCCGGTCCTCCGGGACCGCGACCGCGCTCCATGTCACCGACCCCGCCCCACCGCTCGGTCTGGGCGCCCTGTCCGACACCACCTACACGGCGGCGACCTTCCCCTTCCACGTCGGGGACAGGATCCTGCTCTACACCGACGGGGTCACCGAGACCCGCGACAGCGACGGCACGTTCTACCCGCTCGGCGAACGCCTGGCGAAGTGGTCCGCCCTCGACCCCGGCCCGCTCCTGCGGGAGATCGTCGGCGATCTGCGCGACCACGCGGGGGGACTGGTCCAGGACGACATGGCCATGATGGTCGTACAACGCGACGGGACGCCCGCCGCCGGCTGACGGGCGGAGCCACGCGCCCCCGCCCGGCCGGACGTCACAGCAGGTCCTCGACGGTGATCGGGAACCGCCGCACCCGGCGGCCGGTCGCGTGGTGCACGGCGTTCGCGATCGCGGCGGCGGCGCCGACCTGACCGATCTCCCCGACGCCCTTGACGCCCAGCGGGTTCACCACGCTGTCGTCGACCTCGACCAGTTCCACGTCGATGTCGGGGGCGTCCGCGTTGACCGCGACCAGGTACTCGCCCAGGCTCGCGTTGGCCCACCGCCCGGTGCGCGGGTGCATGTGGTTGGCCTCCAGCAGCGCCTGGCCGAGGCCCCAGAGCATGCCGCCCGTCAACTCGCTCCGGGCCGTCTTCGGATTGAGCACCCGGCCGGGAGCGAAGGCCCCGGTCATGCGCCGCACCCGGACCAGGCCCAGCTCCGGGTCGACGGCCACCTCCGCGAACTGCGCCCCGAACGTCATCGTCGCGAACCCGGCGTCCCGGCCCGGCGGACTCCACACGCCGAGCGCCTCGGCGTCGGGCTGGAAGGTCCGCTGGAGCAGATCGGCGTACGACTCGGAGGCCGTCCCGGCGGTCATCACCCCGTCCCGCACGACCACGTGGAGCGGGTCGGCGCCGGGCAGCGGGGAGCCGGCGTCGGCGACGGCCCGGCGGACGAGCTCGAAGGCACAGGTCCGCTCGCCCCCGGGGGCCAGGGTGTGCACCCGCGCGTCCATCGCCATCAGCGCCACGGCCACGTCCGAAGGGTGAGCGGCGATGCAGTGCCCGCTGGTGCCGAGGACGGCGTGGCCGCGGCTGAACCCGTCGAGCGCCGAGCAGCCCGTGCCCGGATCGCGCTTGTTGCACGGTGACCGGGCGTCCCGGAAGTTCGAACACCGCACGCGTTGCAGCAGGTTACCGCCCATCGACGCCATGTGACGCAGCTGTGCCGAGGCGCCCAGTTCCAGGGCCTGGCGGATCACCGGGCAGCGCTCACGCACCATGGGCGACGCGGCGACCTCGCTCATCCGGGCGAGGGCTCCGATGCGCAGGCCGCCCTCCCGGGTCGGCTCGATCGCGGTCAGCGGGAGGTGGTTGATGTCCACGAGCCGACGGGGGTGGAGGACGTTCTGGCGGAGCAGATCGATCTCGGTGGTGCCGCCGGCGAGGAAGTCGCTGGTGGGATCGGCGCTGACCGCGGCGACCGCGGTCGCGGGATCGGTGACCCGGGCGTAGGTGATCGGCTGCACGGCAGGGCTCCTGGCTTCCGTCGCGGACGGCCCGGATCGCGGCCCGGATGTGCGGATTGGCGGCGCAGCGGCAGATGTTGCCGCTCATCCACTCCTTGGTCTCGCCGTCGTCGCCGGCGTGCCCCTGCTGAGCAGTGCCACGGCCGACATGATCTGGCCGGGTGTGCAGTAGCCGCACTGGAAGGCGTCCTCGGTGATGAACGCCTGCTGCACGGCGTGCAGTTCGTCCCCCTCCGCGAGCCCCTCGATCGTGGTGACCTCACGCCCCTCGCACGTCAGGGCGAGTGTCAGACACGCCAGGACGCGGGTGCCGTCCACCCGGACGGTGCAGGCCCCACAGGTTCCCTGGTCACAGCCCTTCTTGGCGCCGGTGAGGAGAAGATGCTCGCGCAGGGCGTCCAGCAGGCTGACGCGGGGCTCGATCTCCAGGGAACGCTCCACGCCGTTCACCGACAGGGTGACCCTGACCGGCCCAGGGCCCCGCTCCGCGAGTGTCTGCCCACGTTGGGTGAGGGATGGACCGTGTACAGACATGTCTCACCTGCAACAAGGCAGGTTCATTCTCATACCGCATCAAAAGTGCCGCAACCGTACGGCTGTGGTACGAGGCGGAGTGGGGTGGTAGAGCCGCTACCCCCCTTGGCGCTTGCCCCTTCATTCCGGCCGACGCACGGTTGAAAAAGGAAGTAAGGGACAAATGGGAATGACGGTCCCTCATCTCCGACCCGACTGACAACACCTCAGAAACTGTGCAGAGGAGACTGGTTATGCGTTGTGCAAAGTGGCCCCTCGCCGCCGTGGCGGGTCTCGCCCTCGCGCTGGGCGGTGCCGCGGCGTCGGCCTCCGCCGCTCCGGCGTCCCCGGCGGCAGCCCACCACGCCGTCGATGACCACGGCGGCCACGGCGGCCACGGCGGGTATGGAGGCTACGGAGGGTACGGACGGGGATATGACAACGTCCGGTACGACGTCGAGGACTACGGCTGGTACGGCGGATACGACCACGGTGGCTATGACCATGGCGGATACGCTCACGGCGGCTACGGCCACGACGGTTTCGGCCATGGTGGTCATGGCGGTGGTGGTGGCCACGGCGGTGGTGGCGGTCACGGCGGTGGTGGTGGCCACGGCCGATAGTTACGTCGCCAAGGGGGCCGGCACCGCGCCGGCCCCCTTCGGCTTGTTCGTGGCGACGGGCCCGGGGCCGCCCTGTGCGGTCGAAGAGCCACGCCGTCAGCCGCGAGCACCCGTACCCGTGGCCGGCCGTTCCACCCGCGCGGCGGCCTTCTCGGCCCGGCGCCGGGCCTCCCGGACCGCGCGGCCGGCCTGCCGCTCCCGGTCCCGCGCGTCCCGCTCCGCGGCCCGGGCCCGCTGCTGCTCCTCCTCGGCGTCCCGCAGCCGCTCCCGGAGCTCACGGAGCCGCTCCTCCGCGTCGGTCAGCCGTGCGCCGGCCTCCTCCGCCGCCCGCGCGGCGGCGTCGGCCTCCTCCTCGTGTGCGCGCAGCTCCCGCTCGGCCTCGCGGGCCTCGGCGCGGCGTCGGCGTCGCTCCTCCTCACGGGCCTTGTCCTCTCGCCGGCGCTTGTCCTGTCTCCGGCGCTCGTCTTCGTCGCGGTCCTGGTCCTGTTTCCGGCGCTCGTCTTCCTCGCGGTCCTGGTCCCGTGTCCGGCCCTCGTCTTCCTCACGGCCCCTGCCCCCGGCAGGCTGCTTCGGCTCGGGAGCGGGCCGGCGGCCGAGCACGGCCTCGTCGGCCGCCGGGAACCCGATCGTCGAGGTGAGCGGCTTCACCAGCCGGCCGGCCGCCCACTCCCGCGCGGCCTGTGGATCGGCGAGCGCGGCGTGCAGGGTCTCCTCGACCTCGCGCTGGACGCCCTCGCCCACCGGATGCCCCGCCTGCGCGGCCAGCCGCCGGGCCTGCCGTCCCAGCGCGCCGATCACCTCGTTCTGCCGACGGGCCAGCCTGCGCAGTTGTGTCCCGTCCAGCTCGCGGTGCGCGCGGCGCAGCTCCTCGCCGAGGCCGAGCAGCGGCTGGACCTCCTCCGGCTGCCGGCGCACCAGCAGATTGCTGACCCAGGCGGCCAGGCTCGGTCTCCGCAACGCGCCGATCTTCTTGGCGAGGGCCTGGTCACCGGCCTTGCGGGCGTCCTGGGCGCGGCGGTCGCGGGCGGCCACGAACTCCTCCGGTCGCAGCCCGTACAGCTCGTCGGCGACGGCGTCCAGGTCCATGAGCGTCCCTCCCGACGGCCACCTCGGTGACGGGCTACGGGTTTCTCACTCGGCGGGGTTCATGTGCTCTGTGGCTCCTCCGCTGTGCGGCGCGCACCGGCGGGTGTGCGTCGGGCGCACCGAGTCACCGGTTCGCGGGACTGTCCGGCTCGCCGCGCGGATCGCGCCCGTCCCGGGCACCATGATGCGGGAACGCCCGGTACGAGCCTCCGGCCGGCCCGGGATGCACTTGCGTGGGCAAACGTCCGGCGAGCGGTATGGCGGGTGGAAGGGGGCGGGGAAGTGGACGCGGGACGACGACACGCGGCCAAAATTGCACCGTTCGTTTTCTTGAATCTCTCGTGTTTATGAGGATAGGTTCGGCGGCATGACCGCCTCCCCGACCCCGACCACCGCCGAGGAGCTCCGCGGTGCCGGCCTGCGCGTGACGGCAGCCCGCGTCGCGCTGCTGGAGACCGTCCGGGACGGCGACCACCTCGGCGTCGAGGCGATCGCCTCCGGAGTCCGCGATCGCGTAGGCCACATCTCCCTGCAAGCCGTCTACGAGGCCCTTCACGCGCTGACCGCGGCGGGTCTCGTACGCCGTATCGAGCCGGCAGGCCACCCGGCCCGGTACGAGGGGCGTGTGGGCGACAACCACCACCACATCGTGTGCCGGTCCTGCGGCGCCGTCGCCGACGTCGACTGTGCCGTCGGCGACGCGCCCTGCCTGACCGCCGCCGACGACCACGGCTTCGCCATCGACGAGGCCGAGGTCGTGTACTGGGGCCTGTGCCCCGACTGTTCCACCGGCCGCAGTTCCTGAGCACCGAGTTCCGCACAGCCCGGAAGGATTGCCATGACTGAGAACCACGACGCGATCGTCACAGACGCGAAGTCGGAGGAGGGGAGCGGCGGTTGCCCCGTCGCGCACGACCGGGCCCTGTACCCGGCCCAGGGTGGTGGCAACCGCCAGTGGTGGCCGGAGCGGCTCAACCTGAAGATCCTGGCGAAGAACCCGGCCGTGGCCAACCCGCTCGACGAGGACTTCGACTACGCCGAGGCGTTCAAGTCGCTCGACCTCGCGGCCGTGAAACGTGACATCGCCGAGGTGCTCACGACGTCGCAGGACTGGTGGCCCGCCGACTTCGGCAACTACGGCCCGCTGATGATCCGTATGGCCTGGCACAGCGCGGGCACCTACCGCGTCAGCGACGGCCGCGGTGGCGCCGGGGCCGGCCAGCAGCGCTTCGCCCCGCTCAACAGCTGGCCCGACAACGGCAACCTCGACAAGGCCCGCCGTCTGCTGTGGCCGGTCAAGAAGAAGTACGGCCAGAGCATCTCCTGGGCCGACCTGCTGGTCCTCACCGGCAATGTCGCCCTGGAGACCATGGGCTTCAAGACCTTCGGCTTCGGCGGCGGCCGCGCGGACGTCTGGGAGGCGGAGGAGGACGTCTACTGGGGTCCCGAGACCACCTGGCTGGACGACAAGCGCTACACCGGCGACCGCGAGCTGGAGAACCCGCTCGCCGCCGTGCAGATGGGTCTGATCTACGTCAACCCCGAGGGCCCGAACGGCAACCCGGACCCGATCGCCGCGGCCCGCGACATCCGTGAGACGTTCCGCCGCATGGCGATGAACGACGAGGAGACCGTCGCCCTGATCGCCGGCGGCCACACCTTCGGCAAGACCCACGGCGCCGGTCCCGCCGACAACGTCGGCCCCGACCCCGAGGCCGCCTCGCTGGAGGACCAGGGTCTGGGCTGGAAGAGCACCTACGGCACCGGCAAGGGCGGGGACGCCATCACCTCCGGCCTGGAGGTCACCTGGACCAGCACCCCGACCCAGTGGAGCAACGGGTTCTTCAAGAACCTGTTCGAGTTCGAGTACGAGCTGGAGCAGAGCCCGGCCGGCGCCAACCAGTGGGTGGCCAAGGACGCCCCCGAGATCATCCCGGACGCGCACGAGCCGGCGAAGAAGCACCGCCCGCGGATGCTGACCACCGACCTGGCGCTGCGCTTCGATCCGATCTACGAGCCGATCTCCCGCCGGTTCTACGAGAACCCGGAGGAGTTCGCGGACGCCTTCGCCCGCGCCTGGTACAAGCTCACCCACCGCGACATGGGCCCGAAGTCGCTGTACCTCGGCCCGGAGGTCCCGGAGGAGACGCTGCTGTGGCAGGACCCGCTGCCGGAGCGCGAGGGCGAGCTGATCGACGACGCGGACGTCGCCACCCTGAAGACCAAGCTGCTCGAATCGGGCCTGTCCGTGTCCGAACTGGTCACCACCGCCTGGGCGTCCGCCTCGACGTTCCGCTCCAGCGACAAGCGCGGCGGCGCCAACGGCGCCCGCATCCGCCTCGCCCCGCAGCGCGGCTGGGAGGTCAACGACCCCGACCAGCTGGCCCAGGTGCTGCGCACCCTGGAGAACGTCCAGCAGGAGTTCAACGCCTCCTCCGGCGGGAAGAAGGTCTCCCTGGCCGACCTCATCGTCCTCGGCGGTGCCGCCGCCGTGGAGAAGGCCGCCAAGGAAGCCGGCCACGAGATCCAGGTGCCCTTCACCCCGGGCCGTGTCGACGCGACCGAGGAGCACACCGACGTCGAGTCCTTCGAGGCGCTGGAGCCGACCGCGGACGGCTTCCGCAACTACCTCGGCAAGGGCAACCGCCTGCCGGCCGAGTACCTGCTCCTCGACAAGGCGAACCTGCTGGGCCTGAGCGCCCCGGAGATGACCGTCCTCGTGGGCGGCCTGCGCGTCCTCGGCGCCAACCACCAGCAGTCGCAGCTCGGCGTCCTCACCACGACGCCCGGCGTCCTCACCAACGACTTCTTCGTCAACCTGCTCGACATGGGTACGACGTGGAAGGCGACCTCCGAGGACCAGACCACGTTCGAGGGCCGCGACGCCGCCACCGGCGAGGTGAAGTGGGCCGGCAGCCGCGCCGACCTCGTCTTCGGCTCCAACTCCGAGCTGCGCGCGCTCGCCGAGGTCTACGCCAGCGACGACGCGAAGGAGAAGTTCGTCAAGGACTTCGTCGCCGCCTGGAACAAGGTCATGGACGCGGACCGCTTCGACCTGGTCTGACCGACCGGCTCCACCAGGCCTGACCCGTTGAACAGCACGTCCGGGTCCGCCCCGCTGGGCGGACCCGGACGTCATGCTTTCCGGCGGGACCGGGCGTGCCTGCTTTCCGGCGGGGCCGGGCGCGTCAGTGGCCCAGCGCCGTCGCGCCCGCCCGCGCGTACCGCTCGTCCAGGTCGCCCGACGGGGCGCCCGCGACACCGATGCCCGCGACCGGAGCGCCGTCGGCGGTCACCGGCGTACCCCCCGCGAGGAACAGCGTGCCCGGGATGTCCTTCAGGGTCGGCGCCTGCGCCAGCCGCCCGGTCAGCTCGGAGGTCGGCGCGTTCCAGGACACCGCGGTGAACGCCTTGCGCTCCGCGGACACGTACGACTGCGGGCCCGCCCCGTCTCCGCGCAGGGTGACCAGCGTGTTGCCGTTGCGGTCGACGACGGCCACGGACACGTGCCGACCGTCCTTCTCGGCCGCCTCGACCGCGGCGCGCGCCGCCCTCGTCGCCGCGTCCAGGGTGAGGTGCGTGCTCCGGGTCAGCTCTCCGTTCCGGGCGGCGACGGGAGCGGCGGCGGGCGTGGCGTCCGTGGAGCCGGCGGCGTTGGCGGCCACCGTGCCGACGACGCCGGCACCGGCGACGGCCAGGGCGGCGCCGCCCACGAGGACGCGGGCACGCGGGGACGGCTTCTTGCGGCTGGGCATGCTGAGGGACCTTCCGGTAGGGGCTGGGCCGGGGGCGGAGTCGCTCCCGGAACCGATCCTCGGCCCGGTGCGGGCCGGGTTCCGTCGTCGGACCGGATGCCCCGGGGGTCATCCGACCGGATGACCCCGGAGGTCCCGGGCGTGGGCACAATGGAGGGTGTTTGCCCAGTTCAGCGCGGAGAGGGAGGTGCCCGCGGTGGCCCTGTCCGAGCGCGACGACACCCGTGCCCTCACCGTCGTCATGCACACGGCGTTCTTCGTGCTGCTGTCCGCGTCCGTCGTCCGCTACCTGGCCCGGCACGCCGGCGGACCGCACACTCCCTGGGTGATCGCGCTGTCCGCGCTGCTGGCCGCGCTCTACGTCCTCGGCCCCGCCCTCGGCAGCCGGCCCGGCCCGCGCCGCCTCACCTGGCTCGGCCTCGTCGTCGCCGCCTGGGCGCTCCTCGTCGTCCTCGCCCCGAGCTTCGCCTGGTGCGCGGTCCCGCTCTTCTACACCGGCCTGCGCACCCTCCCAGCGCGCACCGCGATCCCGCTGGTCGCGCTCCTCACCGCGCTCGCGGTGGCCACCCAGCTCCGCCTGGCCGGCTGGCCCGACCCGAACGTGCTGCTGGCACCGCCCGCGGTGGCCGCCGTGGCCACCACCGTGTTCGTCGTCATGCAGCGCCAGGCGGCCCGCCAGGACGCCCTGATCGACGACCTGGTGCGCACCCGGCGCGACCTGGCGGCCACCGAGCGCCGCGAGGGCACCCTCGCCGAACGCGAACGGCTCGCCCGGGAGATCCACGACACCCTCGCCCAGGGCCTGTCCAGCCAGCGTATGCTGCTCCAGGCGGCCGACCGCCTCTGGGACACCACGCCGGGCACCGCCCGCGACCACGTCCGTACGGCGGCGGCGATCGCCGAACGCAGCCTCGCCGAGGCCCGCCGCTTCGTCCACGACCTGACCCCGGCCGAGCTGGCCGAGGGCGGCGGCCTGCTCCAGGCCCTGCGCGCCGTCGCCGAGCGCGAGACGACAGCCAGGCTCCCCGTCCGCGTCCACGCCGAGGGCAGCCCGCCCGTCCCGCTGCCCGCCCCCGTGGAGTCGGCCCTGCTGCGCATCGCCCAGGGCGCCCTCGCCAACGTCCGCGAACACGCGGCGGCCACCACCGCCACCCTCACCCTGACCTGCCTGGACGACCAGATCGTCCTCGACGTCACGGACGACGGCCGCGGCTTCGACCCACGCACCCCGCCCGCCCCGCCCGCCCCCGAGGCCGCCCCGGCCGACGCACGCGGACACGGCCTGCCCGCCATCCGCGCCCGCCTGCGCCAGCTGGGCGGCACCCTCACGATCGAGTCGGCGCCCGGTGAGGGAACCGCGCTGTCGGCGGCGATCCCGTTGGAGCCGAGATGACCCACACCCCCGAGACGGCCGCACCGGCACCGGTGCGCATCCTCGTCTGCGACGACCACGCCGTCGTACGCGCCGGACTGCTGGCGCTCCTGCGCAGCGCCCCGGACATCGAGGTCGTCGGCGAGGCCGGCAGCGGCGAGGAGGCGCTCGCCCTCGCGCGCAAGACCGCCCCGGACGTCGTCCTCATGGATCTCCAACTGGGCGAGGGCATCGACGGCGTCGAGACCACCCGCCGGCTGCGCGCCGAGCCGTCCGCCCCGCACGTCCTGGTCCTCACCACGTACGACACCGACGCCGACGTCACCCGGGCCGTCGACGCGGGCGCCACCGGCTACCTGCTGAAGGCCGAGCGCGCGGAGGACCTGTTCACGGCGATCCACGCCGCCGCCCAGGGCCGCCCGGCCCTCTCGCCCCCGGTAGCCGACCGTGTCATGTCCCGGCTCCGCAACCCGCGCCCCACCCTGACACCACGCGAACTCGACATCCTCACCCACCTCTCGCGAGGCCTCTCCAACCACGCCATCGCCCGCGCCCTCTACATCAGCGAGGCCACGGTGAAGACGCACCTGCGGCGCATCTACGACAAGCTCGGCGTGGACACGAGGGCGGGCGCGGTGGCGGTGGCGAAGGAACAGCGCCTGCTGGCCTGACGTGGGCCACGGAACGCCGGTCCGGACGACGACCGGCGGGGGCGCGGGGCGGCGTCCCTGTGCGGCTCGGCCGCGTGGGCGCGACCAGCCACCGGAAACCCGCGGCCGGGCGACGACACCCCCCGGCGGGCGCCGACGCGCGACAGCCCCCTACTTCCGCAACGCCTCGAACGCCTCCCGCCCCGCCGCCCCGATCGCGAGGTCGATGTCCGGGGCCAGCCCCGCCCGCCGTCCGGCCCGGGTCAGCGCGGCGATCGCCACCCGCTCCCCGGACTCCGCCTCGACGACCCCGATCTCGTGCCGGAGATGCAGGAACGTGCCCGTCTTCCCGCTCCACCGCAGCGTGTCCGTCCGCAACTCGCCCGCAAGCCGCTGCGTGAACACCTGGAGCCCCATCAGCCGCCGCAGCTCCGCCGTCGCCCCGGGACCGGCGATCCCGTCGCTCCACACGCGCTCCAGCAGGCCGACGAGCGCCGCGGCCGAGCCGGCGTTGGCATGGGCCGGGTCCAGAGTCTCGATGGTGTGCCGGCCCGCCCCCTCGTCCCGGACGGCGAGTTCCAGCGCGAGGGAGAAGTCGTTGCCGGCGGCACCGGCGGCGCACTCGTACAGGTGGTTCATCCGGTGCCGCATCCGGATCCCGTCGCAGCCCCAGGCGCGCAGCCGCGCGTCGACGTCCGCCACCGGTACCAGGTCGAGCAGCGCGTCCGCGGCGGCGTTGTCGCTCACCGACAGCATGAGCGCGAGCAGGTCGCCGACGGCCACGGTGGCCGGGTGGCGGAAGGCGGCGAGCCCGGTGGGACCGACGCTGCTGGTGCCGGGATCCACCGTGACCGGGTGCGCCGGGTCGAGGTCCCCGTGCGCGATCCGGTCCAGCACCACCAGGGCGAGCGGGACCTTCACCACCGACGCCAGGGGGGTCGACTCCTCGACGTCGAAGCCGAGTTGCTCGCCGCTGTCGAGGTCACGGGCGAGGAAGGAACCGCGGACGCCGAGCGCCGCCCAGTCCGCGGCGATGGCCTCGGCGACATCGAGGAGGGCCCGGTCGTCGCCGACGTACACCGGCCGGTGCGCCGGTGCCGTGCCGGTCGGTGAGCGGTGCGCGGTGTTCATCGACCCGTCGTGCCTCTCGGTGAGGTGCCCGCCGATCCCATCGGCGAGCCGTCTGCCACGTTCACCCGCGAAGCCGTCCCCGCTCGTCCGCAAGCCGTTACCCCCCTCGTCCGCATGGCCTTACCCCGCTCGTCCGCAAGCCCTTACTCCGCTCACCCGCAAGCCCTGCCTCGTCCGCAAGCCCTGCCTCGCTCACCCACACGCCCCTGCCCCGCTCACCCGCGAGCCGCCAGCCGCGCGCGCACGTCCTCGCCGCCGGCCCCCGGCCCCCGCCCCCCATGCCGGGCGGGCGCCGCGCCCACGGCCGATGCCAGCAGCGTGGCCAGCCAGCCCGGTACGGTGCCCGCGCTGTCGCGGCCCGGGGCGGCGCCCACGTCGTACCCCCGGTGCAGGGCGGGGTCGGCCAGGGGCCTCCAAGGGGCCCCGTGCTGCCGCGCGAACGGCTCGGTGCACAGCAGCAGACCGCTTCCGGCCAGTGTCTCGGCGAGCGCGGTGGCCGCCGGTCCGGCCGGCCGGATCCTGCTCTCGGGCAGCCCGGCGCGCGCGGCTGCCCGAGACAACCGGTCCTCGTAGTACGGCACTTGGTCCTCCGCCGGGAGCAGCAGGGGCGGTGGCGCGGCGGGCCCGGCGGTGCGACCGCGGCGCGGCCGCAGCTCTTCGAGATGGACCGTGCGCCGCGAGGCCCCGCTCCCGGCCCCGCCGCCCTCCGGCGCCGGCGCGGACGCCAGCCCCAACGGCACCCGGAACGCGGCCTCTTCCGGCGGGGTCCGCACCAGCGCGTACCCGAGCGAACCGTCGGCCAGTCCGGAAACCCGTTCCAGGGGCGGCAGTTCGCGTATGCCGAGGGTGATCCCGTGCTCGGCGCCGGCGCGCAGGGCCCGGGCCAGCACGGCGGGGGCGCAGTCCGCGGGCACTCCGACGGCGCACACCCGGGACCTCCGGGCCGAGCGGGCGACCTGCCGCAACCGCTGGGCCCGGTCCAGCACGTCCCGGGCGTACGGGAGCAGGAGCACGCCCAGCTCGGTGGTCACGGTCTGCCGCCGGGACCGGTCGAAGAGCGCGCCGCCGAAGTGTTCCTCCAGCGTCTTGATACGGCGGCTGAGCAGCGGCTGGGCGATCCCGAGCCGGTCGGCCGCCCGGGAGAAGCTCGCCTCGTCGGCCGTCGCCACATACGCCTCCAGGTGTGCCAGGAGATCCATCCCGCACTCATATCAATACGGTATGGGATCTTCAAAGTTCTCTCTTGGACATCAGTGGCCTCCCGCTGTTTCGCTGTCCCCGTCGCCGGCCGCCGGCGAAGACCGACGCCGGTGCGGACGCCGCCGACCGACCCCGCCGACCGACCCCGATGACGGGCCGACCTGGGAGGACCTCACCCATGACCGATCCCGACCGCCGCACCCGGCTACCGCGTCGCCGCCTGATCAAGGCCGGCCTCGCGCTCACCGGCGCCGCCGTCACCACCACCGCGCTCTCCGCTTCCCCCGCCTCCGCGAGCCCGGACGCCGAAGCGCGCGCCGCACACGCCGAGCTGGCCGAGCTGGAGCAGCGTTACGGCGCCCGGCTCGGCGTGTACGCGCGCAACGTCCGTACCGGGCGGACCGTGTCCCACCGGGCGGGGGAGCGGTTCGCGATGTGCTCCACGTTCAAGGCGTTCGCCGCTGCGGCGGTCCTGCGCGACCGGGCCGGGTGCGCGCCGCTGGACCGGGTGGTGCACTACCCGCCGCACGACCTCCTGCCCAACTCCCCGCGCACGGAGGAGAACGCGGTGACCGGCATGACCGTGGCCGACCTCTGTGCGGCGGCGATCCAGTACAGCGACAACGCGGCCGGCAACATGCTGCTCCGGGAGCTGGGCGGCCCGGCCGGACTCACCCGCTTCCACCGGTCGCTGGGCGACGAGGTGAGCCGGCTCGACCGCTGGGAGCCGGAGCTGAACACCGCGATCCCCGGGGACCCGCGCGACACCACGACCCCGCAGGCGATCGCCGCGAGTCTGGAACGTGTCACCCTGGGCCGGGCGCTGGCCCGCGCCGACCGTGAGCGGTTCGTCGGCTGGCTGAAGGGCAACACCACGAGCTCGGCACGGTTCCGCAAGGGGCTGCCGAAGGAGTGGGTCGTGGCGGACAAGACCGGTACCGGCGACTACGCGACCGCCAACGACATCGGCGTGGCCTGGACGACCCGGCGGACACCCCTGGTGCTGGCGGTCCTGTCCGGCAAGGGCACCCCCGACGCCCCGGTGGACGAGGCGCTGATCGCCGACGCGGCGGCCGTCGTGGCCCGCACCCTGGCCCCTGGCGAGTAACTCCGAGCAGCGGTCCAGAAATTCACTCATCTGAATATGAATCATGTACGCGACCGTTGACGCGTGCATGACGTTTCCCTACCGTCGGGAAGGTCCAGGGGAAAGCGCTTTCCGTCATCGTTTCACCATGCCATGACCGGTCGCCGAGTTCACCCCCTGGACCACTCGCATCCGCTCAGCCGAGCCAACCCGCAGGGAGACGAACCGATGCACCTGAGATCAGCCCTCGCATGCGCCGGTCTGCTCGCCGGCGCGCTCGTCGCGCTGTCCGGCACCACGGCCGAGGCCGCCACGACCAGGTACGAAGCCGAGAGTTCCACCGCGGTCTGCACCGGCACCATCGACTCCGACTGGACCGGCTACTCCGGCAGCGGGTTCTGCAACGGCACCAACGCCTCCGGCGCGTACGCCCAGTTCACCGTGAACGCCGCCAGTGCGGGCACCGCGACCCTGGGCATCCGCTTCGCCAACGGGGCGACCGCCGCGCGGCCCGCCACCGTCGCGGTCAACGGCACGACGGCCACCACCGCGTCGTTCGAGGCCACCGGTGCCTGGACCACCTGGACGACCAAGACGCTCACCGTGCCGGTGAAGGCGGGCAGCAACACGATCCGCCTCACCCCGACCACCGCCGACGGCCTGCCCAACCTCGACCACCTCGACGCCGACGTGGCCACGGCCGCCACCGGAGCCGTCCTCTACGTGTCACCGGCCGGTACCGACGGCGCGGCCGGCACGGAGTCGGCCCCGACCACCCTCACCTCGGCCATCAGCCGGGTCACCCCCGGTGGCACGATCTACCTGCGCGGCGGGACGTACAACTACTCCTCCACGATCACCATCCCGGCGGGCAGCAACGGCACGTCCGGTGCCCGCACCACCCTGTCCGCCTACCCGGGCGAGAAGCCCGTGCTGAACTTCTCGGCGCAGAGCGAGAATTCGGCCAACCGGGGCATCCAGCTGTTCGCCGACTACTGGCGGCTGTACGGCCTCACGGTCGAGCACGCCGGCGACAACGGGATCTACGTCGGCGGCAGCAACAACGTCGTGGAGCGCGTGGTGACCGCCTACAACCGCGACACCGGGCTCCAACTCGGCCGGATCGCCTCCACCACCCCCAGCTCCCAGTGGCCGTCGAACAACCTGATCGTCAGCTCCGAGTCGCACGACAACGCCGACTCCGACGGTGAGGACGCCGACGGCTTCGCCGCGAAGCTGACCACCGGCACCGGGAACGTCTTCCGCTACGACGTCTCCCACCACAACATCGACGACGGCTGGGACCTCTACACCAAGACCGACACGGGCGCCATCGGCCCGGTGATCATCGAGTACTCCCTGTCGTACAACAACGGCACCCTGAGCGACGGCAGCCAGAGCGGCAACGGCGACCGCAACGGCTACAAGCTCGGCGGCGACGACATCGCGGTCAACCACGTGGTACAGCACAGCATCGCCTACCGCAACGGCCATCACGGCTTCACCTACAACAGCAACCCGGGCACGATGACGATCTCCAACAACGTCGGCATCGACAACGCCCAGCGCAACTTCTCCTTCGACGCGGGCACTTCGGTGTTCCGGACCGACACCTCCTGCCGCTTCGCGGTCAGCGGTTCCAACGACAAAACCGTCGGGAACGCCGACAGCTCCAACCAGTTCTGGACCGGCACCAACGGCTCCCGCTGCTCCTCGTACGCGGGCGCCCTCGGCTGGTCCTTCGCCTCCGACGGACGCCTGGCGGTGACCTTCGGCGGCGTCGTGACGCCGTAGCCACCGCGCCACGGCGAGGGAACGCGGGAGGCCGCCGCCGGCGGCCTCCCGCTTCCCGCTGTCGGCACGTGGAGTCGGTCCGGGTGATGTCCTTCGTCCAGGCGCCCGACGGGAAGGACAAGTTGCTCGCCCGCGCTTGTTCAGCCGACCGGGTCGCCGGGTGACACGGAATGGACCTCCAGGTCCGCCGCGGCCAGCAGGTCGGCGATCAGCTCCGGTGAACCGCCGACATAGGTGCTGACCAGATCCACGTCTCCGCCCACGAGCCAGGCGCGGTCCTGCGGCCACCACAGGTCGGGAAGCTCGGCGAACTCGTCCAGCGTCACGGGGGACAGGGCGTCGGCCAGCCGGCCGGCCAGCAGGACCTCGTCCCGGCCCGGCGTCTCGAACGTACCGAACCGGCCCCAGTCCCAGCGGCCGTAACCGCACCACAGCCCGAACCAGCACCTGTCGGGGGTCCCCGTGTGCCGGGCCAGGACGGGCAGCAGGGCGCGTGCGACGTCCGGCGGGGTCGGCCCCTCCCCGGGATGCTCGTCCCACACGCCGGGCAGGCCCTGGTCGGAGCGGTTGGCATGGTCCTGGTCCGTCCCGATCACCTCATGCCAGCGGGTGACCGGTGTGACGCGCGTGCCGTGGGCGCCGGCCACCGTCGACCAGCGCACCGGTCGCTCGTCCCGCCGGGCCGGGTGCAGGATCCGCGCGTAGGCGGCGAAACCCGGCGCGGCGACGCCCGCCACCGTGCCGAGCGCGCCCAGCTCCGACCGGGTCAGCCAGTCGGCGGGGGAGAGGTCGTCGGCCTGCACCCGCAGCCGGCCGTACCACTCCGGAGCGGGGTCCTGGTCGACCAGGGGGTAGTCGTTCACCCCGACAGTGTGCCGTGCCGACCGCCCGGAGCGGCCGACCGGGCGGGCCGGGACCGAGGCCCCGGCCCGCCCACCCGCTTCAGGACCCGGCAGGCTGCGAGTGGCTGCCGTAGGGGCGGGTGATGATCTCCATGCCGTGTCCGGCCGGATCCAGGAAGTACACGCCCCGGCCGCCGTGGTGGTGGTTGATCTCGCCCGGCTGCCTTCCGTGCGGATCGGCGTAGTAGGCGATCCCGGCCTGCCGGATGCGGGCGAAGGCCGCGTCGAACTCCTCGTCGGAGACGAGGAAGGCGTAGTGCTGCATGACGATCGACTCCGCCGGGATGGTGGCGAAGTCCAGGGTCACCCCGTTGCTCGTGGCGACCGGAATGAACGGGCCCCACTCGGGCCCGGCCTCCAGCCCCAGGACGTGGGCCAGGAACGCGGCGGACTCCCGGTTGTCCCGGGCGTGGACGATGGTGTGGTTCAACTCGACTGACATGAGTGGAATGCCTCCGAGGGCAATCTCACGGGCACCTCCATGCCTCACCCGGCCGGTGACCGACACGCGATGCCGTACGACGATCTTACCGACCCGGCGCCGACGGGCCCCGGTCCACCACCTGGCCACCCGCCACGGTCGGCACCACCGGCATGTCGACGGCCCGTGTCGGTGGTCCGACGGCTCGCGCACGGCACGCCGGGCTGGGCGTGGCCGTGCTGCCCGCCGGGATGAAAGACCGCGAGTTTCCCAGTACCGCCAGTAACATGATCACCTGGTTCCGGGTGTACCAGTCAGTCAACTCGGCGTCGTCCCGGCGACGCGCCCTGCCCGGAGAAGTCCATGTCTTCTGTCAACGACGCGTTGGACAACGCGCGCTTCACCTACGAGCAGCACATGCGGACGTGCCGCCAGTGCCACGCCGACGCCGCCCCCTGCGCCGTGGCGAAGCACCTCCTGCGGATCTACAACCTCGCCCGCAGGGACCGGATGCGGACCGGCGGCCCGGACACGTCCACCGCCTGACCTGCGCGGCGCTTTTCACCCGTCGCGAGGAGGGAACCCGGTGGTCTGTCCCGTTCCCCCAGACACAGGAGGCCACCGTGACGGACCAGCAGGGTGATCGTCCGAACCCGGTCACACAGCACGCCCGCCCCGACTTCCCCTCCCAGGACCAGCCGCACCCGGGCTGGACCGGTCCGATGGACCCGCCGCCCGATCACGGCGAGGAGTCCTACCGCGGCACCGGCCGTCTCGACGGCCGCAAGACCGTGATCACGGGAGGGGACTCCGGCATCGGCCGGGCGGTCGCGATCGCCTTCGCCCGCGAGGGCGCCGACGTGCTGTTCACGTATCTCGCCGGTGAGGAGGAGGACGCCCGCGAGACGTCCCGGCTGGTGGAGGACGCGGGACGCAAGGCGGTGGCCGTGAGCTGCGACATCCGCGACGAGGACAACTGCCGGTCGCTGATCGACCGGGCGGTCGCCGAGTTCGGCCGTATCGACGTCCTCGTGAACAACGCCGCCTACCAGATGTCCCAGCCGGAGGGCATCGAGTCGATCAGCACCGAGCAGTTCGACCGGGTGATGCGGACCAACCTCTACGGGATGTTCTGGCTGACCAAGTTCGCCCTGCCGCACATCCCGGCGGGCGGCTGCGTCATCAACTCCACCTCGGTACAGGCGTACAAGCCCAGCCCGCACCTGCTGGACTACGCGATGACCAAGGGCGCGATCGTCACCTTCACCCAGGGGCTGGCCCAGATGCTCGCCGAACGCGGCATCCGCGTCAACGCCGTCGCGCCGGGACCCGTCTGGACCCCGCTCATCCCGTCGACCATGCCCGACACGGCGGAGTTCGGCAAGCAGAGCCCGCTCGGCCGGCCGGCCCAGCCCGCCGAACTTGCCCCCGCCTACGTGTACCTCGCCTCGCCCCAGGCGAGCTTCATCACCGCCGAGATCCTCAACGCGACCGGCGGCACCCCGCTGCCCTGACCCCCGCCCGTCGCGGGGAGCGGTCAGCCGGCCCGGAACGGCGGCTCGGCCAGGAGTTCCAGCAGCCACGCGGCGCTCTCCGCGGCCCCCGGCCGGGGACCGCCGGCGGTGCCGGGGAACATCCGGCCCCAGGAGGCGGCCCGGCCCAGCGCGCTCAGCCGCCAGGCGAGTTCCGCCGCCCGCCGCAGCTCCGCCGTCGTGCGGCCGCCGTCCGTCCACGGCTCCAGATAGGCGTCGAGCAGCCGGGGCAGCACCTGCGGCCCGTACCGGTCGCAGGCCCGCTCGACGGGGACGCGCAGGCTGCAGAACGGGTGGGAGACGGCGGCGTCGCCCCAGTCGAAGAAGGTGAACCGGCCCGGTGCCGGCCGGAACAGCTGGCCGTCGTGCAGGTCGGCGTGGTCGAGCGTGTCCGCGACACCGGCGGAGGCGAGTTCGGCACACCAGTCCGCGACCCGGGGCCGCAGGCGCTCCAGCCGGGCCCGCTCGTCCGGAGCCAGCGCGGAGTTCCCGGCCAGCAGTCCGTCGAACACCTCGGGCAGGTCGGGGGTCCGGGCGGCGGGCACGCCGAGCCGCTCGATCGCGGGCGCGTACGGGACCAGATCGTGCTGCATGCGCGCGTACTGGCCGAGCAGGGCTTCCCAGTCGCGCGCCCCGACCGGCTCCCGGTCCAGCACGGTCCGGAACAGCTCGCCGCCGTCGGGGAGCAGCGCCCAGCCGCGCTCGGGGTCGACGGCCAGCGGGCGCAGCACATGCTCCGGCACCCAGCGGGCCAGCGCGGCGGCCAGCGGCCCCTCGAACGCGCTGGCCGGCGGGTTCGCCTTGAACCAGACGGCAGCCTGCCCGGTGAGGGTCGCCGGCTCCCCGATGTCCCCCGGCCGACCGATCGGCACCCGGATCAGCACCGACCACGGACGCAGCCGTACTCCCAGGGCGCCCTCCTCCGCGCGCAGGCCGTGCGCGGCGAGATGACCGGCCACCCAGTCGAGGGCCGCCGCCCGCCAGGACCGGCGCTCCCACGGCGTCACCGCGTCCGGGTAGCGCCCCCGGTCAACCACCGTAGTGTCGTCCACTCGCATCGCCCCATCCCAGCACCGAGCCGGACGGCCCGGCCAGCGGTTTTCCCCGCCCCGCCCGGCCGGCGTGGTCCGCGAGGGTCCGACCCGCCACCTGTGCCGGCCGTATGCTGACGTGCTCACGAACACGCGTGCGGGACGTCGTACGGCGACGCAGGAGAGCCGCCGCCGTCACCACCGGCTTTCCGCCGCCACCCCACACGTAGCCGCAGGCCGGGCCCGCGAGGCGTGTCCGCGTGGTACCGCCTTCAGCACGAGCGACCACGACAACCGGGCCGGCGCCTCAGTACTCCCGCGTCCGGTGCACCTCGCCCGTCCCCAGCGTGATCACGGCCCGGGGGCGCATGGGGCCGTCGTCGCGCCGGGAGAGCAGGACCACCTCCCCGACCACCACCGACACCGTGCCGAGTCGCGCGGCACACTCGGCGGCAAGGCGGTTCGGGTCCCGGGTGCGGCCGAGGGACAGATGCGGGGTGAAACCCTCACCGCGTCCCTGACACAGCGGGAACCGCAGCCGCAGCTCCCGGTGCAGACGGGCCCAGGGTGCCGGGTCGACCGCGGCCGGGTCGAGCCACACCGTGGCGTAGTGCCGGTGCCGGAAGGAGCGCACCCCGGCCAGGCGCGCCCTGAACGCAGCGCTCCGAGCCGCCCCGGCGGAGAGCAGCGGTACGGCCCGCTCGAACTCCTCCTCCGGTACGAAGCCGAACAGCAGGTTCACGTGCGGCGGCCACCGGCGCACCTGCGGATCGTGCTCCCAGCGGATCTCCTGGATCGCCGGCCAGAGCTCCGGCGGCGGCAGCCACGCCACCGCGGTCCGCGGCGTCGGCGCCACCCTGAGCGCGTCCGCCGGCTCGGCCCCGCCGGAAGCCGCGTACCCGTTCACCCGGCCGTGGTCCCGGACAGGGCGGTGCCGCAGTGACGCGGGCGCCCGAGGGCGAGGAGGGCCGTGTCGTCGTCGAGTCCGTCGCCGAAGCTGACCAGCAGGCGGATGAGGGCGTCGATCACGGTGCGGGGGTCCGCGGGGGCGAGCTCGCCGGCGAACGACAGCAGCGCGTCGTAGCCGTACAGGTCGCTCTTCTCTCCGGTGCGGGCCTCGGTGAGGCCGTCGGTGTAGAACAACAGCGTGTCGCCGTGGTGGAGAGCGGTGCGGATCGTCGTGAAGGAGGCGTCGGGGAAGGCGCCGACCAGCAGTCCGCCGGGCGTCGGCAGGTACTCGGCCCGGCCGTCCGCCCGCAGCAGCAGCGCGGGCGGGTGGCCGCCGGAGGCCAGGAGGACGCGGACGCTCTGCCCTTCGGATTCCAGGGTGCCGAAGACGGTGGTGCAGTAACGGGGGTCCCCGCCGCCGTAGCGTTCGAGGAGTGCCGAGTTGAGGGCGGACAGGACGGCCTCGGGGCCGAGCCCGTGCAAGGCCGCGCTGCGCAGGGTGTAGCGGACGAGGGAGGTCGCCGCCGCGGCCTTCGGGCCCTTTCCGCAGATGTCCCCGAGGAAGAACGCGAAGCGGTCGTCGCCGAGGGGGAACAGGTCGTAGAAGTCGCCGCCCAGCTGTATCGGGGAGGCCGTGTGGTAGTAGGCGGCGGTCTGCACGCCGGGCACCGCCGGAAGACCGGCCGGGAGCAGGCTCTGCTGCAGTACGGTCAGTGCCTCGCGCAGCTGCTCGCGGTCGGCCTCCGCCTGGCGGCGGGCCTCCTCGGCCGCGCGGCGGGCGCGCAGCAGCTCGGTCTCGTAGGCACGCCGGTCGGTGGCGTCGAAGACGGTCGTGCGGATCAGCAGGGGACGTCCGTCGGCGCCGCGCTTCACGGCCGAGGTGATCAGCACCGGAAGCCGGGACCCGTCCGCGACCTTCATGTCGAGCGCTATGCCACCCACATGCCCCTGCATGCGCAGCAGCGGCGCGTAGTGGGTCTCGTGGTACAGCTTGCCGCCCACGGTCAGCAGGTCGGCGAAGTGCCGGCGGTGCACGACCTCTTCCCGGGAGAGGCCGAGCCAGCCCAGCAGCGTGTTGTTGACCTTGACGATGGTCCCGTCCATCAGGGTGGACAGGTAACCGCAGGGGGCGGACTCGTACAGCTCCTCCGTACTGTCCTCCAGCAGGGCGGTCACGTCCGTACCGATGCGTGGCCGCGCCTCCCCGGGGGGCCTGGGAGCCGGGGAGGAGCCGGACATCAGCCCAGCTCTTCCACGAACGTGGTGATCGCCCGGGCGGTGGCCTCGGGAGCGCTCAGCTGCGGGCAGTGGCCGGTGGCGGCCAAGGTGATCAGGCGGCTGCCGGGGACGGCGGCGTGGACGTACGCCCCGACCTCCCGGGGCGCGATGACGTCGTGCGCGCATTCGAGGACCAGGGTGGGCACGGTCACCGTCTTCAGGTCCTGACGGCTGTCGGACAGGAACGTGGTGCGCGCGAAGACGCGCGCGATGTCCGGGTCGGTGGCGCAGAAGCTGTTGGTCAGCTCCGCGCCCAGTTCCGGCCGGTGGGGGTTGCCGATGATGACCCGGGCCATGGTCGCGGACCATCCGAGGTAATTGGCCTCCAGCGAGTCCAGCAGCTCGTGGATGTCCGCCGCGGTGAAGCCGCCGCGATAGTCCTCGTCGTCGGTGTAGGAGGGTGAGGGGCACACCATGACCATGGAGCCGATCCCGCCCGGTACCGCCGCGGCGGCCAGGACGCCGACCATGGCGCTGACCGAGTGGCCCACGAACACGGCGTCCCGCAGGTCCAGCTCCTCGCACACGTCCACCACGTCCTGGGCGTAGCCGTCCAGGGTCGCGTAGCGCTTCTCCCGCCACGCCGCCAGGTCGGAGCGGCCGGAGCCGACGTAGTCGAACAGCACCACGCGGAAGCGCCGCGCCAGGCCGGGAGTCACGAGGCGCCACAGGTTCTGGTCACAGCCGAAGCCGTGCGCGAGGATCAAGGTCCGGCCGGACTCCTGCCCGATGACCCGGACGTTGTTCCTGCGGAGGATGCCCATCTCCCCATCGTCCCACGTCAGGGTCGGACCCGACGGTTTCGTCGCGCCGGCGGTCCCGGCCGTCGAGTGATCGCACGGGGACAGCGCCGCCCGCTGTGGCGGCGCTGTCGTCGACGCGTTCAGCCGGCCTTCTGCCGTTCGCGGAGCTCGTGCACGTTGCTCGCGGTGAGGGTGCCGTCCTGCTGCTCGTAGTGGGACAGGGCGAGACCCAGGCCGAAGAAGGTGGGGGCCCATTCGCCGACGAAGATGCCCCAGCGGTCGGCGCGGTCCAGGCCGGTGCCGGGTTCCATCTTCAGGGAGCCTATCCACGCGGCCACCGTGAGGCCGATGGAAGCCATGCCGGCCAGGTAGGCGTGCTCGCTGCGGATGCCCATCTCGTGCATTTTCTTGATGATCATGGTGTGCTCCAGGTCCATGCCGGTGGTCCGGATGGTTGCGGTCGCTTCGACACCAACCCGGTTGCCCGATTTGCCGAGAGGCATGTCTATTTCGTGATGGTTTGTGGCGTTTCTTGATTGCCGTTTCAACATGCCATCGAGGAAGGGCCCGGAGCAGGTCAGTCCTTCACCGCTCCGCCCAGCCCGGAGACCAGCCGTCGCTGCACGAGGACGAAGAACACCAGCACCGGAACGGTCATCACCGTGGACGCCGCCATGACCCCGCCCCAGTCCGGCTCGTCGGGCTTGTAGAAGACCAGCAGGGCCATCGGCAGGGTCGACTGCGAGGTGTCGCTGATGATGAACGACTTGGCGAACAGGAAGTCGTTCCAGGCGGAGATGAAGGAGAACACGCTCGTGGCCACCAGCCCCGGCAGGACCAGCGGGAGGAGGATCCGCCACAGGAAGCGCGCGCGGCTCGCCCCGTCCAGGTACGCGGCCTCCTCCAGGGACTCCGGAACGGCCCGCACGAACCCGCGCAGCATCCAGATCGCGAACGGCAGCGAGAAGGCGATGTGCGGCAGGATCAGGGAGCCCAGCGTGTTCAGTTGACCGAGGTCCCGCATGAGGAAGAACAGGGGGATGGTGAGCGCCTCCACCGGCACCATCTGGGCCACCAGGAACATGATGAGCAGGGTGGTCCGGAACCGGAACCGGAAGCGCGTCACCGCGGTCGCGGCGAGGAAGGCGATCAGCGCGGAGGCGATCACGACACTCACCGCGACGGCAAGGCTGTTGACGAAGTACCGGCCGAACTCCTGCTGTCCGAACACGCGTCGGAAGGAGTCCAGCGAAGGCGAAGCCGTCCAGGGTCTCGGCTCGGTGGACTCGATCTCCCCGGCCGGTCTGAACGCGCCGAGCAGCATCCAGTACAGGGGGAAGGCGACGACCGCGGCGACCAGCAGCGCGGTCGCCTCGGCGGCGAGCCGCCAGGGCCGCCGTACCGCCCGACCGTGTACGAGGCTCACAGCTCCTCCCCCTGGCGGCGCAGCAGCCGCAGGTATCCCAGCGTGATCGCGAGCAGGATCAGCAGCGTGACGACGCCGATCGCGGACCCGAGGCTGTACTGCGAGGAGGCGAAGGCCTTCTGGTAGGCGTAGACGTTCAGGACCAGGTTCTGCCCGGCGATGCCGCCGCCGCCCGTCATCACGTAGATCTGGGTGAAGACCTTGAAGTCCCAGATCACCGACTGGACGGTGACGATGACGAGGATCGGTCTGAGGACCGGCGCCAGCACCGAGCGCCAGATCCGCCACTGCGAGGCGCCGTCCAGGGCGGCGGCCTCCAGGATCTCGGCCGGCACCGCGCGGATGCCGGCGTAGACGGTGACCATCACGAACGGGAAGGAGCACCAGACGACTTCGAGCAGGACCAGGAGGAACGCGCTGTAACGGCCGTAGGTCCAGGAGAAGTCGCCGATGCCCAGGAGGCGGTTGACCGGGCCGAAGTCGGGGTCGAAGAGGAACAGCCAGACCGTCGAACCGGTGATCGTCGGTGTGGCCCACGCCCCCAGCGCGGCCAGCAGGAGGGCGAGCCGCGGGACCGCGCGGACCCGGGTGAGCAGGACGGCGAGCGCGCAGCCCACGGCCAGTGTGCAGACCACACAGGCCGCCGCGAAGCCGACCGTCGCCAGCAGCACCTGCCGGAACTGGTCGTCGGCGAAGAGCTCGGTGTAGTTGGCCAGGCCCCGGAAGCGGGTGGGCTCCCCGCCGCTGACCTGGGCCTGGGTGTACTCCAGGAACGAGATGAGGCCGAGCTGGTAGACGGGGTAGACCAGCAGGCCGCCCAGAACGAGCAGTGCGGGCGCGAGACAGAGCCAGGGCGTCCATCCGCCCGAGGTGCGCGGGGCCGCGTTCGAGGTGCGGCTGCCGCCGCGTGGGCGCGACGGGCCACGCACCACCCGCACCCGCCGAGGCTCTGCGAGTTCCGCCCCGGAAGCCGCCGTCAGCCGGCTCACCTGGCGGTTCCGAACGCCTCGTCCATCTTCTTCGCCGCGTCGGCGGAAGCCGCCGCGACGTCCTTCTTGCCGCTGACGATCTCCTGGAACATCGTCGGCAGCACCAGCGAGGAGTCGATCCGGGCCCAGGCGGGCGAGACGGGCACGAACCTGGTGCCGGCGGCGAGGGTCCGGACGAACGGCCTCACGTACGGCTTCTCGGCCGCGGCCCGCTGCCGTACGTCCGTGAAGGTCGGCAGGAAGCCCATCGCGTCGAAGAGTTCCCCTTGCGTCTTCTTCGAGGCGAGCCGTTTCATCAGGTCCACGGCGAGCGTGCGGTGCGACGTGCTCTTCAGGACGCCGATGTTGTTGCCGCCCGCGAACGCCGGCGCGATCGAGCCGGGCTTCACCCCCGGCAGCGGCACCACCGCGTACTTCCCCCTGACCTTCCCGGCCTCCACGGCGGCGTGGCTGAAGTCGCCGCCGATCGCCATGGCCGCCTTCCCGGAGGCGAACGCGGTCACGGTGTCGTTGCCGCCCATGCCCGCGCACTTGGCGGCGGGACAGTTGTCGTCGCCGAAGAGGGAGGTGTACGCCTCGATGCCCTTCCGGGCGGCCGGACTGTCGATGGCGGAGGTGTACGCCCCCTCCTTGTCCGTGGCCAGATCGCCGCCGTCGGCCCAGATGAACGGCATCGCGCCGTAGGTGTAGGCGCCGCCGACGGCGAGGCCGTACAGGCCGGGTCTCGCGGCCCGGATCTTCTTCGCGGTGGAGATCAGCTCGGCCTGCGACTCGGGCGCGCGCAGGCCGAGTTCGCGGAAGACGTCGGTGCGGTAGTACAGCGCGCGGACGCCGACGAAGTACGGCGCCCCGTAGACCCTCCCGTCCACGGTGACCGACCGCCGGGCGGTCGGATCGGTGTCCTTCGCCTCGCTCCAGGCGTCGAACTCCCGGGTGACGTCCGCGAGTCCGCCGTCCCGCACATAGCCGGCGGTGTCGGTGTTGCCGTACTCGATCACGTCGGGCGCGGACTTCGGGTCGTTGAAGGCGGCCTTGACGCGCTGGGCGCGGGTCTCCACCGGGATGTACTCGACGGTGACGTCGGTGCCGCTGTGCGCCTTCTCGAAGCCGGCGATCACCGCGTCGACGACGCGCTGCTTCGGCTGGTTGTCGACCTCCTGGAAGAGCCAGAGGCGCACGGTGCCGGTCTTCTCGTCCTTGTCGGAGGCGGAGGTGCCGGAGGTCTGGGGCGCGCAGGCGGAGACGAGGGCGGTGGCGAGCGCGGTGAGCCCAACGAAACGGACGGACAGCTTCATGCAGTGCTCCTCCGATGAGGCGTTGCAACATGCGCAATGGTGATTTCGCTGTGCACAACACATCGGAGGCTAGGCACTGCATGAACACGCCACAAGAGGGCGCCACCACTCTGTGACAGCGGCACGCACTCCGCGCAACGCCCGCCGCCCGCCGAGCGGTCCGCGGGCGGCGGACCGGGAAGCCGGTCACTGGACCGCGAAGGCTGTCACCGGACCGGGAAGGCGTTCAGCGCACCGGGAAGGCGGTCACCGGACCGGGAAGCCGAACTCGTACCCCTGCTGCTTCAGCCACGGCAGCACGGTGCGCAGGGCCGTCACCGTCTGGGAGCGGTCGCCGCCCGCGTCGTGGAAGAGGATCGTGGGCCCGTTCGGCACCTCCCGCTCGACGGTCGCGATGATCGCGTCGCTGCCCGGCCGCTCGAAGTCCTTGGAGTCGACGTTCCAGCCCAGCGGCCGCATCCCGTGCGAGGCCGCCAACTTCCGGCTGTACGGGGTGAACGCGCCGCCCGGGGCCCGGTAGTACGTCGGCCGTACCCCGCCCGACGCCTTGGTGATCTGCCGCTCGGCGTCCTCGATCTGCTGCGCCTGGTAGGCCTGGGACTTGGTGTCCATGGTGGTGTCGTGCGACACCGTGTGGTCGCACAGCCGGTGCCCGGCGGCCACCACCTGCCGGACCAGCTCGGGGTGTGCCTCGGCCTGGGTGCCGACCATGCAGAACGTCGCCTTCACACCGTTGTCGCGCAGCACTTGGAGCACCTGCGGGGTCCAGACCGGGTCCGGGCCGTCGTCGATGGTGATGTTCACCGCGTGCTCGCCCTGGTCGGAGGCGTGGACGATGGTGGCGGACACGGGATGGGCCCGGGGCGCGGCGGCCCGGGCGGACGCGTGCGGCGCGGCCGGCCCACCGCCGGTCTGGCCGGCCTGCGCCGTCCACACCGACGTGGCGGCTGCCACCGCCGTGACCCCGACCGCCGCCGCGATCACCCGGCCGTACCATCCCCGTCCACCGTGCCGCGCCATGTCCGTCCGCCCCCTGCCGTGCCGATGCCTGTGCCGTGCTGATGAGGTGCAGTGCCCAAGCACCGCGCACCCCTTGCACCTGGCAGGACGGCCGGGGTTGGGGGAAGGATCCGTCTGTTACGGATCACGGACAGTTCCGGGGCGCGTCCGGGACAGTTGCCTGCCGGGGCCGGATCACCCTGCTCGACCAGAGCGGCAGCGGCCTGTCCGCGAACGGTGGCTGGTGTGGCGTGTCCCGGGGCTCCGTCCTCGCGCCGCGCCAGGAACCGCTGACCCGGGGGCTGAGCACACTGTTCCCGGCGGCCTTCGCCCGCAGCATTGTCCGCTCCTGGGGCAACGGCCACTTCATCGGTGACGGGGCAACGGCTGCGACGGCGGCGATGGCTGCGATGGCGAGAGCGCGGAGGAGTGCGACGCGCCACACCCTCGGTACCTCCGGCACGGAAGCAGTGGTCGCGGCGGAAGCGGTGGTCGCGGCGACGGACGCGTACGCGCCCCGCAGGATGTCACGGACCGCTCATGACGGGTTGTCACAGCCTGCGGAGCGAAGTCGAGTTCCGCGGACCCGGTCGCCCCGGGCACCGAGGAGCGCACGCGCCGCCCGGCGGGCGCTCAGCCGCGCCCGCCGGAGGGTTCATTGGTGGCCGCTCATCCGGAGCGGCCGCTCACCAGTAGTGACGGCGGCCGGCGACCGCGTGTCCCATGGACCCCATGATCCACAGGATGGCTCCCACCACCAGCAGGATGACGCCGATGGTCCACAGGATCGAGATGCCGGTGATGAAGCCGATGATGAGCAGGATGATGCCGAGGGCGATCATGACGTGCCTCCAGCCGATGACGGGGCTCCTGTCCTCCGAGTGCCCCCGAAACGCCCGCCCTATCAGTGCGCTCCGACTTTCAAGAAGTTCTGTCGACAATGTTGACTCGGCGATGCGGCGGCCTCACATTACCTAGCGGTAGCACCCTGCGGTAACCCCGCCGCCACCCTACGGCCCGCAGCTCGCGGTCGCCCCCGCACGCCCTTCGCGTCGTCCCGCACCCCCAGCCCATCGCGTCGCCCCCGCACGCCCTCGGTTCGATCGAGCCGCCCGTTCCCGTGCTCCACCATGCCCTGCACCGCACGCCACCGGGCGGAAGCCACGGCACCGCCATCCCACGGCACCGCCATGCCCGTCCGTCCTGTGTCCTGTCCCGAGAGGGGAGAGCACCGCATGCCCATACCCACCGCACGCCGCGTCCTCACGGCGGCCTGCGCGGCCGTCGGCGCACTGGTCCTCGGCCTCGGCACGGCCCCCGCCCACGCCACCACGCCCCTGAACTACGCCGCCCTCGGCGACAGTTACAGTGCCGCCTCCGGTGTCCTCCCCGTCGACCTCACCAGTCCGCTCTGCCTGCGCTCCACGGCCAACTACCCCCACGTCATCGCCGCCCGGACCGCGGCCCGGCTGACGGACGTGACCTGTGGCGCCGCCCAGACCAAGGACGTCACCGAGGCCCAGTACCCCGGTGTCGCCCCCCAGGCCGACGCGGTCACCGCCGACACCGACCTGGTGACCCTCACCATCGGCGGCAACGACAACGGCACCTTCATCAACGCCATCACGGCCTGCGGCACCGCCGGCGTCCTCAGCGGCGGCAAGGGCAGTCCCTGCGCGGACCGGTACGGCACGTCCTTCGACGACGAGATCGACGCCCACACCTATCCCGCGCTGAAGTCCGCCCTGCGCAGCGTCCGGGCCAAGGCTCCCCAGGCCCGGGTGGCGGTGCTCGGCTACCCGTGGATCACGCCCGCCACCGCCGACCCGTCCTGCTTCGTCAGGCTGCCGCTCGCCACCGGCGACGTGCCCTACCTGCACGCCCTCCAGGCGCACCTCAACGCCGTGGTCCGGCGCGCCGCCGAGGAGACGGGGGCCACCTACGTCGACTTCTCCGAGGTCTCGGCCGGACATGACGCCTGCCGGGCCGTCGGCACCCGGTGGATCGAGCCGCTGCTGTTCGGGCAGAGCGTCGTCCCGGTCCACCCGAACGCCCTCGGCGAGCGGCGCATGGCCGAACACACCCTGAGCACCCTCGGCCTCGGCTGACGGACGCCGCCGCACCGGGCCGCCGGTCAGGCGTCGGCGAGCAGCGGGTCGTACGGCGTGGAACGCTCCCGGCCCGACATGAAGGCCAGGAAGTCCCGCACGAAGGCGCCCCGCGCGTACGTGCCGTCCGCGCCGGCCACGTCCCGCCGGAACCCGGTGCGGAACAGCGCCCGGTACTCGGCCGCGTCGACACGTCGGTCGCCGTCCGCGTCGGTGACGTCGAAGAGGACCTCGGCGACCCTGATCAGGGCGGGCCCGGCCAGCGACGGCACGGCCGCCGCGTACTCCCGGGCGCTGACGCGGCCGTCGCCGTCGGTGTCGAGGGCCGCCTGGAGCTCGCGCCACCAGCCGGCGAAGGCGTCGTAGAGCCGCGTCTCCTCCGGCTCGTCCAGGTCGAGGCGGCCGGCGAGTTCCCGGGCCATGGCGGCGAGGTCGGGCCAGTCCAGATAGCCGTCCCCGGTCTGGTCCAGCACCGCCGCGAAGAACTCCTCCGCGCCCCGCCGCGACGCGCTCCCCGGGTCGGGGTCCGGCTCCTCCGGCGGCAGGGGTGTGATCAGCCGGACCAGGGCCCCGGCCCGCCTCATCCGGTCCCGCAGCGCGCTGATCGTCCGGGCCCGGGGGTCGTCGCTGTCGGGGGAGAGGAAGAGCAGGTCGACCACGCCGTCGGTCCGGAGCAGGCCGTCGGGCAGGAACCGCGCGAGGCCGGCGGCCAGGTAGGCGCTCTGCATCAGGGTCTGGGCGCCGGGCAGCTCGGGCAGCCCGGCCCGCCGTCGGAAGGGCTCCGGCAGGGACGCCACGGTGATGACACCGATCAGCGGGCCGACGAGCGCGCGGCCGGCCGCCCACAGCGTGGGCAGACCGTGCAGCAGCGGCGGCACGGGCAGATGGTCGAAGAGCCGGTAGAGGATGACGCGCATCGCCTCCGTGTTCTCCAGCCGTTCCTCGACCACCCGGTCGTAGTACGGCCAGAACTCCTGGACGGTGGGCGGAAGATGCCGGGCATCACCGTCCAGCAGGGCGAGGTAGGCCCGGAATTCGGCGTACAGCCGCTCGATGGCGTCCTGCTCCAGGGGCTGCCCGCTGAGGCGGCACATCGTGACGCTGCTCTCGAAGAGCGTCGCGACCACCCAGGCCCGCACCTCGGGGTCCAGCGCGTCGTACGGCCGGTCGTGCGCGTCGGTGCCGCGCAGCCGGGCGTGCAGCCGGTTGAGCCGGGCCGCCTCCCTGCGCCGTACCGCGTCGTCGGGCCCGAACATGCGCTGCAGACTGACGATCGTGTTGCGCAGCCGTCGCCACGGGTGCGTCACGAACGTGGAATTGTCGATCAGGGCCCCGCCGACCTGAGGGTGCGCCGCCTCCAGCACGGTCGCCCGGACGATGGCCAGCGCCCAGCGCGGATCATTGAAGAACGCGTGGAACTGACTGCCTTCGCCGAAGAGTTGGCCGACACCGGCCTCGGTGCCGGTGTTCCTGGGCTCGTTGCCGCGCGTGTCCGTCACGGTCGTCGTTCTCCGTTCGCGTCGGGCGCCACGCCGCCGAAGCGGCGGTCGCGCTGCTGGTAGGCGTGCAGGCACTCCACGAAGTGCGGCGCGCGGAAGTCGGGCCAGAGCACCGGCGGGAACATCCATTCCGCGTAGGCGACCTGCCAGAGCATGAAGTTGGAGATGCGCTGTTCCCCGGAGGTCCGGATGACGAGGTCCACATCGGGGGTGTCGGGGAACGGCAGATGAGCGGCGAAGCTCCGCTCGTCCACCGCCTCGGCCGGCACCCCGCTGCGGATCAGGGACCGTGCCGCCGCCACGATGTCCCGGCGCCCGCCGTGATCGAAGGCGACGGTCAGCGTCATACCCCGGTTCTCACCGGTGAGCGTCATCAGATCGGCGAAGTCCCCGGCCAGTGCCGGGGGGATACGGGGATCCGCCACCCCGAGGAACCGGCAGCGGATCCCGCGCGCGTGCAGCAGCGCGGCGTGTTTGCGCACCACGCGGCGGACCAGCCGCATCAGGAAGTCGACCTCGGCGCTCGGGCGCTGCCAGTTCTCGGTGGAGAACGCGTACAGGCTCAGCCACTCCACGCCGGCCGTCCGCGCCGCCTCGATGACGTCGATCACCGTCGTCTCCGCCGCGCGGTGACCCGAGGTGCGCGGCAGTGAACGCCGCGCCGCCCAGCGGCCGTTGCCGTCCATCACGCAGGCCACGTGCCGCGGCGTCCGCCGGACCGAGCCGCTGCCCCCAACCGTCACGCCTGCCCCCCCCAGCGATGAGCGGACCCCTCGTCCCGTCCAGAGTGGCAGCCCCGGGTTCCGGACACGGCACAACGCCCGCCGTTCACCCTTGGTACGGCTGTCCGAGGGGTGTGAGGCGCGTGCGGGGGCTCGCCTCCGGGCGCGCGCTGGTGCTGCCCCCCGCCCCGAACCGCCTGCCCGCCGGAGTGAACGCGGCCCGGGCGGTGCCTAGCGTCAGGGGACATGGCGATCTCCTTACCGAGTCCCGCGTCCCGTGCACCGAGTCCCACGTCCCGTGCGCCGGGTTCCGCGTCCCGCCGTCCACGGGGTTCCGCCTCCCGTCCGCCCGGTTCCGCATGGCGCCCGCGTACCGGCCTCGCGGCCCTGGCCACGGCCTGCCTGGTGGCCGTCACCCCGGCCGTCACCCCGGCCGCCGCCGCGCCGCAGTCCCGGGACGCCTCCCGCGTCTGCGGCCCGCACCCGGCGCTGAGCCGGTCCGTGGGGCCCCCCCGGGGGCCGCGCCCCGACGCCCGGGGCCCCGGGGGGGTGGACCCCCGCCCCCCCCCCCCCCCCCCCCCCCCCCCGGCGGGGCCCCCCCCCGGGGGCCCGGCGCGCGCCCCCCCCCCCCCCACCCCCCCCCCCCCCCCCCCCCCCCCCCCCCCGCCCCCCCCGCCCCCCCCCCGGGCCCCCCCCCCCCCCGGGGCCCGGCCCCCCCCCCCCCCCCCCCCCCCCCCCCACGACCGGATCGCCGGTGCCGCGGTCCTGGTCACCGGCGCCGACCCGGACGCCCCCTGCGCGCGCTGGACGGCGACCGACGGCGTGGCCGAGCTGCGCACCGGCCGCCCCATGAACACCACCGACCGGCTGCGCGTCGGCAGCGTCACCAAGACGTTCACCGCGACGGTCGTCCTGCAACTGGCCGCCGAGCGGCGGCTGTCCCTGGACGCCCCCGTCGAGCGCTACCTGCCCGGCCTGATCCGCGGCGGCGCGTACGACGGCCGCCGGATCACCGTACGGCAGCTCCTGCGGCACACCAGCGGACTGCCCGACTACCTCGACGCCCCCGAGTGGCAGCACATCGAACGACTGCGCCACCGCCACTTCGAGCCGCACCTGCTCATCGCCCGGGCCCTGCGGCTGCCGCGCCCTCAGCGGACCTGGCACTACGCGACCACGAACTACCTCGTCGCCGGGCTGATCGTGCGCGAGGTCACCGGCCACAGCCCGGAGACCGAGATCAGCCGCCGGATCATCGCGCCCCTGGGGTTGCGCGACACGTACTGGCCCGGTGACGAGACCCGCATCCGGGGCCCGCACTCGCACAGCTACTTCACCGCGGAAGACGGCCGCCGGGTGGACGGCACCGCCTGGAACACCACCTTCGGCGGGGTCGGCGGGGCCCTGGTGTCCACGCCGGCGGACCTGACCCGGTTCGCCCGCGCGCTGCTCACCGGACGGCTGCTGCCCGCGCCGCAACGCGCCGAGATGCGGCGCACGGTGGCCGCCGACCCCGACCGGCTCTGGCCCGGCGCCCGCTACGGGCTCGGCCTGATCTCCTCACCGCTGTCCTGCGGCGGCCTCTGGTGGGGGCATGCCGGGACCGTGCCCGGCGGCCACCGGGCGCTGGTCGCGACCGGCCCGGACGGCCGCGCCGTCGCCGTCGCCCTGAACGAGGTGCCCGCCACGCTCCAGGCCGAACAGGACTTCCTCGACGTCGTCGACAAGGCCCTCTGCGAGGCCCCGTCCGCCGAAAGGACCCCCGCATGACCCCCGCCACCTTCCCACGCCGCCTCCTCTCCCGGGCCCCGGCGGCCGTCACGCTGTCCCTCGCGGGCGCGCTGGCCCTGGGCACCGCGCCCGCGTCGGCCGCCCCGGCCCGCCCGGCCGCCGACCCCCTCGCCCGCTACCACCACCAGCACCTCCACTGGAAGAGCTGCCGGCTCGGCCCCGACGACGCCACCGGCGAGGAACTCGAACAGGCCGGTGCCCAATGCGCCGACGTCACGGTGCCGTTGGACTACGCCCGCCCCGACGGCCGTGCGATCACCGTCGCGATCTCCCGGATCCGGGGCACCGACACCGCCCACCGCGTCGGCGCGCTGCTGCTCAACAGCGGTGGTCCCGGCGGGCAGACGCTCGGCGATCCGCCGTGGGTGCGCACGGCCATGAAGGACGTCGCCGAACGCTACGACGTGGTCGGGGTGGACCCCCGCTTCGTCGGCCGGAGCACCACCCTGGACTGCCACTGGCCCACCGGCAGCATGATCCGCGGCGCCGGCACCGGCCGCGCCGCCTTCGACCGCGTGGTCGCCCTCTCCAAGGACCTCGCCCGCCGCTGCCGTACCCACGCCGGGGACCTGCTGCCGTACGCCACCACCCGGAACACCGCGCGCGACATGGACGTCATCCGGGCGGCGCTGGGCGAGCGCAGGATCTCCTACCTGGGCTACTCCTACGGCACCTACCTCGGCCAGGTCTACGCGACGATGTTCCCCGGGCACACCGACCGGGTCGTCCTGGACGGCGTGGCCGACCCCGCCCGTTACGGTCCGCGGCTGCTGCGGGGCACGGAGGAGGCCAACCGGCACGCCCTGCGCGACTGGGCCGACTGGACCGCCGCCCACCACGAGATCTACGGGCTGGGGCGCACCGGGAGCGCCGTACTGGCCACCGTGGAGGCGGTCAGGTCGGCTTCCGCCCGCACGCCCCTGCGCGTCGGCGGGTACCGGGTGGACGACCACGTCCTGCCCGTCCTCGTCTTCAACGGTCTCTCGCAGGACAACCCCACGGCGTACGGCGACTTCGCCCAGGGCGTGCGGGAGCTGCGGCGGGCCGCCGGGGGCCGGCCGGTCACCCCTTCGCCGTGGCTGGCCTCGGCGCTGGAGTTCGTGCTGACCGGGCACGAGTCCCCCTACGGCAGCGCGCAGACCGCCATCCTGTGCGGGGACGTGGCAGCGCCGCGTGACCCGGAGACGTACTGGCGCGATCTGCGGCGTGCCGACCGCCGGGACACGCTGTTCGCGCCCGTCACGAACGACATCAACGCGTGCGCGTTCTGGGAGCCGCCGCGCGAACGCCCGACGACGGTCCGCGACGACCTGCCGGCCCTGCTCGTCAACGCCACCGGCGATCCGCGCACCGTCTACCCCATGGCGGAGGCGGTGCGCCGCGACTGGCCCAGCTCCCGCCTGGTGACCCTGCGCGGAGCGGACCAGCACGCGGTGTACGGCGTCTTCGGCAGCCGGTGCGTGGACGGCGCGGTCAACCGCTACCTCGCGACCGGCCACCTCCCGCCCGGTGACCTCGCCTGCCCCACTCGCTGACCACCGGATGCGCGTCTGCCCGCGGCCGACGCCCGTGAGTGCTGCCGGCCCGCGCACCTCCGGACCGGCCATGATAGTTTCAACTTCAACAAAACTGCCACGCGGAGGAGCCCAGGTTGACCAGCCCCGTCCAGGCCGGCGCCGACCGGCGGATCTACATCGACAAGCAGAGCCCCAAGGCGTACCACGCGCTGGTGCAGACGTCCGAGGCGGTGCGCGCGGTCACCGCCGACGCCGGCCTGGACCGCGTGCTGGTGGAACTGGTCAACCTCCGCGTGTCCCAGCTGAACGGCTGCGCCTACTGCCTGCACCTGCACACCCGGGCGGCGCTGCGGGCGGGGGACAGCCCGCAGCGCCTCGGCGTGCTCGCCGCCTGGCGCGACACCGACCTCTTCACGCCCGCCGAGCGAGCAGCCCTGGCCCTCGCCGAGGCGACCACGGCCGTGGCCGACACCGCCGCGCAGGACGCCGCCTACGCGACGGCGCGGGACGTCCTCACCGACGACCAGATCTCCGCCGTGATCTGGGTGGCCGTGACCATCAACGCGTTCAACCGGGTCTCCGCCATGAGCCGGCACCGGGTGCGGGCCGAGCAGTGAGGCGGCGCGGGCGTACGGGCTGTCGGACGTGACCGGGACGGTCGCTCGGCGTTCGGCCCATGACGGAACGGCGCGCGATCCCCGTCGCATCCACCTGCGCGGAACGGATCGGTGACGCCCGTGCCGTGATCGGCGAGGACCTGGTGCACGTCTCCGGGACCACCGGGTCCGGCCACCGGACCGCGCCGGCTCCCTCCGGGTGACCGGAGGACCGTGCCGGGTGACGGCCGACGGTTGGCCACAGGCTCAATGTCAGGTAGCCTGACATTGACGCGTGGAGAACCGGAGGTTCCGCATGACCATCGAGTACGCCACCCGGCATCGCGCCCGCTCCTTCATCCCCCCGGAGCCCGGCAGGCCCTACTTCATCGAGAAGGGCCTGGGCGACCGGGCCCATCTGTTCGGTGACCTGGTGACGATCTACGCGGGCGGCGAACAGACCGAGAACGCGTTCAACTTCTTCACCTGCGAAGGGCCGAAGGGGGAGGTGATCCCCGCCCACTCGCACGCGGACACCTACGAGGTCTTCTACATCACCCAGGGCGCGGTGCGGCTCTTCGTGGAGGACCTGGCCGGCGAGCAGTACGAGAAGCTGCTCACGCCCGGGGACTTCGGCTTCGTCCCGAAGAACTGCCCGCACGCCTACCGCATGGAACGCCACCACTCGCAGGTCGTCGGCGTCGCCGCCGGTCCGAACGGCACCTTCGAGCGGTTCTTCGAGGCCCTCGGCACCCCGGCGGACGAACTCGGCCTGCCCGCCCGGCCGTTCGTGCCCGCGCCGGAGAAGTTCACGACCGTGCCCCAGCGGTACGACGTCCGGTTCCTGCCCGACCACCAGTGGCGCACCGGGAGTTGACACGCGTGCCGTACGTCCAGGCCCTGTGCGCGGGTGCCCTGGTCGGCGCCCTGTACGGGCTGCTGCGGGTCAGGTCGCCCGCCCCACCGCCGGTCGCCCTGTTCGGCCTGCTCGGCATGCTGCTCGGGCAGAGCCTGCTGGAGCTGCGGTGAGGCCCGGGGAGGGCTCACGGCGCTCCGCCGCGGCCGACGCCGTGCGGGCCGCTGGGTGCCGCCGGACCGTTCGGTGCCGCCTGGCTGCCCGCGTCCGCCGTTCCGCCGGGTTCCTGCGGGCCGCCGGCATCGCCTTCGTCGCCGGGGGGCTGATGGGTGCCGTCTACTGGCTGCTCGGCCTCCGCTCACCCGCCCCGCCTCTGCCGGGGCTGACGGGGTTGCTGGGCATCGTGATCGGCGAACGCGCGGTGTCGGCGGTACGGCAGCGGGCCCGCGCGGCCCGGACGACCCCGGCGTCGGCTCCGGCCGGCCCCGGCCCCGGCCCCGGTCCGGCGTCCGAGGCCCCGGATTCCCCGCACACCGCGCCCGCTCCCACCCCGTCCGACTCCCCTCCCACCCACGAGGATCCCGCCGATGAACGTGCCCGCTGACCGCCCCGGACTCGTCGACGTCCACGCCCACTTCGTCACCGACTCCTACGTCCGCCAGGCCAGGGCGGCCGGGCACGAGCGGCCCGACGGGGTGCCCGCCTGGCCGGTGTGGTCCGCCCGCGCGCATCTGGAGCTGATGGACCGCAGCGGCATCGACACCGCCGTGCTGTCGGTGTCGTCCCCGGGCGTGTCCTTCGGCGATCCGGCCGCCGCGCGTGCGCTGGCCCGCGAGGTCAACGAGGACGGCGCCGGGATCGTACGGGACCACCCCGGGCGCTTCGGGCTGTTCGCCTCGCTGCCGTTGCCCGACGTCGACGGCGCGCTCGCCGAGATCGCGTACGCCTTCGACCAGCTGCACGCCGACGGTGTCGTGCTGGAGACCCACAGCCACGGTGTCTACCTCGGCGACCCCCGCCTGGAACCGGTGTTCGCCGAACTGAACCGGCGCCGGGCCGTCGTCTTCGTCCACCCCACGTCACCGGTGTGCTGGGAGCGCTCCGCGCTCGGCCGGCCGCGCCCCATGGTGGAGTTCGTCTTCGACACCGCCCGCTCCGTCACCGACCTGCTCTTCGCCGGGACACTCGAACGCCATCGGGACCTCAGGGTCGTCGTACCGCACTGCGGGGGCGCCCTCCCGGTCCTGGCCGACCGCATCGACGGCTTCCTGCGACTGTTCATGCGGGGCGAGGGGCAGGCACCGGACGCCGTCGCCCAGCTGCGCCGCCTGTACTACGACCTCGCCGGCCCGGCCTTCCCGCGCCAGGTGCCGGCCCTGCTCGGCCTGGCCGACCCGGCGCGGCTGCTGTACGGAAGCGACTACTGCTGGACGCCACAGGACGCGGCCCGGGCGCACGCCGCCTCCTTCGACAGCGCACCCGCCCCGGTACCGGGCACCAGCTGGCGCTCCCTGACCACCACCAACGCGCTGACCTTGTTCCCGCGCCTCGCCCGCTGAACGACACGGTGCGTGAGGACGCCATGCGTGAGGACGCCATGCGTGAGGAGGCTGTTGTCGAGGTCACCGTGCCCGAGGACACCGTCCCCGACGAGGCCGTAGTCAAGGACCCCCTACCCGAAGAGCCCGTACCCGAGGACACCGTGCATCAGGATTCCCCGCCCGAGGGCACCCCGCCCGCCCCCGGCTTCCCGTTGGAGCTCCTCGACCCGCCGGACCCCCTGCGGCTGCCCCTCCCGTCGGCCGCGCGGCCCGTCCCGGGTGTGCGGCTGGTGCGTGGTGCCGTCTACGCCGTGCCGGACGGCGGTCGGCCGCTGGAGGCAGATCTGTGGCTGCCGGAGGAGTCGCGGGGGCCCGTACCGGTCGTCGTCTTCGTGCACGGAGGCGGCTGGCGGACAGGACTGCGTGACGACCTCGGACCGCGGTTCCGGCACTGGCGGCCCGGGCCGTTCGCCCGGCTCGCGCTCTCCGGTGTGGCCGTGGCCTGCCCGGACTACCGGCTCAGCGGCGAAGCCCGTCACCCGGCCCAGGTCACCGACCTGCGCGCGCTGCTGGTCTGGCTGCGGAACCGGGCCGCTGACCTCGGTCTGGACGCGGACCAGGTGGTCCTGTGGGGTGAGTCCGCCGGAGGGCACCTGGCGGCACTCACGGCGCTCACCACCACCGACGGTCGTGCCGGCACGGCGACCGTGCGCGGCTGCGTCACCTGGTACGCGCCCACCGACCTCACCCGCCTCCCCGAGGACCAGCCACCGGGCCGCTTCGACCCGTGCGACCCGGCCACCCCGGAGGCGCTGCTGCTCGGCACCGCCCCCGTCGACGCACCCGACCTGGCCCGGGACGCCAGCCCCGCGCTGCGGGTGACGCCCCAGGCGCCGCCCTTCCTGGTACTGCACGGCACCCGCGACGAACTGGTGCCCTGCGCGCAGAGCGAGCGGCTCGCGGCCGCACTGCGGGCCGCGCGGGTCCCGGTCGACCATGTGCGGGTGCCCGGCGCGAACCACCTGTGGGTGGGGGCCGCGGAGGACGAGGTCGAGGGGTGCTTCACCAGGACGGCCGCCTTCATCGCACGACACTGCTCCGGAGGATAATCCCCTGGGTAACCGATCTTCCGAGGAGCCATGAGTCATCGCGCCGCAAACCTGCCCCAGCTCCTGTCCGAGGCCCGCCGCTGGTTCGAGGACGCCCTGTTCGCCAGCATGGAGGCGGCGGGTGAGCAGCCGGTGACGACGGCGCAGGCGTCCGTCTTCGCGATGCTGGAAGCCGAGGGCACCACCGTCTCGGAACTCGCCCGGCGGATCGGCGTCACCCGGCAGACGGCCCACCAGGCGGTGCACGGACTGATCGGCCTGGGGCTGCTGGAGCAGGTGCCCGACCCCGAGTCCGCGCGCCGGCGCCTGATCCGTACGACCGCCGAGGGGCAGCGGGTGCACGAGCGGGCGCAGGCCACGATCAAGGTGATCGAGTCGGTGCTGGTGGAGCGCATCGGGCCGGCCCCGGCCCGCGCCCTGCGGGAGGCGCTGACGTCCGACTGGGGAGAACCGCCGCTCGTCGCCGCTCCCTGAGCCGCCTCACGTGGCGGGATGCCGCTCCTCGGCGGGGACCGGCAGAATGACGATCCGTTGGACGGCCCGGCTGAGGACCAGCACGCCCGCCACGATCAGCAGGGCCCCGCACGCCTCCGGTACGAGCCACCAGCCCGTCCGGATCCGCTCGCCGAACAGGAAGACGCCCAGAGCCAGGCTCACCACCGCGTCTCCGATGGTCAGCGCGGGCTGTGCGGCGGCCAGCGGACCGGCCTGGAGCGCGTTCTCCAGCAGGATCACGGAGGCCGCCCCGGCCAGCGCGAAGCCGTACGTCTGCCACGACCGCAGGAACGCCGCGAAGCCGTGGTCGGCGAACGTGCCGGAGGCCGACTTCAGCAGGGCGGCGGTCAGGGCGTTGCCGGTCGCGGACGCGGCCGCCAGCAGCGCGGCGCGCCGGGCCGGCGGGCGCCCCCGGCCGGCCAGCAGGACGGCCGCGGCCATCGCGCCGAGACACAGACACAGGGCCGGGATCCAGCGGACCAGCCGCGCCTGGTCGGTGGCGCCGTGCGGGGCGGCGGCCACGAGCAGGAGGGCGAGCCCGGCCACGCAGCCGCCCACCCCCCACCAGCCCCAGGGCGGCAGCCGCCGGTGCATCAGCGGGGCGGCGACGAGAAGCGCGAAGGGCAACTCCAGGATGAAGAGCGGCTGGACCAGTGCGAGCGGGCCGTTGACCAGGGCGAGGCTCTGGAACAGCGCGGCGCAGACCACTCCGGCCATGCCGATCAGCCAGGCCGGCCGGCGTGCCAGCTCCGCGACCAGCCGGATCCCGCTGCCCCGCGAGACGGACGCCACCTTGCGCTGGAAGGCGGTGCCCACGGCGTTGCTCGCCGCTCCCGCGACGGCGAACGCCGCGGCCAGTTCGATCACGACCGTCTCCTGCCTGCGGGTCGGTCTCCCGGAGGAGCTTCCGGCCTTCCCAGCCTACGGATCCGCACGGCCCCCCGCGGTCCGGCCGGAGCCTCCTCGCGCCGGGTCCCACCGGGGCCTGCCGGCGGGCGCCCCGGTGCGCGGGTCACTTGGCGGGGGGTGTGCGGGTCGCTTCGCGGGGTGTTCCGGTTGGGGCTCGGGATGTCCCGGTCGTGCCACGGGCGTGTGCCGGTCGGGGTTTCGGGGTGTGCTGGTCGGGGCTCAGGATGTGCGGTCGTGCCGCGGGGGTGCGCCGGTCGGGCCTGGGGTCTTCGGCCGGGGCTCGGGGTGTGCCCCGGCCGGTGCCGGGGGTCCGCGGTTCGGTGGGGTGCCGGTCGGTGCCGGAGCCCGCCGGTCGGTGTTCGGGGACGCTGGGCGGGGCCCTGAGGCACACCGTGGCCGGGACGTCACGCCGTGGCCGGGCCGGTCGCGCGCAGGGCCGTGTCCACCTGGCGCACACGCCACTCCTCCACGGTGTCCTGCTGGCGCCGGGCCCGTTCCAGGAGGGTGTCGAGCCGGCCGGGGTCCAGGCGCTTGTCCGTCGTGGCGAGCCGGCGCAGGGTGAGCCACCCCGCGGCCTTGCCCTCGACCGCCAGCCGCATCGCCTCCAGCTCCAGGACCGTGCTGAGCGGAGAACGCCGTACCAGACGGCCGTTCAGCTTCATGCGTCCCACCTTCTCGGCCGTCCAGCCCGCGTAGACCTTCGCCCGCCGCACCGGCACGTCCAGGTCGCGCATGATGTCCAGCAGTGCCGCGCGGTCCTCGGCGATCTCCACGGCGACCGGCCGGAGGGCTCTGCCGAGCGCGGAGCCCCGGGCGGACCGCACCAGGTGGCCGATCCGCTGGGTGCCCGCCGTGGCACCGGCGAGGTGGTCGTTGAGGTAGATGCCGAGCAGCTTCATGTCGGCGCCGCCCGTGGTCTGGGGGCCGGCGGTGGCGGGACGGTTCATCGGGCGCCTCCTTCGTGGGTGCCATGGGGTCGTGGCCGCGGTGCGGCCGGCGGGCCGTCGCCCGTACCCCGGCCCTGAGCCGGCCGTACGGGATGCGAGATGCCCAGGCGTACCTTGTGCAGGCCGTCCGAGTAGTGCACGAGCGGTGCGGTCGTGGGCCGCGGCAACCCCGCCGCTCGGGTGAGGCTCTCCTCGACGGTGTCGAGCCGCGCCTCGCGCACCGGCCAGGGCGCGTGCTCGACGGGCGTCTCCCAGAGCGCGCCGAGCCGCCGGGTGAAGGCCCGCCACCGCGAGGTCAGCCATACGTCCAGAGGGCCGGGCCGGACCGGCTCGCCCGGGCGGACGGTCACCTCGTACGAGGGCCCGCCGCGCCGCCGGACGCCGGTGTAGAGCACGGTGTCCCCTCGGCGTGCCACCTCCAGGCGGCCGACGTGGTACGGCACCCCGACCGCGCGGGCGGCGAGCATGACCGGGGAGGACACCTCGATGGACAGGAACCAGAGCCCGTCCCGGCCGTTCCGGTCGCGCACATAGGTCCGCAGATTGGTCTCGGGGAACGAGGGCAGCACGAGCGGGGCCCCGGGCGGGCGCACGTCGGCCATGACGAACGGGGTGAGGCTCACCCACGCGGCGCCGTCGAACGTGTCCACCACCAGACCGTCGGGCAGCAGGCGCTGGACCTGGTCGGGGGCGTACGCCCAGTGCACGAAGGTCTGGGTCAGCCAGCCGGCACACAGGGCGGGCAGGTACACGCGCTCCTCCGCTCCGTACGAGACCACGCGCACCGACTCCCCCGGGGGCCCGTGCCGAAACCCGGGGAGCGGACCGGCCTGCCCGGGGCGCGCCGGCTCAGGTGGCCCGGGTGCCGCCCCCGCGGCGGATCCGGCCGAGCAGGTCCCGGTGGTAGGCCGCGAGCTGGCCGGCGGGCACGGGCGCGGGGCTGCCGGCGAGCGTGTACCAGGTGTCGCCGCCGGAGTGCTGGACGACGACCCGCACGCTGTGGCCGTCGGCGCTCAGGATGGTCGCGACGGTGAGGTCGCCGGTGATGACGCCGACCTCGTCGGTCATCGCGCCGCCCGGGCCGGCGGTGACCCGGTCGACGTAACGGGTGATGGCGGGAGGGATCTTCATGGGCGCAGGCTTCCATCAACACCGCCGTCCGCGCCCGCACCGCGCAGGTGTCGCCGTGCGTGTCCCCGTGTTGGGTGTGCCCGGCCGGGTCTCAGCCGAAGAGCGGGAACCGGTCCGCCGCTGTGCCCAGCGCGGCCCGGTCGGCGTCGGTGAGCGGGGCCCGGCCGGTGCCCACGCGCGCGTAGTGCTCGTCGGTCCAGTCCGGCGGCGCGGGCCGGCCGAGCAGCCCGTCCAGGGTGGCCCGCACCGCGGCCAGGCCCTCGGGCGCCGGCTTCGGTGCGCGCGGGAGCCGGACGGTCAGGTCGAGGTGGTGCACGGTCGCCTCCACGGCCAGGGTGGTCAGCAGGTCCCCGGCCGTGAGCACGTGACCCTGGGTGCCGACGCGCTGCGCGGGATCGGCCGCCTCCGCCGCGTGCACGGTCGCTGCCAGCGTCTCCAGGTACAGGCCGCGCAGCTGGCCGAAGTCCAGGAACATGCTGCCGTTCACCCGTACCCAGCGCCGGCCGTTCGCCGCCCCGGTGGTGCCCGGCTGCCAGTCCTGCCAGTAGGTCACCGCGTCCCGGTCCGCCGGTTCCCGCACCGGTGTGTGCAGGGCCACCAGGGCGCGCTGGGCGTCCTGGACGCAGTGGAAGACGAGATCGCGGACCGCCCAGCCGGTACAGCCGGTCGGCAGCCAGGACTCCTCGTCGTCCAGGTCCGCGACGGCCGCCGAGGCGGTCTCGTAGGAGGCGCGCAGGGCCCGCGCCGGGCCGGCGGGATCAGTGGTGTTCATGCGTTGCCTTGTTCCTTGAGTTCCCCGGCACACTCATACCCGGCTGGACGTCGCCGTGTCCGCCGACAGCCGCTGGGCCAGGTAGATCGGGATCACCGACAGCAGGACGAGGACGGCGGCCACGACGTTCACCACGGGAGCCTGCTGCGGCCGGGTCATGTTGTCGAAGATCCAGATGGGCAGGGTCTCGATGCCCGGCCCCGCGGTGAACGTGGTGACCACGATCTCGTCGAAGGACAGGGCGAAGGCGAGCAGGCCGCCCGCCAGCAGCGCGGAGCGGACCAGCGGGAAGGTGATGTCCACGAAGGCGCGGAAGGTGGTCGCGCCGAGGTCCATGGCCGCCTCCTCGTACGAGCCGGACGTACGGCGCAGCCGGGCCACCACGTTGTTGAAGACCACGACGATGCAGAAGGTGGCGTGCCCGACGATCACGGTGAACAGCCCGAGTCCCACGCCGAGCGGCTCCAGCACCGTGCTGAAGGCCGAGTTGAGGGCGATGCCCGTGACGATGCCGGGCAGCGCGATCGGCAGCACCACGACGAAGGACACCGTGGCCCGGCCGAAGAAGCGGTGCCGGGCCACGGCGAACGCGATCAGCGTGCCGAGGACCAGCGCGACGGCGGTCGCCCCCAGCCCCGCCTTCACCGACACCCACAGGGCTTCGCGGGCACCGGAGTTGTGCGCGGCCACCGACCACCAGCGCACGGTGAGGCCCGGTGGTGGCCAGCTCGCGCTGCGGTCCGGGTTGAGGGAGTTGACCAGGACGAGCAGCAGCGGGACGTAGATCACCGCGAAGCCGAGCCCGGCGCCGATGCGCAGGGCGATGCGCGCGGTGCGGCTGAGGTGCATGGCGCTCTTCTCCTCCAGCTTCTGGTGGGTGTGCGGACGGGCTACAGGCTGTTCAGGGCGCCCGTACGGCGGATCGCCAGCAGGTACAGGACGATCACCGCCACGGGCACGGTGCCGAGGGCGGCGGCCATGGGCAGGTTGAGCTCGATGTTCGAGTAGACGAGGTTGCCGATCAGCTGGGTCTTGCCGCCGACGATCTGCACGGTGATGTAGTCGCCGAGGCTGAGCGAGAAGGTGAACACCGAGCCGGCGGCGACCGAGGGCAGCACCATGGGCAGGACGACCGAGCGGAAGGTCCGCCCCGGCCGCGCCCCGAGGTCGGCGGAGGCGTCCAGCAGGTTGGCCGGGAGCTGTTCCAGCGCCGTGTGGATCGGCAGGATCATGTACGGCAGCCAGAGGTAGGTCAGGGTGAGGACCGTGGCGGGCAGTCCGTAGCCGGGGCCGTTCAGTCCGAACGGCGCGAGCATCCAGTCGGCGAGGCCGCCCTCGGAGAGGATCAGCCGCCATGCGTACACCTTGACCAGGTAACTCGCCCACAGCGGGGTGAGGATGGCCACGACGAGCAGCGGACGCCACTTCGGCCGCGCCACGCGCGCGGTGTAGAAGGCGACCGGGAAGGCGATCACCGCGCACAGCGCGGTCACCGCGAGGGCCACCCCGACGCTGCGCAGGATGACCTGACGGAAGACCGGTGTCGTGAACAGCGCGTGGAAGTTGTCCGTCGACCAGACCTTCACCACCTGGGAGGTGAAGGAGTCCGTCGTCCAGAAGGCGGAGACGAACAGCACCGCGAGGGAGCCGAGGTAGAGGACGGCGAGCCACAGCAGCGGGGCGGTGAGCAGGAGGGCCAGCCGCAGCCGGGGTCTGCGGTGCAGGGCTCCGGCGAGCCGCCGGACGGTGCTCCGTCCGGCGGCGGCCGGCAGATCGGTCGTCACGGCTCAGCCCTTGATCTCGGTCCAGGCCTGCACCCACTTGGCGTACGGGACGCATTTGACGTCCGTGCGGCCGTCGAGGCACTGCTCGATGGGCGTGTTCCAGAAGGCGATCTTCTTCCAGTAGTTCTCGTCGGCGGCGTGGTAGACCGTGCAGAAGTTCTTGTCGCTGGTCTCGGCGCACGCCTTGGAGTTGGCGGGGGCCTCGCCGAAGTACTCGGCGACCTGGGCGTTGACCTTGGGGGAGACGATCCAGTCCAGCCATTTGTAGGCGCAGTTGGGGTGCTTGGCCTTGGCGGAGACCATCCAGGTGTCCGACCAGCCGGTCGAGCCCTCCTTCGGGACCAGCGCCTTGACCTTCGCGCCTTCGGAGGCGGCGAGGTTGGCGATGACCTGCCAGGTCGTGCCGACGACCGAGTCCCCGCTCTTGAAGGCGGAGACCTCCTTCAAGTAGTCGCTCCAGTACTCACCGACGTTTGCGTTCTGCTGCTTCAGCAGCGCCACGGCCGCGTCGAACTGCTTCTGGTCGAGCGCGTACGGGTCCTTGATCTTCAATTCCGGCTTGGTGGCCTTGAGATACAGGGCGGCGTCGGCGATGTAGATCGGCGAGTCGTACGCGGTGACGTGCCCCTTGTACCGGGCGGCGTCGTCGAAGACGGCGGACCAGGAGGCGGGCGCCGGCTTGACCTTCGCGGTGTTGTACATCAGCAGGTTGGCGCCCCGGCCGTGCGGGATGCCGTACATCTTGCCCTTCACCGAGTTCCAGGCACCGTTCTTCAACCCGCTGAAGATGTCCTTGTAGTGGGGGACCAGATCGGTGTTGACGGGGGCCGCGTCACCGGAGGCGATCAGGCGCAGCGAGGCGTCGCCGGAGGCGGAGACGGCGTCGTACTCGCCGGTCTTCATCAGCTTGACCATCTCGTCCGAGCTGGCGGCGACCTTCGAGTGGACCTGGCACCCCGTCTGCTTCTCGAAGCCGGAGACCCAGTCCGCCTTGGGGTCGTTGGAGCCGTCCTCCACGTAGCCGGCCCAGGCGATCAGGTTGACCTGGCCTTCGGTCTTTCCGAGCTTCGTGGGGGCCTTGAGGTCGGGCGGGTTGAGGCCCGTGGCGGACGTGCCGCCGGAGCCGGAGGAGTCGCAGGCGGCGGCGAGCAGCAGCGTGGCGGCGCAGACGGCTGAGGCGTGCAGGGTACGGGCGAGACGCACGGCGTTCTCCAGGGGGACGGTGTCAGGAGGGTGGGGGACGGGGTCAGGAGGGGAGCCGGACGGCGTGCCGGCGGTGCCACTGGAGGCGGACCCGGGTGCCGCGGTAGGCGGCGACGTCCGCGGAGGAGGTCTCCAGGTTCTGCTGGAGCGCGGTGAGCCGGCCGCCGCCGTCCAGGTCGACCAGGAAGCGGGTGGCGTCGCCGAGGTAGACGACCTCGGCGACGGTGCCGGTGGCCGTGGCGTGCCCGGGCTCGTCGGCCTCGGCGGACTCCTTCAGGACACGGATCTTCTCCGGGCGGATGTTGTACGTGCCGGCGGAGCCGGTGATCCGGTGGGCCGCCTCGCCCTCCAGCAGGTTGGAGGTGCCGACGAAGGAGGCGACGAAGGGGGTCGCGGGGCGTTCGTAGATCTCCGCGGGGGTGCCGACCTGGGCGATGCGGCCCTGGTCGAAGACAGCGATCCGGTCGCTCATCGTCAGGGCCTCCTCCTGGTCGTGGGTGACGAAGACGAAGGTGATGCCCACCTCCCGCTGGATGGCCTTCAGTTCCACCTGCATCTGCTCGCGCAGCTTCAGGTCGAGCGCGCCGAGCGGCTCGTCCAGGAGCAGCACGCGGGGGCGGCCGACGAGCGCGCGGGCGAGGGCGACGCGCTGGCGCTGCCCGCCGGAGAGCTGGGCGGGCCGCCGCTGGCCGTAGCCTTCGAGGCGCACCTCGGCCAGCGCCTTGCGGGCGCGGACCAGGCGTTCCGCCTTGGGTGTCCGGCGGACCCGCAACCCGTAGGCGACGTTCTGTTCGACCGTCATGTGCGGGAACAGCGCGTAGTCCTGGAAGACGGTGTGCACGTCCCGTTCGAACGGGGCGAGGCCGGTGACCTCCTGTCCGGCGAGTTCGATCCGGCCCTGCTCGGGGGTCTCGAACCCGGCGACGAGCCGCAGCACCGTCGTCTTCCCGGAGCCGGACGGGCCGAGCATCGAGAAGAACTCGCCGTCCCGGACCTCCAGGTCGACCCCGTCGACGGCGGTGGTCCCGCCGAACGACTTCCGCAGACCCTGGAGCCGGATCGCCATCCCCTCCATAAGGGAACCTTTCTGGCGCGCTGAACGTTGACCGTAAACATATGAAGTCATAGGTCATAGCTCAAGGTCCCCTTAAGGTAAAGCTTGAGTCAACGCACGAGGTGATGACCGTGAGGCAGCACGAGATCGACGGAGGCGCCCGCGAGGCGGTCTTCAGTCCGGTGGACAGCCGGGCCCGTGTCGACGCCGTGGTCCGCCGCCTCGGCGACGCCATCGAGCTGGGTCTCCTCGCCGACGGCGAGCAGCTCCCCGGCGAGAGCGAACTGGCCGGCCGGCTCGGCGTCTCGACGGTCACCCTGCGCGAGGCGCTCATGGCGCTGCGACAGCAGGGCCTGGTCACCACCCGCCGGGGCCGCGGCGGGGGCAGCTTCGTCTCCCTGCCCGAGGTCCCCGCCGACGACCGGCTCAGGGCACGCCTGCGCGGCTGGAGCACCGAGGAGCTGCGCGACCTCGGCGACCACTGGGCCGCCCTGTCCGGCGCCGCCGCCCGGCTCGCCGCCCAGCGCACCGAGCCCGCGGACCTCCGGCCCCTGCGCCGTACGGCCGAGGAGCTGGCGCACGCCGGGGACACGGCGGCGCGCAGCCGGCTGTACGGCCGCTTCCACGTCGAACTCGCCGCCGCCGCGCAGTCCGCCCGGCTCACCCGTGAACAGGTCGCCCTGCAGACCGAGGTGGGCGCCCTGCTCTGTCTGGTCCTGGCCGACGACGCATATCGTGAAGAAGTTGCGGACCGTCATCGCGCTGTCATCCGCGCCGTGCAAGATGGGGCCCACGAAACGGCCGGCACGCTGGCCGAGCGGTGCGTCAGGGAGTCGACGGCGCGGCTCGTCGCCGTACGTCTCACCCTCTGACCGCGCCGCGTCCGGTTCTTCGTCCGCTGGAGGACACCATGGGCGTCAGCGCCGGGCTCGCCACTGTCGCGACGGACCAGGAGGCGTGGGTGGCCGCGCGGGTGTGCGGCACGCTGGAGGCCGTCTTCGCGTCGGTCGCCGCCACCCGTGCCGACACCGCGGCCCTGCTGGAGCGGGTGGCCGCCGAGGGGCGCCGGCCCGCCAGCCGCGACCTCGCCGCGCTGCGCCCCGGCCTCCATCTGCGGCTGCGCCACGAGGAACTGGTCTCCGGCGCCGGTTTCGTCGCGGCCCCCGGACTGCTGGCCGACGTGCCGGCCTGGCTGGAGTGGTGGCAGGCGGGCGCCGACGACGCCGTGCGCCCGCTGCTCCTCGACCTCGACCCCGGACGGTCGGCCTACTCCGACTACACGCACTGGGACTGGTTCGCGCTGCCCCGCGACACCGGGCGCCGGGCCGTCGCCGGACCGTACGTGGACTACCTCTGCTCCGACGAGTACAGCCTCACCCTGTCCGAACCGGTGCGGATCCATGGGCGGTTCGCCGGAGTGGCCGCGGCCGACGTCTATCTGCGGCACTTCGAGGCGGCCGTGCTCCCGCTGCTGCGGCGCCTGCCCCGGCCGGCCCACCTGGTGAACGCCCGCGGCCGGGTCGCCGCCTCCGCCGACCCGGCCCACCTGGCCGGTTCCCTCACCAAGGGCCCGGACTTCGGTGAGCTCCTCACCGCCCAACGGCCCGGTGGGTACGACGGTCTGCGGCTGGTGCCGTGTCCGGGGGTGCCGCTGGTGCTGGTCCTGGCCTGAGCGCACCGGCCGACCGCGCGCACGCGCGTGACCCCGGGCCGGCCGTGCCCGGGGTCTGTCGTGCGGTACGGGACGTCAGGCCGCGAGGCGCTCCGCGAGCTGCTTGGCCTTGCTGGCCGCGGCTTCGAGGGCCTGGTCCCGGGAGGCCTCGTACAGCGGGATCAGCTCGGCCATCGCCGGGTTCTGCGGGGCCATGGTCAGCTCCGGGACGATGAAGTCCAGGTCCATGCCCAGGGCGTCGGCGAGGACGGCCGTGAGGTAGTTCTGGACGTACTCGTACCCCTCGCGCGGGGTGCCCGGCGCGTAGGAGCCGCCGCGGCTGGCGACGACGGTCACCGGGGTGCCCTTGGCGGACGGGGTCTCGCCCGCGGTGCGGCCGAACAGGATCACGTTGTCCAGCCAGGCCTTGAGGGTCGACGGGATCGTGTAGTTGTACATCGGCGCGCCGATCAGCACCGCGTCGGCCCGCTCCAGCTCCTCGATCAGCTTGACGCGCTCCGCGAAGACGGCGGCCTGCTCGGGCGAGTGCGCGGACGGGGGGACGAAGCCGGCGACGTGCGCCTCCGCCGAGAGGTGCGGCACGGGTTCCGCGGCCAGGTCCCGGTAGATGACCGTGCCGTCGGGGTGCTGCTCCTCCCAGTGCTTGCGGAAGGTCTCCGTCACGGCGCGGGAAGCCGACGCCTCGGTCGAGAACACGGACGAGTCGATGTGCAGCAGGGTGGGCATGGGGGTTCTCCAGAAATGGGACGGGGCGGCCGGACGCCCGAGGCGTCGGCTCACGTTTCGTTCAGAACTATGTTTAACACACCGACTTACTTTTCTTCAGCCCCCTACGGTGGGGTAGTAAGCTGGGGGCATGGCGGCGGAGCAGAACCACGACAGCGCGGCGTGCAAGCGGGTGGACGATGGCATCACCCGTGTCTTCCAGTTGCTCGGGAAACGCTGGAGCGGCCCGATCGTGGCCGTCCTCGTCGAACAGCCCGCGTACTTCGCCGACCTGCGCCGGGCCATCCCCGGCATCAGCGAGCGCATGCTCTCCGACCGGCTCGCCGAGCTCGGCGCGGCCGGCCTCGTCCTGCGCGAGGTCGACGAGGGTCCCCCGCTGCGCGTGTCCTACCGGCTGACCGAGTCCGGCGCCGCCCTGGAACCCGCCCTGCGCAAACTGGGGGAGTGGGCCAAGACCTATCTGCCGGAGGTCTCGGGGTGTCCCGAGACCGAGCTGGAACGGACGGCCGGGGCGCGGAGCTAAGAGCGGGCGCCCCGGGGGCCGGCGCCGGTGACCGCCCTTCGGAGTGGTCCCCCATGACCGTCCAGTTGTCTGTTTCCCTGTGATCGCCCGGTGACCCGGCGCCTGAATCCGCGTCAGTCGACCGGCCAGGTGTGCACCGGCGCGTTGAGGTGCATGTAGTCGATGTAGATCTGGGTCATCCGGCGCAGCGCCTCGTGCCGGCCGGTGTGCGTGGTGCCGGCGAGGTGATGGAACATCTCCTTCTGCCACACCGCTCCGTTGCGTGCCGTGACACAGCGCTGCTCGATGACGCCGAGCAGCGGCTCCCGCCACGCCGCGTCCATGCCCGAGTGCTCCAGCCCGCGGTGCGCGAGCGGGAGCAGCCGCCGCAGCACCAGCTCCGGCACCGGCACCTCGCCCATCCCGGGCCAGTACAGCAGCGCGTCGATGCCGTGCCGGGCGGCGGCGTGCAGGTTGTCCCGGGCGGCCGAGAAGGACATCCGCGACCACACCGGCCGGTCCTCCTCCACCAGGGCCCGGGTGAGGCCGTAGTAGAAGGCGCCGTTGGCGAGGGTGTCGGCCACGGTGGGTCCGGCGGGCAGCACCCGGTTCTCCACCCGGATGTGCGGCAGGTCGTTCGCGACGGCGTAGACCGGCCGGTTCCAGCGGTAGATCGTGCCGTTGTGCAAGGTCAGCTCGGGCAGCTCGGGAATGTCGCCGCGGTCCAGCGTCTCCGCCGGGTCCTGCTCGTCGCACAGGGGCAGGAGGGCCGGGAAGTACCGCAGGTTCTCCTCGAACAGATCGAAGACACTGTTGATCCACCGCTCCCCGAACCACACCCGGGGCCGTACCCCCTGCACCTTGATCTCCTCCGGGCGGGTGTCGGTGGCCTGTTCGAACAGCGGGATCCGCGTCTCGTGCCACAGCTCCTTGCCGAACAGGAACGGGGAGTTGGCCGCGAGGGCCACCTGCACCCCGGCGATCGCCTGCGCCGCGTTCCAGTAGCCGGCGAACTCCTCGGGGGACACCTGGAGGTGGAACTGCGTGCTCGTGCACGCGGCCTCCGGGGTGATCGTGTCCGCGTAGGTGCGCAACCGGTCCGCTCCGTCGATCTCGATGCGCAGGTCCTCCCCGCGGGCCGCGAAGACCTGGTCGTTGAGCAGGCGGTAGCGGGGATTCTCCGACAGCGTGTCCTCGCCGATGTCCTCCTGCCGCAGCGTGGGCAGGATGCCGATCATGAGCAGACGGGTGCCGACGGAGCGGGCCCGCTGGTCGGCGTGGTTCAGCGCGGCCCGGATCTCCGACTCCCAGGCGTCCGGACCGCCCGCCGTCAGCCGCCGGGGCGGGACGTTGATCTCCAGATTGAACCGGCCCAGCTCGGTGGACCAAGCCGGATCGGAGATCGCCTCCAGCACATCGCTGTTCCGCATCGCCGGCTCGGCGTCGTCGTCGACCAGGTTGAGTTCGATCTCCAGCCCGACCTGCGGCCGCTCCGACTCGAACCGTGCCTCGCGCAGCATCTGCGCGAAGGCGTCCAGGCACTCCTGCATCTTGATCCGGTACCGGCGGCGGTCCTCGCGGGTGAACACGAGCGCCGGGACATCGCGCCCCATCGACCCTCCAGCGTCCCTCGTCGGACACCTCTCCCCCCAGCGTGGCACCAGCGACGGATGGCCACCAAGCGGACGGCGGCGGGGGCCGGGGGCCGCCGTACGGGAGCGTGCGGGACGGGCGGCCGTGCCCGCCGGCCGGTTCGCCCGCGAGGAGGCCGAGGACGGCGATCACGTCACGGGACGGCGAGAGGCGGCCCCGTGACGCGGCGTACGGCGTGGCGGGCGTGCGCGCCCGGTGAGATTCGGCCGCGTGGAGGCCCGGACGAGCGGGCGGGCCGAGAGGGCCGTCGGTGACCTGGGCGAGAAGTCCGTCGGTGACCTGGCTGAGCAGGCCGTCGGTGACCCGGGTGAGGCCACCGGACCGGCCCGCCCGCTCAGCAACCGCCCCGCGCCCACGGCGAGGCCATGGAGTCGGCCGCTGCCGTGCCGTCGGCCCGCGCGACGCGAGGTTCGTGCGCGGGCCGGACCCGTCGGTCAGGCGGTCTTGCGGGCCACGCCGCCGTAGAAGCCGATCTCGGCCGAGTGTGGCGGCGGCGGGGTGTCCGGGCGCCAGAAGGGCACCTGCGCCAGGCCCGGTTCGACGAGGTCGAAGCCCTCGAAGAACCGCTCCACCTCCGCGTGGGTGCGCAGGTTCAGGGAGGCGGTCGCGTTGGAGTACACGGCCTGTGCGGCACTGCGGTCGGCGAAGTCGCCGGTGGCGTGCGAGAGCACCAGGAAACTGCCCGCGGGCAACGCGTCGCGCAGCGTGGCGACGATCTCGGCGGGCCGGTCCGCCTCGGTGAGGAAGTGCAGGATGGCGACGAGGAGCAGGGCGACCGGCTGGTCGAAGTCGATGAGCTGGCGGACGTCGGGGTGGTCCAGGACGGACCGCGGGTCCCGCAGGTCGCCCAGGATGATGCGGGTCGTACCGGACCGGCTGAGCAGGGCGTTGCCGTGCGCGGCCACGATCGGGTCGTTGTCGACGTAGGCCACGCGGACGTCCGGGGCCACCGACTGCGCGACCTCGTGCACGTTCGGCGAGGTGGGCAGCCCGGTGCCGATGTCCAGGATCTGGCGGACCCCGCTGCCGACGACGTACCGGACGGCGCGCTGCAGGAAGGCCCGGTTGGCCCGCACACCGATCCGCGCCTCGGGTGCCGCGGCGGCGAGCTGGTCGCCGGCCCGCTGGTCCACCTCGTAGTTGTCCTTGCCGCCCAGCAGGTAGTCGTAGATCCGCGCGGGGTGCGGTTTGCTGGTGTCGATGTCCACGGCCTCGAAGCCGTCCTGTATCACGCTGAGCTCCTCTCGACGACCGTCACGGCCTCGGTCCGCACACGGCCGGGCACAGCTTCCCACATCACCACTCAACTTCCGTCCTCACGGTGGGAGTTCCCGCAGGCTGCCGACGTGATGCGACGAGGGTGGCCGCCGGCGCTGACCCCACGCCGCCCGCGCCGAGGCCGTGCCGCCGGGGCCGCGCCGTCCGTGCCGAGCCCGCGCCGCCTGGGCCGAGCTGGGCCGCCTGTGCGTCGCCTCACCCGGCCGGGCCCTTCCGGCTGGCCCGCACGGGCCCAGCGCCGCAGGGTCGGAACAGGATCGGGATCTGGACACGTCCGACGGAGGCGTACCCCACGGACCGGCACGTCGCTGGCCGCATGGCGGTGGCGGGCCGACCGGCGGGAGCGGGGAACGGTGAATCCATGCGCTCGGGCCGTTCCCCGCCCCGCCGGACCGCGCCCGCGCACGCCGCTTGGTGAGGCGCCCGCTCGCGCCGCCCTGCCGGGCCCCGCCCGCTCGCGCCGCCCTGCCGGGCCCCGCCCGCTCGCGCCGCCCTGCCGGGCCCCGCCCGCTCGCGCCGCCCTGCCGGGCCCCGCCCGCTCACGCCGCCCTGCCGGGCCCCGCCCGCTCACGCCACCCCGCCGGGCCCCGCCCGCTCACGCCACCCCGCCGGACCCGTCCGCTCGCGCCGCCCCGCCGGACCGCGCCCGCGCACGCCGCTTGGTGAGGCGCCCGCTCACGCCACCTCGCCGGGCCCGTCCGCTCATGCCGCCCTCCGGGCCCCGCCCGCTCGCGCCGTACCAGCAGAGGCATCTCCGTCCGCCCACCCTTGGCGATCGCGCTCACACGCACCCTGGCGGGCTTGCCATGCGAAACCGATCGGTTTACGGTGATGGAAACAGATCGGTTTCCGATTCTCTGGAGCTGGACATGACGTCGATCAAGAACTCTGTCGCGCTGGTCACCGGCGGCAGCCGCGGTCTGGGCAAGGCGCTGGTGGAGGAGCTGTACGCCCGGGGCGCCGCCAAGGTGTACGCCACGGCTCGTGACCCGCGCAGCGTCACGCACCCCGACGCCGTACCCCTCGCACTGGAAGTCACCGACCCCGCGTCCGTCGCGGCCGCGGCGGCGCAGGCCCAGGACGTCACCGTCCTGGTCAACAACGCCGGCATCTCGGTCGGCGCGCACTCGTTCCTGGACGCCGCGGTGGAGGACGTACGCCGGGAGTTCGAGACCAACTTCTACGGACCGCTGCTGGTCACCCGTGCCCTCGCGCCGGTCATCGAGCGCAACGGCGGCGGCCACCTCCTCAACGTCCACTCCGTCCTCTCCTGGATCGGTATCGCCGGCTCGTACAGCGCCACCAAGGCGGCCCTGTGGTCGCAGACCAACTCGCTCCGCCTGGAGCTGGCTCCCCGGGGCATCGGAGTCACCGGCCTGCACGTCGGCTACGTCGACACCGACATGGCGGCACACGTGGACGGGCCCAAGTCCGCCCCTCGGGACGTCGCGGCCCTCGCTCTCGACGGCGTGGAGGCCGGGGCGTACGAGGTGCTGGCGGACGACATCAGCCGGCAGGTCAAGGCGGGCCTCTCCGGAGACCTGGCCGCGATGTACCCGCAGCTGTCGGCCTAGCCGTACTGCCCCGAGCGGTCGGCCCCGCGCTGCCGTGGCGGCCTGTCCACGCCCCGAATCCCCTGGCCGAGGATCCGCTTTCCCATCAGCAACGGGGACTGCGCGACCTCGTCGCGCGCTCGCCTGACCGTCACCCTCGCTCCCGCGCCTGACCGTCACCCTCGCTCCCGGCCCCGGGCCGGCCCCGGGGCCCGGGTGATTGTCAGTGGGTGCCCTTACGGTGAGGAGCAGTTCAGGACCTGCCGGAACGGCCGCGGGTCCGTCTGGGGAGGGGTGTGCCATGTCCACGGCGTCCGCGGTCTCGACGACGTACCTGGAGCTGTCGCAGGAGGGCGACGGCGCCCACAAGTTCTACGAAGTCACCGTCGACGGACAGGTGGTGACGGTGCGGTACGGCAGGATCGGCGCGGCCGGACAGACGCAGACGACGACGTTCCCGACCGCGGAGAAGGCCCGGGCCGCCGCCGCGAGGAAGGTGGGGGAGAAGGTCCGCAAGGGATACGCCCCGGCGGTCCTGGGACAGCGGGCGCCCCGCGCGGTGACCCGCCGCCAGGTGAGCTCCGCGCCGTCCACCGCCCGTGCCGTGGCCCCGGTGCTCTGGCGCTTCCGCACCGGCTCCGCCGCGTTCGGCATCCACGTCGACGACGACCGCTGCTGGGTGGGCAACCAGGCCGGTGACGTCTACACCCTGGACCACCAGGGCGCCGTCCTGGCCCGGTTCAGCCTGCCCGACGGGGTGAAGTGCCTGGTCGCGGACGACTTCTGGATCTACGCCGGCTGCGACGACGGCAAGGTCTACGACCTGTCCTCCAAACTCCCCTTCGCCGCCTACGACATCGCCGCCGACGTCGACATCTTCTGGCTGGACATCCACGAGGGCGTCCTCGACGTCTCCGACCGGGACGGCCGGCTCACCGTCATCGACCACGAGGACGAACACCAGTGGTCCCGCCGCAGCCAGGGTGAGCACGCCTGGATGGTGCGCGCCGACGACCGGGCCGTCTACCACGGCCACCACCGGGGCGTCACCGCCTACGCCCCGGACGGCGGCGGCGAGCTGTGGCACACGCCCACGAAGGGCGGCGTGCTCTTCGGCTGGCAGGAACGGGACGCGGTGTACGCGGGCACCGCGCACCGCGTGGTCCAGCGGCTGTCGAAGGACACCGGCGCCATCGAGGCGACGTACGCGTGCGACAGCGCGGTGTACTCGTGCGCCACCTCGCCCGGCGGCCGGTTCGTGTTCGCCGGGGACGCGGCCTCGTCCGTCTACTGCTTCGACCGGGACGGCACCCGCCTGTGGAAGCTCGGCACGGGCAGCGGCTCGGCGCTGTCGATGCAGTACCGCGACGAACGGCTGTACCTGGTCACCACCGACGGTTCGCTGGTGTGCGTCGACGCGAGCGAGGCAGCCGTCTCGGCGGCCCAGCAGGGCACGGTGCCGGTGGTGCGGGACGTCAAACTAGCCGCCGCCACCCCGACGTACGCCCCGGCCACGGCGGTCGCCGCGGTGGCCACGGTGACCCAGGCACCCGCGGGCTCGGTGGTGGTCGAGTGCGTCCAGGACAGCGGCCGACTGCGGGTGCACGTCGTCTCCGACGGCTACGACTCCTCCTGGAACGTCCAGTTCCCGCGGGCGATACGCGAACCCGGCGCACGGTACGTCGTGGACGCCCTGCATCCGGCGGCGGGTGGCTTCTACCGTGTCCGCGGCGACATCCGCCGCCTGCTCTGACACCGGGTCACGCCAGCGCACCGAGGGGGAGGCAGGGCACCGGGCGCTCGTCGACGCCCCCGGGCTCACCCGGCGCCCCCGGCCTCCCCGGCGCCCCTGGTCGCGCCGGCTCACCCGGCGCCGCCGGCTCCACCCGGTACAGCCGTGCCCCCGGCCTCCGTGTCACCGCCTCCGTCAGGCGTCCGTCCGTGAACAGGGCTCCGACGCCGTCCTCCAGCGCCCAGCCGGCGGGCAGCGCACCCTCGGCGACGGCTTGCCGGTAGGCGGGGCGGCGGCCCGGTTCGCTGTCGTAGTGCGGACACACGGAACCCGGCAGCAGGCCCAGCCCGTCCCGCAGGGAGGCGAGCGGACCGAAGGAGTCGGTGTGCGAGGCGTCGGCCCAGCAGTTGGCGCCGGCGCTGATCCCGCAGAGCAGCGTCCCCCGGTCGCAGGCCTCCCGCAGCAGCCGGTCCACCCCGTGCACGCGCCAGACGGCCAGCATGTTCGCGGTGTTGCCGCCGCCGACGTAGACCACGTCCTGGGCGAGCAGGAAAGCGCGCAGCGCGTCGTCGTCCAGCTCGCGCCGGAACAGCGACAGCACGGCGGGCGCGCAGTCACGGGGGCGGAACGCGCTGAGGAACTGGTCGACGTAACCGGGCGCGTCGCCGCTCGCCGTGGGCACGAAGCACACCCGGGGGCGGGGGTTCCTCGCACGGGTGAGCAGCCAGTCGTCCAGCAGCCCGTCCTCCTCCATGGAGAAGCCCCCGCCCAGAAGCACGACACGACGACCGGGAACGAGCGTCACGGGACGACCCCCTTCGAAGGCTGGCGGAACGGGACGTGCCGAACGATGCCCGGGCGGGGGCCCCGGCGCAATCGAATACCGGGCGGGCCCGTGTCCGCCGGCGCCCGCGTCATGGGTGCACCGGTGCCGCCCTGCCGAGGATGTCCCGGGCCGTGGGGAGCGCCTGGACGCGGTCCTGAGGAACCACGCCGATGCGGGTGCGGCGGTCCAGGAGGTCGGACTCGTCCAGGGCGCCCTCGTGCCGTACCGCCCAGAGCAGTTCGGCGCGGGTGACGGGGTGGCCGGGGAGCACCGGCTCGGCCAGGGCGGGGTCCTGGGCGGCGAGGGCGTGGACCGCCACGGCCTCGGTGCCGTAGCGGCTCACCAGGCGGCGCGGTGCCGGCAGAGCGCGCAGGCGTTCGGGTGCGGCGGCGCCGGTCAGGGGCAGGGCCGCCGTGGGGGAGGGGGCGGCGCGCAGGCCCCGGGCCGCGGCCGCGGCGTCCACGGCGTCCTGCGCCATCCGCCGGTAGGTGGTGAGCTTGCCTCCGACGATCGTGGTGACGCCGTCGGGCGAGGTCAGCACCGCGTGCCGGCGGGAGATGTCGGACGTACGGGGCGCACCCTCGGGGTCCTCGTGGGCGGAGGTGTCCAGCAGCGGGCGCAGTCCGGCGAAGGCGCCGACGACCTCGTCCCGGGAGACGGGGGTGTCGAGGGCCGAGCCGAGCACGTCCAGGAGGAAGCCGATGTCGGTCTCGGGGACCTCCGGCACGTCCGGGATCCCGCCGTCGACCGGTTCGTCGGTGAGGCCGACGTAGACCCGGCCGTCCCCTTGGGGCAGGACCAGTACAAAGCGGTTGGTCTCCCCGGGGATCGGGATGTGCAGTCCGGCCGGCAGCGCGCCGAGCCGTTCCGAGCGCAGGACGAGGTGGGTGCCGCGGGAGGGCCGGATCCGGATGCCGTCGGTGAGGGAGCCCGCCCACACCCCGGTGGCGTTGATCACGGCGCGGGCCCTGATCTCGCCCTCCTCGCCGGTGAGTTCGTCGCGGATGCGGGCGCCCGACCCGGTCAGCCCCAGGGCCCGCACCCGGGTCAGCACCCGGGCGCCGTGGGCGGCGGCCGTCCGGGCCAGGGCGGTCACCAGACGGGCGTCGTCGGTCACCTTGCCGTCCCAGGACAGCAGCCCGCCGCGCAGCCCGGCCGCGCGGACGGAGGGGGCGAGGTGCCGGGCCTCCGTCGCCGAGAGCCGGCGGGGCGCGGGCAGCACCTGGCGCGGGGTCCGGGCGGCCAGCCGCAGCATGTCCCCGGCCCGGAGTCCGGCCCAGGCCAGCGAGGCCTGGGCCCGGGACACCAGCGGGGTCAGCGGCAGCACGAACGGCTGGGCCGTCACCAGGTGCGGGGCCGTACGGGTCATCAGCACCCCGCGCTCGACCGCGCTCTCGTGCGCGACGTCGAACTGCGCGGAGGCCAGGTAGCGCAACCCGCCGTGGATGAGCTTGGAACTCCAGCGGGAGGTGCCGAAGGCCAGGTCATGGGCGTCCACCGCCACGACGTCCAGCCCGCGGGCCGCCGCGTCCAGCGCGGCTCCGGCGCCCGTGGCGCCCAGCCCGACGACCAGGACGTCGGCGGTCCGGCCGTCCGCGGCCTCGGCCAGTTCCCGGCCGCGCCGGTGTGCGCTCAGGGACGAGCCGGGCGCGGCCTCGGTGTGGCTCATGGCGTCAGGGTCCTCTCCAGAAGGGTGCGCAGCTCGCCGAGGAGCGCCGCGGAGTCCAGCTCCGGATCGTCCTCGTCGGTCATCGTGCGCAGGGACAGGGCGAAGGACTGCACGGTCAACAGCAGCACGCGCGCCTGCCGTTCGGTGTGGCCGGGCCGTACGGACCCGTCCGCGTGGCCCTCGCGCAGCGCGTCGGTCAGCAGCGCCAGCAGCGCCTCCTGGCTCGCGCCGCGCCGGTCGAGCACATAGGGCAGGAGCAGTTCGGGATCGACGTCGACGATCTTGCGGAACAGGGGGTGCGCGCGGAACGCCTCGACCCCGGCGACCAGTCCGTCCACGATCCGGGTGCGCGTGGCCGTGCCGGTCGCGGGCTCCGGTATGGCCCGGGTGGCCACGTCGATCCACTCCCGGGTCATCAGATCGCCCACCAGGCTGCGCAGGTCAGGCCAGCGCCGGTACAGCGTCATCCGGGAGACGCCGGCGCGGCGGGCCACGTCGGCGAGCGTGGTGCGCCGTACGCCGACGGCCAGCACACAGTCGCGTACCGCGTCGAGCACGTGATCGTTGTCCGAGCCGCTGCCCGAACCGTTGTGACGAATGGGCGTCATGTGTCACAGTGTAACGCCCCGGGGCCCGGGCGGAAGCGGCCAGGCCCCGCAGGCGGCGCCGAGCCGCGCGGACCGAGCGCCCCGACCAGCACACCCACCTGTGAGGACGACCGTTCAATGGACATGCTGTGGAACGGCTGGGGCGACCCGGCCAAGGCGGCGCCGCTGCCCGACTCGGTGACCGGGCTGCTGCGCGACCTGCTCGGCGTCAAGCCGCGCAGCACGCCCGCGCTCGCCCTGGGGGACATCCGCCTGCCCGCCCCCACCGCGGGCCCCGCAGCCCTGAAGGCGCTCGCCGCGGCCGTCGGCGGAGAGGAGCACGTCCGCACGGACTCGGAGTGCCGCGTCCGGCACACCCGCGGCAAGTCCACCCCGGACCTGCTGCGCATCCGCGCGGGCGACCTCGCCGACGTCCCGCAGGCCGTCGTCCTGCCCGCCGGCCACGACCAGGTGCTCGCGGTCCTGCGCGCCTGCGCCGCGCACGGCCTGGCCGTCGTACCCTTCGGCGGCGGCACCTCGGTGGTGGGCGGTCTCGCCCCGCAGCGCAGCGCGTTCGTCGCCCTGGACCTGCGCCGCATGAACGGCCTGCTCGACCTGGACCCCGTCTCGCGCACCGCCGTCCTCCAGCCCGGCCTGCGCGCACCCGAGGCCGAGGCCCTGCTCGCCGGGCACGGCTTCACCCTCGGCCACTTCCCGCAGTCCTTCGAATGGGCCACCATCGGCGGTTTCGCGGCGGCCCGCTCCAGCGGACAGGCGTCCGCCGGATACGGCCGCTTCGACGAGATGGTGCTCGGCCTCACCCTGGCCACCCCCGAGGGCACCATCGAGACCGGCCGCGCCCCCCGCTCCGCCGCCGGCCCCGACCTGCGTCAGCTCATCCTCGGCTCCGAGGGCGCCTTCGGCGTCATCACCTCCGTCACCGTAAGGATCCGCCCCCTGCCCGAGACGCGGGTGTACGAGGGCTGGCGGTTCGGCTCCTTCGAGGAGGGCACCACCGCACTGCGCCGGCTGGCCCAGGACGGACCCCGGCCGACCGTGCTGCGCCTGTCCGACGAGACCGAGACGCTCGTCGGCCTCGCCCAGCCCGAGGCGATCGGCGCCGACCTGGCGCGGGGCGACGCCGGGTGCCTGGCGATCACGGGATACGAGGGGACGGCCGAGGACACCGCGCACCGCCGCGAACGGGCGGCGGCCGTCCTGACGGACTGCGGCGGCACCCCGGCCGGCGCCGGACCCGGCGAACGCTGGGCGCACGGCCGCTACTCCGCGCCCTATCTGCGCGACGCCCTGCTCGACGTCGGCGCCTTCGCCGAGACGCTGGAGACCGCGGCCTTCTGGTCCCGCGTCCCCGGCCTCCACACGGCCGTCCGTACGGCGCTCACCGACACCCTCACCCGGGCCGGCACCCCGCCCCTGGTGATGTGTCACATCTCCCACGTCTACGAGAACGGCGCCTCGCTGTACTTCACCGTCGTCAGCGCCCAGGGCGAGGACCCGGTGGCCCACTGGGCGCCCGCCAAGCACGCGGCCAACGAGGCCGTGCTCGCCGCCGGCGGCACCATCTCCCACCACCACGGGGTCGGCACCGACCACCGCGACTGGTACGTCCGCGAGGCCGGCCCGCTCGGCGTCTCGGCCCTGCGCGCCGTCAAACGCCGCCTGGACCCCGAGGGGCTCCTCAACCCCGGCGTCCTGCTGCCCACCGACTGACCCACCCGATCCGACCGCCTGCTCCGGAGGCCCACCGATGCGCCAGTTCACCGCCGTCGTCAACCCCACCGCGGGCGGCTCCACCGGGGCGGCGCCCCTGCTCCGGCTGGCCCGGCTGCTCCGCGAGGCCGGGGCGGAACTGGAGACGGAGTACAGCCACAGCCTCGCCCACGCCCAGGACATCGCCCGCGCGGCCGGTGAGCGCGGCCGGATCGTCCTGGCCGTGGGCGGTGACGGCATGGCGGGCGGCATCGGCGGCGCGCTCAGCGGCACCGGTTCCGTCCTGGGTCTCGTACCGGCCGGACGCGGGAACGACTTCGCCCGCGCGCTCGACCTGCCCGCCGACCCGGCCGCGCTCGCCGGCATCCTGCTGCACTCCGAGCCCCGGCCCGTCGACACGATCGAGGTGGAGTCCGCCGTCCATCCGCGCACGGTGGTGCTGGGCAGCGTGTACGCCGGCGTCGACGCGGAGGCCAACCGGCACGCCAACAACGCCCGGCTGCTGCGCGGCGCAGCCTCCTACTACGCGGGCGGCCTGCGCGCCGTCACCACATGGCGACCGGCCGAGTACCGCCTCACCGTCGACGGTGAGGAACACACCCACCGCGGCTACACCGTCGTCGCGGCCAACTCCCCCTACTACGGCTCCGGCCGGCTCATCGCGCCCGGTGCGCGCGTCGACGACGGCCTGCTGGACGTCGTGCTGATCCGCGAGGCCCCGCGCCGGCTGTTCTTCGCCCTGATGAACGAGCTCAGGTCGGGCGCCCACGTCCACCGCCCGCAGGTGCGCGTCCTGCGGGGCAGGGAACTGCGCATCGAGGCCACCCGGCCCGTCCCCTACGGGGCCGACGGCGAGGTGGAGGCCACCCTGCCGGTCACGCTGCGGGTACGGCCCGGGGACCTGCCGGTGCTGTACTGACGCCCACGATGCATCAGCCGCGCACCCCTGGGTAGGCAAGGAGTGCCTGGGGAGGGGAGCCGTATGTCGCTGGAGCAGGCCGAGGGTGTGGTGCGGGCGGTCGTCGTGTACGACGGGCGGCTGCTGCTGGTGCCGGACGCGGACGGCTGGACACTGCCCTCGGGCAGCCCGGAACCGGCCGAGACCGCGCAGGCCACGGCGGCGCGGATCGTCTACGAGCTCACCGGTTACCTGGTCGACGGCACCGAGCCGCTGGAGCCCCGGGATACGGCGGGGGAGACGGCCGTGGTCTGCCAGTTGCTGAGCGAGTCACCGTCGGACGGGGGCCGCTTCTCGTCGGAGCAGGTGCGCTGGGCTCCGATGGAGGAGACCGCCGGCACACCGTTGCCGGAGAGCGTGCGCACGTACCTGCGGGGGCACACACCCGTGTGAGCCCCCGCGATCACTCAGGGTGTCGCGGGCCCGTCACGCGGTGTGCCCCCGGCTCCGGGTACGTACGGGCAAGCCGATTTCCCTCCGTTCCTTTGCGGTTGCGGGGCCATCCCCGGAGGGGTTCAGTGAGTAGGGGCCATTTGGGCCCTTTTTCCGGTTGCTGCTTCCCTTCCGTACCAGGAGCTGCCATGTCGATGTCGTTCGGTGCGCCGTTCGGTTCGTCGGATGCGTTCAATGAGTTGCTGAATCGTTTCTTCGGAATGTCGCCGACGACATCGCCGCCCGCGGTCCAGCGCGTACCCATCGGACGGCTGCTGACCGAATCGTCGCAGCAACTGCTGAACCTGGCCGCGCAGCGGGCCGCCGACGACGGCACCTCCGACCTGGACACCGAACACCTGCTCTGGGCGGCCACCCAGGTCGACCCCGCGCGCCGGCTGCTCTCCCAGGTGGGCGTGGACCCCGACGCGGTCGCCGCCGAGCTGGCCAAGGTCCTGCCGCGCGAGTCCGCCGAACCCTCCGCGCAGCCGGGCCTCACCCCGGCGGCCAAACGCACCCTCGGCGCCGCCTACGCCCGGTCCCAGGCGGCCGGCGTCTCCTACATCGGTCCCGAGCACATCCTCGGCGCCCTGCTCGGCGACAGCGACACGGGCGCGGCCCGGATGCTGCGCGCCGAGGGCCTGGACACCCGGCGTGTCGCGGGCCTGACCGAGCAGCCGGCGGCACGCGCCGAGGCAGCCCCCGCCGAACGGAAGAAGCCGGCCACGACCCTGGACGAGTACGGCCGCGACCTGACGGAGGAGGCCAAGGCCGGCAAGCTCGACCCGGTGGTCGGGCGGGCCGGGGAGATCGAGCAGACCGTCGAGATCCTCTCCCGGCGCTCCAAGAACAACCCGGTGCTCATCGGCGAACCCGGAGTCGGCAAGACCGCCATCGTGGAGGGCCTCGCCCAGCGCATCGTGGCGGGCGAGGTCCCCGACGTCCTGAAGGACAAGCGCGTCGTCTCGCTGGACCTGTCGGGCATGGTGGCGGGCGCGCAGTACCGGGGGCAGTTCGAGGAACGGCTCAAGAAGGTCATCGAGGACGTCCAGGCGGCGAGCGGCGACATCATCCTCTTCATCGACGAACTGCACACGGTCGTCGGCGCCGGTGCCACCGGCGAGGGCTCCATGGACGCGGGCAACATGCTCAAGCCCGCTCTCGCGCGCGGTGAACTCCATGTCGTGGGCGCCACGACCATCGACGAGTACCGCAAGTACGTCGAGAAGGACGCCGCCCTGGAGCGCCGGTTCCAGCCGGTGATGGTGCCCGAGCCCACGGTCGAGGAGACGGTGCAGATCCTCGAAGGACTCCGCGACTCCTACGAGGCCCACCACCAGGTCCGCTTCGACGACGAAGCCCTGGCTGCCGCCGCCGAACTGTCCGACCGGTACATCAGCGACCGCTTCCTGCCGGACAAGGCGATCGACGTGATGGACCAGGCCGGTGCCCGGGTGCGGTTGCGCAGTGCCGGACGCTCCACCGAGATCGTCAGCCGCGAGGACCGCATCGCCAAGCTGCGCCGTGAACTCGAACAGGCCATATCCGCCGAGGACTTCGAGAGGGCCTCCGAGCTCAAGCGGGACATCGCCGAGGCGGAGGGGGAACTCGCCGGCATCGAGGAGCGCCGCGAGGGCGTCGTCTCCGTCACGGCCTCCGACATCGCCGACGTCGTCTCCCGCCGCACCGGCATCCCGGTCTCGCAGCTCACCGCCAGCGAGAAGGAGAAGCTGCTCCGGCTTGAGGAGGAGATGCACGCGCGGATCGTCGGCCAGGACGAGGCGGTCACCGCGGTCTCCCAGGCCGTACGCCGCAACCGCGCCGGCATGGGCGACCCCCGCCGCCCCGTCGGCTCGTTCCTCTTCCTCGGCCCGACCGGTGTCGGCAAGACCGAACTCGCCAAGACCCTCGCCGCCCTGCTGTTCGGCGAGGAGGACCGGATGATCCGGTTCGACATGAGCGAGTTCCAGGAGAAGCACACCGTCGCCCGGCTGGTCGGCGCGCCTCCCGGATACGTCGGCTACGAGGAAGCGGGCCAGCTCACCGAGAAGGTCCGCCGACAGCCCTACAGCGTGGTGCTCTTCGACGAGGTGGAGAAGGCCCACCCCGACGTCTTCAACACCCTGTTGCAGATCCTGGACGACGGACGGCTGACCGACGCGCAGGGCCGCACCGTCGACTTCCGGCACTGCGTCGTCATCATGACGTCCAACATCGGCGCGCGCCGCATCCTGGACCACAAGGGCGATGTCTCCGGCCTCAAGGACGAGTTGATGGAGGAGCTGCGCACCCGGTTCCTGCCGGAGTTCCTCAACCGGATCGACGACATCATCGTCTTCCACGCCCTGACCGAGGACGACCTCGGGCAGATCGTGGACCACCTGCTGGAGCAGAGCAGGCGCAAGGTCCAGGCGCAGGGGCTGCGCCTGGAGGTCACGGAGGCGGCCAAGAAACTCCTCATCGCCCACGGCCACCAGCCGGAGTTCGGCGCGCGTCCGCTGCGCCGCACGATCCAGGCGGAACTCGACAACCGCATCGCCACCCTGCTGCTCAGTGGCGAGGCCGATCCCGGCGACACGATCGTCGCCGAGGTCCGCGACGACTCGCTGCACTGCACGGTACGCAGGAGCGAACCCGGCGAACCGCCGGCGTCCGGGGAAAGCTGAGAGGAGGAGTCCGCGGCGCGGCTCCTCAGCGCCGCGGAGTCGGCGGTGCGGCCCCTCAGCCCCGCAGGGCGTCCCGCACGCTGGGGTAGCAGGCCAGGAGGGGGGTGAGGCCGACGATCTCCAGGGTGCGCAGGACGGGCCGCCGTACGCCTGCCAGCCGCAGCCAGCCCCCCGGAGCGTGGGTCTGATGGGCGGCGATGAGGACGTTGATGCCGCTGGAGTCCATGAACGGCACGCCGCTGAGGTCCGCGACGGTGCGCGCGCCGTCGGGGTCCGCGGGGGCGAGGGCCCGGCGGAGGGCGCCGGAGGTGTGGTGGTCGACCTCGCCGGTCACCGTGACGACGGTGACACCGTCCACGTCGGCGCGGGTGACCGACAGCGGCTCCGGCCCCGCCTGCTCGTTCGTGCCTGCCGTGTCTGCCACGCGTCCCTCGTCCACGTTCACCCGATCCTTGCCCAGAGCTTCCGTCTCCGTCAGGCTGCCCAGGATCGCCCGGAGGATGCAGACCGACCGCCGAGCGCTCCGGCGCACGCCTGGTGACCGCCGGCCGGAACGGGATCGACGCACCCGGCCGTCTTGTCCCGCACCGCCCGGCGCACTTCAATGCTCTCCACCCCCGCAGGAGAACACCTGTCCCGCATCACCCAGTGAAGGGGTTCTTCTTGAGAGCCGTACGCGTGACAACCGTCACCGCCGCCGCCTGCGCCACCGTGCTCGCCGCAGCGCTGCCCTCCTGCGCGATCAACTCGTACAACGCCACGCCCGCGCCCGAGCGCACCGAGGTCGGGGCACTCGTGGCCACCTGGGACGACGACGGCGACCCGGCCACTGCGGACCGCGTCGACTGGGTGTGCTCCGGCACGATGGTCGACGCCGACACCTTCCTGACCGCCGCCCACTGCACCAGCGACTGGCCGGCCGGGGTCCGCTTCTCCGTCTCGCTGGACCAGGACGTCCAGGCCGGACTCGACGCCGCCGCGAAGAAGTACCCGGGAGACCCGGCGGCCCAGGCGAACGCCGTCGCCGTCCAGGGCACCGCGCACACCCACCCGGACTACCCGGGCCCCGCCTCCGACCCGCACGACATCGCGGTCGTCGAACTGCCCGCCGCGAAGGTCGCAGCCCGCTGGTCCTTCACGCCGGCCGCCCTGCCGACCGCGAACCAGCTCGGCGCCCTCGGCCCGCGGGAGCTGAACCACACCGACTGGTTCGTCGCCGGTTACGGCACGCAGGAGGCCGCCAACGGACCGGGTGGCCAGAACCACCCCGGCGGTGGCGTCCGGATGAAGGCCCCGGTCACGTTCAACGCCCTGAACGACTCCTGGGCCCGGCTGGGCATGACGGCACCGCAGGGCAACGGCGGAGCCTGCTACGGCGACTCCGGCGGGCCCGACTTCGCCGTCATCGGAGGGAGGAACGTCCTCGCCGCCACGACCATCACCGGCGACACGCCCTGCTACGCCACGAACGTCGCCCACCGCCTGGACACGCCCGGAGCCCGCGCCTTCCTGGCACCGTTCGTGAAGCTGCCGTAGGCCGGCCGGCACCGTTCGTGAAGCTGCCGTAGGCCCAGGGGCCGGTGCCCGCCCGCGCGCGAGGACCGCCGGACCGTGCGCCGCGCGGCCGGGAGGGCGTGGCGCCGGTGGCGGACATACGCTGATGTGGCGAGGGGTGTCGCGGGGGCCGGCCGGGCCCTGAGCCTTTGCCGATGCGACGGCCCGGGCCGGCCGACGCGAAGGAGGTACCGGGATGGACCAGGAGAGGATCAACGAGTTCCTGGACCGCTTCGTCACCGACCTCGCGTCGACCGAGGCCGCCGGCACCATCGCCCTGGGTCACCGGCTCGGCCTGTACCGGGCACTCGCCGAGGGCCCGGCGACGCCCGAGGAGTTCGCCGCACGCACGCACTGCCATCCGCGCTACCTCACCGAGTGGCTGCGCGCGCAGGCCGCCGGGGGATACGCCGAGTACGACGCGGCGACCGGACGGTTCTCACTCACCGAGGAGCAGGCGTTCTGCCTGGCCGACCCGAACGGTCCCCACGTCGCGGCTGCCTTCCGCTTCGTTCTGGGGATGCTGCGCGCCGAGCCCCGCATCGCCGAGGCGTTCCGCACCGGCGAGGGCGTTGCCTGGCACGAGCACGACGCAGAGGTGTTCGTCGGGGTCGATGCCTTCTTCCGCCCCAACTACGAGGCCGAGCTGGTCCCGAACTGGATCCCGGCGCTGGACGGCGTGGAGGCGAAGCTGAGCGCCGGGGCGCGGGTCGCCGACGTGGGGTGCGGTCTCGGCTCGTCGTCGATCCTGCTGGCCCAGGCGTATCCGCGGACGGAGGTCGTCGGTTCCGACTACCACGGCGAGTCGATCGCGCTGGCGCGCGCGAGGGCTGCCGAGGCCGGGGTCGCCGGGCGCGTCACCTTCCAGGTGGCCACCGCGCAGACCTTCGAGGGAGCCGACTACGACCTGGTGGCCATGTTCGACTGCCTGCACGACATGGGCGACCCGCTGGGGGCCGCCCGACGGGTGCGCGAGGCGCTCGCCGCGGACGGCACGTGGCTTCTCGTGGAACCTCTCGCGTCCGACCGGACCGAGGAGAACTTCCATCCGGTGGGCCGGCTGTACTACAGCGGCTCCACGTTCCTGTGCGTGCCCAACGCCCTGTCCCAGCAGGGCGGTTACGCCCTGGGCGCGCAGGCCGGCGAGGCGCCGGTCCGCGACATGGCCACCGAGGCGGGCTTCACCCGCTTCCGCCGGGCCGCGCAGACTCCCTTCAACGCGGTCTATGAGATCCGGCCGTAGGCCGCGTAGGCCGCGTAGGCCGTGGGGCGCCGGGGGCCTGGCGGGCCCCGGCCGCCGCGAGAACGCGCCCCGACGGCCGGACCGGGTACCTACACTGGGTCGGCGGGTGAGCGTCGACCGTGACGAGGGCGGGGCGGGGGCGACTGTGACGGAGAAGGCCGGGGGCTTCGAGGACCCGCCCGCCGAGGCGCTCGCCGCGGCCGCCGCCGCGTTCGGGCTGCTCGCCGCCCCGGCCCGGCTGCGTCTGATGTGGGTCCTGTCGCAGGGCGAGAGCGATGTCACGCACCTCGCCGACCGCGTGGGCGGTGCGCTGCCCGCCGTCAGTCAGCACCTGGCGAAACTGAAGCTCGCCGGACTGGTCCGCTCCCGCCGTGACGGCCGGCGGCAGATCTACCGCATCGACGACCCGGACGTCATGGCCCTGATCCATGCCGTGGTCGGCAGGCTGACCGCGCGCTCGTGCCCCTCCTCTCTCCCGGCTCAGGATTCACGCCGGACGCTTACCAAGGGCACGTAGACTCCGGCTGCCGTGCCGCCGCGGACGCGGACGGCCCCGCCATGAGATGCCTCGCCTGTGCATCGGCTGTGGATCAGCGCTGTTCCGGCAACGTGTTTGCTAGATTGCGCAATCACGCAACCGACATGCCGCAGGCCCGACCGTTCAGGGGAGTGGGAGATGAGCGACCCGTGGGACGGGCCTGCCGGCCAGGGCACGCGCAGCCGTGGCGCGCGGGTGCCCCGGCAGCGCGGGGCCGAGCCGGACGACGCGCGTCCGCCGGGCGGACGGGCCGCGGCCCGGGCGGCCTCGCGGGCGCGCGGCGGCAGGCGGTCCCGCCGGGCCCGGCCGGTGCGGCGCGGCAGGCGGCTGCTGAAGATCCTCGGGATCAGCCTGTCCGTCCTGATCGTGGTCACCGCCGGCGCGGGCTGGTGGTTCTACGAGCACCTGAACGGCAACATCCACAGCGTCTCCCTGGACGGCAAGGGCGGTACGGAGAAGGCCGACGCCTTCGGCCGTACCCCCATCAACATCCTGGTCATGGGCTCCGACGGCCGGACCAGCGCGACGGACTGCAAGCTCGGCGGCGGCTGCTCGAAGACCGGGGTGCAGACCGGCAGCAACGCCGACGTGGAGATGGTGCTGCACATATCCGCCGACCGCTCGAACGCCACCGTGATGAGCATCCCCCGCGACACCATGACCCAGGTCCCGGCGTGCAAGGACAGTGAGTCGGGGCAGTCCACGAACGGCTACTACGGCCAGATCAACAGCGCGCTGCAGTACGGGCCGGCCTGCCAGGTGGCCACCGTCCACCAGCTCACCGGCATACCCATCGACCACTTCGTCAAGCTCGACTTCTCCGGCGTCGTGAAGATGTCCGACGCGGTCGGCGGCGTCTCCGTGTGCGTCAGCGACGACGTCTACGACACCTACTCCCACCTGAAGCTGTCCAAGGGCACCCACACCCTCAAGGGCGTCGCCGCCCTGGAGTTCGTCCGCTCCCGGCACGGCTTCGGCGACGGCAGCGACCTCGGCCGTACGGTCTCGCAGCACATCTTCCTCAGCGCGATGATCCGCAAGTTCAAGAGCGCGGGCACGCTCACCGACCCCACCGCGGTCTACCACCTCGCCGACGCCGCCACCAGGGCGCTCACCGTGGACGACGGCCTCGGCACCGTGAAGAAGCTGATCTCGCTCGCCGACGACGTGAACAAGGTGCCCACCAAGCGGATCACCTTCGCCACCATGCAGACGGCCGCCGATCCGGGCGACAGCGACCGGGTGGTGGTGGGTCCGGGGGCGAAGAGCCTGTTCGCCACCATCGCGAACGACCAGGCCCTGACCACCGGCTCCGGCAAGAAGTCCGCGGCGGCCTCCGCGACCGCCAAGGCGAAGCCCGGGGCCACCCCTTCCGCCGTGCCCGCGGCCGGGATCGCGGTGACGGTGGAGAACGGCACCGGCATCACCGGCCGCGCCTCCGCCCTCGCGACCGCCCTCACCGGCCAGGGCTTCAGCTCTGCCACCACCACGGCCAACGCCCCCAGCCCCGCCGACAGCACCTCCCTCACCTACGGCACCGGCGACAAGGCCGCGGCGCAGACGGTCGCCAAGGCGCTCGGCCTGCCCGCGTCCCACCTGAGGCAGGGCACCGGCAGCGGCCTGACCCTGGTGATCGGCAGCGACTGGCCCAGCGGCACCAGCTACCCGGGTGGCTCGTCCTCGCCCGCACCCGCCGACACCAAGGCCGCCGTCGGAGGCGCCCACGCCTCCACCGCGGACCAGGCCAAGACCTGCGCCAAAGTGAGTCCCTACAAGACGGTCACGTACGACGGCGTCCCCATGACACCGTCCCAGGCCTACGCCGCGGCGCGGAACAAACCCGACTCCGACGCCTGAGCGGGTACCGGGGCCCGTCGGCTCAGAGCTTGCGCCAGCGCGCGTTGCACCAGGAGAAGACACCGAACGCGGCCAGGCCGAGTGCGACCAGGGCGAGCAGCCAGGGCCCGGCCGGCAGGTCCCGGAACGCGCGCAGGGTGTCGTCCATGCCCTTGGCCTTCCCCGGCTGGTGCTGGACGGCCGCGACGAGCGCGAACACACCGGCCGCCGCGAAGACGACGCCACGGGCCGTGCCGCCCGTCACCCCGAGGCCCTCCACGACCGGCCGGACCCGGGCCGACATGGCACCGGTCCGCAGCTTGTCGCGGAACTTGCGCCGCACGGCCCGCACCGCGATCCACCCTCCGGCGATCACCACGGCGGCCCCCGCGGCCCCGAGGAGCCACTGGCCGCCGGGCCAGTCCAGCACCCGTGCGGTGACGTCGTCGGTGTGCCGGTCGGAGGAACCGCTGCCGCTGCCCCGGTCCCCGGCCGCGTAGGAGAGCACCGAGTAGGACACGAAGCAGTAGAAGACGAAACGGAACAGGGCCGCCGCGCGCCGGGAGAGCTTGGACCCGTCGGGGCCGTAGCCGCCGAACACCGCCTCCGTCAGCCGCCACAGCGCCATCCCGGCGAGGGCGACGCCCACGATCCACAGCATCGCCGAACCGAACGGCTTTCCGGCCAGCTCACCGAGGGCACCGCCCCGGTCGGCCTGCTGCCCGCCGCTGTCACCGCCGAAGGCGATCTGCACCGCGATGACGCCCACCAGTACGTAGATCAGCCCACGCGCCGCGAAGCCCGCCCGGGCCGCCGCGTCCACGGCCGGGCTGTCCGCCACCCGCCGCGCCCGGGACCGTCCCAGCGGTGTCCATGTCCGTGCATCCATACACCGCCGGATGCCCCCGGGCACGGGTCCGACACCTGCCCGCGGCCAGGGTCACCGGGACCAGGACGGGCAGGACGGGGACGGAGGGTTCTGCTCAGCGCGCCCCCGCGTCCGCTTCCACGCCCCGCGACGGGCCTCCGCCGACCAGCAGTACCGCGCAGGCCCCTGCCGTCAGCAGTCCACCGGCTAGGAAGGCCCCCCGCGCACCGGCGAGCGGCAGGATCAGACCTCCGAGCGCGGCGCCCGCCGCGATACCGGCGTTGTAGGCACCCGAGTTCGCCGCCAGGGCGAGGTCGGTGCGGCCCGGCGCCCAGTGCAGCATCGCGTTCTGGGCGGTCATGAACACCGGTCCGAGCGCACCGCCCATCAGCACCAGGCACACCACCGCCATGACCTGACGGCCGCCCGCCGCGTACAGACCGAGCATGCCGAGCGCCTGGGTGGCCACGGCCGTGGGCAGCGCGGCGTGCGGGAAGCGGTCCAGCACCGCCGCGGTGACGCTCACCCCGGCCAGACACGCGGTACCGAAGGCAGCGAGCAGCACGCTGACCGTGCCGGGGGCGAAGGCGCCCACGCCGCTCAGGAACGCCACCAGGTAGGTGTATCCCGCGAACGCCCCGGTGGCGGAGAGGAATCCCGCCGCCAGTACGGTCCCGAACCGGCGGACGTCGGGGCTGCTGCCGTAGGCGGCGGGCTCGTCGTCCGGACGTGAGGTCGGCAGCAGCACGGCCACCGTCACCAGGCAGAGCAGTCCCGGAACGGCCAGGGAGGCGACCGGCACCGGCCAGCCGTGCTGCCGGCCCAGCCAGGTCCCCGCGGGGACGCCGAGCACCAGGGCGAGCGAACCGGCGACGGACAGCGCCCCCACCACACGCCCGCGCACCCCGGGGGCGAACAGGCCCACCGCGACCGGTCCCATCACCGCCCAGAACAGCGCCTGGGCGAGTGCGGTCAGCAGCCGTGCCCCGAGGAGCAGCCCGTACGAGCCGGCCCCGGCCCCGACCAGACTGGACACGACCAGTGCGGCCAGGAGCCCCGCGAGCACATGGCGCCGGGGCACCGCCCGCAGGGCGTGGGCGAGCGGCAGAGAGGCGACGGCCACCGTCACGCCGTAGCCGGTGACCAGCAGCCCGACCGCCGACAGCGACACCCCGAGGCTGTCGGACATGAGGTCCAGGAGGCCGATGGGCAGGCTCTCCGCGGTGTTGAAGGTGAACGCGGCCAGCATGAGGGCCGCGAGCACCGCCGGGCCGTGCCATGCGGCCGGTCGTGCCGAGAGCCCGCGGTCGCGTCCCGGCCCGGCCCGTCGATCTGGTTCCGTGACACCGCCCATGCGATCAGCTCACCGGCCGCGCCGGTGCCACCGCAACCGAATTCCCGGCTCGCTGCCACGGCCGGAGCGTCCTGTGTCAGCCGCATGTGCCAGGTCCGCGCGAACGCCCCTCGGCCACCCGTGCGTTCAGATGGCGTGCGGTAGGGTACGAGCTGTTCGGTTTGGTTTCGGCTCGGGGGAGGGTCCATGGCTCAGCAGGAGCGAGCTGTACGGACCCGACGTGCTGTTCTGGAAGCGGCCGCCGCCGTCTTCGCGGAACGCGGATACGCGGCCGCCACCATCGCCGAGATCCTGAACCGGGCCGGTGTCACCAAGGGCGCCCTCTACTTCCACTTCGACTCCAAGGCGGCCCTCGCCCGGGGCGTGCTCCAGGAGCAGCTGCGGACCGAGTACCACCTGCCCCGGGAACTGAAGTTGCAGGAGTGGGTGGACGCGGGCATGACCCTCGCCAAGCGGCTGCCGCAGGAGCCCGTGCTGCTCGCCGGCGTCCGGCTCTCGGCCGACCTCCAGGGCCGCGACGTCCTCGGCAGCGCCTGGCCCGCCTGGGCCCGGATGACCTCGTGCGTCCTGACGGAGGCGAAGGAACGCGGCGAGGTGCTGCCGCACGTGGACCCCGAGGAGACCGCCCAGGTCTTCCTCGGCGCCTGGATCGGCGTGCAGTTCGTCTCCCAGGCCGTGGCCGGCTGGGCCGACCTGGACGACCGTATGTCGGCGCTGTACGGGCACATCCTGCCCGCCATCGCGGCCCCGGCCGTCCTCGTCCGGCTGGACACCGCCCCGGACCGGGGTGCGCGCGTGATCGCCGAGGTCCAGCAGACGTCGCAGGCACTCGCCGGCGTCTCCGCCTGACACCGGCCGCCGCGGACTCCCGCTCGCGGCCGTCTCCCGGGCGGCGCGGGAGAGGCACACAGCGGTGCGTATCAAACCGTCGGGACGGTTTACGACAGACCTCGCCCGAGCCCCGCGGTCAGGACCCGGCGCCCGGTCACGCCCGGTCGGCCGCGGGCACGAGGCCGGGGGCGAACCGGAACGACACCGCCTCCATCAGCGGCTTGCGCTTGGTGTTGTGGAAGGCGGCGATCCGCCACGTGCCGTCCGCCTCCCGCACCAGCGTGTACGTCTGCACCTTGCCGAGCCGGCGGGGCCGCCTGCCCTTGTAGGTGTCGCCGCGCCCGCTGACGACCGCCGTGTCCGGGCCGAGGAAGCGGATGCCGACGACCTCGTCCGCGAGCCGGGTGTCCCTGAGGAACGTCGTGAACAGCACGCGGTGGCTCTCGGTGATGTCCCGGCGCCCCTGGTAGAGCGTGCCGACGTAGGTGGCGTAGGTGGCGTCCTCGGTGAACAGGTGGCCGTAGGCGTCGGCGTCGTGCTCGTTCCAGGCGTCGACCAGCGCGTCCAGGACGGCGGTGACGGCGGCGGTGTCGTGCGATGCGGGCATGACGGAGGTCTCCCCTCGTGGTTAGACTGGTGCAGCATCTTACTGGGAACAGTATCTGCATACGTGCAGAGATTTGGGAAGGGGGCCGCCGTGCCGAATCCCGGAAGCGGCAAGGACGAGGAACACGTGATCTTCCGTCAGTACCTGGACGCCGTGGGTCTCCAGGGCCTGGCCAGCGCCGAGGCCGCGGGTCTGCACACCTCCGAGTGGTACGCGCTCAGCCTGCTCACCCGGGAGGGCGGCCTGACCTCGGGCGAACTCGCCACCCGCACCGGGCTCACCACCGGGGCCACCACCCGGCTGATCGACCGCCTGGAGCGCGCCGGATACGCGCGCCGGACGCCCGACCCCACCGACCGCCGGCGCGTGCACGTCGAACCCGTCCCGGACGCGCTCGACCGCGTGGCGGAGGTCGTGGGCCCGGCCCGCCGCCGTCTCGCCGAGGTCCTGGCCCACTACACACCCGACCAACGCGCCCTGATCTTCGACTACTTCGCCCGCGCGACCCCCGCGTTCCGCGCCGCGACCGAGGAGATCCGGGCGGCGGCCCCGCCCAGGCGGCCCAGGAAGTCCGGCTGACCCGAGCGGACCGGCACCCGGGGCGGCCGGACGCACGCCGGGCGCTCGCGGGCGCTCCCGCTCTCCCGCACGCTCCCCGCCCTCCCAGGCGCTCGCCGGCGCTCCGGGCGTGACATCATCACCGTCGTCCGTACGACCGCTCCCGACCGGAAGGGTACGGGCCACGATGACCGACTGGGAGTGGGACGAGACCCTCTTCGCCGGCGCCGCCCCCCACTACCAGCGGGGCCGGCTGCCCTACGCTCCCGGGCTGGTCCCGCGGCTCGCCGAGGCGCTCGCGGCCGACGGCACCGGTCGCCTCCTCGACGTGGGCTGCGGGTCGGGCACCGTCACCCTCCCCCTGGCCCCCCTGTTCCGCGAGGCCGTCGGCGTGGACCCGGACACCGGGATGATCACCGAGGCCACGCGCCGCGCCGCCGCCGCGGGACTGGCCGCCAGAACCCGCTGGCTACGGCTGCGCGCCGAGCATCTCCCGGCCGGTATCGGCACGTTCGACGTGGCGGTCTTCGCCCAGTCCTTCCACTGGACCGACCGCGAGCGGGTGGCGCGGACCGTCCACGGCATGCTCCGGCCCGGCGGGGCACTGGTGCACCTGGCCGACCTGAAGACCGAGCGCCGTACGACCGCGGGCCTGCCGCACCCGGCCGTGCCCTACGCCGACGTCGCCGGCCTGGTCCAGCGCTACCTCGGCCCCGTCCGTCGCGCCGGCCGCGGCCTGTTGCCGCAGGGCACCCCGGGCGGTGAGGCGGCGGTGCTCTCCGCGGCCGGATTCTCGGGTCCCGAGCGGCACGTCGTACCGGGCGGACAGGCGCTGGTGCGCACCACGGACGACGTCGTCGCCTGGACGTTCTCGATGCCCTTCGCCGCTCCGCACCTGTTCGGCCCGGACCGCGCGGCCTTCGAGGCGGACCTGCGCCGTCTGCTCGGCGGCGCCTCCCCGGCGGGCCGGTTCGCCGAACGGGTCCCGAGCACCGAGGTGTTCGTCTGGCGCCGGCCGTGGCAGGCACCGTCACGAACCGGGGGAGCCGGGTGACGGCGGCTCAGGTCAGGCGCGCCCGGCGGGACGCGCTCGCCCGCCTCGAACGTCGCCTTCGCCGCCGGGCGGGTCCCGCCGTCCTGTCGACGCGTATGTCGATGAGAGGATGTATGTCCACGGTCACTAGGATGTGAGGCCAAGACAACCATGCGACCGGCCGTTCGTTGTGGGCCGGTCGGGGTCGCCGATGCCAGGGACCGCTCCCCGGGCTGCGGTGATCTTCCTTCCCAGGAGGACCCTCCGCATGTTCCGAAGAATAGGCAACGCCGTCGTCCGTCATCCCATTTGGACGATCGTGGCGTGGCTGATCGCCGCGGTGGCCATCGTCGCCACCGCTCCGAGCCTGCCCTCGAACAGTGACGAGAGCAGCTTTCTGCCCAAGAGTTACGAGTCCATCCAAGCGGCGCAGCTCCAGGAGAAGGCGTTCCCCAGCGCCTTCACGCCGTCAGCGATCGTGCTCTACCAGCGCACCGACGGCGGCAAGCTCACCGCCGCCGACCTGCGCGACGTCACCCGGATCAGCTCCGAGCTGGGTGAGAAGCACATCGACCAGGTACAGAAGGTCGTCCCCGGCCGGCCGTCCAAGGACGGCAGGTATGACCTGACCCTCGTCCAGATGGACAGCAAGACCGCCGGTCAGCCCGAACAGGCCGACGCGGCCAAGGAGTTGCGTGACGAGGCCAAGAAGCTGGCCAAGAGCACGGACCTCGAAGCCAAGCTCGGCGGTTCCGCCGCGCAGGCGCTCGACCAGCAGGACTCGTCCAAGCGGGGCGAGGCGCTGATCGGTCTCGGCACCTTCGGGATCATCCTGATCACCCTGCTGATCATCTTCCGGGCGCCGATCCTCGCCGTACTGCCCCTGGTGCTGATCGGTCTGGTGTCCGCCGTCGCCAACGGGCTGATCGCCTATGCCACCAAGCTGTTCGGGCTGGAGGCCAACAGCTCGATCTCGTCCATCCTGATCGTCGTGCTCTTCGGCGTGGGCACGGACTACTTCCTGTTCCTGATATTCCGTTACCGCGAGAGTCTGCGGGCCGGCGACGAGCCCAAGGAGGCCATGGTCAACGCGGTCGGCCGGGTCGGTGAGGCCATCGCCTCGGCGGCCGGAGCGGTCATCATCGCGTTCCTCGCCCTGGTCCTGTCCACGCTGGGCTTCCTCAAGCAGATGGGCCCGGCGCTCGCCATCGCGGTCGGTGCCACGCTGGTCGCGGGTCTGACACTGATCCCGGCCGTGGTCTCGCTCATCGGGCCGAAGGTCTTCTGGCCCTCCAAGTCCTGGAAGACGGAGCCCGAGAACGCCCGGTTCGCCGCCCTCGGCCGGGGCGTCCAGCGCCGCCCGGCACTGACCGCCGTCGTCTCCGGTCTCGTCCTGCTCGTCCTGTCGCTCGGCACCCTCGGCTACAAGGCCACCTTCGACCTGGCGTCGGGCTCCATGCCCAAGACCAAGGAGTCCATGGTCGTCCAGGACGAGATGCAGAAGGCGTACTCGGCGGGCGCCGCGGCACCGACCGACGTCTACCTGTCCAGCACCGACGGCAAGCCGCTCGACACGGCCGCCTTCGACGCGTACGCCAGGAAGCTCGGCGCCGTGGACGGCGTCGCGAGCGCCCGCATGACCCAGCTGAACAAGGCGGGAACCACCGCGGACTTCACCGTCACGCTCAAGTACGAGGCGTCGACGGACAAGGCGATCGACGCGGTGGGCCGGGTCCGTGACGTCGCGCACGACGAAGCGCCGGAGGGCACCAAGGCGCTCGTCGGCGGCATGTCCTCGATCTACAAGGACATCAACGCGGCGGTCAACCACGACTACCGGACGGTCTTCCCCGTCGCCGCCGCCCTGATCATGGTCATCCTGGGGCTGCTGCTGCGCAGTGTGGTCGCGCCCTGGTACCTCATCGCCTCCGTGGGCCTCGGCTTCGGCGCCACCCTCGGTGCCACCGTGTGGATCTTCCAGGACGCGCAGGGGCACTCGGGCCTGATGTTCATGCTGCCGGTGATCATGTATCTCTTCGTGGTCGCGATCGGTACCGACTACAACATCCTCATGATCGCCCGGTTGCGTGAGGAGGCCCGTGAGGGCCGGGAGCCGCGCGAGGCCGCCGGCATGGCGCTCCGGCATGCCGGGCCGACCGTGGCCGCGGCGGGCTTCATCCTGGCGGCGACCTTCGCGACGATGATGCTGGCCGGCAACTCGCTGCTGTCGGAGATGGGCTTCGCGGTCTCCTTCGGCATCGCGGTGGCCGCGTTCGTCATGGCGATGTTCTTCACCCCCAGCCTCACGGCCCTGATCGGCCACGCGGCCTGGTGGCCGGGCCACGCCGACCGGGCGGAGGTGCCGGCCGCCGGCACCGGCGCCGTGGCGGTCGGCTCCGGGCCGGTCCGGGGTGAGGAGGGCCGGGATCCGGCCGGGCGCCGCGGTTAGCGGCGGTCGGTGGGGCCGGTGAGTTCCGCCGGGGCCTCGTGACGGGCGGAGGCCGGTGACACCGGCCGGTTCCGCCGGGCGTCGCGGCGGGCGGCGGCCGGTCTGATCGATGGGTCCTGCCGGGCCAGGTGGCCCGGCAGGACTTTTTCGTGCCCGGAGCGAGGATCCGCCGGTCCGGTCAGCCGGTGGTGACGGGGCCGCGGAAGTAGTGGCCCTCGTCCAGATCCGCGAGGAGACCGGGCCGGACCGGTTCCCAGCCCAGCAGTTCGCGGGTCAGGGCGCTCGACGCGACGGCGTCGAAACCGAGCGGGCCGCTCAGCCAGCCGAAGTGCTCGGCGGCGTCCTCGGGCGCCACGGAGGTGACCGGCACGTTCAGATGACGGCCGATCACTTCCGCGATGTCCCGGAGCGCGACACCCTCCTCCGCCGAACCGTGCAGCACCGAGCCGGCCGGTGCCTTCTCGGCCGCCAGCCGGAACAGCCGTGCGGCGTCGAGGCGGTGCACGGCCGGCCAGCGGGTGGTGCCGTCGCCGGGGTGGCCGGAGACGCCCCTGGCGCGGGCGACGGCGACCAGGCTCGCGACGAAACCCTTGTCCCCCTCGCCGTGGCACGTGGGGGAGAGCCGCACCACGGACGAGCGGACACCGCGTTCGGCGAGGGCCAGCGCCGCCTCCCCGGTGGTCTGCCGGATCGCGAAGTGCGAGCCGTCGAGCGCGGGCCTGTCCCGTTCGGTGACGAGCCGCCCGGGCGCGACCCCGAGCAGCCCGGAGGCCAGGACGAAGGGCCGGCCGGTGCCGGCCAGGGCGTCGCCGAAGGCCTCCACGGCACGGCGGTCGGCCTCGGCCGCCTCCTGGAATCCGCCGCTGAAGGCCAGGTCGTGCTTGAAGGCGAGGTGGATCACCCCGTCCGAGGCGGCGGCCGCCTCCCGCAGCACGCCGAGGTCGTCGACGGTGCCGCGGACGACCTCGGCCCCGGCCGCGCCGAGCGCGCCGGCGGAGGCGTCGGAGCGGGCCAGCCCGACGACCTGGTGTCCCGCCTCGATGAGGTCGGGTACGAGGGCGGAGCCGATCCAGCCGGACGCCCCGGTCACGAAGAAACGCATGGGAGAACCCCAGACTCTTGATGTCAGTGACTGTCATGGACCATAACATCCGATGTCAGTGACTGCCATCGCGTAGGATCTGCGCATGGGCAGATGGGAGCCGAACGCGCGCGAGCGCCTGGCGGAAGCGGCGTTGGAGCTCTACGGCGAACGCGGGTACGAGCAGACCACCGTGGCGGAGATCGCCAAGCGCGCCGGGCTGACCGAGCGCACCTTCTTCCGCCACTACGCCGACAAGCGCGAGGTGCTGTTCGACGGCTCGGGGGAGCTGGAGGAGCTGTTCGTGCGGGCGGTCGCCGCCGCGCCGGCGACCGCCGCGCCGATCGAGGCGCTGGCCGCCGGACTCGACGCGGCGTCGGAGATCTTCATCGACCGCCGCGCGTTCGCGCGCGCCCGGCACGCCGTGATCACGGCGAACGCGGAACTCAAGGAGCGCGAGCTGATCAAACTCGCCTCCCTGTCGACCGCGCTCGCCGGAACCCTGCGCGGGCGCGGCGTCCCGGAGCCGGCCGCGAGCCTCGCCGCCGAGGCCGCGGTGGCCGTCTTCAAGGTCGGCTTCGAACGCTGGCTGGCGGTGTCGGAGGACCGCGAGCTGGTGCACCTGGTGCGGGAAGCGCTGACCGAGTTCAAGGCGGTGGCCGCCGGCTGAGCGGTGGTGGGGGACGGCCTGCAGCCGACCGACGCCCGGCTGTGTGCTGCTGGGCCGAGGGGGACCGGTGCCGTACGACTCAGGGAGTGGTGTCCGCCAGTCCCCGGAGGATCTCCACCGCCCGCTCGGCCTGCTCGTGGGGCACGAAGAGGTGGTCTTGGTGGAAGCCCGCCACGACATTGCAGCTCAGGCCCGCGTCGGCGAGCGCCCGGGCGACCGCGGCGGTCAGCCCGATAGCGTCCAGCGCGGAATGGACGCGCAAGGTGATCCACCCGGCCACGTAGTCGTACGCCATCCCGGCCGCGTCCGCGTCCGCCTGCGGCAGCACGAGCGTGAGGCCCTCCTGCTCGGCGACCGTGACCACCGGGGAGCAGCCGGAGGGTACGCCGCCCTCGGCCATGGTGAAGACATAGCGGCCCGGGTTCAGCTCCGGCCGCATCCCGCTGAGCAGGGTCCGCAGATCGGTCTCGCCTGTCACAGGTCCCACCCTACGGGCCGTGCGGACGGCGGGCCGTTCGGCCCGGTGACGTGGAGCCGGTGTGACCCGGCGCGCGGCGCGTGCTCGTGTGAGCCCTGTACGCGCCCCCGTTCACGCGACAAGACTGCGCTGTCGGCGGGCAGCGGCCGGGCGCCGCCCGCGCGTCGTCCGAGCCCGGGGAAGGCAGGTCGGCCGCTGTGCTGTTGCGTCTGCCCACGTCCGTGCGGGAAGCCCGGGAATGCCTGGCCGACGGGGCCGTGCCGATAGGCGGGGCGACTCTCGTGTGGGCGACCTGGCAACGGGACGGATTCCCCGGACTGGCCATGTCCCTCCGGGAGTTGCCGGAGGCCAACGTCCTGGGCCGGGAGACCGTGGGCGGCGCAGTGATCCTGCACCGGATCGACGAACGGGTGCCGGACGTCCTGCGGCTGGCAGCCGCCGGCATCGGCACCGGCGCGGTACGGCGCACGGCGACGGTCGGCGGCAACATCGTCGGCAGCACGCTGCGCTGCCTGCTGCCCGCCGCGCTCGTCCTGGACGCCCGCGCGACGGTCCTGGAGACCGACGGGGTCCGCGAGGCCGGCCTGGCCGAGGTGGTCGCCAAGCGGCCGGTGCTCATCGGCCTGCGCTGGCGCACGCCGACCGCCTCGGCGTACCGCAAGCTGCCCGGCGAGGCGGGCGGCGCGCCACCCCTCGTCGTCGCCTCGGCCCTGCACGCCGGACAGGAGGCGCCGCACCGCCTGCGGGTCGCCGTACGGGACGGTTACGAGGTGCTCAGCGGCGCCGCCCCCGGTGACGCCGGTGCCGACGAGACCCTCGACGCACTGCGCGGCACCGCCCTCGGCGCCCTGCCGGCCGCCGCCTGGGACGTCGTACGCCCTCAGGTCACCGGCCTCCTGGCGAGCCGCGGCACGGACTGAGCGGACGGCTGCTCCCCGTGGCCGTTCGCGGTCGTCGCGCGGGCGCCCCGGCCGCCGGCCGCGGAGTCATGAGGGTCGGTGGCGTGGCATCGTGGCGGGTATGGCGACGGAACCGGACGTGGCGGTACTGGTCGGGCTGCAGGCCGCAGGCAAGTCCACCTTCTACGCGCAGTGCCTGGCCGACCGGTACGCGCTGGTCAGCAAGGACCTGTTCCCGCGCGGCGCCCGGAACACGCAGGGCCGGCAGATGCGGCTGGTGGCGGAGCACCTGGCCGCCGGACGGGCGGTGGCCGTGGACAACACCAATCCGTCACCGCAGGAGTGGGGCCCGCTGGTGGAGGCGGCCCACGCCCACGGGGCGACCGCGACGGCCTACTGGTTCCCGCCGGACGTGACGGGGTCCCTGCGGCGCAACGCCACGCGCGAGGGCCGCGACCGGGTCCCCGACATCGGTGTCCTGGCCACGTCGAAGCGGCTGCGCAGACCGTCGCCGCGGGACGGCTTCGACACGGTGCGCGAGGTCCGGTTCGACGGGCGGGGCGGCTTCCGGGTACGGGACTGAACCCACCGACAGCACAAGGCCAAGGAGGCCTGCCGTGGACGGATGGTACGTGGACGACCGCTGCGTCAACTGTGACGTGGCCCGGCAGTTCGCACCCGGGCTGATCGGCGAGGCCGACGGGAAGTCGCGGATCCTGCGCCCGCCGGCCGACGAGGCGGAGAACCGGCGGTTGCACGCCGCCGTCTTCGCCTGTCCCACCCGCTCGATCCGGCCGGCGGCCGGCCGCGCGGACCCGGCGCTGGACCCCTTCCCGCTGCACCTGGACGACGGGGTGCTGATCTGCGGGCACAACTCGGCGCGCACCGCGGGCGCCAACGCGTACCTGCTGCCGCGTCCGTCCGGCACCAGCATGATGATCGACACGCCCCGCTGGAGCCGTGAACTGGCCGGACGCTACACGGCGTACGGCCCCGTCACGGACGTGCTGCTCACCCACCGCGACCACGCCGCGCACGGCCGCCGCTACGCCGACCACTTCGGCGCCCGGCTCTGGATCCACGAGGGCGATCTGGACGCCGCACCGGACGCCGACCAGGTGATCCGCGGACTCGAACCGCTGGAGATCGCCGCGGGCGTCACCGTCCACCCGTTCCCCGGCCACACCCGCGGCAGCGTCCTGTACCTCGCCGACGACCGGTACTGCTTCAGCGGCGACAGCTTCTACTGGTCGCGTACGACCGGAGATCTGGAGGTCGTCGAGAGCGTGACCTGGTACTCCATCGAGGCCCTGGCCGACTCCCTGGCCAGGTCGGCGGGGCGGCTGCGGTTCGAATGGGTCCTGCCGGGCCACGGGGACCGGCGCCGGCTGCCCGCCGAGGAGATGTCCCGGCGGCTGCACGGCCTGACGGAACGCGCGCGCCTGCTGCGCCCCCGCCCGATCGACTTCACGGGCGTCCGCTGGTGACGGCACGCCGCACTGTTCCCTGACAGGCAACACCCGGGGCGCTGTCAGGATCACCGCTCCCGCGCCGGGCTCCTACCTTGTCGGTGCACAGGGTCCGACCGAAGGGGACGGGAATGAAGCGCAAGGCGACGGCATGGGTGCTGCCCGCGTTACTGGTGGCGCTCAGCGTGGTGGGCTCCGGGGCTCCGTCCTCGGCGCAGAACGAGAACCGGGCCGCGGCCCCGCCGACCACGGCGGTCGGACCGCAGTACGACACCACGCACGTCTACGTCACCCCCGGTTCCACGGACGCCTTCGTCGCGAGCTGGGAGGCGACCTTCGGCGGGACCCACACGGCCAAGGTCGTCACGACCGTCACCCCGACGCCCAGCACCACCGAGTCCGAGCTGGTCCTCTCGCCGGTCGGCACCCTGTCCGTGTTCGACTTCAGGACGCCCGTGCCGTACCCGTTCGGCAGCGAACGGACGGGCTGGCTCATGAGTGACTTCGACAGGGGCGTCCGCCTGGCCCGCAAGAGCGGGGCCCAGGTCGTCGTCGCGCCCTTCGACGACCCCATCGGCCGCGACGCGGTCGTCCAGTTCCCGGGCGGCGTCAACGCCCAGCTGTACTGGCACACCAAGGTTCCGTCGTACGCGCCGCTGGAGACCGTGCCGGACAACCGCGTCTATCTGACGCCGGACTCGGTGGACGCGTTCCTCCGCTCCTACCTGCGCTTCACCGGCGGCCGGATCGTCGCCGACCAGCGGGCGGCGGACGGCGGTGTCCTCGGCCGGCCCGGGGAGACGTACCGCCGCATCGCCCTCCGCTCCCCGTTCGGCAACACGGTCGTCAGCGTCACCGACGGCCACCTTCCCTACCCGTTCGGCCGGGAGACCACCGGCTACGCGGTGAAGGACCTGCCCGGGACTCTGCGCAGGGCCGGGGCATCGGGCGCGAAGGTGCTGTGGGGGCCGTACGCTTCGGGGGACCGGTCCTCCGCGATGGTGGAGTTCCCCGGTGGCTACGTGGCCGAACTGCATGAAGGAGGGGAGCGCGGGTGACCGACGCGACGATGGGCGATGACGTGTACCAGCCGGACGGGTCGGAGGTGCAGGACGACGCCGGCTTGCTGGACGCGTCCGACACCCTGGACTACCGGAGCGGCGAAGAGGCCCTGGACGAGGGCTACTCACCCCCGGAGCGCCCCTGGGGCGTGGAGCACAACGGCGTCACGGCTGCGGAGCGGTGGCGGGGGGAGAGCCTGGACGAGCGCCTCGCCGAGGAGGTGCCGGACATCGGCGTCCCGGAGGGCGACGGCCTCGGCGACACCTGGGGCACGGACGGAGAACTCGTCGACGACGAGGTCGGCGACGAGCGCGCCGGACGTCTCGTCGCCCCGGACGAGGGCAGCCATGAGAACACCGAGTCCGACCTGTTCGCCTCCGACCGGGGCCTGGACGGCGCCGGGGCCTCGGCGGAAGAGGCCGCGATGCATGTGATCCCCGATGCCGACAGCTACTGACGCCCACCGCGGCCCGACAGGGAGGACCACCGGATGAGCACCGCCGAACCGGGGCCGGACACCGGCCACCACCACCTGCGGCACCTCAGGGAACGGATGGCCGAGCATCACCGCCGTGCCCGGGCCGAGCAGGAGGAGTCCGCGCTGGAGGACGCGATCGACGGGGCGGCCTTCGACCTGGCCGCCGACATAGCCCACCCCACCGCCGGTGGGCCGGAGCCCGGCTACGACGTCGACACGGACCTCGGCGTGGACCGGCGGTAGCGGCACCCCGCGTCGCGCACCCGGGCACCACCGGCCGGTCTCGCTCCGAGGCCGGCCGGTCTCACTTGAGGGCTCCGCCGGTGATCCCGGACGCCAGGTGGCGCTGGGCGGCGACGAGCAGCCCTGCCGCCGGGACGGAGGCCAGGACGGCGGTCGCCATGACGGCGTTCCACTGGTTGGTGTGGGCGCCGAGGTACTCGTAGACGCCGACGGTGACCGGCCGCACCGACTCCGTGGTGTTCAGGGTGAGCGCGAAGAGGAAGTCGCTCCAGGCGAACAGGAACGTGAAGAGTCCGGCGGTGATCAGCGCGTTCCGGCTCAGCGGGAGCACCACGGACCACAGGACGCGGAGCCGGCCGGCGCCGTCCACACGGGCGGCGTCGACGATCTCCCCGGGGATGCTTCGCATGAACGCGCGCAGGACGAGGATCGCGAAGGGCACGCCCGTGGTGGAGTCGGCGAGGATCAGCCCGCCGTAGGAGTTCAGGAGGCCCAGGTCGGTGTAGGCGCCGTACAGCGCGTTGGCCACGACGATGCCCGGCACCGTCTGGGTGACCAGGATGCCGAACAGCACGACCGTGGTGCCCCGCAGCCGGAGCCGGGCCAGCGCGTAGGCCGCCGGTACCGCGAGTCCCAGGCTCAGCGCCACACTGCCGAGGGCCACGACGAGGCTGGTGACCAGGTTGCGCCCCTGGTCGCGCAGGGCGGTGGCGTAGCCGCCGAAGTCCGGGTGGAGCGGGAACCAGCCTGCCCGCAGGACGTTGCCCGCCGGTTGCAGGGAGACGTTCACCATCCAGTACACCGGGAACAGCATCAGCGCGAGCAGGACGATGCCCACGACCGTGGACAGGGGACCGCGTGCGGGTCGCTTCACCGAGGGCCCCTCACGTGTTCCGGGCGCGCCGGTCGGCGCGCAGGTGGACGAGGGCGAAGGCCAGCGAGACGAGGACGAGCACGTTCCCCATGGCGGCGCCGCGCCCGAACTCGAACTGCTGGAAGGACAGTTCGTACGACCGGGTGGCCAGGGTCTGCGTCGCGCCGGCCGGTCCGCCGCCCGTCACCACGAGGATGATGTCGAGCACCTTCACCGTGTAGACGACGCCCAGCACCAGCACCACGCCGGCCACCGGCCGCAGCAACGGCCACGTGACATGGCGGAACGACGCCAGCCGGCCGGCGCCGTCGAGCTGCGCCGCCTCGTACAGATGGGCCGGGATGTCCTGGAGACCGCCGTACAGGATCGCGGTGTTGAAGGGGACGCCCACCCAGATGTTGACCAGGACCACCGACACGAGCGCCTCGGTGGTGCCGGTCAGCCAGGGGATGCCCGAGGACAGCAGGTGGAGGTCGCGCAGCGCCTGATTGACGACCCCGCTGTCCGTGTCGAGCATCCACCTCCACGTCGTCCCGGAGACGACCAGGGGCAGCAGCCACGGCAGCAGCAGGAGCGACCGCAGCAGGCCGCCGAGCGGGAACCTCCGCTGGAAGAACAGGGCGAGGGCCAGCCCGAGCACGAACTGTCCGACGATGGAACCGGCGGTGAACAGGACCGTGGTGAGCAGGGCCCGCCAGAACACGTCCGTCGACAGGACGGTCGCGTAGTTGCGCAGGCCCACGAAGGGCGCGGCACCGGTGTAGAACGTCGCCACCGAGTACTCCTGGAAGCTCATCACGACGTTCTTGACCAGCGGGTAGCCGAAGAACAGCGACAGGTAGGCCAGGGCGGGCAGCAGGAACAGCCACCGGGAGACCCGCGCCCACAGCCGGGTCCGGGACACCGTCCGCGCCCGCTCGGCCCCGTCAGGAACCGGTTGCGATCCGCTGGGCATGCCCGAGCGCTTCCCGCGGGGTCTGTTCACCCGTCAGCGCGGCCTGCACGGCGGTGTAGATCCCGGTCGCCGCACGCGGCCACTCGACGCCGAGCTTGCCGGTACGGGCCCGGGCCCTCTGCACGCTCTGGACGAAGGCGGCCATCGACGGTTCCTGCTCGGCGTACCGGGACGCCACCGAGGAGCGGGAGGGCACGGTGTGGTACTGCTCGGCCAGGGCGAGCATGTTCTCGGAGTCGTTCAGGCAGGCCAGGACCCGTGCGGCCTTCTGCTGCCGGGCCTGTGAGGAGCTCTGCGGGACCGTCCACACCTCACCGCCGAGCGGGGTGACCAGGGGCTGGCCCGGCCGGCGGACGGGGAGGGGAGCCACGCCCCAGTGCAGGCCCTTCGTCCGGTTCATCGCGGAGATCCGCCAGGGGCCGTTGACCATCATGGCCGTCTTGCCGGCGACGAACTGGTCGTGGACATCGGCCTGGGTCCAGTTCAGCACCGACTTCGACATGGACCCGCTCCTGACCAGGTCCACCCAGAGCTGGAGGGCCTGGGCGGCCTGGGGGGTGTCCAGCCGTGTCTCGTCGCCGCCGTTGGACCACAGGAAGGGCAGGAACTGCCAGGTGCCCTCGAAGGTGGCGTTGGCGTCCACGGCCATGCCGTAGCGGCCCGGCCGGGTGAGCTCGGCCGCGGCCGTCTTCAGCTCGTCCCAGGTCTTCGGTACGGCGACACCGGCCTCGGCGAGCATGTCCTTGTTGTAGAAGAGGGCGACCGTGCTGACCGTGGGCGCGAGCCCGTACACCTTCCCCTGGTACGTGCCCGCCGACCGGATGCCCTCGCTGTAACCGCCGGCGCCGATGCCGTACCGGTCCAGCGGGGTCAGCGCGCCGGTCCGCGCTATCTGCTCCAGGTCGGGGTTGTCGAGCATCAGCAGATCGGGCAGGGTCCGCGAGGACGCCTGCCGCAGTACCTGCGGGACCAGCGACGCCCCCGGCACGCTCCTGTGCTCGACGGTGACACCGGCGGCCTTGCCGCAGGCGGTGAGCCGCTCGCCCCACTGGGCGTGCTCGGTCGCGTCGGTGTAGTAGTCGAGGGCGGTGAGGGAAGTCACCTTGCCGCCGGCGGATCCGGAGCCGGTTCCGCCGCACCCGGCGGCGGCCAGTACCAGGGCCAAGGTTCCGAAGAGGGCGGTGATCCGCCGCACCGACGGTCTGGCCGCTGAGTTCATGGGGTGGTGCCTTCCGAGCGTCGCCGGTACCGGACTCTGCCGGGTCGGATGAGTGGTCCATACCGGCATGTTCCGGTCCGAGCAGGGATGGTACCGGAAACGAACGATCGGAATTTCAGCGGATTTCGAGATGTCAGTACCGGGCTCCGTGGTCACCGCCCTGGCCCGCGGCCTCCCGGATCATCGCCGCCACGGCGTCCGGCCGTGACAGGACCACGGCGTGCGAACCGTCCACGACGCGTTCGGTGGCCGCCATGCGCTGGGCCATGAAGCGCTGAGCGGTGGGGTTGAGCATCCGGTCGGCCGCGGCGATGGCGTACCAGGACCGTTTGCGGGACCACGCGGGCGGCCCCGACCTCGCGGTCAGCGCGCCCTGTGCGATCGGACGCTGCGTCACGGACAGCACGCTGCCGACGCGGGGCGCCAGATCGGCGGCGTACACGTCCAGGAAGCGTTCGCGTCGGATGTACAGCTCGCTGTCCGGGTCCGCCGGCGACCGCGCGGGAAGTTCGGCGGCGACGGTCGGATCCGGCCCCGGCATGGGGGAGAAGCGGTTCGTGACGTCCAGCAGGGACTCACCGGCGTCCAGCCCGAACCCCGCGACGTAGCACAGCGCCACGACGTTGTCGGCGTCGGCCTCGGTGATGACCGCGCCCCCGTAACCGTGGCCGGCCAGCACGACCGGTGCGCCGATCCGGTCCACCACGCTCCTGAGGTAGGCGGCGTCGTGCGCGAGGCCGCGCAGCGGATTCGCCGGCGCGTACACCGTCAGCCCGGTGGCGTGCAGGTGTCGGATGACCCCCGCCCACGACGAGGCGTCGGTGAACGCCCCGTGCACGAGCACGACGGTCGGCGGTAAGGGCGTGCGTCCGGGCACCTGGGTGACCTCCGGTGAGTGGGGTTCTCCAGCCAAGCCCATCCGGGTCGCGCCGGCATCGCGCGAACGTACCAGGAACCGCTCACTCGTCGGGCAGCGCCATGACCAGGTTGGCCAGCTGCACCCGGGAGTTGACCGACAGCTTGCGGAAGGCGGACATCAGGTGCGTGTTGACGGTGTGCGGCGAGACGACCAGCGCCTCCGCGGCAGTACGGTTGCTGTGCCCCTCGGCGATCAGCCGCGCGACCTTCTTCTCCGAAGCGGTCAGGGCCTCCCAGCCCTGGACCGGGCGCTGCCCGTCCGCCGTCCGCCGCCCGCCGGCCCCCGCACGCCGCAGATCGCGCTGGACGTGGGCCGCCACGGCGTGCGCGCCCGACGCCGCGAACGCGGCCTGGGCCTCGGTCAGGGCCGCCACCGCCTCGGCCCGCCGGCCCGCCGCCAGGAGCGCCCGTCCGAGGTCGGCAGAGGCCGCCGCCCGGACCAGTGGGCGCGGGCTCTGGCTGAGCAGCGCGACGGCGCGTTCGAGCTGGACCGGGTCGTCGCACACCAGCCCGCGGGCACGCGCCGCCAGACCCACGGCGGTGGGCACCGCAGGATTGCGCGCGGCGTGGGCCTCGGCCTGCGCGGCCAGATCCTCGGCGAGCGCGCGGTCCGCGCCGCGCAGGGCCACGCGGATCGCGGTGCCGACCCAGGTGCGCAGCAGCCGCCAGCGCAGGAAGGGCCCCTCCCGCTGCACCTGCCGGACCCTGTCGACGGCACGTGCGGCGTCCCCGTCGACCTCCGCGTGGACGGCTTCCAGGAAGCGCACCGCGGCCGTGTTGCCCGGGTTCGGCTTGGCCGCCAGCCGCTCCCGCGCCTCGGCCAGGTGCTGCCGCGCGGCCTCCCGGTCGCCGCGCAGCAGGGCGATCCGGGAGCGGATCACCCGGCCGTTCACCTGCTGGACGTGCGCCCGCACCTCCTCCTCCAGGCGCTCCATCGTCACGAAGTCGGCCTCCGCGTCGTCCAGCCGGCCCAGCTCCAGGTGCTGCTGTCCCTGTGCCCACAGCAGCATCGCCTCACGGACCCCGCCGGATTCGTCCGCCGCCTTCGCCAGCAGCCGCTCGCTGGTGACGAAGTCGTCCATGTGCTGGTACGCGACGATCTCCTCGGGGAAGAAGGCGGGGTCGACGGCGCTGAGCGCGGCGAAGCGCTCCAGCGCGAGGGCGTTCTCCCCCGCGTTGAGCGCGATCTCCCCGAGCGCGGACAGAGCCTGCACATGAGCCTCCCGGTCACCGGTCGCGACGGCGGCACGCAGCGCGTCCTCGCCGGCCTCCCGCGCCGGCGCCAGGTCGGGCGCCCGGGACAGCGCCAGCGCGTGCAGGCCGGCCAGCCGCGCCGCCACCTCCGGGGCCGCGCCGCCGACCGCGAGGGCCGCCTCGGTCCGGCGGCGCAGCTCGTCGCCGAGATCCAGGTTCCACAGCGTGCCGCCGAGGGCGGCATGGAGCCGGCCGAACGCCTCCAAGGGCGGCCGGCAGGCCAGCAGCCGGTCCCCGGTCGCGAGCGCCTCCCGGTTCCGGCCGGCCCGGGTCAGGGACACGATCGCCTCCTCACCCACGGCGAACCACAGCGGGCGCGCCACCGGCACCAGATCCAGCGCGCGCGTCACCAGGTCGGCCGCGAGACCCGGCGTGACCGGCAGCACGTCGGCGGCGGCGCGCCTGAGCAGCGCCACCGCCTCCTCGTCACCTGGCTGGGCGCCCCTCAGGATGTGCGAGACCACGTCGATCGGCTGGTGGCCCGCGGCGACGAGCCGGCCCGCGGCCTCCCGGTGCAGCACCTTCCGGGCCGAGGGCGGGATGTCCACGTACACCGCCTGGCGCAGCAGGTCGTGCCGGAAGACGAGCTGGTCGCCGTCGTCGTCCAGCAGCCCCGCGCGCACGGCCTCCTCCAGCGCCGGGAACAGCGTCACGGACGGCCGGCCGCACAGCGCGGCGGCGTCCTGGAAGCCGAAACGGCGGCCCAGTACCGATCCCATCTGAAGGAAGCGCAGTGTGTCGGGGTGCAGCGAGCCGAGCCTGCCGCGGACGCCCACCACCAGCTCCGGCGGCACGGGCTCACCGGAGGCGTCGCAGGCCCGCAGCCCCGCGAGCATCTCGACGGCCAGGAACGGGTTGCCGCCCGCTCCGGCGAGCAGCTCGCGTACCCGCTCGTCGACGGCCGCCCCCAGGGTGTCTCCGGCCAGCTCGCCGATGGCCGCGCCGGACAGCGGGCCCAGGGACAGGGTGCGCACCGGGAGCCCGTCCCCCACGGCCGCGACGATCTCCTCCGCCGGCCCGCCGACGCCCTGCCGCTCGGTCAGCAGCCACAACACGGGTGAGGTCCGCAGACGACCGGGCAACTGCTTCAGGGCGAACCGGCTCAGCGGGTCGGCCCACTGCACGTCGTCCAGGGCGATCAGCACCGGCACGCCGCCGGCCCGGTCCTCGATCGCCTCCGCGAGACGCTCCACCAGCCAGATCCGCTGGTCGTGCCGGCGGGCGAGATCCACCAGCGCGTCGCCGGAGAGCAGCGGCCGGTCGCCGTGCAGGACGCAGGTCGCCAACGACGACAGCGGCACGAGGTGGTGCAGCTCGTCGGCCTTGCCGAGACCGACGGAGAACCCCACCGCCTCCGCTCTGGTCACGACCTCGCCGAGGAGCGTGGTCTTGCCGATGCCCGGTTCCCCGCGGAGCACGGCGAGCGCGCCGCTGCCCGTACGGGCCACCGCGTCGACCAGCGTCCGCAGCACCTCCAGTTCGGCCTCCCGGCCGCGCAGACCACTGCGCGACAGCGGTCCGCCTGACCCCGCCAACCTGGGCCCCTCCTGTCCGCACGCGCCGGTCAGGCCGGCGCCCCGGGGGCCACTATGACAAAAACGGCAGCTCAGCGCATTGTCAGGAGGCGATGCGTGACCCGGCTCATGCCGAAGCGGCCCGTCCGGGCCAGAGCGAAGCGGGGCCCGCGGCCCTCCCGCCCCGCAGCGACGCGCACCGCTCAGGCAGGGCGGAGGCGCGCCACGCGGCGGGGGAGATCCCGTAGGCGGCCCGGAACACCCGGCTGAAGTGGGAGGCGCTGGTGAAGCCCCAGCGGTGCGCCACCGCGGCGACGGTCAGGTCCGCCGACTCCCGGCGGGCCAGGTCGCGGCGGCACTGCTCCAGCCGGCGTTGCTGGATCCACCGGCTGACGGTGATGTCCTCCAGCTCGAACAGCTTGTGCAGATAGCGCACGGAGATGTGGTGGGCCCGGGCGATGGAGTCCGGTGACAGATCCGGGTGCGCGAGGTGCCGGTCGATGTACGCCCGGATCCGCACCAGCGACATCCGGGCGCCGCTCGCCGAGTCCTCGGTCCCCCTGCCGAGCTGCTCCTCGGCCAGCGTCCGCACCAGGTCCACCACATTGCGGGCGATCAGCTCGCCCGTCCGCCGCGGATACGTGGCCGCGCTGTCCACGAGCCGGGACAGGAGCGGCGTCAGCAGGCCGCCGACCGCCGACTCGGAGCCGAGCGGAGCCGCCGTGATCTGCCGCAGGTCCGACTCTCCCACACCCAGCACCTCCCGGGGCAGCACGAGGGACTTCGTCCGGAAGCGCTCCGGGAACGTCAGCAGGACGGGCCGCGCCATGTCGTAGACGAAGAGCTGCCCCGGCCGTACGTAGGCCTCACGGTCGTCCTGTTCGATACGGGCGGTGCCCGCGCAGAGCAGTTTCACCACCACGTGGTCGTCGTTGTCGCTCCCCGCGATGAGCCGTCGGGTGCGCCGTACCGACTGCGGCTCGCCTTCCACGGTCACGGTCTGCATCGGGCCCAGCAGCGACGTACGGATCGTTCCGCGGTCGACCTCGTCGCGGACGCCCATGTCCACGGCGCCGAACGTCCGGGACAGGGCATCGCGCCAGTACGCCCGCCGTCGGTGGGCGGGGACCGTCTTCGTGCTGTAGAGGGTGCCTGGGGCCCCGGGGGCCGGTGTCGAGGGATCCGACGACATGATCTCCGCCCTTCGGCCGTTGCGCTTTCGAAAACGCAGCGTGCCAGGACGGGCGGGTGACCACATCGCGTGAACGCGTGAGACCAGGGGTACGGGACCGGACCGAGCGGTTCCGCCCCGGAGGGGCCTGGAGTGGTTACCCCCCGGACGGTCCCGGAGTGGTCTCGCCCCGGCGGGTCCCGGAGCGGTTCCGCCCCGGAGGGGCCCGGAGTGGTTACCCCCCGGACGGTCCTGGAGTGGTCTCGCCCCGGCCGGTCCCGGAGGGGTTACGTCGTGGGCCGTTCCCGGGGCTGCCGGTTCAGCGGGCGCCCGCCCACGTGCGCCGTGCCCAGTCCGCGAAGGAGGTCCAGCGGACCTCCGGGTGGGCGGCGTGCAGGGCGGGGATGTCGACGCGGTAGCCGGGTCCGTTCAGGAACGCCCACATCGCGTGCATGTCCGGATTGCCGATCGCCGCCAGCGGGACCTGCTCGTGCCGGACCTCCCGACCGATCGCCGCGCCGAGCGCGGCGGCCATCTGGGAGGGAGTGGGCGCGTCGCCGGCCAGCTCGATGCGCCGCCCGGTGTAGGGGGCGGGGTCGAGGAGCACCTCCGCCGCGAACGCGCCGAGGTCCGGTCGGGCGAGCTGCTGCAACGGCCGGTCGGGGGGCAGCGGCAGATCGAGGACGCCCTCCAGGATGCGGTCCGCACCACCCAGCGCGTTGTCGAAGAAGTAGGTCGGCCCCAGGATCGTGTACGGCACGTCTCCGGCCGTGAGCTCCGCCTCGATGCGCGCCTTGCTCTCGAAATGCGGCACCCCGCTGTCCTGGTCGGCCCCCGCCACGGAGCTGAACACGAGATGCGGAACGCGCTTTTCCGCCGCGGCGGCGAGGATGGCCCGCCCCTGGTCCACCTCCGCGTCGACTCCGGCCTCGAAGGGAGTGGTGAACGCGAAGACACCCGCCACCCCGCTCATCGCCGAGGCCAGCGACGCGCGGTCGCTCAGTGATCCCGCCACCACCTCGACGCCCCGCTCGGCCAGTTCCCGGGCGGACCCCCGGCCCGGGTCACGCACCAGCGCCCGGACCCGCGCCCGGCGTGCCAGCAGCGCGTCGGTCACCGCCCCGCCCTGCCCGCCGGTCGCCGCGAGCACCAGAACCGGTTGGTCGGTCATCGAAGATCTCCCTCTTTCCTGTGCGGTGTGGGCGCCGCCCGGAGCGCGCCGCCCCTGGCCACCTTCCACCCCGCCCCGCCGTACCCGGCGTCACGGCGCGCGGGTGGCCGAGACCGTCCCCGATGCGGACGACCTCGGCCGGCTGGAGGGGGGTGAGCCAGTGGAAGGCCTCGCCCATGAAGCGTGCGCCCTTCCGCCCGGGCCGGTGCGTCCGCCGTCGAGCACGCCCTGGCGGACGGCCGCCGCGGCCGGCGCCCCGCCGAACCGCGGTGCCCGGCCGGGCTGTGCCTCTCCGGGCCGAGTCCGCGCAGGATCACGGCGCGGGAGGCGGGGCGGGCGAGGGTGCGCCGTCAGCGGGATCGGTGACGGACGCGCCGCCCGTTGCGTCGTGGGCGGTCCCCGCCGGGCTCAGGAGCGGACGAGCGGGGTGTCCACGAGGTGTTCGGCCAGGAACCAGGCCTGCAGTTCGCCGGTGCGGATGATCTGCGACACCAGCAGGTCGTTGGTGCCGTCGTCACCCAGCTCGGCGGTGCGGGCGGCAGCGTCGTGGGCCTCGGTCAGGATGGTCTCGTGGGCCTCCAGCAGCCGCGAGAGCATCGCCGGGACCTCCTCCACGCCGTCCGGCGGGCGCGGGATCGACGTGATCTCGGCGACGTGCCGTGGGTCGCCCACCGCGACGCCGCCCAGGGTCTGGACGCGCTCGGCGAGGGTGTCGACCAGTTCCAGCTGCTCGCCGGCGTGCTTGTCCAGGAGGAGGTGCAACTGGTAGAAGGTCGCGCCCCGCATGATCCAGTGGTGCTTCTTGTAGAGGCCGTACAGGATCTGGGTGTCGGCCAGCACCTTGTTCAGGCGCTGGCAGGAGTACATGCGCGCCTCGTAGGACAGGGCGATGGGGAACTGCTTGACGGTTCCGAACTCCTGGATGACCGCGCCCTTCTGGTGCAGCCAGGGCTGGCTGCTCGGGGGCTGGGTTCCGGTGGTCATGACGTGCCTCCTGCGGATGGCGTGCTTGCGTACGAGGTCGACGCTAGGTGCCGAACCGGGAGGCGCGTTGCCCGGGAGCGCACGCGTTGGTGCTCGTCAGCGCACCGGGTGGTGCGTCGGGCGGGTCACTCGCTGCCCGCCGTGAGCTGTTCCACGACATGGTCGAGATCGATGTGGCGGTGCTCGGTGCCCGGCGGCACCAGCACCTCGGTGCGGTGCAGGAAGGCCGTGACGGAGGCGCTCGCCAGTTCCAGGAGTGCCGATCCGGCGCGCGTCCTGAGCAGGACGCGGATCGAGTCGGGCCGGCCCTGGCGCCGCGGGTAGACCACCACGTCCCCGGACCCGGTGGGCCGGCGCAGCCCCTGGGCGAGGAGCGACCGGGCGAAGACCCACTCGACGCAGAGCGCGGAGGGGGCGCCAAGGGACAGGCACACGGCGTAGGGATCGGCCGCGGAGTACCGGAGTTCGGCCGGGACCGGTATCGGCAGTTCGTCGGCCACGGTGACGCGGACGCTGGTCTTGCATACGATCGGGTCCTCGTCCGCGGCCCCGGCAGGATCGTTTCTCATGCCGTCCCCCTGTCTGCGACGGTTCGGTTCGGTGTGGCGGCCCGCGCTCTGACGGACCGAGGTGTGATGACGGTACGGCGGGTCCGGGGGAGTGGCTTGCCGACGAGCGCACGGGTTGTTGTCCGAAGAAGAAGCACCTTGGCGTGGGCCGTGCGTCCGGCACCCTGACGGGTTCGCGGGGACGCTCGGCGCCCTGTCCGTCTGGCGCGCGGGCCGGTCCGGCCGGATGATGGTTGAATGTAGAACAATTATGGGTGGAGAGGTGATTTCCGATGAGCAATGTCGAGACGGAGCCCGTCGAAGTGCGCTGCGGGACCGAGGCCGACGCCGGGCCGCCGGCCGGGACGCCACGGGTCGAGGTGCTGACCCCGCGTGACGTGCCCCTGGGCGGCCCGCGCGCGATGACCGTGCGGCGCACACTGCCGCAGCGCGCCCGGACCCTGATCGGTGCCTGGTGCTTCGCCGACCACTACGGCCCCGACGACGTCGCCGAGACCGGCGGCATGGACGTCGCCCCGCACCCGCACACCGGGCTGCAGACCGTGAGCTGGCTCTTCAGCGGGGAGATCGAGCACCGCGACAGCCTGGGCAGCCACGCCCTCGTACGGCCCGGCGAGCTCAACCTCATGACCAGCGGGTACGGCATCAGCCACTCCGAGGTCTCCACCCCGCGCACCACCGTCCTGCACGGCGTCCAGCTCTGGGTGGCGCTGCCGGAGGAGCACCGCGCCACCGCGCGGGACTTCCGGCACCACGTCCCCGAGCCCGTACGGACCGACGGCGCCGAGATCCGGGTCTTCCTCGGCTCCCTCGCCGGCAGCACCTCCCCGGTGCCTGCGTTCACACCCCTGCTCGGCGCCGAGATCGTCCTGGAACCACGCGCGGCCGTCACGCTCGCCGTGGACCCCGGCTACGAGCACGGTCTCCTGGTCGACCAGGGCGCCGTCCGCCTCGCCGACGTCCTGCTGAAGCCGGCCGAGCTGGGCTATGTCCACCCCGGGCCCGGCACGCTGACCCTGACCAACGAGTCGGACGACATCGCGCGGACGGTGCTCCTCGGCGGAACACCCTTCGACGAGGAGATCGTCATGTGGTGGAATTTCATCGGCCGGAGCCACGAGGACATCGTCAGGGCGCGCGAGGACTGGCAGAACTCCTCCGATCGCTTCGGCGCCGTCGAAGGATATCCGGGAGACCGTCTTCCCGCCCCCGTCCTGCCGAATGCCACCATCACTCCGCGCAGGAATCCGCCGCGTCACTGACGCCATCCGAAAGGCACCTGATGAGCCAGCCTTCCGCCACCCCGGTCGTCGAGCGTGTGGACGCCAGGAATCGCTACGAAATACTCGTCGACGGCAAGCGCGCCGGGCTGACCGCCTACCGCGACCGCGACGCGCAGCGCGTCTTCTACCACACCGAGATCGACGACGCCTTCGCGGGACAGGGCCTGGCCTCCCGGCTCGTCCAGGAGGCGCTCACCGACGTACGGGAATCCGGGAAGCGGATCGTGCCCGTCTGCCCGTACGTGGCCAAGTTCCTCAAGCGGCACGAGGAGTTCGCCGACCTCGTCGACCCCGTGACGCCCGACGTCCTGCGGTGGCTGGAGACCGAACTGGGCTGACCGCCACCCCCCGGCCGCCCGCCGTCCAGGGACGGCGGCCGGCTGTCCGGGCAGCGCACCACCTCTGATCCCACAGCGCACACCGCCCGTGTTCCCCTCGCCCCGCGGCCGCCTCCGCGGTTAGTGTCCAGGCAGTCGAATTCCATCGGCGTGGCGTTCCCCGCGAACGGCCACGCAGCGACGGGCCGGATATCCCGCACGCACTCGCTGCCGGATACGGCCGTCGCCCGGTCAATTCCCGCCCCCCACACGAACGAGGTGTTGTTGTGGAGCGATGGACAAGGCGCGAGGACGAACGGCTGCTCACCGGGAAAGGCCGGTATGTCGCCGATATTCACGTGCCGGGATGCCTGGACGCCGCATTCGTGAGAAGCAAGGTCGCCCACGGCTCGCTGCGGAGCGTGGACTGCGCCGCGGCGCGCGACGTGCCCGGTGTCGTGGGCGCCTGGTCGGCCGCGGACCTGCCGGACCTGCCACCGGTTCCGCACACCCTGCTCGCCCGGCTGTCGACGCAGGAAGCGGTCGCGGGCCGGGAGTGGCCGGCGCTCGTCAAGGACCGGGTGCGCTATCCGGGCGAGGCGCTGGCGGTCGTCCTCGGCGAGGACCGCTACCGGGCCGAGGACGGGGCCGCCGAGGTCACCACCGTGGTCGATCCGCTGCCCGCGGTGGTGACACCGTCCGCGGCACTGGACGACTCGGTCCGCCTGTTCGACGGCCTCAGCAACACCGCCCTGCGGGGCGAGGCCGGCGCCCCCGTCGACCCGGCCGTCTGGCAGGACGCCGCCGCCGTGGTCGAGGCCACCTACCGGCAGCAGTTGCTCATGCCCAGCCCCATGGAGTGCCGCACGATCCTCGCCGTGCCCGAGGGGGACCGGCTGACCGTGTGGTCGGGGCACCAGATGCCGCACCGGCTGCGCCGCGAACTCGCCACGCTGCTCGGCTGGTCCGCCGACCGGATCCGGGTCGTCGTCCCCGACACCGGAGGCGCCTTCGGCTCCAAGAGCGCCGCCTTCCCCGAGTTCGTGGTCGTCGCCTACCTGGCCGTCACGCTCGGCCGGCCGGTGCGCTGGATCGAGGACCGCCTGGAGTCCATGCTCGTCGCCACCCGCGGCCGGGGCCAGGACCAGACCGTCCGGCTCGCCGCCGACGCCGAAGGGCACCTGCTGGCCTACGAGTTGACGATCAACGCGGACGTCGGCGCCTATCCGCACCTCGGCGTGGGACTGCCCATGCAGACGGCCTGGATGGCGCCCGGCGCGTACACCACCCCACACGTCCACGCGACCCTGCGCTCGGTGCTCACCAACACCATGGTGACCTACCCCTACCGCGGCGCCGGACGCCCCGAGGCCGCCATCGCCATCGAGCGCACCATGGACCTGCTCGCCCGGCGGCTCGGCATCGACCCGGTCGAACTGCGGCGGCGCAACTTCATCCCGCCCGACGCCTTTCCGTACGACACACCCACCGGCCGCCGCTACGACAGCGGGAACTACGCCGCCGCGCTGGACCTCGCGCTCCAGACGGTCGGCTACGAGGAGTGGCGCGCGGAACAGGCCCGCCGCCGCAGCGACCCGGACGCGCTGCCGCTCGGCATCGGCGTCTCCTGCTACGTGGAACGCTCGGGCGGCGAACCCGGCGGACTGCACGAGTTCGGCAGCCTGGAGGTCCACGAGGACGGCACCGTCACCGCCCGCTGCGGCGCCGCCCCCAGCGGCCAGGGGCACGAGACGGTCTTCCCTGCGCTCGTGGCCAAGACCCTCGGCATCCCCGAGGCGCGGGTCCGTCTCGTCGAGGGCGACACGGACGAACAGCCCGAAGGGCTGGGCTCGTTCGCCAGCCGGTCGGCACAGGTCGACGGCGCGATGCTCCAGCAGGCGGCCGATCTCCTGATCGAGCAGGCCCGCCGGCGGGCGGCGCGGCTGTGGGACCTGCCGGACGAAGAGGTGGCGTGGGCCGACGGCACCGTCCACGCGGCCTCCGGCGGTTCGGCCGTCCTGGACCTGGGCGAACTGGTCAAGACGACCGGGCCGCTCCGTGTCGAGCACCGCTACGAGGCCGGCATGGCCTTCCCCTTCGGCGCGCACGTCGCCGTGACGGAGGTGGACCCCGACCTCGGCACCGTGAACGTGCTGCGGCTCGTGGCCGTGGACGACTGCGGAGTGGTCCTCAACCCCACCGTGGTGCACGGACAGGCGTACGGATCCGCCGTACAGGGCATCGGCCAGGCCCTCTACGAAGGCATGACGTTCGACGCGGACGGCGTGCCGCACCTGGCGAGCGGATTCCTGGACTACCTGCTGCCCACCTACACGGAGATCCCGCCCATCGAGATCAAGGACACCTGCACCCCCAGCCCCAGCACCCCGCTGGGCGCCAAGGGAGCGGGGGAGTCGGGCTGCATCGGCACCCCGGCCGCCATCGTCAACGCCGTGGCCGACGCCCTGCGGATCGCCGATCCCGACCTGCTCCAGATGCCGCTCACGCCGGACAGCGTCTGGCGGGCGGCCCGCGCCCCGAAGCACGAGGAAGGTGTCCGGTGAAACCCGCGTCCTTCGACTACGTCGTGCCCCGCACGGTCGCCGAGGCCGTCCAGGCACTCGGTGACACCGACCGCACGGCCCAGGTGCTCGCCGGCGGACAGAGCCTGATCCTGGAGATGCACCTGCAACGCATCCGGCCCCAGCTCGTCGTCGACATCAACCGCGTCCCGGAACTCGACGGCATGCGCGTCGACGGCGACGAACTGCGCGTCGGCGCCCTCGTCCGGCACGCGGCGTTCGAGTCGGCCGACGCCGTCCCCGGGCCGCTCGGCACCCTGCTGTCCCGGGCCGTCGTCAACATCGCCCACCCGCCCATCCGTTCCCGGGGCACCATGGCCGGCAGCTTCGGCTGGGCCCACCCGGCCTCGGAGTGGTGCGCCATCGGCGTCGCCCTCGACGCCACCGTCGAGGTCACCGGCCCCGACGGCGCCCGCTCCATCCCGGCGCGGGACTACTTCCTCGGCCCGTTCCGCACCGCACGCCGGCCGCAGGAGCTGATCACCGCCGTACGCCTGCCGCTGCTCGGCGGGAACACCGGCGTCGGCTTCATCGAACACCGCCGCACGCACTTCTGCTTCGCCCAGGTCGCGGTCGCGGCGGCCCTCACCGTGACGGACGGCGTGATCAGCGACGCACGCATCGGACTGGTCAACTCCGCCGACCGCCCCCTCCGCGCCCGCGCCGCCGAACAGGCGCTGATCGGCGCCGACTTCGCCTCGCTCCCCGAGGGTCCCCGGCTCCCCGACGGCCATCCGTTCGCCCGCGCGGGCCGGGCCGCCGCCCAGGAGGACGCCGCACCCCTCGCCGAACCGTACGCCGACGCGGAGTACAAGCGGCAGGCCATCGCCGTCCTGGTCGGCAGGACCCTCACCGAGGCGGCGACCGACCTGCGCTCGCGTCCCGCCCCACGACAGGGAGACTCCCGATGAAGATCACGCTCACCGTGAACGGCACCGCGCACGCCCTCGACGTCGAACCCCGCCGCCTGCTCGCCGACGTCCTCCGCGACGACCTGGGCCTCACCGGCACCCACCTGGGCTGCGAGCACGGCATCTGCGGGGCGTGCAGCGTGCTCATGGACGGCGAGGCGGTCCGCGCCTGCCTGGTGCTGGCCGTACAGTGCGACGGCCGCTCGATCCGCACGGTGGAGGGCCTCGCCGGGCCCGACGGCGAACCCCACCCGCTGCAACGGGCGTTCTCCGCCGAGCACGCGCTGCAGTGCGGATTCTGCACCCCCGGCTTCCTCATGGTGGCCGCCGGAGCGCTCGACGCCGACCCCGACCTCGCCGACAAGCCCGACGCCATCGAGGGCGTCGTCGGCTCCAACATCTGCCGGTGCACCGGCTACGAACCCATCCGGCGCGCCATCGCCCGCGCGGCCCGGGAACAGCGGGAGACCACGGCCTGACACGCCGGCCCCGCACGCGCCCCCCACGCGGGGCGGTCCAAGGACCGACCGAGGAGACACACATGAACGGTGACATCCGCGCCGGAGTGATCGACGTGCACGCCCACTGGCTGCCCCGCGACCTGCTCCCCCTGCCGCCCGGGAACCCGCTCGGCGGCATGAACGACCGCGACGGCGAACTCTTCCTGGGTGACGTCCCGCTGTCGTTCCCGACCAGCGCGATGACCGACATCGACACCATCGTCGCCGACACCCTGAAGGCCGGACTCGGCGCGCGCGTCATCTCCGCGCCCCCCTTCGCCTTCCCCGTGCACGCCCCCGCCGAGGCCGACGACTACGTCGCCGCGTACAACGAACAGCTCGCCGACGCCGTCTCCCGCACCGAGGGCAGGCTCGTCGGACTCGGACTGGTCCGGCTGGACGACGCCGACGCCGCCCGCAGGGAACTGACCCGGCTCGCCGCCGCCGACGGCATCGCGGGCATCGCGGTCCCGCCCGTGGTCGACGGCCGCTCCTACGACCGGGGCGTCCCCCGGCGGATCCTCGGCATCGCCGCCGAACTGGGCCTGTCCGTCCTGGTCCATCCGATGCAGCTGCCGCGCGCCGAATGGGACCACCACTACCTGGTCAACCTCATCGGCAACCCGGTGGAGAGCACGACCGCCGTGGCCGGGGTCCTGCTCGGCGGCGTCCTGGAGGAATTCCCCGGCCTGCGGATCTGCTTCGTCCACGGCGGCGGCTGCGCGCCCGCCCTGCTGGGCCGGTGGGGACACGGCTGGCGCACCCGCGACGACGTGCGCCGCGGCAGCGGCCGGCCCCCGGCGGAGTCCTTCGGCCTGCTCTACTTCGACACGATCACCCACGACCCCGAGGTCCTCGCGCTGCTGCGGGCCCACGCCTCACCCGACCGGATCGTGTGCGGCAGCGACTACCCCTTCGACATGGCACAGCCCGACCCGGTCGGCTTCCCGTTGGCACACGGCATCGACGCCGCGACGCTGGAAGCGAACGGCCGCCGGTTCCTCGGGCTGACCACGGCGAACCACGGCTGACGGCAGATCGGAGAGATCCCATGCGAGACCTGGCGCCCCGCCTGCTGGAGTGGCAGTCCGCCGGAGCCCGCTGCGCCCTCGCGAGCGTCGTCGCCGTCCGCGGCAGCGCACCCATGCGCGCCGGAGCGGCCCTCTGCGTCCACGAGGACGGCACGGCCCTCGGCAGTGTGTCGGGAGGCTGCGTCGAAGGCTCCGTCTACGACCTGGCCCGTGAGGTGCTGGAATCGGGGGAGGCGCGGTGCGTGTCCTTCGGGTACGCCGACGACGACGCGTTCGCGGTGGGGCTGATGTGCGGAGGCGAGATCGACGTCCTCGTCCAGGCCGTGGACGACGCCATGGCCCGGGTCCTCGCCGCCGCCCACCTGGCCGCGGCGGCGCGACGCCCGGTCGTCGTGGCGCGCGTGCTGCCGGGACCCGACGCGGGCGCGGGCGCCGGCTCCGTCGCCGTGTGGCAGGACGGCCACCTGGGCAGCACCGGCGACCCCGTCCTGGACCTGGCCGTCCTCGCCGACGCCCGCCGCATGCTCGACCGGGACGGCACCGCCGTACGGACGTACGAGGCCGGTGCGTCACGGTCGTACGAGGGCGGAACGGAGCGGCCGTACGACGCCGGCGTGTCCCGTTCCCACGACGCCGGCGTGCCGGGCGGGCCGCGGGCCCCGCGCGTGCTGTTCGAGGCATGGGCCCCGCCGCCCCGGCTGCTGGTCTTCGGCGCCAACGCCCACGCCGCCGCGGTGAGCCGGATCGGTGCCCTCCTCGGCTACCACGTCACGGTCTGCGACGCCCGGACCGCCTTCACCACACCCGAACGCTTCCCGGAAGCCGACGAGGTCGTGGTCGACTGGCCCCACCGGTACCTGGCGGCCACGGAGACCGACCACCGGACCGTGGTGTGCGTGATGACGCACGACCCGAAGTTCGACGTCCCCGTCCTCGCCGAAGCCCTGGACCGGCCCCTGGCCTACGTCGGAGCGCTCGGCTCGCGCCGTGTCCAGGCACGCAGACGGGAGGACCTCGCCGCGGCCGGCGTGTCGCCCGACGTCGTCGCGCGGTTGCGCGCGCCCCTCGGCCTCGACCTGGGCGCGTCGACACCCGAGGAGACCGCCGTGTCCTTCGCCGCGGAACTCATCGCCGTCCGCTCCGGCCGCACCGCCCACCCGCTCTCCCTGCTGGACGGGCCCATCCACCCGACCACGACAACGGACCGTCCCGGCACCGCCGGCGCCCGGTGCGCTGCCGGAACCGACCCCGTGCGCGGACGGACAACCGCGGCGCTCGGCGCTCACTAGCGTGGGCCGGGCGCGAGGCAGGCCCTCCGTGCCCCCGCCCGGAGGGTCGTGCCGCAAGGCCCGAACCCGAGGAGTGCCATGGCCAAGCAGACCATCGCCGAACAATACGTCGACCTCATGGCGCGCGCCGGTGTGCGCCGCATGTACGGCGTGGTCGGAGACAGCCTGAATCCCGTCGTCGACGCGGTCCGGCGGCACGCCGACGTCGAGTGGATACAGGTCCGCCACGAGGAGGTCGCGGCGTTCGCCGCCGGAGCGGAGGCCCAGCTCACCGGGAGGCTCGCCGCGTGCGCGGGATCCTGCGGGCCCGGCAACCTGCACCTGATCAACGGCCTGTACGACGCCCACCGCTCGATGGCGCCCGTGCTGGCGCTGGCCGCCCACATACCCAGCGGCGAGATCGGCACCGGCTACTTCCAGGAGACCCACCCCGACCGGCTGTTCGCCGAGTGCAGCCACTACTCCGAGCTGATCTCCTCCCCGCGTCAGATGCCCCGCGTGGTGCAGACGGCCATCCAGCACGCCGTCGGCCGGCGCGGGGTGTCGGTCGTCGCCCTCTCCGGTGACACCGCCGCCGAGGACTCCCCGGACGCGTCACCCGAACTCGCCATGCCCCTGGACCTGCCCGCCATCCGCCCCAGCGACCAGGAGATCGCCCGGCTCACCGAACTGGTGGACGGCGCCGAACGCGTCATGGTCTTCTGCGGCCGGGGCGTCGCCGGAGCCCACGCCGAGGTGATGGAGTTCGCCGGGAAGGTCAAGGCCCCGGTCGGCCACGCGCTGCGCGGCAAGGAACACATCCAGTACGAAAACCCGTACGACGTCGGCATGAGCGGACTGCTCGGCTACGGCGCCGCCTACGAGGCCATGCACGAGTGCGACCTGCTCATCCTCCTCGGCACCGACTTCCCGTACACCGAGTTCCTGCCGCGCCACGTGCGCACCGTCCAGGTCGACGTGCAGCCCGAGCGGCTCGGCCGGCGCACCCAACTCGACTTCGCCGTCTGGGGAGACGTGCGCGAGACCCTGCGCTGCCTGACGCCCGCGGTGCGGGAGAAGCAGTCGCGCCGGTTCCTCGACCGGATGCTGGAGCGGCACGCGCACGCCCTCGAAGGCGCCGTCAGCGCCTACACGCGCGACGTCGACCGGCACACCCCCATCCACCCCGAGTACGTGGCCTCGGTGCTCGACGAAGAGGCCGCCGACGACGCCGTGTTCACCGTCGACACCGGCATGTGCTGTGTGTGGGCGGCGCGTTACCTCACGCCCAACGGCCGCCGCCGCATCCTCGGCTCCTTCGTGCACGGCTCCATGGCCAACGCGCTGCCCCAGGCCATCGGCGCCCAGTTCCTCGACCGTGGCCGGCAGGTCGTCTCGCTCTCCGGCGACGGCGGGTTCTCCATGCTCATGGGCGACTTCCTCACGCTCGTCCAGTACGACCTTCCGGTCAAGGTGGTCGTCTTCAACAACTCCTCCCTCGGCATGGTCGACCTGGAGATGATGGTCGACGGCCTGCCCCCGCACGGCACGAGCTACCCGCGCGCCGACTACGCCGCCATCGCCACGGCCGCCGGAGCGCGCGGCATCCGGGTGGAGAAGCCCGGCCAGGTCCGGGACGCGTTGCGCGAGGCGTTCGCCCACGACGGGCCCGCGCTGGTGGACGTCGTGACCGACCCGGCCGCGCTGGCCGTGCCGCCGAAGATCACCACCGAACAGCTCACCGGCTTCGCCCTGTCCGCGAGCCGGACCGTCCTGAGCGGAGGCGTCGGCCGCATGGTCCACCTGGCCCGGGCCAACCTCCGCAACATCCCCCGCCCCTGACCCGGCACGCCCCTACCCGGCGGGCGCGGGGCCGGACCCGGCCGGTACGGCCGGCCCCGCCACGGTGTCGAAGGCATGGGTCACCTCGGGCACCGTCCCCGGCGCGAGCAGCTCACGGGCCTGCTCCTCGCGCCGGCGGTCGGTGTCCGTCCACCGGACGTGGTGCTGGGCCCGGTGTTCCGCCCAGGAGCCGACCAGGTAGTTCTCGACGAAGCGCGCCGGGTCGTTGCCGTCCTGGTAGAGACCCCAGGACAGGGCTCCCGTACGGCGCCGGGAACGGGCGACCTGGCGCATGCGGACCGTGAACGCGGCCCGGTTCCCGGCGGGGACGCGGTAGACGACGGAGACCAGGACCGGGCCGTCGGCCTCCCCGGGCTCGAACACCAGGGGAGGGGCCGGCCAGTGGTCGGACGGCGTGGGGTCGATGCCCGCCGCGTCGTACAGCGGCCACCGGCGCACACTGGCCGCGCTGAGCACCATCACCGCACCGGCGATCAGCAGGCACTCGCTGAGCCCCACCCAGTCCGCGACCGCGCCCCACAGCGGTGCCGCGAGCGCCTGACCGCCCTGGAAGACCAGCAGGTACACCGCGAGGCCACGCGCCCTGACCCAGCCGGGCAGCCGCGTCTGCACGGCCGCGTTGAGCGTGGACAGCACCCCGATCCAGGCGAGTCCCGCCGGCAGCAGGGCGATGGTGACCAGCCAGGGTGTGCGGACCGTCGCCAGCACGGCCAGCACGCCGGCGAAGACCAGGGCGCCGGCGGCGAGCGTGCCGTTGGCACCCAGCAGGGCACGGACGCGCGGCAGCGCGAACGCCCCCGCCACGGCCCCCACGCCCACCGCCGCCAGCAGGAGCCCGTAACCGCCCGAGCCGAGGCCGAGGGAACTGCTCGCGGTCAGCGGCAGCAGCGCCCACAGCGCGGCACCGCCGGGGATGAACAGGAGCGTGCGCAGCAGCACCCGGCGGACGCCGGGCGCGTTCCACACATAGCGGCGGCCGGCGTACAGGGCCGCCAGCAGCCCGTCGTTCCCGGGGAGGTCGGCGGTTGCCGGCTCCGGGCGCCGCCACGCCACGAGGACAGCCGCGATGCCCAGGTAGGAAGCCGCGTTGAAGGCGAAGACCCAGCCCGCGCCCGCCGCCGCGACCACCGCCCCGCCGAGCGCCGGACCGACGGCACGGGCCAGGTTCACGTTCACCGCGCCCAGCGCCGCGGCCTGACCGAGGCGCCGGCGTTCCACCAGTTCCGGTTGGATCGCCTGCCACGCCGGGCCCATCAGCGCGGTGCCGCACCCGAGCAGGAACGTGAGCACGAGCAGCACCGCAGGCGTCAGGGCGTCCAGGAACGCCAGCACGGCCAGCACACCGGACACGGCGAGCATCGCGAACTGCGCGGCCAGCAGCACCGAGCGCCGGTCGAAGCGGTCGGCGACCACACCGGCGGGCAGGGCCAACAGGACCACGGGAAGGCCGGCGGCGGTCTGCACGAGCGTCACCAGCGCGGCGCCGTGCCCGACCAGCAGCCACTGCGCGCCCACGGTCTGCATCCAGCTGCCGATGTTCGAGACCAGCTGGGCGATCCACAGGGCCCGGAAGACGCGCGCCGCGAGCGGGGCCCAGGGGGAGTCGGTCGCGGTGGGCGGGGAGGCTGAAGACGTGGTGCTCATGCCCGGACAGTAGGGGCCGCCGTCCCCGGGCTATTGACCGTGAGCGCATGGGGTGTGACCCGGCAGCGCAGCCCCCGGTCACTGTCTTGTCACTCTTTTCGCACATCCACCCGCCTACGCTCCGGGCGAAGCGGAGCCCGGTCCGGATTCCCCGGAAACGGCCGCTTCACACACGGCAACGGTTCGGAGGCAAGGGCGGTTCATGTCCCGCACAGCAACGTCCCTGATCGACAGGCGCACGGTCGGTACGTCCACGGCCGGCACGTCACCGGGCAGCAGGGTATGGCGGATGCCCATGGGGCTGGACATCGTGATCCGGGACGCGGTACCCGCACGCCTGCCCCGGGAGGGGGCGCCGGGCGTGCCGCCGGGCCCCGCGGCACGTACCCGGCGGCTGACCGCCCGGGAGAGCGGCGAGTACCTCTTCGTGGGGCTGCGCGGCACCGTCGGCGCCCTGCTCGCGCGGCAGCCCGCCACGGACACGGTCCTCGGCCCCGGCGACATCTGCTTCTACGACGTGCACCAGCCCCCGGTGCTGGACTTCCCGCGGCATGTCCGCCTGAAGGTGTTCCTGCTCCCGGGGCAACTGCTCGGGCTGGCCCGGTCGGACGTGCCCCGCCTCGCACACGCGCCGGTGCCCCTGACGTCCCGGCTGGGCGCCCTGGTCTCACCGTTCCTGTCCGACTTCGCCGACACGACGGCGGTGGCCCGGTCCGCGGTCGGCGACATGCTCGCCTGGAACGCCGTGAGCCTGCTGTCCACCCTGGCCGGCGAGCATCTGGCCGACCAGGCGCGGGGACCGGGGCAGGACACCCGGGCGCCGCTGATGTCGGACGTCCTGGACTTCATCGACCTGCGGCTCGGTGACACGGACCTGTCTCCGGAGACGATCGCCCGCGCCCACCACATCTCCGTCCGCTACCTGCACAAGCTGTTCCGGGAGGAGGGCACGACGGTCGGCCGGCTGATCCAGCGCCGGCGGCTGGCCGAGTGCCGGCGTGTCCTCACCCTGCGTTCCGCGGAGCACCTGACCATCGCGGCTGTCGCGCACCGCTGGGGCTTCGCCAGCCCCACCCACTTCAGCCGCGTGTTCCGTGCCACCTACGGGATGTCGCCCAGCGAATGGCGGCAGTTCGCCGGGCGGGGCGACCGGGAGGCCGGAGGGTGAACCCGTCCGGACGGACGGCTTCGGTCCCAGTGGAGGGCGTCCGTCCGGACCGAGGGCTTCGGTCCCAGTGGAGGGCGTCCGTCCGGACCGAGGGCTTCCGTTCCGGTGAACGGCTTCCGTCCGGACCCTGGCTCGTCGTCAGGACGGCGGCCGGGTCCAGGCAGCACCATCCGCGGACAGGCGGTGGGTCACCACGGAGGTGACCGCCAGGAGCAGCAGGGACAGTCCCAGGGTGAGCACCAGGTGCCCGTGCAGGACGAGTTCCGCGCCGACGAGGGCGCCGAGCAGCATGGCCAGCACGGACAGGATCCGGCGGCCGGGCCTCGGTGCCGCACCGCCCGCCGGCGGCGAGTCCGCGGCCAGACCGGTGAGGGTGAGTGTCAGTACGGTCGTGGTGAGGTCCGGCACGCCGAGGCGCCGGGCGACCGCGTTCTGCAGGCCCATGGCGAGCCCGAGGCACACGATGAGCGTGTACTCGACGCCGGTGGTGACCCGGCCGTCGGTCACCGCCGTGACGACGAGGGCGACGGCGACCAGCACCGTCTGTGCGGCGGTGGCCGTCTTCAGCAGGTTCCCGCGGTGCCCCGCGAACCGGGTCCCCAGCCGGCCACCGGTCAGCGCGCCGGCGAGGAAGGCCGCCAGCGCGACGACGGAGGCGAGCACGGACAGGGTCTGGGCACCTGCCAGGGCGAAGCCCAGGAACACCACGTTGCCCGTCATGTTGGCGACGAAGACGTGGCCGAGCGCCAGATAGCTCACCGCGTCGACCAGACCGGTGACCACGGTCAGCGTCAGCATCAGGGGAGGCAGGGGGCCGTGCCGGTCGCCCTTCGGCGGGACCAGCGTGTGGGCCGCGTCAGTCAGCAGGCTGCGCATGGGTCTTTCCTTCCGGTACCAGCGGCGGGCGGTGCAGCACCAGCCGGGTCAGCAGCCCGCTCGCCGGGCCGATCACTATCGTGGCGACCGCGACCCACACCGGCCACGTGACGCCGAGGGCGTGGTCGAGGGACCACGCGCCGGGCCCCGTGAGGGCCAGCGCCGCGGAGACGATCACGAGGACCAGCGGGTACTCGTAGCCGTCGTTCTGCACCCAGAGGCCCTTGGGCCACTTGACGGTGCCCGCGACCGTCATCACGCCCATGGCGGCCATCGCCGCCAGGGGCGTGAGCAGACCGGCGGTCAGGAACAGGCCGGCCCCGATCTGGCTGGTGCCCGCGACGACCGCGGTCAGCCGGCCCCCACGGAACCCGTCGTGCCGGAACTCCTCGGTTCCGCCCGCCAACCCGTGGCCCCCGAGCCGGAAGCTCACCTTCTGCACTCCGTGGCCGGTGATGAGGAGTCCCGCCACCACCCGGAGGACCAGCAGTCCCGCGTCCATCTCTTCCTGCCTGTCCTGACTCGGTCCTTGATCGCTGTGCTGGGGGAGGGATCAGCCGGCCGCGTGGCCGCCGATGAAGGTCTGGGCGTACACCAGGCCGAGACCGTAGGTGCCGCCGTGCTCCTTCACGACCTCCGTCACCGGCACGTACGTCTCGCCGCGGGCCCAGTCACGCTGGAGCTCCAGCAGCACCTGCACCCAGGTGACCGGCACGGCGCCGCCCTGGATCATGCGCTGGACGGCGTGCTCGTGGGCCTGCGGGCTGACACCGCCGGACGCGTCCGTGACGACGTACACCTCGTAGCCCTGGGCGATGGCGGAGAGCACCGGCAGGACGACGCAGACCTCGGTCCACAGACCGGCGATGACGAGCTTCTTGCGGCCGGTCGCCTTGACGGCCTCGACGAACGCGGTGTCCTCCCAGGCGTTCATCGTGGTGCGGTCGACGATCTTCTGGTCCGGGAACACGTCCGCGAGCTGCGGCAGGATCGGACCCGAGAAGGACTCGGCGGCCACGGTGCTCAGCACGACCGGCACGTCGAACACCTTGGCGGCCTTGGCCAGGCCCAGGGTGGAGTTGATGATCGCGGTCCGGTCGCCGCTGCCGGTGCCGAAGAACATCTGCGGCTGGTGGTCCACGAACAGGACCGCGCAGTTGTCGGGGGTCAGCAGGTCGGGGCTGGGGGACGCGGTGACCTGGGCGATGTCGACCATGAGAGTGCCTTTCCATTCATCGGTAGCGGCGCGGACGGGCGCCCGCGCCGGACAACGACCGTCCTGGGGACGGGGTCTGTGGGTGCCGACCGGCGGGGACCGCTCAGAGGGCGAAGCAGGGATCGAACGGCATGTCGGCGGCGCCGGGGGCCAGGCCGCGCCGCGCGCGCCAGGCGCGGTGCTGCCCCGACTCCGCGACGGCCTCACCGAGGGCCTCGGCCTGGCGCACACCGGCCGGCCGGGACGCCTGGTAGCCGCCGAAGTGCGCCACCGGGCTCCACGCGGGGGTGACGGGCGGCAGTTCCTCGTCCAGCCCCTCGTACTCCCGGGCGGCGTAGACGATCCGGCCGCCGGTGACCGTGAGCAGCGACTCGATGTGCGCGATCTCCGGCTCCGGCACGGTGAAGTAGTCGTCGGACAGCACCGCGAGGTCCGCGTAACACCCCGGTCGCAGCACGCCCTTGACCTGCTGCTCGCCGGTGAGTTCGGCGCCGGCGACGGTGAACATCCGCAGTGCGGTCTCCCGGTCGACACGGTTGCCGGGGGAGCGGAGCACCAGGTCGCCGATGTCCCGCCCGCTCACCAGCCAGTGCAGGGCGACCCACGGGTTGTAGGAGGACACCCGGGTGGCGTCCGTGCCGGCCGCCACGGTCAGTCCGCGGTCCAGCATGGCCCGGATGGGCGGCGCGTCCGCGGCGGCACCGGGGCCGTAGCGGCGCAGGAACGCCTCACCCTGGAAGTACAGCCGGTTCTGGACGGACATGGCGCCGCCGAGCGCGGCGACACGGTCGAGGCTCTGTGCCGAGACCGTCTCCGCGTGGTCGAACAACCACCGGTTCCCCGCGGGGAAGAGCCCCTCGGCGGCCAGCTTCTCGAAGACCGCCAGATCCCGGCGGATGGTCTCGTCGTACGTGGCGTGCAGCCTGAACCCCCAGCCGTTCTCCATGAGGAGACGTACGGCCTTCTCGAACTCGCCCTCGTAGTCGCCGAGTTCCGGGCGTGGCTGGCTGAAGTTCTCGAAGTCCGCCGCCGCCCAGGTGAGGTTCTCACCCGCGCCGTTGAGACGCAGCCACGCGTCCCCGTCCTCCGGGCGGGCCATCTCGATCCAGCGGGTGAGGTCGGCTATCTCCTGGCCCGCGGTCTGCGGGAAGAGGTGATAGGCGATGCGCAGCGACAGCTGACCGGCCTTCGCCAGCTCGACGACGGTGCTGTAGTTCTCGGGGAAGTTCTGGAAACCGCCGGCGGCGTCGATCGCCGAGGTCAGGCCGAACCGGTTGAGCTCGCGCAGGAAGTGACGGGTCGACACCTTCCTGTCCTCGCCCTCCAGAACCGGCGCCTTGGCCAGCGTGGAGTAGAGGACGAGGGCGCTCGGCGCGGCCAGCAGCATGCCGGTCGGTTCCCCGTCCCGGCCGCGGACGATCTGTCCGCCCCTCGGCTCGGGCGTGTCCTTGGCGAACCCGGCGGCCCGCAGCGCCGCCCGGTTGAGGACGGCCGACTGGTACAGGTGCAGTACGAACACCGGGGTGTCGGGGGCGGCGGCGTTCAGCTCGGCCACGGTCGGCAGCCGCCGCTCGGCGAACTGGTCGGCCGACCAGCCTCCGACCACCCGCACCCACTGGCCCTTCGGCGTCCGCGCGGCCTGTTCCCGCAGCATCGCCAGGGCCTGACGCAGCGTCCGGACCCCGTCCCAGCGAAGCTCCAGGACGTAGTTGAGGCCGCCCCGGATCACGTGCAGATGGGCGTCGTTGAGTCCCGGGATCATCCGCCGGCCGAGCGCGTCCACCACCTTCGTGGCGGGACCGACGTGCGGGGCGACGTCCTTGTCGTCACCGACGACCGTGATGACACCGCCTCGCACCGCGAGCGCCTCGGCACGCGGGCGGCGCGGGTCCCCCGTATGGATGCTGGCGTTGCGGACGACCAGCTCCGCGGCATCGTCGATGGCCTGGGGAACCAGCCCGCCGACCGGCATGACAGACACGTGTGCGAGACCTCCTCCGTGGTGGGCGCCCTGGATGTCCGCTGCGCCCGCGCTCGGCGGCCGGGAAGGGCGACGAGCGGTGCGACGGGAAGAGCGATCAAAGACGCGGGCGAGAAAGAGCGGTGATGGCGCGAGAGTCCGCCGTCGTACCGATGGGCGAACCGCGACCGCTGTGCCCTCAAACTAGGGCCGGGCGACACCGCCGTGTGTCCCGTCCGCGCACTCTCCCGTTCCCCACAGCGCACTCGGCGTGCGGCGGCCGGCGTGCGTGCACTTTGAGGACGCGAGACGTGCACGGACGGGCAATCGTCGTGCGGACAGCGGTTCTACGGTTGCGCTCAGCGGCGCCGGAGTGCCCAGCACGACGATCCGGCTCGTATGCCGGAACGACCGGCGCCCCCTACGCACGTCCAGGAGATCCCCATGTCTGATGCCCAGGCGCCGGTGACGCCGGTACTGGAGCCCGCCGCGGCCGAGTTCGTGGCGGCGACCGCCAACCCGCCCTACCTCTTCGACCTGGCCCCCGCCGAGGGCCGCAAGGCCGTCGACGAGGTCCAGTCCGGCGAGATCGACAAGCCCGCCGTCGACGAGGAGTGGATCACCGTCCAGGGCGGCCCCACCGGCAGCGTCCGGGCACGGATCGTCAAGCCCGCCGGCACCACCGGCACCCTCCCCGTCATCTTCTACATCCACGGCGCCGGCTGGGTCTTCGGCAACGCCCACACCCACGACCGCCTCGTGCGCGAACTCGCCGTCGGTGCCGAGGCCGCCGTCGTCTTCCCCGAGTACGACCTCTCGCCCGAGGTCCGCTACCCGGTCGCCATCGAGCAGAACTTCACCGTCGCCAAGTGGGTCGTGGAGGAGGGCGCCTCGAAGGGCCTGGACGGCTCCCGCCTGGCCGTGGCGGGTGACTCCGTCGGCGGCAACATGACCGCCGCGCTGACCCTGATGGCCAAGGAACGCGGCGGCATCCCGCTCGTGCAGCAGGTGCTGTTCTACCCGGTCACCGACGCGAGCTTCGACACGCCGTCCTACCACCAGTTCGCCACCGGCTACTTCCTGCGCCGCGACGGCATGCAGTGGTTCTGGGACCAGTACACCACCGACGAGACCGAGCGCGCCCAGATCACCGCCTCCCCGCTGCGCGCCACCACCGAGCAGCTCACCGGTCTGCCCCCGGCCCTGGTCATCACCGGCGAGGCCGACGTGCTGCGCGACGAGGGCGAGGCCTACGCCAACAAGCTCCGCGAGGCCGGTGTGCCGGTCACCGCCGTCCGCTTCCAGGGCATCATCCACGACTTCGTGATGCTCAACGCCCTGCGCGGCACGCACGCCGCCGAGGCCGCCATCACCATGGCGGTCCGCACGCTGCACGCGGCCCTGCACACCGCCTGACGCCGGGGAGACACACACATGAGCGCCACTCCCACCGTCGTCCTGGTACACGGCGCCTTCGCCGACGCGGCGAGCTGGTCCGGGGTCATCGAGGAACTGCAGAGCCACGGCATTCCCGTGATCGCGCCGCCGAACCCGCTGCGCGGCCTCGCGTCCGACGCCGCGTACGTCGCCTCCGTCGCCTCCCAGATCGACGGTCCGGTCGTGCTGGTCGGCCACTCGTACGGCGGTGCGCTGATCACCGTGGCCGGCACCACCGAGAACGTCGTCGGCCTCGTCTACGTCGCCGCCTACGCCCTCGAAGAGGGCGAGAGCCTCGGCGAACTCCAGGGCCGCTTCCCGCTCTCGCCGCTGGTGAGCAACCTCAAGCAGTGGACGTACCCCGTCCCGGGCGGCGAGCCCGCCGTCGAGGTCACCATCGCCGAGGACGCCTTCCCGTCGGTCTTCGCCGCCGACGTGCCCGCGGAGGTCACCAGGATCCTCGCGGCCGCGCAGCGCCCGCTGGCCGCCGCGGCCTTCGAGGAGAAGGCCTCCTCCGCCGCCTGGAAGACCAAGCCGTCCTGGGCCCTGGTGGCCGGCGCGGACAACGCCATCAACCCGGAGGTGGAGCGCTTCGGCGCGAAGCGGGCCGGGGCGACGATCGTCGAGATCGAGGGCGCCTCGCACGCCGTGGCCGTCTCCCAGCCGAAGGCCGTCGCCGAGCTGATCCGCGACGCGGTCCGCGCGACCGGCTGACCCGGCTCCAGGAACGACCGCGCGGACGCCTCCCCCGTATCGCGTCCGCGCGGTCTCGCGCGCCCGCCTCGCACCCGGACGATGGGGGGCTCAGCTCACCCGGTCGTACCGGCCGAGGAACCGGAAGGAGCCGTCCTTCACCTGGTACAGGAAGTACACGGCGTCCGGTTGGAGCGCGAGGGCGTGGGTGTCGTCGAAGCGGAGCGTCTTGGCGAGGCCCTGGTAGGTGAGGCTGAAGAGGCGCTGGGCCACGGCACCCGGTGCGCTGTCGGCCGAGCCGCCCGGTGACTCCAGGGCCCGCGCGACCAGCCCCACCGCGTCGTACGCCTCCGGTGCCCAGCGGCCGGGTGCGGTGCCGTAGGCCGCGCGGTGGGCGGACCCGAACGCCGCCTGGTGCTGGGGGTGCGCAACCTCTCCCAGCAGGGCATGTTCCTCGTCGGCGGCACCCTCGCCGACCGCTACGGCTGCAAGCCGATGATCCTGACCGGATGCGCCCTGCGCGCGGTCGCCTTCGGGCTGCTGGCGGTCGTCGCCTCGCTCCCCGCCCTGGTGGCGGCCTCGGCGCTGACCGGCCTGGCGGGTGCGCTGTTCAACCCGGCCGTCCGCGCGTATCTCGCGGCGGACGCCGGCGAGGAGCGCAGGGTGGCGGCGTTCGCCGCGTTCAACGTCTTCTACCAGGCGGGCATCCTCGTCGGCCCGCTCGCCGGACTGGCCCTGCTGACCTGGAACTTCAGCGCGGTGTGCACGGTCGCGGCCGTCATCTTCGGCGCCCTCGCCGTGCTGCAGTCCCGCGCCCTGCCCGCCCGGCCCCCCGCCGGTCGAGGTGCCGGACCTGCCTGGCGGGCGGTCGCCGCCGACTGGCGCACCGTCGCCGCCAACCGCCCCTTCCTGCTCTTCGCGGCCGCCATGAGCGGCTCCTACGTCCTGGCCTTCCAGGTCTACCTCGCCCTCCCGCTGCACGCCCGCGCGCTCTTCGGCGAGCGGACCGGATGCGTCACCGGCGTGGTCTTCGCCGCGTCGGCGCTGGCCGCGCTGGCGGGCCAGCTCAAGCTGACCGCGTGGGCGCAACGCACCCTGTCCGGACCGCAGGCCGTCGTGTGGGGGCTCGTGGTCATGGGCGTGGCCTTCCTGCCACTGCTGCCCCGCTCCTGCGGCGCTCCGGCCGGGCTCTGCGCCCTGACGGTGTGCGCGGTCCTGCTGGCCTGGGGCGGGGCGCTGCTCTACCCCTTCGAGATGGACACCGTGGTACGGCTCTCCGGCGACCGGCTCGTAGCGACGTACTACGGCGCGTACAACACCGCCTCCGGCATCGCGATCTCGCTGGGCAACCTCGCCGTCGGCGCGCTGTTCGACACCGGTGTGCGATGGCTGCCGTGGGCGGCCCTGGCCGCGACCGGCCTGGGCTGCGCCGGCCTGGTCGCCCGGCTGCACCTGGGCGGACACCTGGGGGTACGGCCGGCGCCGGTGGCCGGATGACGTGTCGCCGGACACGGGGGTGCCTCCACGTCCTGTCGGCGGCAGGATGGACGGATGGCGGCAGAGAGGCACCCCATGTTCGACGACCTGGACGTCCGCGCGCTGTCCCGGCGGCCCGGAGCCAAGTGGAGCCGCGTCGAGCCGGACGTCCTCCCGGCGTGGATCGCGGAGATGGACTTCCCGCCGGCCCCCGCCGTGCGTGAGGCCCTGGCGCGGTGCGTGGACGACGACCTCGGTTACCCCTCCTGGGACGGCCGGTCCGTCCCCAACCCCCTACGGGCCGCCTTCGCCGAGCGGATGCGCGAACGCCACGGCTGGGTGCTCGACCCCGCCCACGTCAGGGAGTTCACCGACATCAACCAGGGCCTCCAGGCCGTACTGAACGTCGCCACGCGGCCCGGCGACGGTGTCGTCGTGCACACGCCGACCTATCCGCCGTTCCTGGAGACGATCGCGAGCATGGGGCGGCGCCTCCACCCGCTGCCGTACGCACCGGACGGCGAGAGCTGGACGTTCGACGCCGACCGGCTCGACCGGGAACTGCGGGAGCGGCCCGCCCGGGTGCTGCTGGTGGTCAACCCGCACAACCCGACAGGACGCGTGCTGCGCCGCGAGGAACTGGAGACACTGGCACACCTGGCCCTCCGTCACGGTCTGCTGGTCGTCGCGGACGAGATCCACTCCGACCTCGTCCACGCCCCGCACCGGCACCTCCCGTTCGCCGCCCTCTCGGCCGAGGTGGCCGCGCGCACGGTGACCCTGACCTCGGCCACGAAGGCGTTCAACGTGCCCGGACTGCGCTGCGCCGTCGCCCACGCCGGCGCGGCCGGGGTCCGCGAGGCGCTGGCGCACCCCACCCATCTGTACGGCGAACCCAACACCTTCGGTGTCGCGGCCACCCTGGCCGCCTGGCGGGGCGGGGACGCCTGGCTGGCGGAACTGATGCCGGTCCTCGCCCGCAACGCCCGCTCGGTGCGCGAGGACCTTCCCCCCGGCGTGCACTACCGGGTCCCGGAGGCGACGTTCCTCGCCTGGCTCGACTGCCGCGCTCTGGAGCTGGACACCGATCCGCAGACCTTCTTCCTGAAGAAGGCGCGCGTCCTGCTCAACGACGGCCGCACGTTCGGAGCGGAGGGCGAGGGCTTCGTACGGCTCAACTTCGGGACCTCGCGAAGCATCCTGCGGGAGATCCTGCACCGGCTCCGGAACGCCCTCGCCTGAGGCCGCCGGGTTTCCGCCGGCCGGGTTTCCGCCGGCCGGGCAGCCGCCGGCCGGGCAGCCGCCGGCCGGGCAGCCGCCGGCCGGGCAGCCGCCGGCCGGGCAGCCGTCAGCCGCGGGTGCCCAGGGCGGGGGCCCGTCCACCCGCCGTCCGGGCGGTCGTATCGGCCGACGGCCCCTGTCAGGGGGGTGTCCGCCCGCCGTCCGGGCGGTCGCGTCAGCCGACGCCCCTGACAAGGGGGTTGCCCGCCCGCCGACGCCAAGCGGTCGTGGAGTCGGCCGGCCCCCTGACACGGGGTTGTTCCGACCGTCCCCCACCCCTAGGGTCGTCACGTACGGCAGCAAGCGCTTTCCATGGCCTTTGCCGCCTCCGTGCCGCCGATCTCCGAGGAGCGCCGCATGTCCCTGCCCGCACCCTGCCGCCGGGTCGCCGTGATCGGCACCGGCGCCATCGTCACCGGCAGCCATCTGCCGGCGCTCAGAGCCCATGCCGAGCGGGTCGAGCTGGTCGCCGCCGTCGACGTGGACCAAGGCCGGCTGGACGCCTTCCGCCGGCTCGCGGGTGCGGGGGTCGACGGCTTCACCTCGACCGAGGCCATGCTGGACGCCGTACGCCCGGACCTCGTGCTCATCGGCACCCCGCCGGCGCTGCACCGCGAGCAGACCGTGGCCGCGCTCACGGCGGGCGCATGGGTGCTGTGCGAGAAGCCGCTGTGCCTGTCGCCGGCCGAACTGGACGACATCACGGCTGCCGAGGAGGCGTCCGGCGCGTATGCCGCGGTCGTCTTCCAGCACCGCTACGGCTCCGGCGCCGCACACGCCCGTGACCTCATCACCCGTGGCGAACTGGGCGCCCCGCTGGTGGCGCACTGCCAGACCACCTGGCACCGGGACGCCGCGTACTACGCCCTGCCGTGGCGCGGCCGCTGGGCCACGGAGGGCGGCGGGCCCACGATGGGACACGGCATCCACCAGTACGACCTGCTGCTGCACCTCCTCGGCGAGTGGGAGGAGATACGGGCCATGGCGGCCCGGCTGGTCCACGACATCGAGAGCGAGGACGTCTCCACGGCCCTGGTCCGCTTCCGCGGCGGCGCGCTCGCCACCGTCGTCAACAGTGTGCTCTCCCCGGCCGAGGTGAGCCGCATCCGCATCGACTGCGCGGACGCGACCGTGGAGTTGACCCATCTGTACGGGCACGGCAACGACGACTGGGTCTACACTCCGGCCCCGCACGTCGACCCCGAGCGCGCCGCCGCCTGGCGCACCCCCGCGAGCGACGTGCCCAGCTCGCACACCGCCCAGCTCGGCGCGCTCCTCGACGCCTACGACCGGGGCGTTCGCCCCCCGGGCAGCGGTGAGGACGCCCGCGCCGCCCTGGACTTCGCCGCCGCCCTGTACAAGGCCGCGTTCACCGGGCGGCCGGTGCGGGCGGGCGAGATCGGCCCCGGCGACCCCTATTACACGGCCCTGCACGGCGGCCACCCCGACTGGGCCCCGAAGGAGCGCGCATGAGCATCCGCGTCAGCCACGTCCACGGTGAGCATGTCGCCGTGGAGGCGGCGAACGGTGTCGAGATCTTCCGTTACGTCTACCGCCCCGATCCGGATCCCTTCGAGTCCCGCAAGCCCTACGCTCATCCGGTGCGCACCCTGGCCGGCCGCACCGTGACCGGGTACCGGCCGAGTGACCACCGCTGGCACAAGGGCCTCCAGATGACGGCCAGTCACCTGTCCGGGCAGAACTTCTGGGGCGGCAACAGCTATGTCCACGGCCAGGGTTACCTGGCGCTGCCCGACCGCGTCGGCTCCATGCGCCACGACGGCTTCTCGGCCCTCACGGCCGACGGCGAACGGCTCGCGCTCACCGAGGAGCTGACCTGGATCGAGAACGGCGGACAGGAGTGGGCCCAGGAGGTACGGCGGATCGAGGTGCACTCGGCGGACGAGGCGGCCGGCGCCTGGGCGCTCGACTGGTCGATCCGGCTCACCAACACCCGCACCGAACCACTCGTGTTCGGCTCCCCGACCACGGCCGGCCGCGAGATGGCCGGATACACGGGCCTCCAGTGGCGCGGGCCACGCGACTTCACCGGCGGCCGTGTCCTCACCCCCGGCACGAGGGACACCGACGCGGCGAAGCTCATGGGAACTCAGGGACCTTGGCTGGCCTTCACCGCCGAGCACGACGAGATCGACGGGCATTCCACGCTGGTCTTCGCGCACGCCCCGGAGAACCTGGACGGAACGTCCGCGATCCACGAGTCCCACTGGTTCGTGCGCGCCGAGCCCGTCCCGACGGTCGCCTTCTCCTGGGCGTTCTTCGAGCAGTTCACGCTGGAGCCGGGGGAGTCCTTCGACTACCGCTACCGGGTGCTGATCGCCGACGGGGCCTGGGACCGCGACCGGATCGCCGCCCGTCTGGAGGACCTGCCGTGGTGAACGACCCCTCGCCCGCACGGCCCGCGCCGCCGCACCCGCTGCCGGGTGCCGTCGGCCTGTCCCACCTCAGCCCCTACCCCTGGGAGTCCGCCGACGGCGTGTGCGGCGGCAGCCCGCACCTGCACCTGGTGTGCACCGAGGCGTACGTCGTCACCGCCGGCCGTGGCGCGGTGCAGACCCTCACCCCCGACGGTCACCGGGACATCCCGCTGCGGCCGGGCTCGGTCGCCTGGTTCACGCCGGGCACCGTGCACCGCATGGTGGAGGGCGCCGGCCTGCGCGTCACCGTGCTGATGCAGAACAGCGGCCTGCCCGAGGCCGGGGACGCCGTCTTCACCTTCCCGCCCGCACTCCTCGCCGACCCCGACCGATACGCCGCGGCGGCCACGCTGCCGCCGGGCACCGGCCCGCGGACGGAGGCGGCGGCCCGGCGCCGCAGGGACCTCGCCGTCGAGGGCTACCTCCTGCTGCGCCAGGCCCTCGTCGCCGGGGACGACGTCCCCTACCGGGACTTCCAGCGCGCCGCCGCCCGCCTGGTCCGCGCCAAGGTACCCGCCTGGCGCGCACTGTGGCGCGCGGGCGCCCTCGCCGCCGCCGAACGCACCGGCGCCCACCTCGACGCGCTGGAGTCCGGGAACCCCGCCCATCTCGGGGAGGCCGCCGCGTACGAGACCGGACCCACCCGGCTCGCGGCCTTCGGGATGTGCGGCCGCCGCGACGAGTACGCGCTGCCGGGGACGACACCGCCGTACGACACCGACTGACCGACCGGTTCCGACGCACCCGATCCGTCGGCGAGGTGCCGCCCGGGACTGGGCATGGTGGCCACCGGCGCACAGCAGGCTCGTCGCGGTCAGGACGACGTCCGGCACAGCAGGGCCGCGGGGCCGGGGCCGCTGCCCACGCGGGTGGTGAAGGCGATCCCGGCGGCGTACTCGGTCGCCGCGCACTGGCCCTTGAAGGCGCCGTACGCGAAGTCCCCGCCGGCGCCGTCGGCGGGCCGGTTGTCGGACCGGTCGAACCACACCGTGCGCCCGGCGCCCGCCAGTACGGTCCGTGCCGGGACGCACAGCGCCGCTGACACACGCTCTCCCCGCAGGCTGTAGCCGATGAGGAACTCCCCTGCGGGACACTGGTACTTGGTGTACCCGGACGCCCAGTCCCCGCCGGCCGGTACGTGCCGCTCGTCGGTGACGACCGTCTGGCGGGCGTCGGCGGCGCGCAGGTCTCCCGCCCCGGCGTCGGTGCACAGACCACGCCCGCCGGTGTGGCTCAGCCCGGCCAGCCTCGTACCGTCGGGGCAGGCCGCCTTGTACGCTCCCGGATCCCAGTCTCCCGTGGTGCGCACCCGCGGTGACATCACCGCGTCTCCGTGGTCGGTGCTGAGCATGCGCCAGAGCGGGACGGACGCCACGGGGCCGGTCGTGCCCGGCGCGGACATCAGACGCTGCCACGCCGTGGCGCGCCAGTCTCCGGGGTCGAGGACGCCGGAGCGGTGCCCCGCGGTGTCGTAGCGCAGCAGTGCCCAGTCGTCGTGGCCCTCGAAGCCGACCAGCGGCCAGAACGCGAAGTCGGCGTCATGGTCCGCGAAGTAGCCGGTGACGTTGTCGAACCAGGTGCGGGCCGCCGCGCCCGTCTCACCCGACCCGATGCCGAACTCGCTCACCCAGACGGGCGCGGTGTAGTGCCGTCCGGTCTCCTCCACGAAGAACGCCTCGTCGTCCAGGGCCGCGGCCAACTCGGCGCGGGACAGGTCCTGGTAGCGGGCGTCGTGGGTCTCACCGAGGCCCGTGGCCCCGCTGTGACGGGGGCCCGTGTAGCCGTAGAAGTGGGCGGAGTAGACCAGTTTGCGGGCGTCCAGAAGGGTGTGCGAGAGGGTGCGCGCGGGGGCGAGGACCGGCCGGCCGTGGGGGAGTCCGTCCACCGGTACGCCGGTCCAGTTGATGCCCTCGATCACGATGAGGAGACGCGGGTTCGCCTCGGTGAGGATGCGGTCGGCGGCCAGCTGGGCCGCGCCGTACCAGTCGTGGTCGTCTCCCAGCCCCCAGTTGGGGTCGTCCAGCACGTCACGCCGCACCTCGTTGTACAGATCGGCGCCGACCACGCGCGGCACGGAGGCGTAGCGACGGGCCATGAACACCCAGTCGTCCGCCCACCGCGCGGTGGACTGCCCGCTGTTCCACCGCTCGTTGCCGTCGATGCCGCAGCACCACCGGGAGGTGTTGGTGTGGTTGTTGAGCACGACGGCGAAACCGCTGTCGCTGAGCGCCTCCACCACGGCGTCGTAGACCTCCAGCGGTGTCCTGCCGCGCAGTCCGGGGTTGGCCGCGACCGCGCCGTCGGGCACGGGCGCGGTGCTGTGGATCATCTCGTTGGAGAACGGCAGCCGGACGGTGTTGATCCCCGACTGATGGAAGTCCGCCATCAGCCGGGGCAGGGGTACGCGGTCGAGGCCGAGCGGAATGCCGTGCGAGTCCTGTCCGGCGTGGTGGTTGGCCGGGTCCGCGGCGCTGCCGCTGCCGGTCCAGGAGCCCTGGGCGCCGTCCCAGTTGGCGCCTTTGAGCCGGAAGCGGTCGCCGCGCGCGTCGACGATGTACCGGCCCCGGGTCGACAACGGCGCGGACCAGGCGGCCTGGTCCGGCTCGTCGACGGCGACCCGGGCGGGCGCGGTGCGCGGCGGCACGGCGGCGGAGGCCGTGGCGGTGGCGCCGGTGGTGGCCGTGAGGAGGAGTCCCACGGCGGTGACGGCGAGCCGCAGCGCGGCTGATGGCATCGGCATGAGGGCAGCCCTTGGGGGTCGGAGGCGGGGGAGCCGGGCGGTGGCCGGTCGACTTCACCGCCCGGCCGCGGTGCCCACCACCGTGCCGGGAAGGACCGCCGAGGTCCATACTTACGACGGCCGACCCGCGGCGGCCTCAGCGGTGGCAGGTGGCGACCCCCGGGTGCCAGCGGCAGGCGATCCCGGCGAAACCGCCGCCCGCGACGACATCGACGCCGAGCGTGTCGCCGCCGCGCACCACCTGCCGGTCCTGGACCAGCCCGTCGGCGCCGTCCCGGATCGTCTCGACCAGCCACCGTCCGGCCCCGAGGGACAGCGGCACCTCGGCCCTGCGCGCGGGACCGGCGTACACCCCGCCGAGGAACCAGCGGTCGCCGCCGCGCCGGGCGAGGACCGCCTCCTGCCCGGGTGCGCCCGCGAGCAGTCGCGTGTCGTCCCAGGCGGCCGGCAGTTGTGCGAGGAAGTCCCGGGCGAGCGGCCGGGCGTCGTACGACTCGGGGCTGCCCGCGAGCATCTGCAGCCCCGACTCGTAGGCGACGGCGAGGCCGGCCTCGGCCGCGTCGGAGTTGGGGCGCTGGCCGACGCGCTGGAAGCCGCCGGGCGTGAAGTCCATGGAGCCGAGGACGTTGCGGGTGAACGGCAGGGTCGTCAGGTGGACGGACGTGTTGGTGCGCTTCTCCTCACCGCCGACCCCCTCCATGGTCATCACCTGCGGCCAGGTGCGCTGGATGCCCTTCGGGATCGTGGAACCGTGGAAGTCGACCATGAGGTGGTGTTCGGCCGTCTCCTTGAGGATGGCGTCGTACCACTGGAGCGTGGACTGCGACTCCGCGTTCATGAAGTCGATCTTGACGCCCTTGACGCCCCACCGCTCCAGCGTGGGCAGCCACTGGGCGCGTTCCTCAGGCGTGTCCAGGTCGCGCTGGTGGATCCAGACGACGATCCCGACGCCCTTGGCCCGCGCGTACTCGGTGAGTTGCGGCAGCCAGCTGTTCGTCTGCCAGTCGGGGTCGGTGGTGTCCCACTCGTCGGTCTTGAAGTACCAGCCCGCGTCGACGGCCTCGTACGGCCAGTGCCGTGCGGCGGCGTAGTCGACGTACGCCTTCTGCGCCGTGAGGCTCTGGCCGGCCGCGCGTCCTCCGGCGAGCCAGGTCCACAGCACGGTGCCGGGCCGGATCCATGAGGGGTCGGCGACCCGGGAGGCGGGGGCGAGGTCGTCGGTGAACGTGGACCGCGTGACGGTGGCGAGGCTGCCGGTGACCATCGCCCGCCACGGTGTGGCGAGCGGGCCCCCGGTGCCGTGGATCCGCTCGTCGGCGAGCGCTACCCGGTACGTGCCGCTGCCCCGGTCGTGCGCGAGCCGGGCACCGGAGTAGGCACCGGTCAGGCCCGACTCGGCGAGCAGTGTGTAGCCGCCGTCGGTCGCGAACAGCGCCTGGTCCGAGTACGAGCCGGTGGGGGCGGTCCCGGCGGAGTACTCGGCGAACTGGCCCTCGTTGTCCACCCGGTAGGGGCTGAGCCACGCGCGTGCGTCCGCCGGCAGGGTGAACGCGGAGGTCTCGCCCAGTACGTCGCCGTGTCCCCCGGGCAGCACGTACCGGTAGGCGACGCCGTCGGCGGCGGCACGGACGACCAGGTCGAACCGGGCGCCCGCGGCGGTGCCGAACGACAGCCGCGTCTCGTTCATCAGGGACCGCCGGTCGAGCCGCTTGCCGGACTTCGTCCGGTACCGCTCGTCGACCAGCCGGTCCGTGCGGTGCAGGAACCGCAGGCCCTGCGAGAGATCGGCCCGTTCGGTGCGGATGCCGACGGGGGACGGCTCGATGACCGTCCGCCCGCCGCGGGACACCGACAGGTCCAGGGTGCCGGTGGTGTCGTCCAGGGACACGCGGGCACGCGGTGCCTGTGCCGCCGCGCCGGGTCCGGGCGCGGACACGGTCCAGACGTGCGCGGCGGAGCCGGTGTCCTGGCCGGCGCCGGCCCGTGCGGGCCCGCCGCTGAGAAGTGAGGCCGCCAGCCCGGCGCACAGCGCGGCGACCGCGGTCCTGATCGGAACGGCCATGGGTACCCTCCCGGGTGAAGGAGTCGGGGTGGGAGACGGGTACGGACGGCCGCGCGGTGCCCTGCGGGGAGGAGCGGGGCCTGGGAGGGGCGCGCGCGGCGTCCGGTGGGCCGGATCGGCGGTGGGCGGCGATCGCACGGTGTCCTTCGAGGCGGACGGGGGCGGGCGCGCGATGCCCAACGGGCCGAACCGGTGGTGAGGTGCGGCCACTCGGCCACTGTGGGGGCCGGGCCGCGATCGGGGACGGCCGTTACGGCAGTCCCCAGGCAGGACCGGGTTCGCTGACGGCCACCGGGGCGATCACCAGGTCGGGGCGGGACCCGGAGTGGACCAGGACCTCGCGGCCCTTGGGCAGGTCGATGGCGAGGGTGCCGTCGCCGAGGTCCCGGGTGTGCGCCGGGGAACCGTCGTCCAGCAGCACGGTGAGGGTTCCGCTCAGGCCGTGCCGGAGCCTCAGCGGCTCGCCCGCCAGGCTCTTGACCCGGATGAACCGGGTGGCGCCCGCCTCGCGGACGGCGCTCACCAGGAATGCGCCCTGCGTGCGGAAGTCGTGCAGGGTGACATCCGCCCAGGCCGAGGGGACGGCCGGGAAGACGCGGACCACTCCGCCCCAGCTCTGGCAGAACATGTCGTGCAGCGACTGCGAGGCGGACAGCGGTGTCTCGATCACCGGGCCGGCCTCGGTGTAGTGCGTGTTGGCCCGGCACGGGTAGCGGGTCGTGGGATCGAAGAACTTCCGCAGGTAGCCGAGCGCGGTGTCGCCGTCACCGGTCATGGCGTGGATCGAGGCGGCACCGGTGTAGCTGTAGCCCCGGTGCGCGCCGGTCAGTGCGTGCCAGTGGGTCACCGACTTCTTGATCAGCTCGCGGTTCTCGGGCTGGTCCCAGTTGACCAGGTACAGCGGGTACACCATCAGCATGTGCGAGTAGTGCCGGTGGGACTGCGCGTACGGGGTGTCGGCGCCGATCATGAACCCGTTGTCGTCGACCGGGTACGGCGTGAGCCGGGCCAGCACGTCCCGCCAGCGGGGCGCCGACTCGTCCTGGACGCCGAGCAGTTCGGCCGACTCCAGCAGCGTGCGGCAGCCCCAGCGGATCAGCGCGAGGTCGTAGTTGGTGTCCTGCGGCGGCACGACGGGGTACTCCGGCGAGAGGGTGCTCGGCAGGTGGAGCTTGCCGTCGCCGCCCGGGGTGAGGAAGTGCAGGTAGTAGTTGACCGCCCGGCGCAGCACCGGGTAGATCGTGTCCCGCAGCAGGGCCTTGTCCATGGTGTGCCGGTAGGACAGCCACACGTTGTGCAGCGCCCAGGTGAGGTCGCCGGTCTCGGCGCCGGTGCCCGGCTCTCCCACGGAGCGGTTGGCGAACATGTCGGAGCTGCGGCCGATCCCGGAGCTGTCCTTGCGGTAGGCGGTGGGCACGTTGGCGATGAGCTGTTCCTGGTTCTGCCGCAGCGTGCTGGAGAGCGCGTCGAGTTCCAGGTGGTTGGAGCCGTGGATGAGCCAGTACTCCAGCTGGACGTTGAGGTTCCACCAGACCGCCGGCCAGGGGGTCGGCTCCAGCCAGGGTCCGCTGGTGGCCATGACGGGCCCGCCCGCGCGGCTGGCGGAGGCGACCTTGTAGAGCTGGATCCAGTGGAAGCTCTGCAACCGCTGGTCGGGGAAGGACACGAAGCTCTTCCGGTAGAAGGCGTGCCACCAGCGGACGTGCCGCCGTCTGAGGGCCGCGTACGACGTCCCGCGCCGCAGGTTGCGCAGCGAGTCGGCCTCGGCGGCGGTCCCGGAGGGGAAGCTGTGGCCGACGCTGAGCAGCAGTTCATCGCCGGCGCGGCGGTAGGCGGTGGCGGTCTGCCCGCCCCCGGTGAGCGGCTGGAGCACCTGCTCGGTGCCGTCGGCGGCGGTCCGGGTGGTCCAGGGCGGGTTGCCGGTGTAGCCGGCGGGCGGGGCCTCCTGGATCTTGCGGGGGCTGATGGCCTCCTCGGGGTGGAAGGTCCAGGTGGCCCGCTCGCCGCCGCGCGCCGTCACGCGCACGGCCAGGACCTCGTCGTGGATGAGGGCGGCCAGGGTGAGCGTGCCCGCGGTGGTGGTCACGGTGCCGGTCAGCTCGGCGTTCCACAGGCTCAACCGCCAGTCCACGGCGGTGATGGTGCCGACCGGTTCGAGGGTGAGGTGTCCGACCGGCAGCCGGCACGTGCCCCAGCCGCTGCCGAACTCGGGCCGGTGGTCCTGGACCCGGCCGTGCTGGACGGTGAACCGGATCTGGTTGGCGTCCGGCTCCCGGTAGATCATGCTGCCGAGCAGCCCGTCGCCCAGGAACGGGCCCTCGTACCAGAGCGCGGGCAGCCGGCTCCACAACAGGTCCTGTCCGCGCAGGAACGTCTCCCAGGCGCTGTCGTCGGCCATGGCGGAACGAAGCCGCCACGGCCGTCTGCCGCCCGCCGGGCCGGCGTCCCCGCCCGACCCCGCCTGCTCCGCGTGCGCCGCCCCCGGCAGTGCCGCCACCGCGGCTCCGCCCAGCGCGGTACCGAGCACGGATCTGCGGGCCACCGGTGAGCGCTTGTCCGACTGTGAGGCCATCGTCGTCCTCCAGACCTGACGGATCGTCGATACATCGGGTGTATCGGCGAACCTAGGTATCCATCGTGTACCTGTCAATCGTCTGGACGGTGAACGAACCGCCTGTTTGTGAGTGACACATCGGATGTCTGTGCAGTCATTGGTAGGATGTCGCAGGTGAAAGGGGTTGCGTCCGAAAGGTTTTCCGGAACCCGGCGACACCACGAAGAAGCCCCTGGCGCGTGGGCCGCGGTTCATGCCGGCCCTACGCCAGGGGCGCGCTGGAGGTCGGTCAGCAGTACAGGTTGCCACCCGGGCTGACGCCGAGGATCTGGGTGAACCTCTGGTAGGCGTCGACGCGGCTCTGGACCTGGGCGGGGTTCTTGCCGTCGCACTCCAGGGAGCCGTTGATGCTGCGGATGGTCTGCCCGAAGCCGGCGCCGTTGACCATGGCGTCGTGCGGGGTCATCGTGCCGGGCCCGGACTGGGTGTTCCAATACCACAGGCCGGTCTTCCAGGCGACGGCGGAGTCGTTCTGCACCAGCCAGGGGTTGTTGAGCAGGTCGATGTGGAGCGCGTCCCCGGCGGCCTTGTAGTTGAAGTTCCAGGAGAGCTGGATGGGGCCGCGCCCGTAGTAGGCGGCCTGGCCCGCCGGGCAGCCGTACGGCTGGTTCGGGTCGCAGTAGTGGGGGTAGTTGGCGGTGTCCTGCTCGACGACGTACACCAGGCCGCCGGTCTCGTGGCTGACGTTGGCGAGAAAGGCGGCGGCCTCCTGCTTCTTCACCGTGTCGCTGCCGGAGTTCGCGAATGCGGGGTAGGCACCGAGGGCGGCGGTCAGGCCGCTGTACGTGTAGAAGGAGTTCCGGTTCGGGAACATCTGGTTGAACTGGGCCTCGGAGACGACGAACCCGGACGGCGTGGTGCCGCCCCCGCCGCTCGCCGGCGCGTTCCACTTCTGGTTCGCCCCGCCGGTGCAGCTCCAGATCTGCAGGCGGGTGCCGTTGGCGGAGTTGTTGTCCCGCACGTCCAGGCACTTGTTCGCGGCCGGGTTGACGATGTCGTGCGCGGCGGTGACCACCCACTGCTGGTTGGCTCCGCCGGAGCAGTCCCACAGCTGTACGGCGGCTCCGTCGGCCGTGCTGCGGTCGACGACGTCCAGGCACTTGCCGAGCGCCCGCAGGGTGCCGTCGCCGGGGTTGGACCACCGCTGGGCGTTCGTGCCGTTGCAGTCGTAGAGCTGGACGGCGGTGCCGTTGGCGCTGTTCGCGCCCGCCACGTCGACGCACTTGCCGGCGAGGCCGGTGATCTGTCCGTCGGCGGCCCGGGCCGGGGTGACGGCGAACAGCACGGCGAGGCAGGCGGCGACGGAGGCGGCCAGCATCCGTCCGAGGTGCACGCGTCTCACGGGTATCCGTCTGAGGTACGGGACATTCATGGGGGATGCGCTCCAGTTCACGGGGCGTACTGCGAGGGGGGACATGCGGGCGTGCGGAGCCCAGGCAGGAAGTGGGCCGACAACTCGGTGACCCGCCGGGTCAGTTGAGGACGGTCTGGGTGACGACTATGTGTCCGGCGTCCGGGTTCAGGCTTCCGCCGAGCCGGCTGAACGCGCCGTCGGTGAGGTCGAGGCACTTGGGCTCCTGTGGAGTCTGTACGAAGGTGCCCCTGTCGTTGATGCGGACCACCAGCGAACGGCCGTTGGCGACGTTGGTCACCTGGACGCGGGTGCCGAACGGCAGTTGCGGCTGACGGCTGAGGGAGGTCGCCGCCGTGTCGGCGGTGTTGTCGAAGACCTCGCCGCTGGCCGTCAGGGCGCCGGGCGGCTGAGGCCCGTAGTGCGTCGCCCAGCACTGCTCGGCCGGCTGCTGCGTGGCCGGCGCGTTCCACTTCTGGTTGGCGGCGCCGGTGCAGCTCCAGATCTGTGTCCGGGTGCCGTTGGCGGAGTTGTTGTCGGTGACGTCCAGGCACTT
>NZ_JBIRJA010000015.1:84556-249289 GCF_044329325.1 Streptomyces sp. NPDC017676 | reverse complement strand
TGCGTTTCCGACTCTATCAGACCGTTTCGCGATCCGATTTCCTCGGTGCTTTCCAGGTTCCCGCTCTCGCGTTTCCCTTTCCGGCGGTTCCGACTCTATCAGATCCTTTCGGCGTCTGATCCCCGGTCAGCGGGGTTTGTCTTCCCGGCTGTTGGGCCGTTCCGACGAGTGAGACTTTAGCGGATTCCTGGCTCCCGAGCTAATCGGGGGCCGGCGCCCTTTCGAACGCGGATTCCTCATTTCGCAAATACGCACGCCAAAGCAGCCGACGCTGAGGGCGTCGATTGAGTGGGTGGTACTGCGGAATGGCTGCCCGGGGACCGACCGGAGTCGGCGCTCACGTCGGACAACTCGGAGAACACTACGTATCGGCGCGGGGTGTGTCAACTCGCCGCCGCGGGGCACTCCGGAGGCGTACTGTGGACTGCGTGATGACGCGTACGTGTACCCAGCTCTGGTGGGCCGCCTGACGGCGGCCGACTCACGTATGCACTCAACGGCCGCCGCCTCGGCGGCCGTTCTCGTATCTCCCTCCGGGTCTCGGGGGCCGGCCGCAGGGGCGGCGGTCCCGACCAGAAGGTGGAGTGGAGATGACTCGGGTCTTCAGCGGGATTCAGCCGACCGGGCACCTGACCCTGGGCAACTACCTGGGGGCCATGCGGCGCTGGGCGGAGGTGGACCAGCACCGGGCGGACTCGCTGTTCTGTGTGGTGGATCTGCACGCGCTGACCATGGACCACGATCCGGCGCGGGTACGCAGGCTCAGCCGGCAGACGGCGACCCTGTTGCTGGCGGCCGGGCTCGACCCCGAGGTGTGCACGGTGTTCCTGCAGAGCCATGTCGACGAGCACACGCGGCTGTCGTACCTGCTGGAGTGCGTGGCGACCGACGGTGAGATGCGGCGGATGATCCAGTACAAGGAGAAGGCCGCGAAGGAGCGGGATCGTGGTGGGAGTGTGCGGCTGTCGCTGCTGACGTATCCGGTCCTGATGGCGGCGGACATCCTGGCGTACGGCACGGACGAGGTTCCGGTCGGCGAGGACCAGGCACAGCACGTCGAGCTGACCCGGGACCTGGCGGTGCGGTTCAACCAGCGCTACGGCCAGGCGTTCGTGGTGCCGAGGGCGACGATCCCGCAGGTGGCGGCGCGGGTGATGAACCTCCAGGACCCGACGAGGAAGATGGGGAAGTCGGACGACTCGGGGGCGGGGGTCGTCTATCTGCTGGACGAGCCGGACGTGGTGCGCAAGAAGGTGCTGCGGGCCGTGACGGACAGCGGGTGGGACGTCGTCTACGACCGGGCGGAGCGGCCGGGCCTGGCGAACCTGCTGGATGTTCTCGCTGCGTGCACGGGCGGGAACCCTGAGTCACTGGCAGACGTTTACGACTCGTACGGCTCTTTGAAGAAGGACACCGCGGAGGCGGTGGTGGAGGTGCTGCGACCGGTGCAGGCCAGGCACCGGGAGCTGTGCGCTGATCCGGCGTATGTCGAGGGGGTGCTGCGGGATGGTGCGGAGAAGGCGCGGGCGTTGGCCCGGCCGACGGTCGATACGGCCTACAGGGCGATCGGGCTGCTGCCGCCCGTGGGGGAGCCTTCGCTGAGCGCCACGCGTTAGCCGGGCGGCGCTCAGCGGGGTCGGCCGGTTCAGTCCTTCTTGCCGGAGGCGAGTTCGCGGCTGCGGTCGCGGGCGGCTTCGAGGGCGGCGATGAGGGCGGCTCGTACGCCGTGGTTCTCCAGTTCGCGGATGGCGTTGATGGTGGTGCCGGCCGGGGAGGTGACGTTCTCCCGGAGCTTTACGGGGTGTTCGCCGCTGTCGCGGAGCATCACGGCGGCGCCGATCGCGGACTGGACGATGAGGTCGTGGGCCTTGTCGCGCGGGAGACCGAGCAGGATGCCGGCGTCGGTCATGGCTTCGACCAGGTAGAAGAAGTACGCCGGGCCGGAGCCGGACAGTGCGGTGCAGGCGTCCTGCTGGCTCTCGGGGACGCGGAGGGTCTTGCCGACGCCACCGAAGATCTCCTCGGCGTGTGCGAGGTGCTGTTCGGTGGCGTGGCTGCCGGCGGAGATGACCGACATGGCCTCGTCGACGAGGGCGGGGGTGTTGGTCATGACGCGGACGACAGGGGTGCCCGCGGCGAGGCGCTCCTCGAAGAAGGAGGTGGGGATGCCGGCGGCTCCGCTGATGACCAGGCGGTCGGCGGGGACGTGCGGGGCGAGTTCGTCCAGGAGGGTGCCCATGTCCTGCGGCTTGACCGTGAGGATCAGGGTGTCGGCGGTCTTGGCGGCCTCGGTGTTGGTGACCGGGGTGACTCCGTAGCGGGTGCGGAGTTCTTCGGCTCGTTCGGGGCGGCGGGCGGTGACCAGGAGGTCGTCGGGGGCCCAGCCGGCCCGGATCATTCCGCTGAGCAGGGCTTCGCCGATCTTGCCGGTGCCGAGGACTGCGACTTTCTGGCTCATGCGGTTCAGTCTGGCACCGGGGTGGGGTGCGCGGGCGGGTTGTCCGGTGGGCGGAACGTCGGCCGGTGGGGCCCGGCGTCACGCCGTACGCCGTCGTAGCGTCGCCGCGCCCAGGCCCAGGACGAGCAGTGCGCAGCCGGCCACGATCAGGACGTCGCGGACGAAGGTCGCCGTCATGTCGGTGTGGTGGAGGACCTGGTTCATGCCGTCGACGGCGTACGACATCGGCAGGACGTCGGAGACGGTTTCGAGGACGGGGTGCATGTCGGAGCGGGGGGTGAACAGGCCGCAGAGGAGGAGCTGGGGAAAGATCACCGCGGGCATGAACTGGACCGCCTGGAATTCCGAGGCCGCGAAGGCCGAGACGAAGAGACCGAGGGCCGTGCCGAGCAGGGCGTCGAGGAGGGCGACGAGGAGCAGCAGCCAGGGGGAGCCGGTGACGTCGAGGCCGAGGAGCCAGACCGCGAGTCCGGTGGCGAGGGCGGACTGGACGATGGCGAGGGCGCCGAAGGCGAGGGCGTAACCGGCGATGAGGTCGGCCTTGCCGAGGGGCAGGGCGAGGAGGCGTTCGAGGGTGCCGGAGGTGCGTTCGCGCAGGGTGGCGATGGAGGTGACCAGGAACATCGTGATCAGCGGGAAGATGCCGAGCAGCGAGGCGCCGATGTTGTCGAAGGTGCGCGGGCTGGCGTCGAAGACGTAGCGCAGCAGGATCAGCATCAGGCAGGGGATCAGGACCATCAGCGCGATGGTGCGCGGGTCGTGGCGGAGCTGGCGCAGGACCCGGGCCGCGGTGGCGGTGGTGCGGGAGGCGTTGAGGGCGCTGGGGCGCGTGGCGGGGGCCGCCGGGGTCGTCGTACCCACCGTGGTCAGGGGGCTCGGGTTCATCGGGTGCTCTCTTTCGTGCGGCCTGCGGCTTCGTCGACCAGGCGCAGGAAGGCGGCCTCGACGGTGTCGGTGCCGGTGCGGCTGCGCAGGGCGTCCGGGGTCTCTCCCCCGGCCTCCGGTCGGGAGGTGTCCCCGGTGAGGAGCTCGCCTTCGCGCATGAGGAGGAGGCGGTCGCAGCGCTCGGCCTCGTCCATGACGTGGGAGGAGACGAGGAGGGTGGCGCCGCGGGTGGTGGCGAGGTCGTGGAAGAGCTGCCACAGGTCCCGGCGCAGGACGGGGTCGAGGCCGACGGTCGGTTCGTCGAGGACGAGGAGTTCGGGGGTGCCGAGGAGGGCGACGGCGAGGGAGACGCGGCCCCGCTGGCCGCCGGAGAGGTTGCCGGCGAGGGCGTCGGCGTGGCTGGTGAGGTCGACGTCGGCGATGGCCTGGGTGACGTGCTGGTGGCGGCGGTCGGCGGCGGCGCGGCCGGGGTCGAGGATCGCGGCGAAGTAGTCGAGGTTCTGACGGACGGTGAGGTCGTCGTAGACGGAGGGGGCTTGGGTGACGTAGCCGATGCGGCTGCGCAGGGTGGGGTGGCCGGCCGGGTGGCCGAGGACGTCGAGGGTGCCGGTGACCTTGGCCTGGGTGCCGACGATCGAGCGCATGAGGGTGGATTTCCCGCAGCCGGAGGGGCCGAGCAGGCCGGTGATCCGGCCGCGGGGGACGGTGAAGCGGAGGTGGTGCAGGACCGTGCGGGTGCCGCGGGTGACGGTGAGGTCGTCGGCGTGGATGGCGGGGGTGGGGACAACGGGGGGTGAAGGGGCCGGCTCGTAATTCATCATGTGATGAATAATTGGGCTGGAGAGGCGGGACGTCAAGGGGCGGTCCGAAGTGGCGATGCGAAGGGGGGCCGGGGAGGGCGCGGGAGGGCCGGGAAGCCGGGTCAGGGCTTGCGGGCCACCAGGAGGAGGACGTCGTAGGTCTCCTCGACCATGCCGTCCGGGAAGACCTCCAGGAGGTGGGCGCGCTCCTCGGCGAGGAAGGCGGCCGTGCGCTCCTCGGGGCTGGTGAGGAAAGCCGAGTGGCTGCCGATGTTGGCGAGATGGGTGTCGACCGGGACGCGGCGGCTCCAGCGGACCGTGCGGCGGGCGAAGTCCAGACGCCCGCTGGGGTCGGCCAGCTCGATGCGGTCACCGACCTTGCGCGCCTCGGCGGCGGCGTCGACGCCCAGGAAACGGCCGACGCGGCGGGCGGCGTCGGCGATCCATCCGACGTCCAGCGCCTCGGTGTTCCACCACAGCGCCAGCGCACCGCCCGGGCGCAGCACGCGCAGCGCCTCCGGCACCGAGTGGGCCGGGTCGGTCCAGTGCCAGGCCTGGGCACAGGTGATGAGGTCGGCGTGGGCGTCGGTGACGGGCAGGGCGTTGCCGTCGCCCCGGACGAGCGGGATGTGCGGAAGCGCGCGGCGGAACTCGGCGGCCATGCCCGCGCCGGGTTCGACGGCGAGGACGTCGGCGCCCCGGGCGTGCAGGATGGCGGTGGCGATGCCGGTGCCCGCGCCGACGTCCACCGTCCTGGCGCCCGGGAGGGGGCGGCCGGACAGTTCCTCGACGGCGTCGAAGAGGGCGTGCGGGTAGGAGGGGCGGTTCGCGGCGTACTGGGCGGCGGCGGAGTTGAAGGACGCGGCGCGGGCCGCGTGGGAGGCGTGCGGGTCGGCGGGCGACGGCTCGGTGACGGTCATGGGGTCCTGTCTACGGCATCGCCGCGCGCTTGCCGTACCCCCTTTTCCGTCGTGCCGACGCGGTTCCACCGCTGCCGTTCCGCCGGCGCCGTACTACCGGCGGCGCCGTGCTACCGGCGGCGCCGTGCTACCGGCGGCGCTTCTTCTTCGACGGGTTGCCGGTGCGGCGGGTGGTGCGGCGCGCGTGGGCCTCGCGGGCCTGTTCGTACTCCTCGCGGTGCAGCTTCTCGCCCGGTGCCTCCGTGAGGGAGCGGAAGAAGTAGGCGAGGAGGGTGCCGACGAAGCCGATGGCGAGCAGACCGCGCAGCGAGGCCTGGCGCTGCGGGTCGTGGCGCCTGCCGAAGCCCTCCCAGGTGTTGCGGAAGGCGAGCGCGCTGCAGATCGCGAACATGGCGACGACCAGCACGGTCACGAAGGAGCCGGACTCGGCTATCTGGATGCCCTCGTAGGCGAGGCGCAGCACCAGGCAGGAGACCACGGCGGCGGCGAGGGAGCCGACGGCGACACCGGCGCGGCGGACCGCGTAGCCGTTGTCGTGGTCCACCCAGGAGGTGCCGAAGAAACGCAGGGGCTCGGGGCGGGGGCCACCGGCCTGCGGCGGCGCGCCGTCGCCCTCGGCCGCGCGGCCGACGGAGCCCGCCGAGGTGTCCGGGGTGCCGGTTTCGTCGCTCACAGCACGATTATGGCGCCGACGGCGGACGGGCTTCCGGGCGGGGCGGGGTCTGGGCGGGTTCCGGCGGCACCGCCTGCGGGCCGGGAGGCGGTGCCGGCTGGGCGCGGGTCCCGGCCGGTGCCGGCCGGCGGCGGTCGGTTTCGGTCGTGCCGGGTGTCGCCCAGTTCCCGGCCGGGACCGGCACGGCCCGGCCGGGCGCAGCGCGTGCGAGCCGGTGTCAGCCGCAGCGTGGGGCGATGTAGCCGTCGGTGCCTGTGTGGACGTAGGCGTCCGAGACGTACTCGCCGCTGTCGATGAGGTCCCAGATGTTCGTCGTGCCGTAGGTGCCCGTCACCGTCGTGCCGGGCGTCTGGCAGTAGATCGGCACCCGGACGCCCTCCGGCAGGACGCGGACCAGGTTGTACTGGGTGCCCGGGCCGCTGCGGACGTTCAGGCGGACGCCGGGTGCGACGGCGTAGGTGCGGACGGCTGCCGCCGCCTCCGTCACCACGTCCTCGGCAGCGCCGGTGCCGTTCTCGATGGCCTCGGCCTCTTGTGCGCGGTCGACTGACATGAAAATGGTCCTCCCCCGTCGTTTTCCTGGAACTCGGCGCGAAACGCAGGTGCGCGACTCGCCACCCAGACGCTAGCAAGCCGCCTCTGTCTCGTACGAGTCATCGACTAGGCTCCGTGCGTCGCGCGCGCGGACGAGAGCACGGGGGTGGTCCATGGCGCCACAGCGCAACACCGGAGCGGGCGCGGAAGCGGAACTTCCCGAGTACGCCGGGCACTACAGGCTGGAGTCCTGCCTGGGCTCTGGCGGCATGGGGGTCGTACACCTCGCCCGGAGCACCTCCGGGATGCGGCTCGCGGTGAAGGTCGTACACGCCGAGTTCGCGCGGGATCCCGAGTTCAGGGGCCGTTTCCAGCAGGAGGTGGCCGCCGCGCGCAGGGTCAGCGGCGCCTTCACGGCACCCGTCGTGGACGCCGACCCAGAGGCCGCACGCCCCTGGATGGCCACCCTGTTCATCCCCGGGCCGACCCTCTCCGACCATGTGAAGCGGAAGGGCCCCATGGCCACGGAGCAGCTGCGCCGGCTGATGGCGGGGCTCGCCGAGGCGCTGCGGGACATCCACCGGGTCGGGGTCGTGCACCGGGATCTCAAGCCCAGCAACGTGCTGCTCGCCGAGGACGGGCCGAAAGTCATCGACTTCGGCATCTCCCGGCCGAAGGACAGCGAACTGCGCACCGAGACCGGCAAGTTGATCGGCACTCCGCCGTTCATGGCGCCCGAGCAGTTCCGGCGGCCCCGGGAGGTCGGCCCGGCCGCCGACATCTTCGCGCTCGGTTCGGTGATGGTGCACGCGGCCACCGGGCGCGGGCCGTTCGACTCCGACAGCCCGTACGTCGTCGCCTACCAGGTGGTCCACGACGAACCCGACCTGACCGGCGTACCGGAAGGGCTCGCCCCGCTGGTACGCCGGTGTCTCGCCAAGGAGCCCGACGACCGGCCCACGCCGGACGAACTGATGCGGGAACTGCGCTCGGTGGCGGCCTCGTACGACACCCAGGCGTTCATACCGGCGCAGCGGACGGCTGCGGAGCAAGGGGCGGGCGAGGACCGGGCACCTGCGGAAGCCGGGGCGGAGGCAGGGGGCGCTTCCGCTGGAGCCGGTCGTTCCGAAGGTGCCGGTCGGCGTACGGGCCGAGGTCCGGGGCGTCGGCGGGTGACGGCGCTCACGGCCGGCAGCCTGGGGCTGGCGTTGCTCGGTGCGCTCGTCTCGGTGTGGGCGTCCGGCGGAAACGATCAGGCACCCAAGAGGAAGGGCGAGCCGACGCTGACGGCGGCTTCCGGCAGCGCGTGGACGGCCCGGCCGGCGGTCGGCGGCGAGGGCATACCGCACTGCGCGTACGCGACCGGGAAGGTGTTCTGCGCGCGGCCGGGTGTCGTCTTCGCGCTCGCCGCGAGCGACGGCGCCCTGCTGTGGCGGCGTTCGGTCGACACCCGGTCCACGAGCGGGCCCCCGGTCCTCTCCGGCGGGCTGGTCCAGCCGTACACGGACGGCGGCTCGCGGCTCGCCGGGCTGGATCCGGCCACGGGCAGGCAGGTGTGGCAGCGACGGCTGCCGGCCGGGACGACCGTGCGGTACGCCGGTGACACGGCCCTGCTCACCAGCGCCGACGGTACGGTCACCGGCGTGGACGGCGCGAACGGCTCAACCCGCTGGCGGAGCGCGGTACCCGGTCAGGGCATGCCGGCCCTCGACGCCTTCCCCGGCGCCCCGACGGCCTTCGCGACGCGTACGTCCGCCGACGGGACGAGCACACGGGTGACCGCCCTGGACCCGGACACCGGCCGGATGCGGTGGGACGTACGGCTCGGCGGCTGGCTCAAGCCGTTCGCGGCGCGGGACGGTTCGGTGTTCTTCCTGGCCGTGGACAGCGCGTACGGCGCCACGGAGATCGTCCGCTACACCCCCGGCACGGGCGCGACCCGGCGCGTCGCGCTGCCCGCCGTCCTCGACGGAGCGCACGCGACGGTGCACGGGGACGTGGTGTACGTGCTGGCCACCGGTGGCTCCCTGGACGCCGTGGACCTGGAATCGGGGCGGTCGGGCAAGCACCTGTGGCACCTGGAGACGTCGGTGAGCCGCGGTTCGGCGCCCGTCGTGCGGGGCGGCCGGGTGTACCTCACCGCGAGCGACGGCCGGCTGCTCGCCGTCGACGCCGCGAACGGCAGGCTCGTCGGGCAGACGCCGGCACGGCTGGGAGCGAACTCGGCCGAGGTCATGAGCACCCCGCCCGCACCGGTGCCGGTCGACGCCCGCGTCCTCGCCGCCGCGCCCGACGGCACGGTCTTCACCGTGGACAGCGGGAAGCCGTCGGCCTGGTGACCCCGGACCCGGGAAGAGACCGGGCGGCGCGGGGACAGCGGACGACCCGGTGGGGCCGGGGACGGCGAGCGGTCCGGTGATCCGGCGAAGGACCGGCCGTCGAACGGCGATGGGCCGTCCGTGATCCGACCAAGGCCCCCCGTGATCCGGCGAAGGGCCGCCCGTGATCCGGCGAAGGACCGGCCCCTCAAACGGCGGCAGACCGCCCGTGGAACGGCGAAGGGCGACCGTCCGTGGAACGGCGAAGGGCCGCCCGGTCGGGAGCGGCCCCTGCTGTCGTGGCTCAGCCCAGGCGGGACACGTCGCGCACGGCGCCCTTGTCGGCGCTCGTCGCCATCGCCGCGTAGGCGCGCAGGGCGGCGGAGACCTTGCGTTCGCGGTTCTTGGGGGCGTAGACGCCGTTCAGGGCCTGCTCGCGGCGGGCCAGCTCGGCCTCGTCGACCAGCAGCTCGATCGTGCGGCCCGGGATGTCGATGCGGATGCGGTCGCCGTCCTGGACGAGGGCGATCGTGCCGCCGGAGGCCGCCTCGGGCGAGGCGTGGCCGATGGAGAGGCCCGAGGTGCCGCCGGAGAAGCGGCCGTCGGTGATCAGGGCGCAGCTCTTGCCGAGGCCACGGCCCTTCAGGTACGAGGTCGGGTACAGCATCTCCTGCATGCCGGGGCCGCCCTTGGGGCCCTCGTAGCGGATGACGACGACGTCGCCGTCCTTGACCTCCTGGGTCAGGATGCGCTGGACGGCCTCCTCCTGGGACTCGCAGACGACGGCCGGGCCCTCGAAGGTCCAGATCGACTCGTCCACGCCGGCCGTCTTGACCACGCAGCCGTCGACGGCGAGGTTGCCGCGCAGGACCGCGAGGCCGCCGTCCTTGGAGTAGGCGTGCTCGACGGAGCGGATGCAGCCGTTCTCGGCGTCCTCGTCCAGGGCCTCCCAGCGCTCGGACTGGGAGAACGCCTCGGCGGAGCGGACGCAGCCGGGGGCCGCGTGCCACAGCTCGACGGCCTCCTGGGACGGGGAGCCGCCGCGGACGTCCCAGGTCTTCAGCCAGTCCGCGAGGGAGGGGCTGTGGACGGCGTGCACGTCCTCGTTGAGCAGGCCGGCGCGGTGCAGTTCGCCGAGGAGGGCGGGGATGCCGCCGGCGCGGTGCACGTCCTCCATGTAGTACGTGCGGTTCTTGGCGACGTTGGGGGCCACCTTCGCCAGGCAGGGCACGCGGCGCGAGACGGCGTCGATCTGGTCCAGGCCGAACGGGACGCCCGCCTCCTGCGCGGCGGCCAGCAGGTGCAGGATCGTGTTGGTCGAGCCGCCCATCGCGATGTCCAGGGCCATGGCGTTCTCGAAGGCCTCGAAGGTGGCGATGTTGCGGGGCAGGACGGTGTCGTCGTCCTGCTCGTAGTAGCGGCGGGTGAGGTCCATGACCGTGCGGGCCGCGTTCTCGTACAGGGCGCGGCGCGCGGTGTGGGTGGCGAGGACCGAGCCGTTGCCGGGCAGGGAGAGGCCGATGGCCTCGGTCAGGCAGTTCATCGAGTTGGCGGTGAACATGCCGGAACAGCTGCCGCAGGTGGGGCAGGCGTTCTCCTCGATGCGGAGGATGTCCTCGTCGGAGATCTTGTCGTTGACGGCGTCGGAGATCGCGTCGACCAGGTCGAGGGTGCGGACCGTGCCGTCCACGAGGGTGGCGCGGCCGGACTCCATGGGGCCGCCGGAGACGAAGACCGTCGGGATGTTCAGGCGCAGGGCCGCCAGCAGCATGCCCGGGGTGATCTTGTCGCAGTTGGAGATGCAGACCAGGGCGTCGGCGCAGTGCGCCTCGACCATGTACTCGACCGAGTCCGCGATCAGGTCGCGGGAGGGCAGGGAGTACAGCATGCCGCCGTGGCCCATGGCGATGCCGTCGTCGACCGCGATCGTGTTGAACTCGCGCGGGATGCCGCCCGCCTCCTTGATCGCCTCGCTGACGATCCGGCCGACCGGCTGGAGGTGGGTGTGGCCCGGCACGAACTCGGTGAAGGAGTTGGCGACGGCGATGATCGGCTTCCGGCCGATGTCCGCACCGGGTACACCGGAGGCGCGCATAAGGGCGCGGGCGCCCGCCATGTTGCGGCCGTGGGTGACTGTGCGGGACCTCAGCTCGGGCATCGTCGCTCGCTCCTTCAGACGGATGTGGCTGTCATCGAGCGTACGCCGGTCATCCAGTGGGCGGGACAAGGTGTCCGAATCGCGGGACGCGCGTTTCACGGAGCCGTCAGGTGCCCCTGTACGACGGGTGCCACGCGGGCGATGATCCGCTCCAGGTCCGCCGACGCCAGCGGCTCCACCTTGATCACGTAACGGAGCATGGCACAGCCCACCAGCTGGGCGGCCGCCAGTTCGGCGCGCAGCTCGGCGTCCGGCAGCTCCAGCTGGGCGGCGATGCGGCGCAGCAGCTGGGTGGCGACCAGGCGGCGGAAGACGGCGGCGGCCGTGTCGTTGTTGACGGCGGAGCGCACGATGGCGAGCAGCGGGGTGCGGGTGGTGGGGTTCTCCCAGATGCCGAAGATGAACCGGGTCAGCCGCTCGCCGACGGCGTCCGGGGGGCCCTCGGCGACCGCCCCCGGCGCGTTCAGCGCGGGGGCGAAGGCGACCTCGATGGCCGCTTCGAAGACCTGCTCCTTGGTGCCGAAGTAGTGGTGGACGAGCGCGGAGTCCACGCCGGCGGCCTTGGCGATGCCGCGTACGGACGTCTTCTCGTAGCCACGCGCGGAGAACTCCTCGCGGGCGGCGGCGAGGATGCGGTCCCGGGTGCCGGCGGACTCGGTGCGCGGGGGCCGGCCCCGGCGCCGGGCGGGCGGCTCGGGGGCGGTGCCGTTCGCCGGCGGGGTGGCGGTCATCGGCGGGTCACCCGCACGGCCGCCGCGGCCAGGTGCTTGCGCGTGTACTCCAGGGCCTCGGCGAGGTCGGCCTCGCGCTCGGCGCCGGACATCGCCCGCCGGGTGTTGACCTCGATCACGACATGGCCGTCGAAGCCTGTGTGCACCAGGCGCTCCAGCAGTTCGGCGCAGGGCTGGGTGCCCCGGCCGGGCACCAGGTGCTCGTCCTTGGCGGAGCCCCGGCCGTCGGCGAGGTGGACGTGCCCGAGCCGGTCCCCCATGCGGTCGATCATGCCCAGGGCGTCGGTGCGGGCCGTCGCCGTGTGGCTGAGGTCGATCGTGAAGTGCCGGTAGTCGTCGTGGGTGACGTCCCAGTCGGGGGCGTAGGCGAGCATCTCGCGGTCGCGGTAGCGCCAGGGGTACATGTTCTCGACGGCGAACCGTACGTCCGTCTCGTTCGCCATCCGCCAGATCCCGTCGACGAACTCCCGGGCGTACTGCCGCTGCCAGCGGAAGGGCGGGTGGACGACGACGGTGGAGGCGTCCAGCTTCTCCGCCGCCGCCCGGGCCCGCTGGAGCTTGACCCAGGGGTCGGTGGACCAGACGCGCTGGGTGATCAGCAGGCAGGGGGCGTGGACGGCCAGGATCGGGATGCCGTGGTAGTCCGACAGGCGACGCAGGGCCTCGATGTCCTGGCTGACCGGGTCGGTCCACACCATGACCTCGACGCCGTCGTAACCGAGGCGCGCGGCGATCTCGAAGGCCGTCGCCGTCGACTCGGGGTAGACGGAGGCGGTCGAGAGCGCGATGCGCACGTCTGCGTCCCTTGGTTCAGCCACGTCCGTCACCATACGGCGCAGAGGGGCTCGGGTGTTGGGTGCCTGTTCGCCGTTGTGAGGTTTGCCATTTGCGCGGCTGCGGGTGCGTGATCGCCTCTCGCGCAGTTCCCCGCGCCCCTTCGGGGGCGCTAGTCCGAGCCCATGTGGTCGAGGCGACGGAGGATGACGCCCTCCCTCAGGGCCCAGGGGCAGATCTCCAGTTTCTCCACGCCGAAGAGGTCCATCGCGCCCTCCGCCACCAGGGCGCCGGCGAGGAGCTGACCTGCTCTGCCGTCGGAGACGCCGGGCAGTTCCGCGCGCTGCTGCGTCGTCATGCCGGCCAGGCGCGGGACCCAGGCCTCCAGGGACTCGCGCTTGAGTTCGCGCTGGACGTAGAGGCCCTCGGCGCTGCGGGCGGCGCCGGCGATGCGGGCGAGCTGTCTGAAGGTCTTGGAGGTGGCGACCACGTGGTCGGGGGCGCCGAAGCGGCTGAATTCGCCGACCGTGCGGGCGATCTCCGTGCGGACGTGGCGGCGCAGGGCGCGGACGTCCTCCGGGTCGGGCGGGTCGCCGGGCAGCCAGCCGGCGGTGAGGCGGCCGGCGCCGAGCGGGAGGGAGACGGCCGCGTCCGGTTCCTCGTCCATGCCGAAGGCGATCTCCAGGGAACCGCCGCCGATGTCCAGGACCAGCAGCTTCCCGGCGGACCAGCCGAACCAGCGGCGTACGGCGAGGAAGGTGAGCCGGGCCTCCTCTGCCCCGGCCAGGACCTGGAGTCGTACGCCGGTCTCGTCGGCCACGCGCGCGAGGACGTCGTCGGCGTTGGTGGCCTCGCGGACGGCGGAGGTGGCGAACGGCAGCAGGTCCTCGACGCCCTTGTCCTCGGCGGCCTGGAGCGCGTCCCGTACGACGGCGATCAGCTGGTCGATGCCTTCCTCTCCGATGGCACCGCTGTCGTCGAGGAGCTGGGCGAGCCGGAGTTCGGCCTTGTGCGAATGCGCGGGCAGCGGGCGCGCGCCGGGGTGCGCGTCCACCACCAGCAGATGCACCGTGTTCGAACCCACGTCCAGGACACCGAGTCTCATGTACGGAACGCTACTGCCAGAACGTCCGTCCTCGGTCCCGCGTGCGGCACCTGGCCACTTACCCTGGACGGGTGCCAAAGACGAAAAAGGCGAAGGCTGACAAAGCCGACAAGGCGGGCAAAGGCCGTAAGGCCGCCAAGACCACCACGGAGGCGTTGATGGGCGATGAGAAGGGGCTCGATTTCGCCCGTGCCTGGGTGGAGTTTCCCGATCCGGCGGACGACGAGCAGGTCTTCCGCTGCGATCTGACATGGCTGACCTCTCGCTGGAACTGCATCTTCGGCAGTGGCTGCCAGGGCATTCAGGCGGGCCGCGCGGACGACGGGTGCTGCACGCTGGGGGCGCACTTCTCCGACGAGGACGACGAGAAGCGGGTCGCCGAGCACGTGGCGCGGCTCACGCCGGAGATCTGGCAGCACCATGACGAGGGCACGCGGGGCGGGTGGGTCTCCGAGGACGAGGAGGGTTCCCGGCAGACGCGGCCGTTCCAGGGGTCGTGCATCTTCCAGAACCGGCCGGGGTTCGCGGGCGGGGCCGGCTGCTCGCTGCACATCCTGGCGCTGAAGGAGGGCCGGGAGCCGCTGGAGACCAAGCCGGACGTGTGCTGGCAGCTGCCGATCCGGCGGACGTACGACTGGATCGACCGGCCGGACGACACACGGGTGCTCCAGGTGTCCATCGGGGAGTACGACCGCCGGGGCTGGGGGCCGGGCGGGCACGATCTGCACTGGTGGTGCACCTCGGCGACGTCGGCGCACGGCGCGGGTGAGCCGGTGTACGTGTCCTACCGGGCCGAGCTGACGGAGCTGATGGGCAAGGCGGGGTACGACCGTCTGGTCGAGCTGTGCGAAGCGCGGCTGGCGTCGCAGTTGCCCCTGCTGGCGCCCCACCCGGCCGACCCGGAAGCCTCGTAACGGCCTTTCCGACCCGTCTTTCCCGCCCGCCCTCCCGCCCATTCGGTTCGCTCGGCTGGAAGCCTCCGTCTTCCCGGCTCCCGCCTAGCTGTCCGTCGGGGCCGGGGTCTCGGTGTCGGTCGGCGTGGGAGTCGGCGTCGGGGAGTCGGAGGGGGGCGGGGTCGTCGGGCTCGGCGTCGGGTCCGTGGGCGGTGGGGACTGCGTGGCGGGAGGCTCGGTGGGCGGTGTGCTCGGCGGGGGCGACGGGGGTGTCGGTGAGGCGGGGGGCGGGGTCGGGCGGCTGGGTGCCGTGCCGTAGCCGTCGATCGAGACCACCGCGCCCGCCGGTGCCACCGCCACCTGCGCGTGCCAGTGGCCGGACGGCTCGCGCAGATGGTCGACGTACACCTTGATCGTCAACGTCCGGCCGGGTCCGAGGGTTCCCGAGGACTGGCTGAAGTAGAGCCAGCCGGCCGTCGTGGACACCGACCAGCGGACCTCGGACCCGCCGGACGCCGTGAGGGTGATCAGGGTCGTGTCGCCGTCGTTGGCGGCGCTGACTTCGAGCTGTCCCGCGCCCTTCTCGCCCTTGCCGCCGACGCTGACGACCTCCACCGAGACGTCCGCCTTGCCGTTCTTTCCCATGCGGACGCCCGGCTTCACGCTGGCGTTCCCGGCGTTCTCGTAGCCACCGGACGTGTCGCCGCCGAGCGCCTCGGGACCCTGCGCCTCCCGCGCGGTCGCCGAGCGGCCGTCGTCCTCTCCGGCCGGCCCGCCCCGGTAGGCGGCCCAGAGGGCGAGGACCGGTGCGGCGACCACTGTCGCCACGACCGTCGTCGTGACCGCCCGCGCGCGGATGCGGTCGCGGCGGGCCGCGCGGTCCTTGGGGTCCATCGGGAAGCCCCGCCGGTCGAAGCGGGGTACGGCGGCGCCCCGCGCGCGCGGGTGGCGTGCCAGGGCCGCGCGCGGGGCTTCCAGGACGGGCAGCTCGGCGGGGGTGACCGTGGCGCCGGGCCAGCGGCCGGGGACCGCGCGCTCGGCGGTGCGGCGGCAGCGCGGACAGTCGTCGACGTGGCGGACCAGCTCGCGGCGCAGGGCAGCGCTGAGGACCAGCCGGTTGTCGCCGGTGAGGTGGGCCACGCTCGGGCAGCCGCCCGTCTCGACCACGGCGAGGGCCGCGCGCGTGCGCTCCACTTCGCAGGCGGCGGAGGCGAGCAGTTCCCGCGCGGCGGCGGGCTCCATCCCGAGGACGGCGGCGACCTCGTGCGTGGCGAGGTGGTGCCGGACGGCGAGTTCCAGGGCCTCGCGCTGCTCGGGCGTGGTACCGGCGGCCTCCGGCCAGGCCAGCAGCGCGAGCTCGCGTCGCCGCTGCTCTTGGATGTCCGGGGGGAGGGCGGCTGACGCGGGGGGCTCTTTGCCGGTGCGCCCGGGAGCCCGGGAACTCCCGGGGGCTCCAGAGCGCCACTGAGCTCCGGCGGAGGGCCCGGCGGAACCGGTGGCTCCGGGAGACCCGAGTGGACCGTCAGTGCCTTGGGCCCAAGAAGATCCTTCTGCCCATGAAGTCCTACCGGCCCCGGCAGTCCCCTCAGCCCCCGCAGTCCCGTCGGCCCCCGCCGCCCCAGCGACCCCGTCGCCCCAGGCAGTGCCGGCGGCTCCAGCGCCGCCCCCGCCCCCGGCGCCGTTCCGGCCCACAGCGCCGCCCCCGCCCCCGGCGCTCCTCTTCCCCGCAGCGCCGGACCCACTCCCGGCGCCCCCGTCCGCCCCCTTCCCCGTGCTCCCCGCCCCGCCACGTCCCGCCGCGTGTGTGGCCTGACGTTTCTGCTTGGCCTCGGCGAGCTTGCGGAGGCAGGCCCAGCGGGCCAGGGCGTACAGCCAGGCCCGCTGGTCGCCGGGGGCCCCGGGGGCGCGGTGGCCGCGCCGTTCGGCCAGGGCCAGGGCGTCGCCGAGGGCGGCGGTGGCCGTGTCGTGGTCGCACAGGACGGACAGGCAGTAGGTGAACAGGCCGTCCAGGTAGGGCTCGTAGCGCGCTGGCGTGCGCTGGGTGACGGTGCGCGCGGCGGCGCGGTCGCGCGCCTCTTTCTCCTCACGGTTCTCGCGCGCTTCGCGTCGTGCGTCACGGGCCTCACGTGTCCCGCGATGCGCCCGGTGCGCGCCTGTCGTGCGGGTGGTCGTCTCCGGACTGCTGCTCATCACCCGTGCGACCGTAGGCGGCTGCGGAGTGCCCCTTCTGGAACCTTGAGCACTTTTAATCCGTACGGGTGAAACGATCCCTCATAAGGGGACAGGAACCCTTTATTCCGCGGCTGGATCCCGGTGGGCGCTGGCCGAGAACGGTTCACCCACACGTGCTCCCCGCTCCCTCCCCGCTCCTTCGCGCCCGACCGCCGGCCCCGTTGTCAGTGCCCCGGGCTACGGTTTCCGCATGGCTGCCCGTACCAAGACGACCAAGGACCGCCCGTCCTACCGCTGCACCGAGTGCGGCTGGCAGACGGCCAAGTGGCTCGGCCGCTGCCCGGAGTGCCAGGCCTGGGGCACGGTCGAGGAGTACGGCGCGCCCGCGGTCCGGACCACCGCACCGGGCCGGGTGACCTCCTCCGCGCTGCCCATCGGCCAGGTCGACGGCCGGCAGGCCACCGCCCGCTCGACCGGCGTGCCGGAGCTGGACCGGGTGCTCGGCGGCGGTCTCGTGCCGGGCGCGGTCGTCCTGCTCGCGGGCGAGCCCGGTGTCGGCAAGTCCACCCTGCTGCTGGACGTGGCCGCCAAGGCGGCCGGCGCCGAGCACCCCACCCTCTATGTGACCGGCGAGGAGTCGGCGAGCCAGGTGCGGCTGCGCGCCGACCGCATCGGCGCGCTCCACGACCACCTCTACCTGGCCGCCGAGACCGACCTGTCCGCGGTCCTCGGCCACCTGGACGAGGTCAAGCCGTCCCTGCTGATCCTCGACTCGGTGCAGACGGTGGCCTCCCCGGAGATCGAGGGCGCGCCCGGCGGCATGGCTCAGGTCCGCGAGGTGGCGGGGGCGCTGATCCGGGCGTCCAAGGAGCGGGGCATGTCCACGCTGCTCGTGGGCCACGTCACGAAGGACGGCGCCATCGCCGGCCCCCGCCTGCTGGAGCACCTGGTGGACGTGGTGCTGCACTTCGAGGGCGACCGGCACGCGCGCCTGCGTCTGGTCCGGGGCGTGAAGAACCGCTACGGGGCGACGGACGAGGTCGGCTGCTTCGAACTGCACGACGAGGGCATCACGGGCCTCGCCGACCCCAGCGGCCTGTTCCTGACCCGCAGGGCCGAGCCGGTCCCGGGCACCTGCCTGACCGTCACCCTGGAGGGCCGCCGTCCGCTGGTGGCCGAGGTGCAGGCGCTGACCGTCGACTCCCAGATCCCCTCTCCGCGCCGTACGACGTCCGGCCTGGAGACCTCCCGGGTGTCGATGATGCTGGCCGTCCTGGAGCAGCGGGGCCGGATCAGCGCGCTGGGCAAGCGGGACATCTACTCGGCGACGGTCGGCGGCGTGAAGCTGTCGGAGCCGGCCGCCGACCTCGCCATCGCGCTCGCCCTCGCCTCGGCCGCCAGCGACACCCCGCTGCCGAAGAACCTGGTGGCGATCGGCGAGGTGGGGCTCGCGGGCGAGGTCAGACGGGTCACGGGGGTCCAGCGCAGGCTCGCCGAGGCCCACCGGCTGGGCTTCACGCACGCGCTCGTACCGGCCGATCCGGGGAAGGTGCCGCCCGGCATGAAGGTCCTGGAAGTCGCCGACATGGGCGACGCGCTGCGGGTCCTGCCGCGCTCCCGTCGCCGAGAGGCCCCACGGGAGGCGGAGGAGCGCCGGTAGACTTTGCCCAGGTCTCGCCCGTCCGTACGAACCGAGTGCGGGTGCGGGAGCGCGTCAGAACCTGCGACCGGAGGAGTGCAGTGGCAGCCAACGACCGGGCAGCAGCTCCCGGCAAGTCCGGTGGGAGTGCCGGTTCCGATGGTCTGATGCGCGCCTCCCTGAGCGCCGTGGCACCCGGTACGGCCTTGCGTGACGGCCTGGAGCGCGTCCTGCGCGGCAACACCGGCGGGCTCATCGTCCTCGGCTCGGACAAGACGGTCGAGGCGATGTGCACGGGCGGTTTCGTGCTGGACGTCGAGTTCACCGCGACCCGGCTGCGGGAGCTGTGCAAGCTGGACGGCGGCATCGTGCTGTCGTCGGACCTGTCCAAGATCCTCCGGGCGGGCGTGCAGTTCGTGCCGGACGCGACGATCCCGACGGAGGAGACGGGCACGCGGCACCGCACGGCGGACCGCGTGAGCAAGCAGGTCGGCTTCCCGGTGGTCTCGGTCTCCCAGTCGATGCGGCTGATCGCCCTGTACGTGGACGGTCAGCGGCGCGTCCTGGAGGACTCGGCGGCGATCCTGTCCCGCGCGAACCAGGCGCTGGCGACCCTGGAGCGGTACAAGCTCCGGCTGGACGAGGTCGCGGGCACGCTGTCGGCGCTGGAGATCGAGGACCTGGTCACGGTCCGGGACGTGTCGGCGGTCGCGCAGCGGCTGGAGATGGTCCGCCGTATCGCCACCGAAATCGCCGAGTACGTGGTCGAGCTGGGCACGGACGGCCGTCTTCTCGCCCTCCAGCTGGAGGAGTTGATCGCCGGGGTCGAGCCCGACCGCTCGCTGGTCGTCCGCGACTACGTGCCCGAGCCGACGGCGAAGCGGTCCCGCACGGTCGACGAGGCGCTGGCCGAGCTGGACGCGCTGACCCACGCGGAGCTGCTCGAACTCGGCACGGTGGCGCGGGCCCTGGGCTACACGGGATCTCCCGAGACGCTGGACTCGGCGGTGTCCCCGCGGGGGTTCCGGCTGCTGGCCAAGGTGCCGCGGCTGCCGGGCGCCATCATCGACCGGCTCGTGGAGCATTTCGGGGGCCTGCAGAAGCTGCTCGCCGCGAGCGTCGACGACCTTCAGACGGTGGACGGGGTCGGCGAGGCCCGCGCGCGGAGCGTGCGGGAGGGGCTGTCGCGCCTGGCGGAGTCGTCGATCCTGGAGCGCTACGTCTGATTCCGGGGCCGGGCGCCTATGAACCCGGTGCCGGATGCCGTACGGCTGCGAGCCCGTTGGGGGGCGTTCGCGCGGTTCCCCGCATCCCTGAAGCAAGCTGCGCGTCGCCCGCCCGAGGGGCGCGGGGAACTGCGCGGTCAGCCACACCGGGCCGGCACCCGACGACGCACCCGCGCCGCCCCCGTCCTCAGTCGGCCGACAGCACGAACGACGCCTGGGCCTTGCCGAAGCCCGGGGTCTTGGCCTCCAGCAGATACGTGCCCGGCTTCGCGGAACCCCCGGAGGGCGTCGCGCAGTGGGCCGCGCTCGGCTTGCGGTCCCACTTCACGGTGTAGGTGATGCTCTGGCCGGCGGGCACCCGGAACACCAGGCTGCCAGCGCCCCCGGGGCAGTCGGCCGACGACCAGAACGTGTCGTCGCCGTCCGCCGGCGTGACCGTCAACACCGCGTTCTTGGGACCGAGATCGACCTTGCAGTCGGCCGAGGAGCTGTTCTTCGCGATGAGCTCGAACGTCGGCGTCTGGTCCGGCGAGTAGGAGTTGTGCACGCTGCGCAGGCTCAACGCCACGGCTCCGGCCGTGCAGTTGGGCAGCGTGGAGGACGCCGGGAGCGTGTCGCCCGTACCGACGCCGCCGCCACCGGACGCCGTACCCGAACCCGAGCCGTCACCCGCTCCCGAGGAACCGTCGGCCGAACCGCCGTCCCCGCCGTTCCCGCCGGAGGCGGAACCGGAACCGGAGCCGGAGCCGCTGCCGCCGGAGCCCCCGCCGTCCGACTCGTCGCGCCCGCCCGGGTGTTGGCTGATGGCAGGACCGGACGAGCTCGGTCCAGGTGTGATGGTGTGCGTGGGGTTCTTGCCGTTGGACCCGTCGGCGTTCTTCTTGCCGCCTCCGCCGCCGGCGGTGACGATCCACGTGATCACCAGCGCCAACAGGGCGAGCAGGGACAGCAGTACGGCCCTCCGACGCCAGTAGATGGAGGAGGGAAGCGGCCCGACCGGATTGCGCAGAGATCCCACGGCGCAAACTGTACGAGAGATCGCCGCGCTCGCTCGCGCCACCCGCCGCGCCGGCGCCAACTTTTCCGGATCATCATCCCGGCAACTGCCGCGGACGCCGCGGTTCTTCATGTTCCGCCACGCTCGGTGACCGCGCCGTCACCCATCGGGCCCGCCAACCCGTGGCAGGATCGGAAGGGCCATGACTGAGATGCTGCACGCCCCCGTGATCGCCTGGTTCGAGACCCACGCCCGCGACCTCCCCTGGCGCCGCCCGGAGGCGGGCCCCTGGGGCGTGATGGTCAGCGAGTTCATGCTCCAGCAGACCCCCGTGAACCGGGTGCTGCCCGTCTACGAGGAGTGGCTGGCCCGCTGGCCGCGCCCCGCCGACCTGGCGAAGGAGGCGCCCGGCGAGGCGGTGCGCGCCTGGGGCCGGCTCGGCTATCCGCGCCGGGCCCTGCGCCTGCACGGTGCCGCGGTCGCCATAACGGAGCGGCACGGCGGTGACGTACCGACGGACCACGCACAGCTGCTCGCGCTGCCCGGCATCGGCGAGTACACGGCCGCCGCGGTGGCCTCGTTCGCGTACGGGCAGCGGCACGCGGTGCTGGACACCAATGTGCGCCGGGTGCTCGCGCGGGCGGTGACCGGGGTGCAGTACCCGCCGAACGCGACCACGGCCGCCGAGCGGCGCCTGGCACGGGAGCTGCTGCCGCAGGACGAGCGGACCGCCGCGCGGTGGGCCGCCGCCTCCATGGAGCTGGGCGCGCTGGTGTGCACGGCGAAGAACGAGGGGTGCCCCCGGTGCCCGATCGCCGCGCAGTGCGCCTGGCGGCTCGCGGGCAAGCCGGAGCACGCGGGTCCGCCGCGTCGCGGGCAGACGTACGCCGGTACGGACCGGCAGGTGCGCGGCAAGCTGCTGGCCGTGCTGCGGGAGGCGCACGCGCCGGTGCCGCAGGCGGTGCTGGACCGGGTGTGGCACGAGCCGGTGCAGCGGGCGCGCGCGCTCGACGGGCTGGTCGCGGACGGTCTGGTGGAGCCGCTTCCGGGCGGTTTTTACCGGCTGCCGCTCGGCTGACGCACAGCCAAGTCACAACGGCTCAGCATCCGTTACGGCGATCCAGGCCGGACAAATCGCCCCATAGCGCCACAAATACCCTGCCATCTCTACCCTGTTCTTTCGTCCGTTACACAACCGACGGATAGCCGATTGCCAGCCGCAGGCTGGTCCGCACAGCCCCGTGACAACCACTCCGTAGCTTCTTCTCCGTGCCCGGCGGACCACCGGGCGCGGGGAGAGCGGGACTTCGGGCGAGGGCCGGAAGCACAACGGGGAACGGAGGCGGTTGATCATGGCGCAGGGCGAGGTGCTCGAATTCGAGGAGTACGTCCGCAGCCGGCAGGACGCGCTGCTGCGCAGCGCCCGTCGGCTGGTCCCGGACCCGGTCGACGCCCAGGACCTGCTGCAGACGGCGCTGGTGCGGACGTACGGCCGCTGGGAGGGCATCGCGGACAAGCGGCTCGCCGACGCCTATCTGCGCCGGGTCATGATCAACACGCGGACCGAGTGGTGGCGGGCGCGCAAGCTGGAGGAGGTGCCGACCGAGCAGCTTCCGGACGCCTCCGTCGAGGACTCCACCGAGCAGCACGCCGACCGGGCTCTGCTGATGGACGTCATGAAGGTGCTCGCACCGAAGCAGCGCAGTGTCGTGGTGCTGCGACACTGGGAGCAGATGTCCACTGAGGAGACGGCCGCTGCCCTCGGCATGTCGGCCGGTACGGTCAAGAGCACGCTGCACCGGGCGCTCGCCCGGCTCCGTGAGGAGCTGGAGGCCCGCGATCTGGACGCACGCGCTCTGGAGCGTGAGGAGCGGGAGCGTTGCGCGGCCTGACCGGGGCCGGGCCCGACCGGGCCCGAGGCAGTACACAGGCGGTGATCGCGGTGGGGACCGCGCTCGCCGCCCCCGCCCTTTTGCTCGCCGCGTGCGGCAGCGGGGGCACGGGCGCGCGGGACGAGGGCCCGGCACACGCCTCGGCGGTGGCCGGGGCCGTCGCCTCCCCCTCCCCGGGCCCTTCCGAGAACTACCGGCGGGTGGACGCCGTCGCGCTGGTCAAGAGCGATCCCGAGGTGTCGTCGGCGGTCAAGCGGGAGCTGAAACCGTGCAACGGCGATGAGTACCCGGTCGACGTCTCCTACGGCAATCTGACCGGGGCCCCGGTGGACGATGTCGTCATCAACGTGCTGACCTGCGCCGACGCGGTCGGCATCGGCTCGTACGTGTACCGGGACGACGACGGCTCCTTCAGGAACGTCTTCAAGAGCGAGGAGTCCCCGGTCTACGCGGAGATCGACCAGGGTGTCCTGTCGGTGACCAGGCAGTACTACGAGAAGGGCGACCCGATCTCCAGCCCGTCCGGTGAGATCGTGACCCCGTACACCTGGAAGGCGGGACGGTTCGCCCAGGGCAAGCCCACGCGCAACGAGTACAGCAAGTCCGCCGGCGGGGGCCCGACACCCGCACCGGACAGCTGACACCGCCCCACACCCCGCACACCTGACCGCCACACCTACCCCACGAGGACTGAGAGCACCGGGATGGCAGAGCAGACCCACGTCCTGTTCGTCGAGGACGACGACGTCATCCGCGAGGCCACCCAGCTCGCCCTGGAGCGGGACGGCTTCGCGGTCACCGCGATGCCCGACGGCCTGTCGGGCCTGGAGGCGTTCCGGGCGAACCGCCCCGACATCGCGCTGCTGGACGTCATGGTGCCGGGCCTGGACGGGGTCAGCCTGTGCCGCCGGATCCGGGACGAGTCGACCGTGCCGGTGATCATGCTGTCGGCGCGCGCCGACTCCATCGACGTCGTCCTGGGCCTGGAGGCGGGCGCCGACGACTACGTGACCAAGCCCTTCGACGGTGCCGTGCTGGTCGCCCGGATCCGCGCGGTGCTGCGCCGCTTCGGGCACGCCGGCGGATCCGCGCAGGCTGAGGAGGCCGCGTCGGCGGACGGCGGCACACTCGCCTTCGGGGACCTGGAGATCGACACCGACGGCATGGAGGTGCGCCGGGCCGGGCAGCCGGTGGCGCTGACCCCGACCGAGATGCGGCTGCTGCTGGAGTTCTCCGCCGCGCCGGGCACCGTGCTCTCCCGCGACAAGCTGCTGGAACGGGTGTGGGACTACGGCTGGGGCGGCGACACCCGGGTCGTGGACGTGCATGTGCAGCGACTGCGGCAGAAGATCGGCCAGGACCGGATCGAGACGGTCCGCGGCTTCGGCTACAAGCTGAAGGCCTGAGCGGAGCGGCGTGATGCGGGGGATTCTTCGGCACCCGGTCCGGCGCATGGAGCGCGCGGGCCTGCGCACCGGGCTCCGGTGGAAGGTCAGCGCGGCCATCGCGCTGGTGGCCGGGCTGGTGGCGATCGTGCTGAGCCTGGTCGTGCACAACGCGGCCCGCGTCTCGATGCTGGACAACGCCCGCGAGCTGGCCAACGACCGGGTGCTGATGGCCCAGCGCAACTACGAGCTGAACCGGGGGCCGGTCTTCCCCTACGTCAAGGTCGACGACCCGGAGCTGCCGGCCGCACTGCGCGACAGAGTCGAGCGGGGCCGCCGGGCGAGCGATGTCTCCGAGCATCACGGGGTGGCGGACATCTGGGCGGCCGTCCCCGTGAAGGACGGGCATGTCCTGTCCCTGCACAGCCATCTGCCCAACCGCAGCACCGACATGCTGCAGGACCTGGACCAGGCCCTGATCATCGGCTCGGTCGCGGTCGTGCTCGGCGGCAGCGCGCTGGGCGTGCTGATCGGCGGGCAGCTGTCCCGCCGGCTGCGCAAGGCGGCGGCCGCCGCGAACCAGGCCGCGGCCGGCGAGACCGACATCCGGGTGCAGGAGGCCATCGGCGGGGTCGTACGGGACGAGACCGACGAACTCGCGCGCGCGGTGGACGCCATGGCGGACGCGCTGCGGCAGCGCCTGGAGGCCGAGCGGCGGGTCACCGCCGACATCGCGCACGAGCTGCGCACCCCGGTGACGGGTCTGCTGACCGCCGCCGAGCTGCTGCCGCCCGGCCGGCCCACGGAGCTGGTCCTGGACCGGGCCAAGGCCATGCGCACCCTGGTCGAGGACGTCCTGGAGGTGGCCCGGCTGGACGGGGCCTCGGAGCGGGCGGAGTTGCAGGACATCATGCTCGGCGAGTTCGTCGCGCGCCGGGTGGCGGCCAAGGATCCGGACATCGCCGTGCGGGTGGTGCACGAGTCGGAGGTCACCACCGACCCCCGGCGGCTGGAGCGGGTGCTGTTCAACCTGCTCGCCAACGCCGCCCGGCACGGCCGGCCACCGATCGAGGTCACCGTGGAGGGGCGGGTCATCCGGGTCCGCGACCACGGCCCCGGCTTCCCGGACGAGCTGCTCGCCGAGGGGCCGAGCCGGTTCCGCACCGGCAGCAAGGACCGCGCCGGGCAGGGCCACGGCCTCGGACTGACCATCGCGGCGGGCCAGGCGCGGGTGCTGGGCGCCCGGCTGACGTTCCGCAACGTACGGCCCGCGGGAGCGCCGGCCGGTGTTCCCGCGGAGGGTGCGGTGGCCGTCCTGTGGCTGCCGGAGCACGCTCCGACCAACACGGGCAGCTATCCGATGCTGCCCGCGTCCGGCGGCGCCCCGGTGCCGCAGACAGGCCCCGTTCGCCGCGCGGCCCGGGACATGTGAGGGTGCACCGCTCACCGAGGAGACCGGGCCGAGGCCCGCTGTCCAGGCCCAGCACCGAGGCCGATGCCCGGGCTCGACACTGAGGCCCGGCCGGCCCGGCGCGTTCCGTCTCCTGCCGGTATCGGTCGAGCACGTCGATGGCCCGGCGCCGCATCTCCGACCGAGCGGCGGCGTCGGCCCCGGTGGCCCTTCCGTCACCGCCTCGGGGGGCTCAGGTGGTCGCCACCACCAGTTCCTCCGCCCGCGACGGCCTGAGCCCGTCCGGCCGGCCGGCGAAGTAGCGGCGGGTGAGTTCCTCCGCCGGTATGTGACGGGCGTCACGGAAGCCGGCCTCACGGGTCAGGGCCACCATCCGCTGGGGCCTGAAGTGGCTGAGGAACGGGGTGCCGGACGCGCGCGCACCCCGCTCCGCCGCTTCCTGGAACGGCCGCAGCTCGGGCTCTACGTCCTCGGCCGGCCGCAGGAACGTGGTGGCGAGCGTGGAGCCCGGCGCGAGCGTCGCGACCTGCCGGAAGCTCGCGGTGATGGCGTCGCGCGTGAGGTACATGGTCACGCCGGTGCAGGCCACGACCGCCGGGCGGTCCGGGTCGAGACCGGCCGCGAGCAGCCGCCCCCACCAGTCCCCCTCGAAGTCGACCGGCACCAGCCGCAGCCAGCCGGGCACCTCGTGGCCGAGCTCGGCGAGCCGGCGCCGCTTCCACTCCTGCGGCCCGGGCCGGTCCGCCTCGAACACCCGCAGCCGCGCGGCGACCTCCGGCCGGCGCTGGGCGAACGTGTCCAGACCGGCGCCGAGGACGACGTACTGGTCGACGCCCCGCGCGGCCTGCTCCACGACGAGGTCCTCCACGAACCGGGCGCGGGCCGCGATGGACGCCCGCACGGGCCGGGTGGCCCGCTCGTCCATGTCGGGGCGGGACCGCCAGTCGTCGCCGGGATCGGCCAGGCGCAGCCCGATCTCGTCCTCGATGACGTGCGGCGGCGGGTCGGCCTGGACGTGCAGCGCCCGCCACAGGGCTACCCGCACCGCCGTGTGGTCCGGCAGCACGGCAGGCCGCACGGTCACCCGAAGTCCTTGGAGAAGTCCAGCTCCTCGCTGCGCTCGGTCAGCGAGTACCAGTTGCCGCTGTCGTCGCGGAAGATCGCCTCGATGCCGTACGGCCGCTCCTTCGGCTCCTGGATGAACTCCACCCCGCGTGCCTTGAAGGCCGCGTAGTCGCCCCGGCAGTCGTCCGTCTGGAACGCCCCCGCGCCCAGCACTCCCTTGGCGACCAGCTTCTTCATCGCCTCGGCGGACTCGGGGTCCAGGCCGTCCAAACTCATCAGCGCCAGCTCCAGACCGGGCTGGTCCTTGGCGCCGACGGTGATCCAGTGCATATGGCCCAGGGCGAGGTCGCTGCGCACCTCGAAGCCCAGCTTCTCGGTGAAGAACGCCTTCGTCCGCTGCTGGTCGGTGGTCCACACGGTGCTGATGGCCAGGCCCTTGATCATGACTGCGCTCTCCTGTAGCGAGGCTGCTGTTCCTGCTCGTCACCGTAGGCAGGACCGGGCGCGGCGCGCTTCTTCGATGTTGCGGTGTTGAAACCGCCGGCCCAGAGCATCGCGTAGCAGCCGGGTATGAGGGCGGCGCCGCGGCCGACGTGCCGCGACCGGTACTCGCTCGGGGTGAGGCCGGTGCGGGCCTTGAAGCGGGCGGAGAACGTGCCGAGGCTGCTGAAGCCGACCAGGGTGCAGATCTCGGTCACCGTGAGGTTCGCCGTGCGCAGCATCTCCTCGGCGCGCTCGATCCGCCGGTGGGTGAGGTACTGGCCGGGCGTCTCGCCGTACGCCTCCTTGAAGGCGCGCAGGAAGTGGTACCGCGAGTACCCGGCGTGCGCCGCCACCACGTCCAGGTCCAGGTCCGGGTCGGCCCAGTCCCGGTCCATGGCGTCCTTGGCCAGACGCAGGCGGCGGATCTTGTCCATGCCCCGATGGTGACACGGGGGTCTGACATCGGGCCCGGTGCGGGAACGACCGAAGGCCCCGGCGCTGCGGACACGCACCGGGGCCTTCGGGCTCAGGCAGATCTCAGGCGGCCTCGACCACGGCCACCGGCGCCGCGTCGGCATCCTCGGTGGCGGCCTTCGGACCGCCCTTGAGCGGCACCTCCTTGACGAACAGGGCCGCGATCAGCACCAGCACCGAGACCCCGGCGCCCAGCAGGAACGCGGAGTGCGTGCCCGAGGACACCGCGTGCTGGTACGCCTCGCGGACCATTGCCGGAAGCTTCTCCAGGCTCTTCGCGTCCAGCTGCGCCGACTTCTCGGTGATGTTCTTGCCCACCGCGCCGGTCCGCTCGGCCATGACGGCCTGGACCCGGTTGTTGAACAGGGCGCCCATGATGGCCACGCCGAAGGACGAGCCGAGCGTACGGAACAGGGTCGTCGAGGAGGACGCCACGCCCATGTCCTTCATCTGGACGCTGTTCTGCGCGACCAGCATGGTGATCTGCATCAGGCAGCCCATGCCCGCGCCGACCACGGCCATGTAGACACCGGAGGTCAGGCGGGTCGTGTCGGTGTCCATCAGGGACAGCAGATACAGGCCGACGGTCATCAGGACGCCGCCGACGATCGGGAAGATCTTGTACCGGCCGCTGTTGGTGGTGACCCGCCCGGCGACCATCGAGGTCACGAGCATCGCGCCGAGCATCGGCAGGAGCAGCAGTCCGGAGTTGGTGGCGGAGGCGCCCTGCACGGCCTGCTGGTACAGCGGCAGGAACAGGGTGGCGCCGAACATCACGAAGCCGGTGATGAAGCCGATGACCGACATCAGGGTGAAGTTGCGGCTCCGGAAGATGTGCAGCGGCACGACCGGCTCGGCGGCCTTGGTCTGCCAGAACACGAACCCGACGAGCGCGGCCACGCCGATGCCGGTCAGCTCCATGATCCGCGCGGAGGTCCAGGCGTACTCGGTGCCGCCCCAGGTGGTGACCAGCACGATGGAGGTGATGCCGACGGTCAGCAGCAGCACGCCGAGGTAGTCGATGCCCGCCTTGGAGCGCTTCTTCGGCAGGTGCAGTACGGCGGTGACGAGCGCGAGGGCGACCGCGCCGAGCGGCAGGTTGATGTAGAAGGCCCAGCGCCAGCCCCAGTTGTCGGTGATGGTGCCGCCGACCAGCGGGCCGCCGATCATCGCCAGCGCCATCACGCCGGCCATCATGCCCTGGTACTTGCCCCGCTCCCGCGGCGGGATCAGGTCACCGATGATCGCCATGACGCCGACCATCAGACCGCCGGCGCCCAGGCCCTGCACGGCACGGAACCCGATCAGCTGGCCCATGTCCTGGGCCATGCCGCTCAGCGCCGAGCCGAGGAGGAAGATCACGATCGAGCTGAGGAAGGCGCCCTTGCGCCCGTACATGTCGCCGATCTTGCCCCAGATGGGGGTGGAGGCCGCGGTGGCCAGGGTGTAGCCGGTGACGACCCAGGAGAGGTGCTCCAGTCCGCCCAGCTCACCCACGATCGTGGGCATCGCCGTGCCGACGATCATGTTGTCCAGCATCGCGAGCATCATCGCGATCATCAGTGCGAGCAGCACCACCCGCACACTCCGGGGCTGTTTGCCCTCGGCCGCACTCTGGGGCTGTCCGCCCCCTGCTATGACACTTTCGACCGTGTCCGCCATCGTCTTCCCATTCCCCCTGCGGCAGATACTTACTTGCCGCCCGGCTAGTTACTACACTGCGGAAGGTAGACCCGCTACTAGCCGGGCGTCAAGCAAGTTTTCGCGGGAGCGCGAGGAGTACGAGGATGGGCCTCACCATGGACGGCACCAAGCAGCAGCGCCGCGGCAACACCCGCCAGCGCATCCAGGACGTGGCGCTCGAACTCTTCGCGGAGCAGGGCTACGAGAAGACCTCCCTGCGGGAGATCGCCGAGCGCCTCGACGTCACGAAGGCGGCCCTGTACTACCACTTCAAGACGAAGGAAGAGATCATCGTCAGTCTCTTCGCGGATCTGACGAAGCCGATCGAGGACCTGATCGAGTGGGGCGGGCAGCAGCCGCACACCCTGGAGACCAAGCAGGAGATCGTCCGCCGCTACAGCGAGGCGCTGGCCGGCGCGGAACCGCTGTTCCGCTTCATGCAGGAGAACCAGGCGACGGTCCGGGAACTGCGCATCGGCGACACCTTCAAGGACCGGATGCGGGGCCTGCGGGACATCCTCATCGACCCGGAGGCGGAGCTGGTCGACCAGGTCCGCTCGGTCAGCGCGATGTTCACGCTGCACGCCGGGATGTTCGTGATGCAGGACCTCGAAGGCGACTCCGAGAAGAAGCGCGAGGCCGTTCTCGAAGTCGCCTTGGACCTCGTCGCTCAGGCGCACGAGCACGCCCGCGGGAAGGACTAGGTCAGACCTTCACACCCTGGGCGCGCAGGAACGAGACCGGGTCGATGCCGGAGCCGTAGTTCGGGGTCGTACGGATCTCGAAGTGCAGGTGCGGACCGGTGGAGTTGCCGGTGGAGCCGGACAGCGCGATGTGCTGGCCGGTCGCGACGACCTGGCCGATCCGGACGTCGACCCGGGACAGGTGCGCGTACTGCGAGTAGGTGCCGTTGCCGTGCTTGATGACGATGGCGTTGCCGTACGCCGGGCCGTCACCGGCGCCGTTGGGGCCGGCCTTGACGACGGTGCCGCCGTGCGCGGCGACGACCTCGGTGCCGGTCGGCACGGCGAAGTCCTGGCCGCTGTGCTTGTGCGCCCAGTGGCTGCCGGCCTGCGCGAAGCCCGCCGAGAGCGTGTACTTCTTGACCGGGTCGACCCAGGAGCCGGCGGACGCGGTGGCGGCGCTCGCGACCCCGGTACCCAGCACGGCCGTGGCGCCGAGTCCGGCAGCCAGGACGGTCACACGGGCACGGAGCGAGGACGTACGGGAAGAGCGGGACGTGAAGCGCTGGAACATCTGGACCTCGTGAACTCGGAGACGTTTCCGCCACCCGGCGTACAGACGTCCATGGAGACGTTTCACCGGTGCGGCCATTCCTTGGTAACCGAGCACCCCATCAGGCCCAAAACGCCCCAAGTACGGCATCAGATAGTAGACGGCGCCAATACCACCCATTTTCTTGACAGCCGTACACCGCGGCCCCCACGGCCCTGACGACGCACTTCCCGGGCGCGCCGTCGCAGGGCAAAGCTCCCCCTTTTGTCCGTTTTGCCTATCTGGCGCATCCCACTATCCCGGCTAGTACCGGACATTTCGCCTGTGCCGCATATCACCGGCGCTCCTTGTCGATGAATGCAGAAATGTGATGCAGACCTCTAGGCGCCTACCCTCCAGTAACCCTACGGTTCCCCTCGCGCCACCCTCGCCTCAGATCATGCCCCTGACATTCAGAGACGCGAGAGGACCCCCACCGATGACCAGACGCCTCTGGGCACGCCGCATCTCCGTGACCACCGTCTCCGTGGCCGCCCTGGCCGCGCTGGCCGCCCCGGCGGCGACGGCCGCCCCGGCCGGGGCCGCGACCGCGAGCACCTCCGCCGCCAAGGTCGACCACGCCGCCTGGCAGAAGGACTGCCAGGCGGTCATGGACCAGGCCCTCCCGTACCTCAAGGAGCGGATCGCCGCCGCCAGGCCCGGCGAGAAGCAGGCGATCGTCCTCGACGTCGACAACACCACGCTGGAGACCGACTTCGGCTTCAGCTACCCCCAGCCGGCCAACCGGCCCGTCCTGGACGTCGCCCGCTACGCCCAGGACCACGGCGTCTCCCTCTTCTTCGTCACCGCCCGCCCCGGCGTCCTGTACTGGCCCACCGAGTACAACCTCGAACACGACGGCTACGACGTCTCCGGCCTCCGCGTCCGCGGCCTGGTCGACCTCTTCAAGGACGTCGCCGCCTACAAGACCGCCCAGCGCGTCGACATCGAGAACGACGGCTACACGATCATCGCGAACATCGGCAACAGCGCCACGGACCTGTCCGGCGGTCACGCCGAGAAGACCTTCAAACTGCCGGACTACGACGGACAGCTGTCGTAGGACCGAGCGTGCCCGGCACAAACCGCGTCATCGGCACGGAACCCGCGCCGGGGAACGCCGAAGGGGCCGGTGCCCGAAGGCACCGGCCCCTTTCGTCCGGCTGAGCCGCCGGAGGCTGACGCTTACTCCTTGCTCAGGTTGGGCCCGGCCCCACCCGCGGCCTGCTCGATCGGCGGGACGTCCGGCAGTGCCGACTTCTCCTCACCCCGGAAGGTGAAGGTGGCGGCGTCGCCCTCGCCCTCGGTGTCCACGACCACGATGTGACCGGGGCGCAGCTCGCCGAAGAGGATCTTCTCCGAGAGCGTGTCCTCGATCTCGCGCTGGATCGTGCGGCGCAGCGGCCGGGCGCCCAGCACCGGGTCGTAACCCTTCTTGGACAGCAGTTCCTTCGCGGACTGGGAGAGCTCGATGCCCATGTCCCGGTCCTTCAGGCGCTCGTCCACCTTGCTGATCATCAGGTCGACGATCCGCAGGATGTCCTCCTGCGTGAGCTGCGGGAAGACGACCACGTCGTCGACGCGGTTGAGGAACTCGGGGCGGAAGTGCTGCTTGAGCTCGTCCGACACCTTGTTCTTCATGCGCTCGTAGTTGGTCTTCGTGTCACCCGCGGCGGCGAAGCCGAGGTTGAAGCCCTTGGAGATGTCCCGGGTGCCGAGGTTGGTCGTCATGATGATGACCGTGTTCTTGAAGTCCACGACCCGGCCCTGGGAGTCGGTCAGGCGACCGTCCTCCAGGATCTGCAGCAGCGAGTTGAAGATGTCCGGGTGGGCCTTCTCGACCTCGTCGAAGAGGACGACCGAGAACGGCTTGCGGCGCACCTTCTCCGTCAGCTGGCCGCCCTCCTCGTAGCCCACGTATCCGGGGGGCGAACCGAAGAGACGCGACACCGTGTGCTTCTCGCTGAACTCCGACATGTCGAGGGAGATCAGCGCGTCCTCGTCACCGAAGAGGAACTCGGCGAGCGCCTTGGACAGCTCGGTCTTACCGACACCGGACGGGCCGGCGAAGATGAACGAACCACCCGGACGCTTCGGGTCCTTCAGGCCCGCACGCGTACGACGGATCGCCTTCGACAGCGCCTTGACGGCGTCGTTCTGGCCGATGACCCGCTTGTGGAGCTCCTCCTCCATGCGGAGCAGGCGGGAGGACTCCTCCTCCGTGAGCTTGAAGACCGGGATGCCGGTGGCCGTGGCGAGGACCTCGGCGATCAGCTCGCCGTCGACCTCGGCGACGACATCCATGTCGCCGGCCTTCCACTCCTTCTCCCGCTTCGCCTTGGCGGCCAGGAGCTGCTTCTCCTTGTCGCGCAGGGACGCGGCCTTCTCGAAGTCCTGCGAGTCGATCGCGGACTCCTTGTCCCGGCGGACGGCGGCGATCTTCTCGTCGAACTCGCGCAGGTCCGGCGGAGCGGTCATCCGGCGGATACGCATCCGGGAACCGGCCTCGTCGATCAGGTCGATCGCCTTGTCCGGCAGGAAGCGGTCCGAGATGTACCGGTCGGCCAGGGTGGCCGCCTGGACCAGGGCCTCGTCCGTGATGGAGACGCGGTGGTGCGCCTCGTACCGGTCGCGCAGGCCCTTGAGGATCTCGATCGTGTGCGGCAGGGACGGCTCGGCGACCTGGATGGGCTGGAAGCGGCGCTCCAGGGCCGCGTCCTTCTCCAGGTGCTTGCGGTACTCGTCCAGCGTGGTCGCACCGATGGTCTGCAGCTCGCCGCGGGCCAGCATCGGCTTCAGGATCGAGGCGGCGTCGATGGCGCCCTCGGCGGCACCCGCACCGACCAGCGTGTGCAGCTCGTCGATGAACAGGATGATGTCGCCGCGGGTGCGGATCTCCTTGAGCACCTTCTTGAGGCGCTCCTCGAAGTCACCGCGGTAGCGGGAGCCGGCGACCAGGGCGCCGAGGTCCAGCGTGTAGAGGTGCTTGTCCTTGAGCGTCTCGGGCACCTCGCCCTTGACGATGGCCTGGGCGAGGCCCTCGACGACGGCGGTCTTGCCGACGCCGGGCTCACCGATCAGCACCGGGTTGTTCTTGGTACGGCGGGACAGCACCTGCATGACCCGCTCGATCTCCTTCTCGCGCCCGATGACCGGGTCGAGCTTGGACTCACGAGCGGCCTGGGTGAGGTTCCGGCCGAACTGGTCCAGGACGAGAGAGGTCGAGGGGGTGCCCTCGGCCGGGCCGCCCGCGGCGGCGGTCTCCTTGCCCTGGTAGCCGGAGAGCAGCTGGATGACCTGCTGCCGCACCCGGTTGAGGTCTGCGCCCAGCTTGACCAGGACCTGGGCGGCGACGCCCTCGCCCTCGCGGATCAGGCCGAGCAGGATGTGCTCCGTGCCGATGTAGTTGTGGCCCAGCTGAAGGGCCTCGCGGAGCGACAGCTCCAGGACCTTCTTGGCACGGGGGGTGAAGGGGATGTGCCCGGACGGGGCCTGCTGGCCCTGACCGATGATCTCCTCCACCTGCTGGCGGACCGCCTCAAGCGAAATGCCGAGGCTCTCCAGGGCCTTAGCGGCGACACCTTCGCCCTCGTGGATGAGACCCAGGAGGATGTGCTCGGTGCCGATGTAGTTGTGGTTGAGCATCCGGGCTTCTTCCTGAGCCAGGACGACAACCCGCCGCGCGCGGTCGGTGAACCTCTCGAACATCGTTAATCGCTCCTCAGAGCGGTCAGGCAGTGGGGGGAACTTCCCCTCCCTGTCCTTCCGCAGCTTAGTCCCGCAAGCGGGGACCGCTCATTCCAACTGCCGACACCGTGGATGGCCTCCTGACCCGTGACGCCGACATCTGCTCCAACCCGATGGTGCGAGACGATGTTCCCGCAGGCCAGACAGTTACCCCAGTCGCCAGTACGCCGATGGCGAACGTGAGACGGCCTTTCCTGCGTGTCGCCCCCTCCCACTAGGCATGTCTTACCCGCAGGGACTGACACTCCATGCGGCGCGCACCGGTTCCCTCCGCTATGGGCGAACAACCTTGCGCCTCCCCGGGCCCCCACGCGCCCCCTCGTCCGCCACTGTGCGCAGCCGACAGGGCACCCAGCGTAACTCGAAGGGGGGTCCGGCGGTTGCTCCTGGCATGGTTGGCTCGGTCCCCATGACCTCCACGGTCCCCCTTCCCCGCCGGTCCGTCGATCCGGGCGCCCCGGCAGCCGGTCTCCCCGCCGGCCCGGAGGCCCGGGCCCGGCACTGGTACGAGAACGATCTGGGGTGGCCGACCGTGCCCGGAGAGCCGCTGCGGCTGCGCACCGGGGTGCGGTTCGACGTGCTGGACGTACCGGCCGAGGCGGGCGCGAAGGCGCTCCGGCATCTCGCGCCGGGCTCCCCGGTGGCCCTGCGGGGCGACCGGATGCAGCTGTTGGTGGCCGCGGGCAGCGCGGAGGAACTGCCCGGTCTGCTGGCCTGGCTGGAGTGGGGCGCGGTGGCCCTGGACCTACGCGCCCTCGGGGCGGGCGGCACGATGGAGGCCCCGCCGCCGCCCGCGGGGGCCGCCGCCGCACGGTCTGGACCCGTACGGGCCGGGGTTGCGCGCGAGCCGTCCACGCAGGGGGCCGCCGTGTGGTTGCGGCCCCCCGGTCCGGAACGTGAGGCCGGGGCCTCGCTGCCCGCCATGCCGGCCGTGCCGGCGTCGCCCCCCGGGGGGCGCGAGGGGAGCGCCCCCGATCTCGTGCGGCTGGTGGACACGGTGGCAGCGCAGTGTCACCGGGTCCGGCTGCGGCGCGCGTGCGCCGGGCATCCCGCCGGTCGGCCGGATCAGCCGTTGGCCTTCTCGTAGGCCTCGCGGATGGACGCGGGAACCCGGCCGCGGTCGTTGACCTCGTAACCGTTCTCCTTCGCCCAGGCGCGGATCGCCGCGGTGTCCTGGTTGCCGCCGGTAGCGGCGCGCGCCTTTCCACGCCCGCCGGAGGAACGGCCGCCGGTACGACGCCCGCCCTTCACATAGGGGTCAAGAAGCGTGCGCAGCTTGTCCGCATTGGCAGTCGTGAGATCGATCTCGTACGTCTTGCCGTCCAGCGCGAACGTCACGGTCTCGTCCGCCTCGCCGCCGTCGAGGTCGTCGACAAGAAGGACCTGAACCTTCTGTGCCACCGCATTTCCTTTCATCGATAACGTTGAGGGCCAGGGGTGTGCGGCGTCCGCCGTTTCGCCGCCCCTGTTATATGCAGTACTGCAGTACGTCGGAAAGCAAACCGCTTTTGCCGGAAAAACACAAACCCTCGGTAGTGACTCAGTGGACCGCCCCCGTCCGGAAACATGCGCGTTTCGGACATAGGCCACCGGGGCAATGACGATCACAGATGCAGAAGCATCCGGCTGTTGCCCAAGGTGTTCGGCTTCACTCGTTCGAGACCGAGGAACTCCGCGACGCCCTCGTCATAGGAACGCAACAGCTCCGCGTACACATCGGTGTCGACCGGCGTCTCCCCGATCTCCACGAAGCCGTGCTTCCCGAAGAAGTCGACTTCGAAGGTCAGGCAGAAAACGCGTCGAACGCCGAGCCAGCGCGCGGTCTGCAGCAACTTCTCCAGCAACTGATGACCGACGCCGGCGCCCTTGAGGCCGGGCTTCACCGCCAGTGTGCGGACTTCCGCGAGGTCCTCCCACATGACGTGCAGCGCTCCGCAGCCGACCACCTCGGCGTTGTCGTCGCGTTCGGCGACCCAGAACTCCTGGATGTCCTCGTAAAGCGTGACCGTGGCTTTGTCGAGCAGGATGCGGTCGCGGACGTAGGCGTCGAGGAGGTGGCGCACGGCGGGGACATCGCTGGTCCGGGCCCGGCGGACGGTGATGGCTTTTGCGGGGACTTCGGGACGCTCTGCTGACATGAGCGGACGCTATCGCCCGTCGGTGCCCTCCGCCGCGCCGGGGTTCTCCTCTTGCCGGGCTTCGGCAGGTTCCTGTCGGCGGGCTTCGGGGGGTTCCCGGGTTTGTTCCGGCCCCTGGACGATGCGTACGGCGTCCCTGAGGGCCTGGCGCTGTTCCTCGCTCATCATGCCGAAGAAGGCGACGAGAGCGGCTGCCGGGTTGTCACTCTGCGACCAGGCGTCGTTCATGAGGGCGGCCGCGTACGCGGCTCGTGTCGACACGGCCTCATATCGATAGGCCCGCCCTTCGGCCTCACGGCGCACCCAGCCCTTCTGATGGAGATTGTCCAAAACGGTCATCACGGTGGTGTACGCGATGGAGCGTTCCCGCTGGAGGTCTTCCAGGACTTCTCGAACGGTCACCGGGCGGTTCCACTTCCACACCCGCGTCATGACCGCGTCTTCGAGTTCTCCCAATGGGCGAGGCACAACTCAGAACAATAGTGGGAGATCCCGGCAATGGCGTGCCGGACGTGCGCTAGGGCTGCAAACGGGAACAAAAAGGGCGTACGACTCGTGCGGCGCCGGGGCGCGGGAGTCGTACGCCGGGGGACGGCCAGGGTCGGCCGGGAAGGTCCGGTGGGCCCGCCGGGCGGCCCCGGAGGCCGCACCGAAGGGCTGTGACCTGCGGTGATGTGGTGTGCTCCGCCGTGGTCCGCTCAGGCGTCGCCGGCGGCGGAGGCCTTGCGGCCGCCCTCCGCGCGGGCGAGGGCGGCGTCGACGGCCGCGTCCTCCTTGGCCTTGGCGGCCCCGCCCTGGGTCTTCACGATCACCCTGACCACACCGATGAAGAACACGGCCATGACGACCGGGGGCACGAGCGCGGCGACGTAGTCCATGGCTCCAGAGTAGCCATGCCGGAACGCCCGAAAGGGGCGGGGCGTCCCTAACCCGCGGCGAGCCGGGGCGGGGCGGACTCCGCCGGGGGTGTCGGTTTGCGGCGCGGGAAGACCTCTCCGGGCGTCGGGATGGGCCGCTTGGGGGCGGCCGGTTCCGGGGCCGGCCGCTCCCCGGGGCCGGGCGCCGGCTTCTGTCCCGGCTCCCGCGCGGGCTCCTGCGGGGGCCTGGAGGGCGTGTCGGCCTCACCTTCGCCCCGCGGTGCCCCGGACTCCCCCGCGCCGCCCGCGAGCGCCAGCAGACGGGTCCTCGCGGGCGGCACGGCGGGCGCCGGCACCTTCCGCCCGCCCTGCGCGAACCGCGCCCGTACGTCCTGCTCGGCCAGCTCCTGACAGCGGTCCAGCAACGCCGCCGCCGCGGGGTTGCCGCGCAGCGCCCGGAGCGCGGCGAGATCGTCCGGCGTCGGCCGGTGCCCGGCGCCGAGCGCCTCCTCCAGGAGGGTGAGGTAGCCGGCGGCGGTACCCGGCAGGGCGGCCCGGTAGCGGCCCAGGTCGGCCACCAGGAAGGCACGCAGTCTGGCCCCCTCGCACATCGCCTCGTCGAGCGACTCGGCGAGCCGGAAACAGTCCTGCACGTCCTCGGCGGAGGCGTGGCCGGGGTGAAGGGCGAGGGCGAGGGCGCGGCGGAGCACACGCAGCTCCTCCACGCCGAACGCCATGCCGCCGCGGGATCCGTATGGCGTGGGCATGCGGCGACGCTACCCACTAATCGGACAAAAGTGACGATTCCGCATCTTGTTTCCCCCGCGTGTCGCTCTGGCTTTCCCTCATCCGGTGCCACCGGGGCGGCGACGATCACCGACGTCACGCGGGGTTGGGGGGCGTCGGGGGCGGGGCCGGGGGGACGTCGGAGGGGCCGGGCGGCGTTGGGAGGGGCGTGGGGACGTCGAGGCGGGGCCGGGGGCGTCGGGGGCCGTGGGGACGTCGGGGCGGGCCGGGGCGCGTCCGGCAAGGCCGTGGACTCCGAGGGGGAGGCCGGGGGCGTCGGGGGCCGGGCGGCGTCGGGAGGGGCCGGGGGCGCGTCCGGCAAGGCCGGGGGCTCCGACGGGGAGGCCGGGGGGCGTCGCGGACGAGGGGCGTCGCGGGCAGGGCTGCTGGAGCACCCGGCCAGGGTTTGCCTCCGTTGGGCGGGCCGGCTGGAGCCCCTGTGAGGGGGCGGCGTCACCGTTGCGGCGGTGGAGTCCCCGGCGGGGCCGATACGGACCAGGGTGGGGGCAGGGGCGTCGTCGGCCGGGCCGGGGGGATCGCCGGGACGGCCCGGCGCCTGGTGGGGCGCCGGGCCTCGCTCACAGCCGGGACACGTTGCGTTCGTAGACCAGGCGGAGGCCTATCAGGGTCAGCCACGGCTGGTGCTCGTCGATCACCGAGGACTCGCCCAGCACCATCGGCGCCAGACCGCCCGTGGCGATCACCGTCACGTCGTCCGGGTCGTCGGCGAGCTCCCTGGCCATCCGGCCGACGACCCCGTCGACCTGCCCGGCGAACCCGTACACGATGCCCGCCTGCATCGCCTCGACCGTGTTCTTGCCGATCACGCTGCGCGGCCGGGCCACCTCGATCTTCCGCAGCTGCGCCCCCTTGACGCCGAGCGCCTCCACGGAGATCTCGATGCCGGGCGCGATCACCCCGCCGACGTACTCCCCGCGCGCGGAGACCGCGTCGAAGGTCGTCGCCGTACCGAAGTCCACGACGATCGCCGGTCCGCCGTACAGGTCGACGGCCGCGACCGCGTTGATGATCCGGTCGGCGCCGACCTCCTTGGGGTTGTCGGTGAGGATCGGCACGCCCGTCTTCACGCCCGGCTCGACCAGGACGGCGGGTACGTCGCCGTAGTACCGCCGGGTGACCTCGCGCAGTTCGTGCAGCACCGACGGGACGGTCGCGCAGATCGCGATGCCGTCGATGCCGTCGCCCAGTTCCTCGCCGAGCAGCGGGTGCATGCCCATCAGGCCCTGGAGCAGCACCGCCAGCTCGTCCGCCGTGCGGCGCGCGTCCGTGGAGATGCGCCAGTGCTCGACGATGTCCTCACCGTCGAACAGCCCGAGGACGGTGTGCGTGTTGCCGACGTCGATCGTGAGGAGCATGGCCGTTACTCCGCCTCGCGCAGGTCCAGGCCGATGTCCAGGATCGGCGAGGAGTGGGTCAGCGCGCCGACGGCCAGGAAGTCCACTCCGGTCTCCGCGTACGCGCGCGCGTTGGCGAGCGTCAGCCGCCCGGAGGCCTCCAACAGCGCCCGCCCGCCGACGATGCCGACGGCCTCCTCGCACTCGCCGGGGGTGAAGTTGTCCAGCAGGATCAGGTCGGCGCCCGCGTCCACGACCTCGCGCAGCTGGTGCAGCGTGTCGACCTCGACCTCGATCGGCACGTCCGGGAAGGCCTCCCGTACCGCCTTGAAGGCCTGCGCGACGCCACCGGCGGCGACCACGTGGTTGTCCTTCACCAGGGCCGCGTCGGACAGCGACATGCGGTGGTTGACGCCCCCGCCGCAGCGGACGGCGAACTTCTCCAGCGAGCGCAGGCCCGGCGTCGTCTTGCGGGTGTCCCGCACGCGCGCCTTGGTCCCCTCCAGCGCGTCCGCCCACGCGCGCGTGGCGGTCGCGATGCCGGACAGCCGGCACAGGATGTTCAGCGCGCTGCGCTCCGCGGTGAGCAGGTCACGCGTGCGCGTGGTGACCGACAGCAGCTTCTGCCCGGCCTCGATCCGGTCGCCGTCCTCGACGTGCCGCTCGACCTCGAACTCGTCCGTGCAGACCACGGAGAGCACGGCCTCGGCGACCCGGAGGCCGGCCACGACCCCCGCCTCGCGCGCGGTGAAGTCGGCGGTGGCCACCGCGTCCTCGGGGATGGTCGACACGGTGGTCACGTCCACACCGCCGTCCAGGTCCTCCTGGATGGCGACGTTGGCGATGTCCTCGACCTCGACCGGGTCGAGTCCGGCAGCGGCCAGCAGTTCGGCGAGCGCGGGGTCCAGCCCGCACTCCAGGTACTCCTCGTCGCCCTCGGCGCCGCAGGTGCAGCCGTCGCCGCAGCCGCCGGTCGAGGCGAGGGGAAGGTCGTCGGTGCTCACGTCTGTCACTGCTCCTGGGGCGCTGGTGTTACCGGACAGGGGGGAAGTCTGCGGTGTCGGTGGTGCGTACGGCCAGCGACCGGTCCGGATTGAGCCGTACGACGATGTGGCGCCGCCAGTTCGCGTCGTCGCGCTCGGCGCGGTCCTCGCGCCAGTGGCAGCCGCGGGTCTCCTCGCGCAGCCGGGCGGCGGCGACCAGGGCCCGGGCCACGCACAGGAGGTTCGTGGCCTCCCAGGTGTCCACGCCGGGCTCGGCGGTCTTGCCGTTCTCCTCCAGCGCGTCCCGGGCCTCGGCGTGCAGCTTCTGGAGCCGGTCCGCGGCCCTGGCGAGGGACTCCTCGGAACGCAGCACGCCCGCGCCCTCGGTCATGGTCCGCTGGATGGCGAACCGGGTCTCGGGGGTGAGCAGCGGGTGGGCCGGCTTCTCGGGGTCCGGGACCGGTGCGGGCACCCGCGCGTGCAGGCCGTCCGCCGCGCGGGCTGCCGCGATGTCGGCGGCGATCCGCTCGGCGTAGACGAGACCTTCGAGGAGGGAGTTGGAGGCGAGCCGGTTGGCGCCGTGCACGCCGGTGCAGGCGACCTCGCCGCACGCGTACAGGCCCGGGACCGTGGTGCGCCCCCGCGCGTCGGTGCGGACGCCGCCGGAGGCGTAGTGGGCGGCCGGGGCGACCGGGATGGGCTCGGTGACCGGGTCGATCCCGTTGGCGCGGCAGGCGGCCAGGATGGTCGGGAAGCGGTTCTCCCACATGGCGGCGCCGAAGTGCCGGGCGTCGAGGTACATGTGCTCGGCGCCCTGCTCCAGCATCCGCCGCGTGATGCCCTTGGCGACGATGTCCCGGGGCGCCAGCTCGGCCAGTTCGTGCTGGCCCACCATGAAGCGCACGCCGTCCCCGTCGACCACGTGAGCGCCCTCGCCGCGCACCGCCTCGGAGACCAGCGGCTGCTGGCCCTCGGCGTCCGCGCCGAGGAACAGCACAGTCGGGTGGAACTGCACGAACTCCAGGTCGCTGACCTCGGCGCCCGCGCGCAGCGCCAGCGCCACGCCGTCACCGGTCGACACGGACGGGTTGGTGGTCGCCGAGAACACCTGCCCCATGCCGCCGGTCGCGAGGACCACGGCGGGAGCGTGCACGGCACCCACGCCGTCGTGCTGGCCCTCGCCCATCACATGCAGGGTGACCCCGGCCGTCCGGCCCTCGGCGTCCGTCAGCAGGTCCAGGACCAGCGCGTTCTCGATGGTGCGCAGCCCGCGCGCGCGTACGGCCTCCACGAGCGCCCGGGAGACCTCCGCGCCGGTGGCGTCGCCGCCCGCGTGCGCGATCCGGCGCCGGTGGTGGCCGCCCTCGCGGGTGAGGTGGATGTCGCCCTCGTCGTCGGTGTCGAAGTGGGCACCGGTGGAGATCAGCCGCCGGACGGCGTCGGGGCCCTCGGTGACGAGGATGCGCACGGCCTCCTCGTCGCACAGGCCCGCGCCGGCCACCAGGGTGTCCTCCAGGTGCTGCTCGGGGGTGTCGCCCTCGCCGAGGGCCGCGGCGATGCCGCCCTGCGCCCAGCGCGTGGAGCCGTCGTCCAGGCGGGCCTTGGTGACGACGACCGTGGTGAGCCCGGCGGCCTCGCAGCGCAGCGCCGCGGTCAGGCCGGCCACGCCGGAGCCGACGACGACCACGTCCGCGGAGATGCTCCACCCGGGGGCGGGCGCGTGCAGTCGTATGCCTGTGCTGGTCACGAGGCGGCTCCGAAGGTGAGAGGAAGATTGTCGATCAGCCGGGTCGTGCCGACCCGGGCGGCGACGGCGAGGACGGCCTCGCCGGTGAAGTCGTCGCCGACCTCGGTGAAGTCGGCGGGGTCGACCAGCGCCAGGTAGTCCAGCCGGAGGGGCGGGTCGAAGCGGGCGGCCTCGTCCAGGACCTGGCGGGCGGCGGCGCGGACGGCCGCCGGGCCGCCGGGCGCGGCGGTGGCCACCGCGTGCGCGTCGGCCGCCGCGCGGGACTCCCCTATGGCGCTCAGCGCCTCGGCACGCGCGTGCGTGGAGGGCACTTCCCGGGCCCGCGCGCGCAGCGCCTCCTGTGCCGCGTGCCGGTCCCGGCCGGCGAACAGCGCGCGGGACAGCGCGAGGGCGGTACGGCGCTCGTCCGGCGAGAGGTAGCGGTTGCGGCTGGACAGGGCGAGCCCGTCCTCCTCGCGCACGGTCGGAACGGCGACGATCTCGACGCCGAAGTTGAGGTCCCGCACCATGCGCCGGATCAGGGCGAGCTGCTGGGCGTCCTTCTGGCCGAACAGGGCGACGTCGGGGCGGGTGAGGTGCAGCAGCTTGGCGACGACGGTGAGCATCCCGTCGAAGTGCCCGGGGCGCGAGGCACCCTCCAGGCGCTCGCCCATGGGGCCCGCGGAGACGCGCACCTGGGGTTCGCCGCCCGGGTAGACCTCGTCCACGGAGGGCGCGAACACGGCGTCCGCGCCCGCCTGCTCGGCGAGCTTGAGATCGGCGTCCAGGGTGCGCGGGTAGCGGTCCAGGTCCTCGCCCGCGCCGAACTGCAACGGGTTGACGAAGACCGTGACGACGACCTCGCCGTCGGGGGCGACGGCCTCCCGCGCGGCGCGGATGAGGGTCGCGTGGCCCTCGTGCAGGGCGCCCATGGTCATCACGACGGCGCGACGGCCGTGGCGCACACGCGCGTGCAGCTCGTCGGCGGTGCTCAGCAGGGCCGTGCTCATCGGTCGTTCCCCTCGCTGCCGGTGGTGCCGTCGGAGCCGTTCGTGCCGTCGGCGTTCGTGCCGTCGGAGCCGGTCGTGCCTTCGGAGCCGTTCGTGCCGTCGGAGCCGTTCGTGCCGTCGGTTCCCTCGCCTCCCTGGCTCGCGTGCCCTTCCCGGCTCGCGTGGCCTGCGTCGGCGAGTACCCCGAGGAGGTCCTCGGCGAGTTCCGGCTTCAGCAGGCCGTGGGCGAGCGCGCGGTCGGCGGTCGCGCGGGCCATCGCCAGGTAGCCCGCCACGGTCTGCGGGGCGTGCCTGCGCAGCTCGGTGACGTGCGCGGCGACCGTACCGGCGTCCCCGCGCGCGACCGGTCCGGTCAGGGCGGCGTCGCCGGAGCGCAGGGCGTTGTCCAGGGCGGCTCCGAGCAGCGGGCCGAGCATCCGGTCGGGCGCCGCCACACCGGCGGTGCGCAGCAGTTCCATGGACTGGGCCACAAGGGTCACCAGGTGGTTGGCGCCGAGCGCGAGGGCCGCGTGGTACAGCGGGCGGTTCTGCTCGCTGATCCACTCCGGTTCGCCGCCCATCTCGATCACCAGCGCCTCGGCGGCCAGCCGCAGCTCCTCGGGCGCGGTGACGCCGAAGGAGCAGCCCGCGAGCCGCTGGACGTCGACCGGCGTGCCGGTGAAGGTCATCGCGGGGTGCAGGGCCAGCGGCAGCGCGCCCGCGCGCAGGGCCGGGTCGAGCACCTTCGCGCCGTACCGGCCGGAGGTGTGCACGAGCAGTTGTCCGGGGCGTACCGCGCCGGTCTCGGCGAGGCCGGCGACCAGGCCGGGCAGGACGTCGTCGGGGACCGTGAGCAGCACCAGGTCGGCGCGCTGGAGCACCTCGGCGGGCGGCACCAGCGGGACGTCCGGGAGCATGGCCTCGGCACGCCTGCGGGAGGCGTCGGAGACTCCGGAGACGGCCACCGGGCGGTGCCCGGCGAGCTGGAGGGACGCGGCCAGCGCGGGGCCCACGCGACCGGCGCCGACGACGCCGACGGTGAGCCGCGCGGGGCGGTCCTTGAGGTCTGGTTGGTGGACTGTACTCACGCGACGGCGGCCTTCCCGTTCCAGTCCGCTCTGGGTACCGGACGATTTCTCGTCATGTTAACGCTATCGGGTGGGGCGGCGGCCGGTTGTCCACAGGCTGTGGGTTTCACCACGTCCCCCCCGGCCCTTCCTCACCGGAAAAACCCGGCTGCCGCGCGGCTGCCGGGTCCCGCCGGAAAACCCGGCTGCCGCGCGAGGGCCGTGCGGGGCATCATCCACGGCATGACTGATGTGGCTGAGCAGGACGACGAACGATCGGCGGAGGAACGCTCGCGGGAGCGGCGCAGGGCCGCCCAGCGGGGGGCGCGGCGCATCCTCGCGCACACGACCGCCCGGGACTCGATCCGCGAACGGCTCGCGCTGCTCCGGGAAGCGGGCGCCGAGGTGTACGACCTGGACGAGCCCGCCGACGTCTACGGCGACCGGATCGTGGCCACCCTGGAGGAGCGGGTGGCCGCGCTGCTCGGCACCGAGGCCGCCGCGTTCTTCCCCACGGGCACCATGGCCCAGCAGGTGGCCCTGCGCTGCTGGGCGGCCCGCACCGGCAACCCGGCGGTGGCGCTGCACCCGCTGGCCCACCCGGAGGTGCATGAACGGCAGGCGTTCAGCCAGGTCAGCGGGTTGCGTCCGGTCAGGGTGGGCGGGGAGCGCCGACTGCCCACGGCGGCCGAGATACGAGAACTCGAAGAGCCCTTCGGGGCGCTGATGCTGGAGCTGCCCCTGCGGGACGCCGGCTTCGTGCTGCCCACCTGGGAGGAGCTGACCGGGGCCGTCGAGGCGGCGCGGGAGCGCGACGCGGTGGTGCACTTCGACGGCGCGCGCCTGTGGGAGTGCACCGAGCACTTCGGGCGTCCCCTGGCGGAGATCGCCGGCCTCGCCGACAGCGTCTACGTGTCGTTCTACAAGTCCGTCGGCGGCTTCGGCGGCGCCGCGCTCGCCGGTCCGAGGACGCTGGTGGAGGAGGCGAAGACCTGGCGGCACCGGTACGGCGGCATGCTCTTCCAGCAGTTCCCGACCGTCCTGTCCGCGCTCGTCGGCCTGGACCGCGAAGTGCCCCGGCTGCCCGAGTACGTGCGGCACGCGCGCGTGGTGGCCGCCGCGCTGCGCGAGGGCTTCGCGGCGGCCGGGGTGCCCTGGGCCCGCGTCCACCCGGAGGTGCCGCACACCCACCAGTTCCAGGTCTGGCTGCCGTACGAGCCGGAGGTGGCCGCCGAGGCGGCCCTCCGCCAGGCCGAGGAGACCTCGGTGATGCTCTTCGCGAACGTCTGGAACGCCGGCGGCCCTGGCCTCGCGTTCACGGAGGTCGGCGTCCAGGCCGCGGGGCTGGAGTGGACGGCGGACGACGTCCGCACGGCCGTACGGGACTTCGTGGACCGCCTGCCCGGCGGGGCCTGGCTAGAGGGCGCGGGGGCGCGGTCGGCGGGTCAGGGCGCGCAGTCGGCGGGTCAGGCTGCGCCGGAGCCGCCCGCGCGCCGGGCGTCCGGCGATGACCGCGCGGAAGCGCCGGTGGTCGCGCAGCTCGCGCAGGAGGCCGAGGTCGCGGAGGCCCGGCGCGGGCGGCTCGGGCTCGCCGTGCAGGCGGGCGCGGTAGCTGTCGAGGAGGTACTGCTGGGTGATGCTCATGGCTGATCGCCTTCTCGGGACGTGGTGATCGGTGACTGATCGGGCTCCGCGGCTGCCCCGGTGTCCTCAACGCTGCCCCTGACCGGCGCGGATGTCCCGTGGATTGACGGCTGCCGTCAATCCACGGGGGCACTGTCAGTGGCCCGGTGCACCATGGGGGCATGAGCGTGACCATCGACATCACCGGACTGCCCCTGGAGAGGGTCTCCGTCGTGCCCTCTCCGCTGGCGGAGCTGGGGATGGCGCTGCACGCGCTGAGGGAGCCCGGGCACCACCCGGAGCTGCGGGGCTGGGTGGCCGCCGTCTCCTCCCGGCTGGAGCCCTGCCTGGCCGACCGGCTGTGCGAGGCGGACTTCCTGTGGCACACGACGTTCTCGGACGTCTTCGCCCCGTTCGCCGGCCTCCCGGGCGGCCGCGGCCTTCCCGGCGCGACGCTCGCCGAGGAGCTGGACCAGCTGGACAAACTGACGGACGCCCAGTTCGTCAACGCCGCCCTGGAGTTCACCTGCCAGCTCCGCCACGACGTCCAGGAGCCCGGCCCGCTCGACGACCCGGAGCTGCGCCGCCGCTCCCTGGAACTGGCCGCCGCGCGCGGCGCCGTGCAGGAGCGGTTCACGCGCCGTCTGCTCACCGACCCGCCCGCCGTGCGCGCCTGGTTCCGCCAGCTGATGCTCGACTGCGACGACGCCTTCTTCGCCGACACCTGGGCCCGCATCCAGCCCCAGCTCGCCGCCGACGCCCGGCACAAGACCGAGCTGCTGCGCCGCAAAGGACTCGGCGAGGCCCTCGCGTCCCTGTCCGGAGCCGTCTCGCTGGACGAGGAGGCCGGGCTCGTCACGGTCGACAAGCTGCTGGTGGGCCGCACCGCCACCGGCGACGGCGGCCTGGTGCTGGTGCCGACCAGCCTCGGCTGGCCGCACGTGATGGTCCTGAACCGGTACGGCTGGCAGCCCTCGATCACCTACCCCGCGAGCGGTCCCCGGCCGCAGGCGCCCTCCGTGGAACAGCTCACGCGCCGGCTGGAGGCCCTGGCCCACCCGGTGCGGATGCGGCTGTGCCGGCACCTGGCGCGCGCCCCGCACACCACGAGCGAACTGGCCGACGCGCACGGCATGTCGGCACCCGAGATATCCCGGCACCTGACGGTGCTGAAGAAGGCGGGCCTGATCACCGACTGCCGCCGCGGCCGGTACGTCCAGCATCAGCTGGTCCTGTCCGCGGTGGCCCGGCTCGGCAGCGACTTCATCGAGGGCGTCCTGCGCTGAGTCAGCGGACCCCGGGCCGGCGGCCCTCGCCGAGGAAACGGGGCCGGCCCCGCGGCCCGCGCCCAGGAAGCGGGCCCGGGCCGCCGGCGTCAGCCGTGGCCGCCGGCGCGCACCAGTCCCGTCTCGTACGCCAGCACGACCACCTGCACCCGGTCGCGCAGCCCGAGCTTGGTCAGGATGCGGCCCACATGGGTCTTCACGGTCGCCTCGCTCAGCACCAGCCGGGCCGCGATCTCGCCGTTGGACAGGCCCTGCGCGACCAGCACCATGACCTCGCGCTCCCGCTCCGTGAGCCGTTCCAGCTCCTTGTGCCGGGGCTCCTTGCCGACGGAGGGCAGCATCGGCGCGAACCGGTCCAGCAGCCGCCGGGTGGTGGAGGGTGCCACGACCGCGTCGCCGCTGTGCACGGCACGGATGGCGGCGAGGAGATCACCGGGCGGGACGTCCTTGAGCATGAAGCCGGAGGCGCCCGCCTTCAGCCCGGAGAAGGCGTACTCGTCCAGGTCGAACGTGGTCAGGATGAGGACCTTGGGGGCGTCCGGCTCCGCGCAGATCCGCCGCGTGGCCTCCACACCGTCCAGCTTCGGCATCCGGACGTCCATGAGGACGACGTCGACGGCGGTGGACCGCAGCACCTGGAGGGCTTCGACGCCGTCGCCCGCCTCCGCGACGACCTCCATGTCCGGCTGGGCGGCGAGCACCATCCGGAACCCGGTGCGCAGCAGCACCTGGTCGTCGACGAGCATCACGCGGATCGTCATCGGGCCTCTTCCGTTCGGGATCATGGGGCGGTCAGTGCGCCGGTTTGAGGGGCAGCAGGGCGCTGATGCGGAATCCTCCGCCGGGGCGCGGCCCGGCGTCCAGGGTGCCGCCGACCATGCCGACGCGCTCCCGCATGCCGATCAGGCCGTGGCCCTGCCCGTCGGCGCCGCCCTCCTCGTACAGCTCGTGCGGGGCGCCCTTGCCGTCGTCCTCGACCAGCAGGCCGAGACCGTCGTCGAAGTAGACCAGGCGGACGCTCGCACCCGCGTCGGGCCCGCCGTGCTTGCGGGTGTTCGTGAGCGCCTCCTGCACGATCCGGTACGCGGTCAGCTCCACGCCGCTGGGCAGCGGCCGCGGGGTGCCCTCCACCTTGAAGTCGACCGGCAGGCCGGAGCTGCGGCACTGCTCGATGAGGTCGTCGATCTGCTCCACGTCGGGCTGCGGGACGTACTCCCCGCTCTCCTGGTGCTCGCCGGTGCGCAGGACACCCAGCAGGCGGCGCATCTCGGCCAGGGCCTGACGGCCGGTGGAGGAGATCGTCTCCAGGGCCTTCCTCGCCTGGTCGGGCGCGACGTCCATGACGTAGGCGGCACCGTCGGCCTGCACCACCATCACCGACACGTTGTGCGCGACGACGTCGTGCAGCTCGCGCGCGATCCGGGCGCGCTCGGCGGCGACCGCGACCTTCGCCTGCGCCTCGCGCTCCTTCTCCAGGCGGGCCGCGCGCTCCTCCAGCTGGGCGAAGTAGGCCCGCCGGGTGCGCATGGAGTCGCCGAGGACCCAGGCGAGGGCGAAGGGCACCGTCTGGAAGACCGCTATGGCGGCCTGTCCGAGGAAGCCGGTGTCCTCGGCCGGCCAGCGGATCTGGGCCACGCTCGCCGCGCAGAGGCTGACGGCGAGCGCCAGCCGGGAGGTCCAGCGCGCGCCGACCGTCGCGACCGTGTAGGTGATCACCAGCATGGCGAAGTCGGCGACGGTCGTCTCGATGTCCAGGATCAGCTGCACCAGCCCGGTCACGAGGGCGAGCAGCAGCATCGGCTCCGGGAAGCGGCGGCGCAGCGCCACGACCACGCACAGGACGGTGGACACGGCCATCCCGCCGGGGATCGTCCCGTGGTGGCCTCGCACCCCGTCGAGATTGACCACGCTCAGCGCGGACAGCCCGAGCAGGACGACGGCCCAGAAGGAGTCGACCCAGGTCGGGTGGCGGCGGAGGAAGTCATAGAGGCGCTGCACGTAACCCAGAGTAGGGAAACCAGATGCGTGCAGGGGTCAACCGAAGGGCCGATCCGCGCCCGGCGCGCGTACTCCCCAAGGTGGATGCCGTGATCACCGGTGTGCCTAGTCTGGTGCGGTGACGGATGGGACGACGGCGGAGGACTCCCGCCGGAACGGCACGGATCGCGCCCCGCGCGGCTGGCGCGTGGCGGCCGGGGCGGCCCTGTACGGGCCCGGCGGTTTCTACCGGCGCTCGGAGGGCCCGGCGGGCCACTTCCGCACGTCGGTGCACGCCTCCCCGCTGTTCGCGCGGGCCGTGGCCCGGCTGCTGTGCCGGGTCGACGCGGCGCTCGGGCGGCCCCCGGTGCTGGACTTCGTCGACATGGGCGCCGGGCGGGGGGAGCTGGTCGGCGGGGTGCTCGCCGCCCTGCCGGCCGACGTGGCCGCACGCGTGCGTGCGTTCGCCGTCGAGATCGCCGACCGGCCGGCCGGTCTGGACGAACGGATCACCTGGCTGAGCGAACTCCCGGGCGCGGTCACCGGGCTGCTGTTCGCCAACGAGTGGCTGGACAACGTGCCCGTGGACGTCGTGGAGGTGGACCGCGCGGGCGTGCCCCGGCTGGTGCTCGTCGCGCGGGACGGCTCCGAGCGGCTCGGGGAGCCCGTGACGGGCGCGCCGGCCGACTGGCTCGCGCGCTGGTGGCCGCTGCCGGCCGAGCAGGGGCTGCGGGCGGAGATCGGGCTGCCCCGGGACCGCGCCTGGGCGTCGGCCGTGGACCGGGTGGCGCGAGGGCTCGCGGTGGCCGTGGACTACGCGCACACGGTGGACGCGCGCCCCCCGTTCGGCACCCTCACCGGCTTCCGCGAGGGCCGGGAGACGGCACCCGTCCCGGACGGTTCCTGCGACATCACGGCCCATGTGGCCCTGGACGCGTGCGCCGAGGCGGCCCGTACGGCGCAGGCGCCCTCCGGCACGGCGCACACACCCTCCGGCACGGCACCGGCGCCCTCGGACGCGGCGCAGACGCCCCTGCACACGGCGCAGACGCCCCCTGACACGGCGCAGGTGACCCGCGTAACGGCGCGGGAGCTTCCCGGCGCGCGTCTGCTCACGCAACGCGCTGCTCTGCGCGCCCTCGGCATCACCGGCGCACGCCCCCCGCTCGCGCTCGCCTCCTCGGATCCTGCCGCCTATGTGCGCGCCCTCGCGAGCGCCGGTGAGGCAGCCGAGCTGACGGCACCGGGCGGCCTCGGCGACTTCGGCTGGCTGCTCCAGCCGGTCGGCATCCCGGACCCCCTGGAGCCGGACCCGCCGGACGCGCCCGGGCTGTGAAGCCCGGCTCGCCGATGTCGCCGACTGCTTGTCGCTACTTGTCGATGTCGCCGACCACGAAGAACATCGACCCCAGGATCGCCACCATGTCCGCCACCAGCGTTCCCGGCAGCAGTTCGGTCAGCGCCTGGATGTTGTTGTACGAGGCCGAGCGCAGCTTCAGCCGGTACGGGGTCTTGTCGCCCTTGCTGACCAGGTAGTAGCCGTTGATGCCGAGCGGGTTCTCGGTCCACGCGTACGTGTGCCCCTCGGGCGCCTTCAGCACCTTCGGCAGCCGCTGGTTGATCGGCCCGGGCGGCAGCTCGGCGAGCCGGTCCAGGCAGGCGTCGGCGAGGTCCAGCGCGTTGTGGGTCTGCGCCAGCAGCACCTCGAACCGGGCGAGGCAGTCGCCCTCGCTCCGGGTGACGACCTCCAGGGCGTCCTGGAGATCGCCGTAGGCCAGGTACGGCTCGTCGCGGCGCAGGTCGAAGTCGACGCCCGAGGCGCGCGCGATGGGCCCGCTCACGCCGTAGGCGTGCACCGCCTCCGGGGTCAGCACGCCCACCCCGCGGGTGCGCCCCCGGAAGATCTCGTTGCCGAGCACCAGGTCGTCGAAGACGTCCATGCGCGAGCGCACGGCGGCGACGGCCTCACGCGCGCGTGCGGTCCAGCCGGCCGGCAGGTCCTCCTTGAGGCCGCCGACGCGGTTGAACATGTAGTGCATGCGCCCGCCGGATACCTCCTCCATCACGTTCTGGAGCACCTCGCGCTCCCGGAACGCGTAGAACACCGGCGTGATCCCGCCCAGCTCCAGCGGGTAGGAGCCGAGGAACATCAGGTGGTTCAGCACCCGGTTCAGCTCGGCGAGCAGCGTGCGCGTCCACACCGCCCGCCCGGGGACCTCCATGCCGAGCATCCGCTCCACCGCGAGGACCACGCCCAGCTCGTTCGAGAACGCCGACAGCCAGTCGTGGCGGTTGGCGAGCACGATGATCTGCCGGTAGTCGCGCGCCTCGAAGAGCTTCTCCGCACCCCGGTGCATGTAGCCGATCACCGGCTCGGCGCGCACGATGCGCTCCCCGTCCAGCACGAGCCTGAGCCGCAGCACACCGTGCGTGGACGGGTGCTGGGGCCCGATGTTGAGCACCATGTCGGTGCTCTCCGCCGCCCCGCCGATACCGACCGTGGTCTCCGTCGTAGGAGTCATGGGCCCAGTTTCCCCTACGTACGCTGGGCTCATGGAAACGGGGAGTCTTCGAGGGACCGGAGCGCCGGCGGACCGGCCGGTGTGGCGCGGGCTGCGGCCCGGGCTGCTGCGGGTGCGCCGGCTGCTGCTGGTGGTGTGGACGGCGGTGATCGCGCTCGCCGCGGGGCTCCTCCCGGGCCTTCTCGCGGGGCCCGCCTGGGCGGCCTGGGCACTGCTGCCGGCGGCGTGCGCCGCCTGGTGCTGGTGGCTGCTGGAGCGCAACTGGCGCTCGTGGCGGTACGCCGAGCGCGCCGACGACCTGCTGATCAGCCGGGGTGTCCTGTGGCGTGAGGAGACAGTGGTGCCGTACGGGCGGATGCAGCTGGTGGAGGTGACCTCCGGACCGCTGGAGCGGCGCTTCGGGCTGGCCACGGTCCAGCTGCACACGGCCGCCGCCGCGACCGACGCGACCATCCCCGGCCTCGACCCGGCCGAGGCGGAACGCCTGCGCGACCGGCTGACCGAGCTGGGCGAGGCACGATCGGCGGGCCTGTGACCTCCCCCGACGACACCGACGGCATACCCGGCGACGGCACACCGGCCGGCGGCACACCGGACAGCGCGACACCTCACGGCGGCGTACCTCACGACGGCACACCGCGGCGCCCGCCCGTCACCGAGCGCCGGCTGCACCCGGTCACGCCCTTCCGCCGGGCGTGGGCGCCGCTCGCGGTACTGGCCGGCTGGGCCGCGCACGACCCGAACGGCGCCCAGGAACAGCTCAACCGGCTGACCGGCACCGTTCTCCTGCTGGGGCTCGCGGTACTGGTGCCCGCGGCCGGCCTGTACGGCTTCCTGTCCTGGTGGTTCACGCACTACGCGGTCACCGACACCGAACTGCGCATACGCACCGGGCTGTTGTTCCGGCGCACCGCGCACATCCGGCTGGAGCGCGTCCAGGCCGTGGACGTCTCACGTCCGCTCCTCGCGCGTGTGGCGGGCGTCGCGAAGCTGCGGATCGACGTCGTCGGTGCCGAGCGCAAGGACGAGCTGGCGTTCCTGGGCGAGCGGGAGGCGCGCGCGCTCCGCGCGGAACTGCTCGCGCGTGCGGCGGGTTTCGCGCCCGAGACGGCGCACGAGGTCGGAGAGGCACCGGCGCGCGTACTGCTGCGCGTGCCCCCGCGCGTGCTGGCGCGCTCCCTGGTGCTGACCGGCGCCACCTGGGGCTCGCTGTGTGCCGCGCTCGTGGTCCCGACCGTGCTGTGGCTCGTCACCCACAGCCTGTGGACGGTCTTCGGGACCGCCCTGCCCCTGGTCGGCGCGGCCGGGGCGAGCAGCGTGGGCCGGTTCGTCACGGAATTCGACTGGACGGTGAGCGAGTCCCCGGACGGGCTCCGCATCGACCACGGGCTGCTCGACCGTACGCACGAGACGGTGCCGCCCGGCCGGGTGCAGACCGTGCGGATCGTGGAGCCGCTGCTGTGGCGGTGGCCGGGCTGGGTGCGGGTGGAACTGGACGTGGCCGGATCCGCCAACTCCATGCTGATCCCCGTCGCCCCGCGCGCGGTCGCCGAGACCGTCGTCGCGCGCGTGCTGCCCGGTGTGACCGTGCCCCGGGAGCTGTCGCGGGTGCCGCGCCGGGCCCGGTGGTGCGTGCCGTTGTGGTGGCGCGGGCACGGGCTCGCGGTCACCGGCGCGGTGTTCGCCGCCCGGAGCGGCCTGCTGCGCCGCCGGCTCTCGCTCGTTCCGCACGCCAAGGTGCAGAGCGTACGGCTCACCCAGGGGCCCTGGGAGCGGCGCTGGGGGCTCACCGACGTCCACGTGGACACCGGCGCGAACAAGACCGTGACGGCCCGGCTGCGGGACGCGGAGGAGGCCGCACGGCTCCTGGACGAGCAGGCGGAGAGATCCCGCACGGGCCGCCGGGACGCCCTCCCGGACCGCTGGATGACCACCGGCTGACCGGCACCGCCCGACCCGCCCCACACGCTGACCCACCGGTCACGCCCGGCCGGAACGCCTCGGGCCCGGCTCCCCTCGTGGGAAGGCCGGGCCCGGTGCTCGGTCCGTACGGCTGACGTCGGCTCAGGAGGCCGCGCTGCGCAGCCCCTGGATGTCGATCTGCTCGGTCTCGTCGTGCGCGGTCAGGTCGATGACCTGGCCGACCCCCCGGGAGCGCGCGTCGGCGGCCTTGAACCCTGCCTCGGACTCCGCCTTGTGCACGGCGAGCGCCTCGGGACCGACGACGTCGGCGAGGTCCTCGTTCTGCACGGAGTCCAGCGTGGCCTTCGGAGCGCCCTTCTGGGTGCCGAAGAAGTCGAAGCCGCCCTCGACCACCGGGCGCCGTGCGGGCGCCGCCGGTACGACGGCCACCGCGGTCGGCACGGTGAAGTGCCCGGCGGGCGGCCGGCCCACGGGACGCGCGAGTTCGGTGGCCGGCGCCGGACCGGCGCCCTCCTTCACGCCGTCCGCTGCGGGTTCTCCTTTGGCGACCGCGGCCTCCGCGGCGGCATCCTCGGGAGCCGAGTGAGCCTCCGGCTCGGCCGTCTGCGACGCTACGGCAACGGACCCGGCGGCATCGGCCGCCTCACCAGCGTCGGCGGACCCGGCGGCGCCAGCGGATCCGGCGGCGTTTCCGGATCCGGTGGCGCCTGCGGATCCGGTGGCGCCTGCGGACTTTGCGGCGACAGTGGACCCCGCCGCGTCAGCGGACTCCTCGGCGGCAGTGGACTCCGCGGACTCAAGCCGCGCGCCCCGGACCTCCGCCACCTCCGTCTCGTCCCCCTCGCCGTCCCCCTCGGCACCGGCCTCGGCGTCGGTCCTGGCGTCGGTCCCGACTCCGGCCTCCCCCTGCCGCGGACCCTCCCGGTCGAACCGCGCCAGGGCCGTCAGCGCCCGCCGGTACAGCTCGGCGCCCCCGGGCGAGAACACCGCCGGCCGCTCCTCGGTGCCGGACGCCTCCTGACCCGCGGCGGCCGCGGGCTCGGCGCCGCGCGCCGGCGGCAGCGCGGGCGACGACGAAGGCGCGGGCCCCGGCTCGGGCACCGCCGCCTCGATCTCCAGCAGCCGCCGTCCCTCCAGGGCGCTGGCACGCTCGGTCTCCGCCGTGGCGTACCGGCGCAGCAGGGCCGCGTGCTCGTTGCGCAGGCCCGCCAGCTCGGCCCGCTTGGCGCGCAGCCGCTGCTCCAGCTTCGCGCGCAGCTCGCGGGACTCCTCCAGGTCCGTCTCCAGTTCGGCGACCCGTTCCTCGAACCGCCACTCGTCACCCGCACGCGCGCGCGTGAGTTCGGCGACCTGCTTGCCCGCCTGCGCGTCCCAGCGGCGCATCACGAACGCGCCGAGGACCGCCGTCGCGGCGGCCGCAGCGGCCAGCGCGCGCAACACGGTGACCTCGGAGAACGCCCACGGACCCAGCGCGCAGGCGACGGAGACGCCGGCGATCGCCGACGGGGGCAACAGCCGGTGCAGAGGCGGGGAATGGCGGTGGCGTCCACGTGGCATGGCCAGAAACTTACCGCGCGTAGGCGAATCGTGGGCCCCCGCCCCGTAAAAACACGGCCACACCGTGGGCTTCACGGGACGTCAGGGCCAGAACGGCTCAGCGGTCGGTGAGCCGGCCGCTGAGCCACTGGAGCGTCGGCGGGATCTCGCGCCGCCAGGTGTTGAAGTTGTGCCCGCCGCTGCCGAGGATGATCGACGAGATCCGGGTCAGGTTCGTGGCCTGGACCTGACGGATGAACTTCATGGTGGAGTTGTAGTTGTGCTCGCCGACCTTGCTGCTGGTGACGAGCAGCGAGGTGTCCGGCGCCTCCTCGTGCTCCAGCAGCCAGAACAGGTCAGCGCGGTTCCGCAGCTTCTTGTCGCCGTGGAAGAGGTCACCGGTGGTCGGGTCGATCGGCGCCGTGTAGTACGGCGAGAGGCCCGCGCCGGCCGCGTACACGTTCGGGTGGTGCATGGCGAGCTTGAGGGCGCAGTAGCCGCCCGTGGAGTCGCCGACGACGCCCCAGCTGCCCGGCCGCTTGCCGGCCCGGTAGTGCCCGAGGACGGCCTCCGGCAGATCCTTGGCGAAAAACGATTCCGCTTGCGGTCCGCCCGGCACGTCGACGCACTCGGTGTCCCGCGGCGGTGCCACGGTCGGCCGCAGCATCACCAGGATCATCGGCTGCACCCGCCCGTCCTTGGCCAGCCGCTGCGCCGTGCTCGGGTAGTTCAGCTTCTCCACCAGCGCCCGCGCGGTGCCCGGGTAGCCGGTCAGCACGACCGCCACCGGGAACGTACGCGTGCGGTACTGCGGCTGGAAGTACTCCGGCGGCAGGTACACGTACGCCGGTGTGGCGATGTGGGTCGTACGGCCCACGATGTCGACCTTCTGTATCTGCCCGCCGGTCTCCGGCCGCGCGGCGCTCACGCCCGGCACGTCGGAGGTGGAGACCACCTGGAGCGGGCCGCCGGTGCTGCCGTTGGCCGAGTGGTCGACGACGATCCCCTGGTCGGTCTCCTGGCCGAACAGGTCCGCCCAGCTGGCGTAGAAGCCGAACGCCTGGTTGGCGGCGAGCCCGACGCAGGCGAACAGGGCCACCTGGGTGAACAGCAGCAGACCGACCCGCCCGCTGACGGCCCGCCAGTTCGGGCGGGCCAGGCGCGGCCACAGCCATACCGTGCCGACGAACAGCACGACGGCGATCGCGATCGCCAGCACCAGCACTTTGTTGCTCGTGAGACCCATGGGCTGTTTCCTGCCTGTGCTTTCCGCCCGTGTCGTGCCCGCGCGACGTTGCGAGGGCTTGCCCGGGGCTTTCCTTGGCCTTTGACCCGACTTTCCGGTGGGGAGTGAACCTCTCTCCCCGAGACACCGTCCTAGAGGGCGCAATGTCGCCGGATGCCCGATCGGGCCCGGGTTCAAGGTCTCTCGCAGAACTACGGGATGCGATGTCTGTCAGGATAGATGGGGAAATGTCGGGCGGGGTTCCGGGCCGATCAAGCCGGGCGCGGCGCATACTGCGCGGCCCGCGCCCCGAGGCCGTTCCCGCCGTGGTCGGCAGGGCCGCCGCGCTCGTGGGCGCCCTGGACATCGCCGCGGGTGTGTTCCCGCGCTTCCGTCACAGCCGTATGCACGCCATGGCGGAGGTGCTGCCGGGCTCCTTCGGGCCGTTCGCGGCGGCGCTCTCGCTCAGCGCGGGCGTGCTGTTGCTGCTGCTGGCGCACGGGCTCAAACGGCGCAAGCGCCGGGCGTGGCGTGCGGCGGTCGCGCTGCTCCCGGCGGGTGCGGTGGCGCAGTTCGCGTACCGGCACTCGGTCGTGGGCATGCTGATCGCGGTCGCGCTGCTGGTGCCGCTGCTGCGCCACCGCGACCAGTTCGCGGCCCTGCCCGATCCGCGCAGCAGGTGGCGGGCGCTCGCCAACTTCGTGCTCATGAGCGCCGGTTCCCTCGCCCTCGGTCTCGTCATCGTCAGCGTCCACCCGCACCGGACGATCGGCGACCCGAGCCTGGCCGACCGGCTGACGCACGTCATCTACGGTCTGGCCGGCTTCGAGGGCCCGGTCGACTACCAGGGCAACACCTCCTGGACGGTCGCCTTCTCCCTCGGCGCCCTCGGCTGGATCACCGCCGTCACCACGATCTACCTGGCCTTCCGCCCGGAGCACCCGGCCGCCCGGCTCACCGAGGACGACGAGGTCAAGCTGCGCGCGCTGCTGGAGAAGCACGGCGGGCGCGACTCGCTCGGCCACTTCGCGCTGCGCCGCGACAAGGCCGTCGTGTTCTCGCCGAGCGGCAAGGCCGCGGTCACCTACCGGGTCGTGTCCGGCGTGATGCTCGCCAGCGGCGACCCCATCGGCGACGTCGAGGCCTGGCCGGGCGCCATCGAGCGCTTCATGGACGAGGCCAGGGCCCACTCCTGGACGCCCGCGGTCATGGGCTGCTCGGAGACCGGTGGCGAGGTGTGGACCCGCGAGACCGGCCTGGACGCCCTGGAACTGGGCGACGAGGCGGTGGTCGACGTGGCGGATTTCTCGCTCGCCGGACGCGCGATGCGCAACGTGCGCCAGATGGTCAAGCGCATCGAGCGGGCCGGCTACGAAACCCGGGTACGGCGCATCCGTGACGTCGGCGAGGCCGAGCTGGAGCGGATCCGCCTGGCGGCGGAGGACTGGCGCGGCACGGACACCGAGCGCGGATTCTCCATGGCGCTCGGCCGCATCGGCGACCCCGCCGACGGCGACTGCCTGATCGCCACCGCCCACAAGCAGGACGACGAACCCGGTGAGTACGGCGACCTGAAGGCGATCCTCCACTTCGTGCCCTGGGGCAGGGACGGTGTGTCGCTGGACCTGATGCGCCGCGACCGCGGCGCCGACCCGGGCATGAACGAACTGCTGATCGTCGCCGCCCTGCAGGCCGCTCCGAGGTTCGGCATCACCCGGGTCTCGCTGAACTTCGCGATGTTCCGCTCCGCCCTCGCCCGCGGCGAGAAGATCGGCGCCGGCCCGGTGCTGCGCGCCTGGCGCGGGCTGCTGGTGTTCCTCTCGCGCTGGTTCCAGATCGAGTCGCTGTACAAGTTCAACGCCAAGTTCCAGCCGCGCTGGGAACCGCGCTTCGTGGTCTACCGGGCCTCCGCCGACCTGCCCCGCATCGGCTTCGCCGCCATGCAGGCGGAGGGCTTCGTCAACCTCGCCGTGCCGCTGCCGCGTTTCCTGCGCCGGCGCCGGTCGACGGCCCGGCGCGCGTGCGCGCACACGGTGACCGAACGGGACGTCCGGGCGGCCTGATCCGCCCACCTGCCTCCCGCGCCCCGACACGCCGAGCGGTACGGCCCCAGGACCGGCCCGGGCGGAAGCCCCACCCCCTCCAGCAACGGGGCTTCCGCCCGGGTCGCGGCGCGTGGGCGGCACCCTGCTGGGCCTACGCTGAACGTATGAACAACCTCAGCGGGCGCGGCCGAGTCGCCGGCCTTCCGGCATGGGACCGGTGCGCGGTCATGGGGGTCGTGAACGTGACCCCCGACTCCTTCTCCGACGGCGGCCGCTGGTTCGACACGACCGCCGCCGTCAAACACGGCCTGGATCTGGTCGCCGAGGGCGCGGATCTGGTCGACGTCGGCGGCGAGTCCACCCGGCCCGGTGCCACGCGCGTGGACGAGGCCGAGGAGCTGCGGCGGGTCGTCCCCGTGGTGCGCGGCCTCGCCTCCGAGGGCGTCGTCGTCTCCGTCGACACCATGCGCGCCTCCGTCGCCGGACAGGCCCTCGCGGCCGGTGCCGCCCTCGTCAACGACGTCAGCGGCGGCCTCGCCGATCCCGCGATGATCTCGGTGGTCGCCGACGCGGGCGCCCCCTTCGTCGTCATGCACTGGCGCGGCTTCCTCCAGGGCGGCAACGTCAAGGGCGTCTACGAGGACGTCGTCGGGGAAGTCCTGGACGAACTGCACGCGCGCGTTGAGGCCGTTCTGGCGGGCGGTGTCGCCCCGGACCGCATCGTCGTCGACCCGGGCCTCGGCTTCTCCAAGGAGGCCGGGCACGACCTCGCCCTCCTCGCCCACCTCGACCGGCTGGCCTCCCTCGGCCACCCGCTGCTGGTCGCCGCCTCCCGCAAGCGGTTCCTCGGCCGGGTCCTCGCCGGACCGCAGGGGGCACCCCCGCCGGCCCGCGAACGCGACGCGGCCACGGCGGCCGTCTCCGCGCTGGCCGCGCACGCCGGTGCGTGGGCGGTGCGGGTGCACGAGGTGCGCGCCACGGCGGACGCGGTCCGGGTGGCCCGGGCCGTGGAGGAGGCGCGCGGTGCCACGAGCGCGCCCGGCACCGGCGGCGAGCACGGGGCGGAAGGAGAGCGGTGAGCGCCCCCCACACCGACGTCGAGCAGGTGGAGGCCGCCAACACCGCCTTCTACGAGGCACTCGAACGCGGCGACTTCGAGGAGGTCTCCTCCCTCTGGCTGACCCCCGCCGACCTGGGCGTGGACGAGACGTACCACGACCCCGCGGACAGCGGGGTCATCTCCTGCGTCCACCCCGGCTGGCCGGTGCTCACCGGCCGCGGCGAGGTCCTCAGGTCGTACGCCCTGATCATGGCCAACACCGACTACATCCAGTTCTTCCTCACCGATGTGCATGTCTCCGTGACCGGCGACACCGCGCTCGTGACCTGCACGGAGAACATCCTCAGCGGCGGCCCCGCCCCCGAGGAGGGCGCGGAGCTCGGACCGCTGGTCGGCCAGCTCGTCGTCGCCACGAACGTGTTCCGGCGCACGCCCTCCGGCTGGAAGCTCTGGTCGCACCACGCCTCCCCCGTGCTGGCCGAGACCGACGAGGACGAGGACGACAACCACGTGAACGGCGTGAACCCGGACGACGAACCCCTGGCCTGACCCGGAGAAGTGGTTGGAATCACCTACCCCGGGGTAGGAGCGGCTACCAGCCCATGACAGGGCCGGGTTCCCCGGGGGAAACGGCCGGTGAACCCTCCGGACACCGGCCCGTGCCCACGCCCCCGCGGCCCGGCTTTGTCAGTGCCCGCAGGTAGATTCGTCTGAGGCCGGTGTGCCGCCCGCACGCGGCACGGGCCGGTCCTTCCCGACGATTGCAGGAGTGATTCGCGTGGATCGTGTCGCGCTGCGCGGCCTCAAGGCCCGCGGGCACCACGGTGTGTTCCCCAAGGAGCGCGAGGAGGGCCAGACCTTCATCGTGGACCTCGTGCTCGGCCTGGACACCCGGCCGGCCGCGGCCGACGACGACCTGACGAAGACCGTGCACTACGGCATCGTGGCCGAGGAGGTCGTGGCCGTGGTCGAGGGCGAGCCGGTGAACCTCATCGAGACCCTCGCCGAGCGGATCGCCCGGACCTGCCTGAAGCACGAAGGGGTCGAGGAGGTCGAGGTCTGCGTCCACAAGCCGGACGCCCCGATCACCGTGCCCTTCGACGACGTGACCGTCACCATCACCCGGAGCCGAGTATGACCCGACCTTTCCACCAGGGTCACAGCGACCCGACCGTCCAGCCGGTGCCCGCCTCGGTCGTCGAGCAGGTCGACGCCGCCGACACGACGCTGAGCAACCCGAAGTGGGCCGTGATCTCCATCGGCTCCAACCTCGGCAACCGCCTGGAGACCCTCCAGGGTGCCGTCGACGCCCTGGAGGACACCCCGGGCGTCCGCGTGAAGGCCGTCTCCCCGGTGTACGAGACCGAGCCGTGGGGCGTGGAGCCGGGCAGCCAGCCGTCGTACTTCAACGCGGTCGTGGTCCTCAAGACGACCCTGCCCCCGTCGTCCCTGCTGGAGCGGGCGCACGCCGTCGAGGAGGCCTTCCACCGCGTCCGGGACGAGCGCTGGGGTCCGCGCACGCTGGACGTCGACATCGTCGCCTACGCCGGCGTCACCTCGGACGACCCGCGGCTCACCCTGCCCCACCCGCGCGCCCACGAGCGCGCCTTCGTTCTCGCGCCCTGGCACGACGTCGACCCGCAGGCGCAGCTGCCCGGCCGCGGCACGGTGGCCGACCTGCTGTCCGCCGTCACCCGTGAGGGTGTCGCGCCCCGCGCGGACCTGGAACTCCGGCTGCCCGAGTAGTCGTTAAGGTCGAGACGGGTCAAGACCAAGACGACCACCGTCCGGGACGGTCCGGGGGAACTGAAGGGACACCGTGAGAGAGCTGCGCATCAGGGTGCTGGCGGGCGTGTTCGTCGTGGCAGGCGTCCTGTCCTGGGCGGGCGCCCGCCTCTGGAACTCGATCGGGACCCTCCCCAGCGTCCCCTTGGCCGCCCCCGTCGTCCTCGCGCTGATCGCGGTGGTCCTGCTCTCGACGGCGCTGTCGCTGCGCGCCCGTCTCCGGGCCCAGCGCGAGCGCCGGCCCGGCGCCAAGGGCGTCGACCCGCTGATGGCCGCCCGGGCGGTCGTCTTCGGCCAGGCCAGCGCCCTGGTGGCCGCGCTCGTCGCCGGTATGTACGGCGGGACGGGCGTCTTCCTGCTGGAGCTGCTGGACCTCCCGGCCCGCCGCGACCAGGCGATCTACGCCGGCTTCTCGGTCCTGACCGGCCTCGGCGTGATAGCCGCCGCGATCTTCCTGGAGCGGGTGTGCAAGCTCCCCGAGGACGACGACCAGAACCACCCGGGAGCGGAGCCGGTGGCCTGATCTCCGGCCCCGCGGCCCCGGCGAGCCCGGCGGCTCGCTCAGCGCGCCATGATGAGGCTCATCGCCTCGTTCCGCGTCGCGGCGTCCCTCAGCTGACCGCGGACGGCGGACGTTATGGTCTTCGCGCCCGGCTTGCGGATACCGCGCATGGACATGCACATGTGCTCGCACTCGACGACCACGATGACGCCCCGCGGCTCCAGGATCTCCATCAGGGAGTCCGCGATCTGCGTGGTGAGGCGTTCCTGCACCTGCGGCCGGCGGGCGTAGACGTCGACCAGGCGGGCCAGCTTGGACAGGCCGGTGATCTTGCCGGTCTCGGACGGGATGTAGCCGACGTGGGCGACACCCCGGAACGGCACCAGATGATGCTCGCAGGTCGAGTACACCTCGATGTCCTTCACGAGGACCATCTCGTCGTGCCCCAGGTCGAACGTCGTCGTCAGGACGTCCTCCGGCTGCTGCCACAGACCGGCGAAGATCTCCTTGTAGGCACGCGCGACCCTGGCCGGCGTCTCCCGCAGGCCCTCACGGTCCGGGTCCTCACCGACCGCGATCAGCAGTTCGCGTACGGCGTTCTCGGCGCGCTTCTCGTCGAACTCGCCGATGGGGCCCTCGCCGTCCAGCGTCACCGGGTCGGTCATCTGGTTCCTCGTTCCTGTGCCTTGCACGCGGGTGTGCCTCGCGTTCCGTCTGCGGACATGCGAAATGCCGCGCCCCCAGGCTAAAACCCGGGGGACGCGGCATCCATTCCGGCCCTCACGGCCGGAACAGGGTCAGCTCTCGGAGCGGTCCTCCGGAGTCTGCTCCGTCACCGGGGCGGATTCCGCGGCGGTGGACTTCGCCGTGCTGATCGCCGCCGTCGCGCCGTTCGCACCGTTGGTCAGTGCCAGCTCCTTCGGGGAGAGCACCGGCGGGCGGGTGGACGGGGTCCGGCGGGAAGAGCCGGTCCAGGCGGGCCGCGGCGGGCGCTTGACGATCGGGGCGAAGATCTCGGCGATCTCCTCCTTGCCCAGCGTCTCCTTCTCCAGCAGCTGGAGGACGAGGTTGTCGAGCACGTCGCGGTTCTCGACCAGGATCTCCCAGGCCTCGTTGTGCGCGGTCTCGATGAGCTTCTTGACCTCTTCGTCCACCAGCGCGGCGACCTCTTCCGAGTAGTCGCGCTGGTGAGCCATCTCACGGCCCAGGAACGGCTCGGAGTTGTCGCCTCCGAACTTGATCGCACCGAGGCGCTCGGTCATGCCGTACTGGGTGACCATCGCGCGGGCCAGGTTGGTGGCCTTCTCGATGTCGTTCGCGGCGCCCGTGGTCGGGTCGTGGAAGACCAGTTCCTCGGCCGCCCGGCCGCCCAGCATGTAGGCGAGCTGGTCGAGCATCTCGTTGCGCGTGGTCGAGTACTTGTCCTCGTCCGGCAGGACCATCGTGTAACCGAGGGCACGGCCACGGGACAGGATCGTGATCTTGTGGACCGGGTCGGAGTTCGGCGAGGCCGCCGCGACCAGGGCGTGACCGCCCTCGTGGTACGCGGTGATCTTCTTCTCCTTGTCCGACATGATCCGGGTCCGCTTCTGCGGGCCCGCGACCACGCGGTCGATCGCCTCGTCCAGCGCCTTGTTGTCGATCAGCTTCTGGTCGCCGCGGGCGGTGAGCAGTGCCGCCTCGTTCAGCACGTTGGCGAGGTCGGCACCGGTCATGCCCGGGGTGCGGCGGGCCACGGCGGACAGGTCGACGTCGGGCGCGACCGGCTTGCCCTTCTGGTGGACCTTGAGGATCTCCAGACGGCCCTGCAGGTCCGGCGGGTCGACCGCGATCTGCCGGTCGAAGCGGCCGGGGCGCAGCAGCGCCGGGTCGAGGATGTCCGGGCGGTTCGTGGCGGCGATCAGGATCACACCGCCCTTGACGTCGAAGCCGTCCATCTCGACGAGCAGCTGGTTCAGGGTCTGCTCGCGCTCGTCGTGACCGCCGCCGAGACCGGCGCCACGGTGACGGCCGACCGCGTCGATCTCGTCCACGAAGACGATCGCCGGGGCGTTCGCCTTGGCCTGCTCGAACAGGTCACGGACCCGGGAGGCACCGACACCGACGAACATCTCGACGAAGTCGGAACCGGAGATCGAGTAGAAGGGGACGCCCGCCTCGCCGGCGACGGCGCGCGCGAGCAGGGTCTTGCCCGTACCCGGGCGGCCGTAGAGCAGCACGCCCTTGGGGATCTTGGCGCCGACCGCCTGGAACTTGGCCGGCTCCTGGAGGAACTCCTTGATCTCCTGGAGCTCCTCGACGGCCTCGTCGCAGCCCGCGACGTCGGAGAAGGTCGTCTTCGGGGTGTCCTTGGTGATGAGCTTCGCCTTGGACTTGCCGAAGTTCATGACCCGGGAGCCGCCGCCCTGCATCTGGTTCATCAGGAACAGGAAGACGACCACGATCAGGACGAAGGGCAGCAGCGAGAGCAGGACGCCGACGAACGGGTTCTGCTTGGACGGCGAGACCGTGTAGCCGTCCGGAATCTGCTTGTCCTGGTACTTGGTCTGCAGCGTGCCGGCGATGGTCACGCCCTGGTCGCCGATGTAGCTCGCCTGGATCTTCGAGCTGCCCTCGACCTTGAAGCCGTCCTTGAGCGTGACCTTGATGCTCTGTTCGTCACCGGTGGTGAGCTTGGCCGACTCGACCTTGTTGTCGTTGATCGCCGCCACGACCTGGCCGGTGTCCACCGTCTTGTAGCCGCCGGACGAGCCGACGACCTGCATCAACACGACCACGGCAAGGACGGCCAGCACGATCCACATGACCGGCCCACGGAAGTATCGCTTCACGTCCATCCATACGGAGCGGTGCCGCCCCGTCCCTCCTGCCATAGTGAGTTTGATAAGACAGTTCTTCTGACGGTACCCCAGCATTGTTGCCCGAAGCCGCACGGAGCCGTTTCGACGGCTGGGAAACCCGTCTCTGCATCCTTCAACGGCGTGGAACCCGCTGGGGTTCCCGATCGTCCTACTGGGCTTGGGCCGACTGGCTCAGCCGCCGTAGACGTGAGGCGCGAGCGTACCGACGAACGGCAGGTTGCGGTACTTCTCGGCGTAGTCGAGGCCGTAGCCCACGACGAACTCGTTCGGGATGTCGAAGCCGACCCACTCCACGTCGATGGCGACCTTGGCGGCGTCCGGCTTGCGCAGCAGCGTGCACACCTTCAGGGAGGCGGGCTCGCGGGAGCCGAGGTTGTTGATCAGCCACGACAGGGTCAGGCCGGAGTCGATGATGTCCTCGACGATCAGGACGTGCCTGCCCTTGATGTCGGTGTCGAGGTCCTTGAGGATCCGCACGACACCGGAGGACTGGGTGCCCGCGCCGTAGGAGGACACGGCCATCCAGTCCATGGTGACGGGGGTGGACAGCGCCCGGGCGAGGTCCGCCATGACCATCACCGCGCCCTTGAGGACGCCGACGATGAGCAGGTCCTTGCCCGCGTACTCCGCGTCGATCTTCGCGGCCAGCTCGGCCAGCTTCGCGTCGATCTCTTCCTTGGTGATGAGCACCTGCTGGAGGTCGGCACCCATGTCTTTCGCGTCCACCCGCATCACTTTCGGTCGTCCCGCACTTACGGCCGCGTGCGCGGCCAACGGCACCGGCCGCACGCACGGCCTCCGGCTGTCCGGCCCACCGGAGGGTCGCTCCGGGAGGGTCGGCGTTCAGCCTTGCCGAATCACCAGTCTGCCACCCTGCCGCTGAGCGACGACTTTGCCCGGGAGATTGATGGCTCCCTGGCCGCGCCAGCCGGTGATCAGGCGGTCGACTTCCTCGATGTGGCGGGCGAACAGCGCACCGGCCGGGGCACCGGCCTCGATGGCGGCGCGGCGCAGGATCCGGCGGCGCACGGCGGGCGGGAGGGCGTACAGCTTGGCGCACTCCAGCAGGCCGGCGGCGTCCCGTACGGAGGCCTCGGCCTGGCGGGCCCAGGCGTCCAGGGCGTCGGCGTCGTCGCGGGAGAGCTGGGCGGTGCGGGCGAGCGCCTCCACGACGCCCTTGCCGAGGGCCTTCTCCAGGGCGGGCAGGCCCTCGTGCCGGAGCCGGGAGCGGGTGTAGGCGGGGTCGGTGTTGTGCGGGTCGTCCCAGACGGGCAGCGACTGGACCATGCAGGCCTTGCGGGCGGTCTGCCGGTCGAGCTGCAGGAAGGGCCGCCGGTAACGGCCGCCGGCCCCCGAGACCGCGGCCATGCCGGACAGGGAGCGGATGCCGGAGCCGCGGGCGAGACCCAGCAGGACGGTTTCGGCCTGGTCGTCCCGGGTGTGGCCGAGCAGGACGGCGGCGGCGCCGTGGCGTTCGGCGGCGGCGTCCAGGGCGGCGTAGCGGGCGTCGCGGGCGGCGGCTTCGGGGCCACCCGCGCGGCCGACGGTCACGGCGACGGACTCGACCGGATCGAGTCCGAGTCCGCGCAGCCGCAGGACGACCTCGTCGGCGCGGAGGTCGGAGCCGGGCTGGAGGCCGTGGTCGACGGTGACCCCGCCGGCCCGGACGCCGAGCTTGGGTGCCTCGAAGGCGAGGGCGGAGGCGAGGGCCATGGAGTCGGCGCCGCCGGAGCACGCGACGAGCACGAGCGGGGAGGGGGGCCGCTCGGCCGTCCGGTCCGGGCGCGCGGCGGCCGGCTGCGGGGCCGGGTGCGCGGGAGAGGCCTGGTGGTCGTTCAGGATGTCGTGGAGGACGCGGCGAACCGCCAGGCGTATCGCCGCGACCGCAGGATGGGGACCCATGTCCGGTTCCCTTCATGAAGTTTTCGGGGGGTTAACCCGGGACGGTCACTCAGAGTGTGTAGATGGTGACAGAAGCGGGCCGTTCCCCGAGCATTGCACGCCTACGCATGGCTTACGGTCCCTCGGACGGGTGATTGGAGGGGCGTTCGCCTGCCGTCGGCCGGATTCCTTTCACGACGTCCCCGTGCCGTTCACGACTCGGCCTTGCGGTGCACCCGCGCGACCCAGTCCGCCGGTTTGGCGATCTCCGCCTTGGTGGGAAGGGTGTTGGGCGAGGTCCACACGCGGTTGAAACCGTCGACGCCGACCTGTTCGACCACGGCCCGCACGAACCGTTCGCCGTCCCTGTACTGCCTCAGTTTGGCGTCCAGACCGAGCAGCTTGCGCAGGGCCGTGTCCAGCCGGGAGGCGCCCTTCGCGCGGCGCTGCTGGAACTTCTCGCGGATCTCCGCGACGGTCGGTACGACGCTCGGGCCCACGCCGTCCATGACGTAGTCGGCGTGCCCCTCCAGCAGGGACATCACGGCGGTCAGCCGGCCGAGGATCTCCCGCTGGGCGGGGGTCTGCACCAGCTCCACGAAGGAGCGTCCGCCGTCCTCCTCCTCGCCCTCGGGACGGCCGCCGGCCAGGGACTGAGCGGCGTCCCGGATGCGCTCCAGGAAGGTCATCGGGTCGACGTCGGTCTCCGCCAGGAACGACTGGATTTCTCCCTCCAGGTGGTCCCGCAGCCAGGGCACGGCGGTGAACTGCGTGCGGTGGGTCTCCTCGTGCAGGCACACCCACAGGCGGAAGTCGTGCGGCTCGACGTCGAGTTCGCGCTCGACGTGGACGATGTTGGGCGCGACGAGCAGCAGCCGGCCCCCGCCGTTCTCGCCGGCCGGGAGGTCGCGGCCGGCGGGGGCGAAGGTCTCGTACTGGCCGAGGACGCGGGAGGACAGGAACGACAGGAGCATGCCGAGTTCGACGCCGGTGACCTTGCCGCCGACGGCGCCCAGGACCGCGCTGCCCGGGTTGTTGCCGCGCCGTTCCTGCATCTTCTCCAGGAGCGGGCGGAGGATCTCGCGGAAACCGGCGACGTTGGCGCGGACCCAGCCGGGGCGGTCGACGACGAGGACCGGGGTGTCGTGGGTCTCCTCGGTGCCCATACGAGTGAAGCCCCGGACGTGTCCCTCCGAGGCCTTCGCGTGCCGGCGCAGCTCCGCGACGACGGCCCTGGCCTCGTCGCGGCTGACGTCGGGGCCGGGGCGTACGAGCCGTGTCGCGGTCGCCACCGCGAGGTTCCAGTCGACCATCCCGGGAGATGCGGTGCCACCGAAGCCAGTCATGTTGTCAACCGTACGTGAGCGGCCCCATTTCGGGCAGGCCGTGTGGGCGGCGACGGGGCCGGCCGTGCTTTCCGGTCACCCGCACCGGGCCGTGCCCACGCCTCGGCGGTCAGCCCGCCAGGGCTGTCGCCGCTGTGTCCAGGGCCGACTGGGCCTCCAGTGGATTCGTCGTGTCCGAGGCCAGGAAGGCGAAGGCCAACAGGTGGCCGGTCTTGTCGACGACCGTGCCCGCGAGGGTGTTCACGCCGGTCAGGGTGCCCGTCTTGGCGCGTACGAGGCCGGCCGCGCCGTCGGTGTAGCGCGTGCTCAGGGTGCCGGTGAAGCCGGCCACGGGGAGGCCGGTGAGGACCGGGCGCAGGCCGGGGCGGCCGGGGTCGCCCGCCTTGACCAGGAGGGCGGTGAGGAGGTCGGCCGTGAGGCGGTCGTCGCGGTTCAGGCCGCTGCCGTCGTGGAAGGCGGCGCCGGCCATCGGCAGGCCGAGCTTGCGCAGCTGGATGGCGATCGCCTTCGCGCCCCCGTCGAAGCCGGCGGGCTGCCCGCTCGCCAGGGCGGTGTGCCGGGCCAGTGCCTCCGCGATGTCGTTGTCGCTGTTGGTCAGCATCCGCTCGACCAGCTCCGACAGCGGCGGCGAGGAGACGCGGGCGAGGGTCTCCGCGCGCGTGCTGGCCTTGGAGGGGCCGGGGGCCGTGGTGGTGATGCCGGCGTCCTTCAGGAAGGCCGCGAACCGGGTGGCCGCGTTCGCCGCGGGGTCGCCCACGCGGGGCGCCGGGCCGCTGGTGGAGGCGTCGGTGCGGCCCTCGTCGACGGTCAGGGCGCTGATCGGGGCGAGGTTGTCGTTGACGCCGATGGGGTGCAGGGCGGGGCCGGTGAAGAGGGTGGTGTCGTACGAGAGGGTGATCTTGTGGATACCGCGCTCGTCCAGTGCTTTCGCGGTGTCCTTCGCCAGGGCCCGCAGGCCGGCCCAGCCGCCGGCCTCGGCGTGCGCGGTGAGGGTGGGGTCACCGCCGCCGACGAGGACGAGTTCGCGGGTGTCGGGTTCCAGGGCGGTGCGGGTGGTGAGGCGGTGGTCGGGGCCGAGGGCGGACAGCGCGGCGACGGCGGTGGCGATCTTGGTGGTGGAGGCGGGCGTGAGGGCCTTGCCGGCGTCGGCTCCGTAGAGGCGTTCGCCGGTCGTGACGTCGACGACGGCGGCCGCGTGGGTGCCGCCGAGCGCGGGCGCCTCCAGGAGGGGCCCCAGGACGTCCGAGAGTGCCTGCGCGTCCGGAGAGGTCTCCTTGGTGCCGACGGCGCCCGTGGTGCCGCCCAGGCCCGTCAGCACGGGCGCGGCGCTCGGCGCGGGCCGGGGCGCCCTGGCGGCCGTACCGGAGCGGCCGTGATCTGCGCCACCTGACCGCTCCAGTGCGGCGGCGCGGTGCCGCTCGGCCGTACGCTGACCGTTGGCGTCCCAGGGACCGGCCACGGTCACCACGCCGGCGGCCAGCGCCAGGCCGGCGGTGGCGGCGCCCGCGGTGTACTGCCAGGTCCTGACGGTCCGCGGACGGGGGAGGTGCACAGGCCTGACGCGCACGGCTTCCGTCAGCCGCGCGATCCGCGGCCGGGCGGCGGTCACGGCGCGCGCCAGACCCGGTCGTACGGCGGTCACGATCCGCGCCACGCGCGGTCTCGCGGCTCGCCAAGGCCTCAGCTCTGGCACGACCACCAGCCCCTTTCGCGATCACACACCTGCGTGAGGGACACTTAACCACCAGAACTATGTGCTGATCATGGAGGAGCCACCGGTGGAGTTCGACGTCACGATCGAGATCCCGAAGGGTTCGCGGAACAAGTACGAGGTGGACCACGAGACCGGTCGGATCCGCCTGGACCGTCGTCTCTTCACCTCGACCGCCTACCCGACCGACTACGGCTTCGTCGAGAACACCCTCGGCGAGGACGGCGACCCGCTGGACGCGCTGGTCATCCTGGACGAGCCGACCTTCCCGGGCTGCCTCATCCGCTGCCGCGCGATCGGCATGTTCCGCATGACGGACGAGGCGGGCGGCGACGACAAGCTGCTGTGCGTGCCGGCCACCGACCCGCGCGTGGAGCACCTGCGCGACATCCACCACGTGTCCGAGTTCGACCGCCTGGAGATCCAGCACTTCTTCGAGGTCTACAAGGACCTGGAGCCCGGCAAGTCGGTCGAGGGCGCCAACTGGGTGGGCCGGTCGGACGCCGAGGCGGAGATCGAGCGGTCGTACAAGCGCTTCAAGGAGCAGGGCGGCCACTGAGCACCCGCTCGCGCGAACGGGCCGCACGCGCACGCGTGCGGCCCGTTTCGCATGTCCGCACACATACGGCCCGTCCGGGTACGAGTGCGCATACTGATGCTTACGGCAAGTGTGGTTCAGGGAGCGGTGCGAGGTGACGGAGGCGGAGGAGCGCAAGCCCCGGTCGGACGAGGCGCGGTACGACCCGGAGATCACGTCCGAGTTCGCCATTCCGGAGGGGCTCGACGTCCCCCGGGGCGAGTCGGAGACGACCTCCGAGTTCGCGGTGCCGGAGGGGCTTCGGACGCCGCAGCCGCCGAGTGCCGAGCCGGAGGGTTCGGCGTTCGGCGCGCCGAGCACCTACAGCGCGCAGACCGCGCCGGCCGCGTTCACCCCGGCCACCGGTGTGCCGCTGGTCAGCCTGGTCAAGGACGCGCCCTGGCAGGACCGGATGCGCACGATGCTGCGCATGCCGGTGGCGGAGCGGCCGGCGCCGGAGCCGGTGCAGCGCGTGGAGGAGGGCGGCCCGGCCGTCCCGCGCGTGCTGGACCTGACCCTGCGTATCGGGGAGCTGCTGCTGGCCGGCGGTGAGGGCGCGGAGGACGTGGAGGCCGCGATGTTCGCGGTGTGCCGGTCCTACGGCCTGGACCGGTGCGAACCGACCGTCACCTTCACGCTGCTGTCCATCTCGCACCAGCCGTCCCTGGTGGAGGACCCGGTGACGGCGTCCCGGACGGTCCGGCGGCGGGGCACCGACTACACGCGTCTGGCGGCCGTCTTCCGGCTGGTGGACGACCTGACCGACCCGGAGACCCATGTCTCCCTGGAGGAGGCCTACCGGCGGCTGGCGGAGATCCGCCGCAACCGGCACCCCTACCCCGGCTGGGCGCTGACCCTGGCGAGCGGGCTGCTGGCCGGTGCGGCCTCCGTGCTGGTCGGTGGTGACCCGGTCGTGTTCCTGGCGGCGGCCGTCGGCGCGATGCTCGGCGACCGGCTGGCGTGGCTGTGCGCGGGGCGCGGGCTGCCGGAGTTCTACCAGTTCACGGTGGCCGCGATGCCGCCCGCGGCGATCGGGGTGGCGCTGACGCTGGCGCACGTGGACGTGAAGGCGTCCGCGGTGATCACCGGTGGGCTGTTCGCGCTGCTGCCCGGGCGGGCGCTCGTGGCGGGGGTGCAGGACGGGCTGACGGGCTTCTACATCACCGCCTCGGCCCGGCTGCTGGAAGTCATGTACTTCTTCGTCGGCATCGTCACCGGGGTGCTGACCGTCCTGTACTTCGGCGTGAAGATCGGCGGCAAGCTCAATCCGGACGCGCAGTTGGGCATCTCCGAACGGCCGCTGATCCAGATCGCGGCCTCGATGCTGCTGTCGCTGACCTTCGCGGTGCTGCTCCAGCAGGAACGGTCCACCGTGCTCTGGGTGACCCTCAACGGCGGGGTGGCCTGGTCGGTGTACGGCGCGATGCGCTACGCGGGCGACATCTCGCCGGTGGCGTCCACGGCCGTGGCGGCGGGGCTCGTGGGGCTGTTCGGGCAGCTGCTGTCCCGGTACCGGTTCGCCTCTGCGCTGCCGTACACGACGGCGGCGATCGGGCCGCTGCTGCCCGGTTCGGCGACGTACTTCGGGCTGCTGTCCATGGCGCAGAACGACGTGGACAAGGGGCTGGTGTCGCTGGCCAAGGCCGCGTCGCTTGCGATGGCCATCGCCATCGGGGTCAACCTGGGGTCGGAGATCTCCCGGCTGTTCCTGCGGATCGGCTCCGCCGGGAAGCGCCGGGCCGCCAAGCGGACGCGCGGGTTCTGAGTCTCCCCGTCCCCCGCGCCCCGGTCAGCGGCCGCGGTTGTCGTACGGGTACTGGTTCGGGTCGTACTGGGGCTGGGGCTGGGGCTGCTGCTGCGGGTACTGCTGCCGGTCGTAGGACTGGCCGGTGCCGTACCCCTGGTGGTCGTACCCCTGCCGGCCGTACCCCTGGTTGTCGTACCCCTGCCGGCCGTACCCCTGGTGGTCATAGCCCTGCCGGCCATAGCCCTGGTTGTCGTGCCCCTGGTTCCAGTCCTGCTGCTGGGGCTGCTGGTACGGCTGCTCGTACTGCGGGGCGTACGGCTGCTCGGGCTCCACGCGCCGCAGGCGGGTCGTGGCGTCGTCCATGACCGGCGGGTGCTGGTACTGCGGCTGCTGGTGGGCGGGCTGCTGCGGGGGCTCCGGGGCGGTCTGCCCGGCCTTCTTGTCCTTGCCGCGCGCCCTCAGGAACTCGATCGCGATCGGGATCACCGAGACGAGGACGATCAGGATCAGGATCGCCTCGATGTTCTTCTTGACGAAGCCGATGTTGCCGAGCCAGGAGCCGAGCAGGGTGACGCCCGCGCCCCACAGGACGCCGCCGATGACGTTGAAGGTCAGGAACGAGCGGTACTTCATGCCGCTGACGCCCGCGATGATCGGCGTGAACGTGCGCACGATCGGCACGAAGCGGGCCAGGACCAGGGACTTCGGGCCGTACTTCTCGAAGAACTCGTGCGCCTTGGTGACGTTCTCCTGCTTGAACAGGCGGGAGTCCGGCCGGTTGAACAGGGACGGGCCGACCTTCTTGCCGAACATGTAGCCCGCCTGGTCGCCGAGGATCGCGGCGAGGCAGATCAGCGCGATGGCGGCCCACAGCGGGAAGTCGAGGTCCCCGGACGTGATCAGCAGGCCGCAGGTGAACAGCAACGAGTCACCCGGCAGGAAGAAGCCGATGAGCAGGCCGGACTCGGCGAAGACGATGAGCAGCAGACCCCAGATGCTGTACGTGTCGAGCAGATAGTTGGGATCCAGCCAGCTCGGGCCGAGGGCGAGTGTCATCACGGGTCCGGGCTCCCTGGGGGGTGAAGGCGGCTACGGCGGCGAAACGTCGATGGGGCGCCGTACAAAACTATCAACGTAAGGGGACCGCCCCGGGTTCCACCGCGTCACCGGGTGGTGCCCGGCCCGGGGACCGGCCCCGGGCCCGGGCGTCAGGAGGTGGTGTGCCGGTCCGCGTTGGCGAGGATCGCCTCGCGCAGGTGTTCGGCGAGGCCGGGGCGCATGGAGTCGTAGAACGCCTTGAATCGCTCGTCGGAGACGTACATCTCCGCGAAGCACCGGTGCGTCTCGTACGGGACCTCGAAGTAGTACCGGTTGATGTGCCGCCGGTGTTCCTCGGCCAGGTCCATGGCCGCCTCGCCGGCCGGCCGCTCGCCGGCGGCGACCAGGGCGGCGTACCGCTCGCCCCAGTCGTCGACCTCGGCCTTGATCCGCTTCCAGTCCTCCTTGGTGTAGCGGGCGGCGCGGCGCTGGGACTCCGCCCACGCCTCGGTGCCGCCCCAGCGCTGCTCGGCCTCCTCGGCGTACTGCTCGGGGTCCTTGTCCCCGAAGACCTCGAACCGCTCCTCCGGCGTCAGGTCGATGCCCATCGTGCGTGCCTCCAAGGCGTGCTCCACGGCCGCGGCCATCTTCTGCAGCTTCTCGATCCGGGCGGTCAGCAGGTCGTGCCGGCGGCGCAGGTGCGTGCGCGGGTCCGCGTCCGGGTCGTCGAGCAGGGCCGCGACCTCGTCGAGCGGGAAGCCGAGCTCCCGGTAGAACAGGATCTGCTGGAGCCGGTCGAGGTCGGCGTCGCCGTAGCGCCGGTGGCCGGCGTACGTCCGCTCGCTGGGCACGAGCAGGCCGATCTCGTCGTAGTGGTGCAGGGTGCGCACCGTCACGCCGGCGAACCCCGCGACCTGTCCCACGGAGTAGCTCACTTTCCGCTCCTTGTCGTCGGTACGCCTCCACGCTGCGGCCTCACGTCACGTGAGGTGCAAGCCGACGGCACGTTCCGGATGCCGTGGTCACGGACGCCGTGGTTACGGACGCTACGGTTCCGGATGTTGCGCACGTTTCGTCCGCTTATGGTGAGCCCGTGGCCCAGGAGACGACGCAGCAGGCGCCCCCGAGCGCCCCGACCGCCCCGGCACGGGCTCTGCTGCCGTTCATCCTGCCCGCAGTCCTCGTGGGCGTGGCCGCGAGTCTCGTCTTCGTCGGGGTGAGCACGGCCGGGGAGCAGCTCCAGCGCCTGCTGTGGGGGCCGCTGCCGGACGCCCTCGGCGTGGGCCGCTCCAGCGTGCTGTGGATGTTCGTCATGCTCGTGGCGACCGGGATCGCCGTCGGGCTGGTGGTCTGGAAGGTCCCCGGCCACGCCGGTCCCGACCCGGCCACCGTCGGGCTGGACGCGCCGGTCCTGCCGCCGGCCGTCCTGCCCGGCCTGCTGCTGGCCACCACGCTCATGCTGGCCGGCGGTCCGAGCCTCGGCCCGGAGAACCCGGTCATCGCGGTGAACGTGGGCCTCGCGGCCTGGCTCGGCGCGCGCTTCCTGCCCCGCACACCGGGCGCCCTGTGGCCGGTGCTGGCGGAGGCGGCGACGATCGGCGCGCTGTTCGGCACACCGGTGGCGGCGGCGCTGGTGATCTCCGAGGCGCTGGCGGGACGGCCGATGCCGGGCCGGCTGTGGGACAACGTGTTCGCGCCGCTGACCGCGGGCACGTGCGGGGCGATCACTACGGCCCTGGTGGCCCGTCCGACCTTCGACCTGGGCCTGCCGCCCATGGGCCACCCGCGCGCGAGGGACCTGCTGGCGGCCCTGGTGATCGCCTCGGTCGCCGCGCTGCTCGGCATGTGCGCCGTCCGCGCCTTCCCGTACGTCCACGCGGCCTTCGGGCGGCTGCGGCACCCGATGCTCATGCTTCCGGCCGGTGGGGTCGTGCTGGGGGCGCTGGCGGCCCTGGGCGGCCAGCTGACGCTGTTCAAGGGCGTGTCGGAGATCGGGCGGCTGGCCCGCGACCCGGAGGGCTGGTCGGCGGGACAGTTCGCCACGATGGCGGTGGTGAAGCTGGCCGCGCTGCTCGTCGGGGCGAGCTGCGGCTTCCGGGGCGGCCGGATCTTCCCCGCCGTCTTCGCCGGTGCCGCCCTGGGCCTGTGCGCCCACGCGCTGGTGCCGGCCGTGCATCTCTCGCTGGGCGTGGCCACGGGCGTCCTGGGCATGCTCCTGGCGATCACCCGGCAGGGCTGGATGAGCCTGTTCACCGCCGCCGTCCTGGTCGCCTCGCCCAGCGTCCTCGCGCTGCTGTGCGCCGCCTCGCTGCCGGCCTGGCTCCTGGTGACGGGCCGGCCGCAGATGCAGTTGCGCCAGAACGGGACCCCGGTCCGATGACCGTCCTCACCTGACCCCCACTCACCCACTCCTCACACCGGTTTCCTTGGAGGCACATCCCGATGGCCCTGCACAGAGGTCCCGAGAAGCACGAGCAGCGGACGATGTCGGTCAACCCGTTCTTCGGGGAGGCCAACCCCGTCGGCGGTATGACCGAGGCCCCGCCCACGCACCGGCTCCCGGACACCCCGCTGCCGCCGTCCACGGCGTACCAGCTGGTGCATGACGAGCTGATGCTCGACGGCAACTCCCGCCTGAACCTGGCCACCTTCGTCACCACCTGGATGGAGCCGCAGGCCGGGGTGCTGATGGGCGAGTGCCGGGACAAGAACATGATCGACAAGGACGAGTACCCGCGCACGGCCGAACTGGAGCGGCGCTGCGTGGCGATGCTCGCGGACCTGTGGAACGCGCCGGACCCGTCGGCGGCCGTCGGCTGTTCGACGACCGGGTCGAGCGAGGCGTGCATGCTCGCCGGGATGGCGCTCAAGCGGCGCTGGACGAAGCGGAACGCCGACCGCTATCCGGGCGCCCGGCCCAATCTGGTCATGGGCGTCAACGTCCAGGTGTGCTGGGAGAAGTTCTGCAACTTCTGGGAGGTGGAGGCCCGGCTGGTCCCGATGGAGGGCGACCGCTTCCATCTGGACCCGCAGGCCGCCGTCGAGCTGTGCGACGAGAACACCATCGGGGTCGTCGGCATCCTCGGCTCGACCTTCGACGGCTCCTACGAACCGGTCGCCGACCTGTGCGCGGCCCTCGACGCCCTCCAGGAGCGCACCGGACTCGACATCCCGGTGCACGTGGACGGCGCGTCCGGCGGGATGGTGGCACCCTTCCTGGACGAGGACCTGGTGTGGGACTTCCGCCTGCCGCGCGTGGCGTCGATCAACACCTCCGGCCACAAGTACGGCCTGGTCTACCCCGGCGTCGGCTGGGCACTGTGGCGGGACAAGGAGGCGCTGCCCGAGGAGCTGGTCTTCCGGGTGAACTACCTGGGCGGGGACATGCCGACCTTCGCGCTGAACTTCTCCCGGCCCGGCGCCCAGGTGGTGGCGCAGTACTACACGTTCCTGCGGCTGGGCCGGGAGGGCTACCGGGCGGTGCAGCAGTCGACGCGGGACGTGGCGACCTCGCTCGCCTCCCGGATCGAGGCGCTCGGCGACTTCCGGCTGCTCACGCGCGGGGACCAGCTCCCCGTGTTCGCGCTGACCACCGCCGACCACGTCACCTCGTACGACGTCTTCGACGTCTCCCGGCGGCTGCGCGAGGGCGGCTGGCTGGTGCCCGCCTACACCTTCCCGGCGAACCGTGAGGACCTGTCCGTGCTGCGGATCGTGTGCCGCAACGGCTTCTCGCACGACCTGGCCGACCTGTTCCTGGACGACCTGGCCCGCCTGCTGCCGGAGCTGCGCCGGCAGCCGCACCCCCTGACCCGCGACAAGGAGGCGGCCACGGGCTTCCACCACTAGGGACTGTCGAGCGGCGGGAACAGGCCCTGCCGTCCGGGCCGGACCGGCCGTGAGGGGCGGTGCCGTCGGGCCGGTCCGAGCGGGGTCCGGTGCGTGCGGCCGCGAGGCGGAGGCGGAGTCGACGCGATGGGCCCCCGCGCACATCAGCCGAGCGCGGGGGCCGGCAACCGACGACGCGGCAGACGGCCGCGCTGGGGCCCGCGGCGGCGGGACGATCAGACGACAGGGTCCGGCGGCCCAGGCGCGGGAGCGTCCGCCCAGCCGGCGGGAAGAACACCGCCGGCAGGGCGAGCGGCCGCAGGACGGCCGGCCAGAGCCGCACCGGCCGCGGGGGCCTCAGCGGTCGTCCTCCGGATGCCGCTCCCCCGTCGCGTACGGGTTCTCCTGCCCCTCGGTCAGCACGCCCACGAACGGCTCGCCCTCCCCCGCGAAGGTGTACGCGCCCGCCTCCAGGCGGTCGATGAGCCCCTGGGTCCAGGCCGCGTCGGAGTCGGCCGTGTGGACCCAGAGGTTCATGATCTCCCCGATGTGGCCGAGCTGCTCCGGGCCGTCCTCGGGGACGTAGTGCTCGGTGACGGCGGTCCGCCACCGGACGATCCGGCGGATCCGCTCCCGCAGCAACTCCAGGGCCTCGGCACGGGGCAGTTCGACCAGGAAGCCGATCGCCGCGGACTGGACGTCCATCTTCTGGTCGTAGGCGACCAGGGACTCGCGCAGCAGCCGGAAGAACTCGTCCTCGCCCCGCTCCGTGATCTCGTACTCCACCCGCGGCGGCCCGCCGGCCGTGGACGGCGCGATCTCGTGCGCGTGCAGCAGTCCTTGCTTGGCCATCTGCTTCAGGGCGTGGTAGATCGACCCCGGCTTGGCGTGGGACCACTCGTGCGCGCCCCAGTACTCCAGGTCGTTGCGGACCTGGTAGCCATGGGCCCGCCCGTGCTGGCGGACCGCGCCCAGCACGAGAAGACGGATCGCTGACATGGGGTCCAGGTTAGGACCCCCCGATCACCCCCAGGACCCGCCCCGCTCCAGCGCCACCAGCTCGAACGCGGTCTTCCCGTCCAGGGACTCACGGATGATGTCGGCGTGGCCGGCGTGCCGGGCCGTCTCGCGGATCAGGTGCAGACACAGCCAGCGCAGCGACACCCGGCCCTCCGGCGGGAACCAGGGGTCGGGCGGCAGCGGGAAGGTGTCGTCCAGGCTGGGCGCGGAGCGGATGAACTTCTCCGTCTCGGCGGCCACCTGCTCCCAGTACGCCAGCTGCGAGGCGACCGTCTCGTGGACGGCCAGCTGGAAGGTCTCGTGCCAGTTCGACTCGTCGCGCCGGATCGCCGGCGGCTCCTGCTTCGCCCGGGCGATCCAGCTCTGCTCCGTCTCGGCGACGTGCTTGAGCAGACCGCCCAGGGACAGCTCGCTGGCGCTGGGGCGGGTGCGGGCCTGCTCCTCGGTCAGCCCGAGCAGTGCCCGGCGGATGCCTCCGCGCTGTTCCTCGATGAACGCGAGCAGTGCCCCGCGCTCGTCGCCCTTCGCCTCCGCCGCAACGTGCGTGACCATGGCGTGCCGCCTTTCGTCGGACCGGTTCGCCGGGGGCCGTTCCCTCCCGACACCGAAGACGCTACGGGCCGTTGCGGTCAGGGGCTGTCCGCAATGGCCCGCGCACCGGAAGGACTCCGGAGAAGTCGGCTGCGGGACGACGGCAGGGGCCCGGGACGACGAGGGCGCGACTAGAACGGGAACGCGCTGCGCCCGTGCTGCACCGAGATCCACTTGACGGTGGTGAACGCCTCCAGCGTGGTCTCGCCGTTGAGACGGCCGAGGCCGGAGTGCTTCTCGCCGCCGAAGGGCACGATCGGCTCGTCGTGGACCGTGCCGTCGTTCACGTGGAACATGCCGGTGTCGATCCGCTTGGCGAAGGCCACGCCCCGCTCGATGTCGGCCGTGTGGACGGCGCCGCTGAGGCCGTACGGGGTGTCGTTGACGATCCGGACCGCCTCCTCCTCGCCGTCGAACGTGAGGAGGAAGACGACCGGGCCGAAGACCTCCTGCCGGAGCAGTGGAGAGCCGGCCGGGACGCCGGTCAGCACGGTCGGCTCGACCAGGTTGTTGGTCGTGCTGCCGCGTACGAGGGCGGTGGCGCCCTCGGCGAGCGCCTGCTCCACGGTGCCGGAGACGGCGTTCGCCTGCGCGGAGTTGATCACCGGGCCGATCACGGTCTCCGGGTCGCGGGGGTCGCCGACCTTGAGGGTGCGGACCTTGGCGACGAACTTCTCGGTGAACTCCTCGGCCACGGACGCGTCCACGAGGACCCGGTTGGCGGCCATGCAGACCTGGCCCTGGTGCACGAACCGGCTGAAGACCGCCGCGTCCACCGCGTAGTCGAGGTCGGCGTCGTCCAGCACGACCAGCGCGCTGTTGCCGCCCAGTTCGAGGACCGCGCGCTTGAAGTGCCTGGCGCAGACGGTGGCGACGTGCCGGCCGACCTTGTCCGAACCGGTGAAGGAGATGACCTTCGGGACGGGGTGCTCAAGGAACGCGTCACCGATCTCGGCGATGTCGGTGACCACGACGTTGAGCAGGCCGCCGGGCAGCCCGGCGTCCTCGAAGATCTTCGCGAGCAGGGTGCCGCCGGCGATCGGGGTGTTCTGGTGCGGCTTGAGCACCACGGCGTTGCCCAGCGCGAGGGCCGGCGCGACCGACTTCAGCGACAGCAGGAACGGGAAGTTGAAGGGGCTGATGACGCCCACGACGCCGACCGGCACGCGGTAGACGCGGTTCTCCTTGCCCTCGCCCGGGGAGGGCAGGATCCGGCCCTCGGGGCGCAGTGCGAGGTGGACCGACTCGCGCAGGAACTCCTTGGCCAGGTGCAGCTCGAAGCCCGCCTTGACGCGCGTGCCGCCCAGCTCCGCGATGATCAGGTCGGCTATCTCCTGCTCGCGGTCCTCTATCAGCCTGAGGGCCCGCTCGAAGACCGCGCGCCGGGTGTAGGGGTTGGTCTCGGCCCACTTCTTCTGGGCGCGGGCGGCGGCCTGGTAGGCCTCGTCCACCTCGTCGACCGTGGCCACCGTGATCGAGGCCAGCTTCTCGTCGTCGTATGGGTTGAAGTCGATGACGTCCCAGGAGCCGGTGCCCGGCCGCCACTCGCCGTCGATGTACTGCTGGGCCAGGTCGGTGAAGTAGGACGACATGTGATCCCTCAATCGCTAGCGGCCACAGATCTACGCCGGGTCTGATCGCACGTCATCCTACTTGCGGGTCAAGTAAGTTGGGGCTCGTCAGGACAGTTGCAGCAGACCGCGCAGGAGGTCGCGGCTCTCGTCCGGGCCGGGGCTGTCCTGCTGGAGTTCCTTCAGGGCCTGCTCGTACTGGGCGACGTCCTCGCGCTTGTCCAGGTAGAGGGCGCTGGTCAGCTGCTCCAGGTAGACCACGTCGGACAGGTCGGACTCGGGGAAGCTGAGGATGGTGAAGGCGCCGCTCTCGCCGGAGTGCCCGCCGAGGCTGAACGGCATGACCTGGAGCCGTACGTTGGGCCGCTCGGAGATGTCGATCAGGTGCTGGAGCTGGCCGCGCATCACCTCGCGGTCCCCGTAGGGGCGGCGCAGGGCGGCCTCGTCCAGGACGATGTGGAACTCGGGGGCGTTGTCGGCGAGCAGGTACTTCTGCCGCTCCAGGCGCAGCGCGACCCGGCGCTCGACGTCGGCGACGCTCGCGCCCTTCATGCCGCGCCGGACCACCGCGCGGGCGTACTCCTCGGTCTGCAGCAGACCGTGCACGAACTGCACCTCGTAGGCACGGATCAGCGAGGCGGCGCCCTCCAGGCCCACATAGGTGGGGAACCAGCTCGGCAGGACGTCGGTGTAACTGTGCCACCAGCCCGCCACGTTGGCCTCCCGGGCGAGGGAGAGCAGCGACTCGCGCTCCGCCTCGTCCGTGATGCCGTACAGCGTGAGCAGGTCCTCGACGTCCCTCGTCTTGAAGCTCACCCGGCCCAGCTCCATCCGGCTGATCTTCGACTCCGAGGCGCGGATCGAGTACCCCGCCGCCTCACGCGTGATCCCCCGCGCTTCCCGCAGTCGCCTCAGTTGCGAGCCGAGCAGCATCCGCCGCACCACCGATCCGGGCTCTCCCGCGCTCACTTTCGCCAGCCTCCCCAACCGTCTTCAGGGGCCGAAGTCTGCCACTAAAACACTTCGAGCAGTACTCGTCCGGTTACGGAAACGGAAAGAGTCCGCCCGTTTCCACCGGGTGCGGGCCGGGAAGAGGTCCGGACCTCTGGCGGGAACGTCGGGAAGATGGCAGAAAAAATGGCCAAGAAGCGGTACGGGCGGTGCCATTTCGGTCGCGTGCACGTGCATCTGCCCTTGCATCTGCTGTGCGCATCCGAAACCATGGTGCCGCGCCACCGCTGCATCGCAACGACCGCGAATTCCCGGGAGTGCCTCGCATGGGGACGAATGGATCGACCATGCTCAAGCCGTTACGGCAGGGCCTTCCGCCGCTGGATCCCGCGGCCGTGTCCGATGCCGCCTCCTGCGCCCTGCCCGCCCGGTTCGAGGCGGTGCGCGAGGCCCGGCGCTTCACCCGGTGCACCCTGGAGCAGTGGGACGTCGGTGACCGCTTCGACGACATCTGTCTCGTCGTCTCCGAACTCGTCACCAACGCGCTGCGCCACGCGGTGCCGGCCGCGCCGCGCGGCGGCGAGGACCACCCGTCCGTGCGGCTGCACCTGATGCGCTGGACCGAGCGGCTGGTGTGCGCGGTGCGCGACCCGAGCCACGAGAGTCCGGCCCCGCGGGACTCGGACGACTTCTCGGCCGAGTCGGGCCGTGGGCTGTTCCTGGTCGACTCCTTCGCCGACAGCTGGGGCTGGCACCCGCTCGCGGGCACGCTCGACGGCAAGGTGGTCTGGGCGCTGTTCCGACTGCGCACGGCGGGCTGATCCGGTACGGCACCGGCGGGCGCACGGGTTCTACGCGCGTCCACCGGTCCCCGTCGGCCCGCCCCGCCGACATCGTTGCCAGCGGCGCGGCGCGAGCGGACGGCCCGGCGTCAGCTCGCTATCAGATGGTCGAACTCGCCGTCCTTGACGCCCAGGAGCATCGCCTCGATCTCCGCGCGCGTGTAGACGAGCGCCGGCCCGTCCGGGAAGCGCGAGTTGCGTACGGCGACCTCACCGCCCGGCAGCCGCGCGAACTCCACGCAGGAGCCCTGCGAGTTGCTGTGCCTGCTCTTCTGCCAGGCCACTCCGTCCAGCTGCGTGGCAGCCATGCCGTTGTACACGTCGTACCCCCCGTACACGCCGTCAACGTCGCGGTCCACAGGTCGCTCCCCGAGTGGTGCACTGGCTGGTGAGGCCATAGATGCTGTAGTCAACTGACCCGGATCATAGCTCTGTTCACGTGCAGATGCATGAGCAAATGCACGTGCACGAGGAGTGGTGCCACGGTTACAGTCTTGACGTCCGCTTTACCGAAGCCGTTCCAGCGTCTGCCCCAGAGCAGGCAGGACATGTCCCTTCCAGCCCCCGCCCATGATCTTCCGCGCCATCAGCTGGGCAGGGTCGTCCGGATCGAACCCCTCGTGCACTAGGAAGAGACGCGTACCGCGCCCCTCATGTTCCAGCGTCCAGGTGATCGTCCAGTCGGCCGGGTTGGCCGGATCGGCATCCGCCCAGCGGAGGGACAGCATCCGCTCGGTGTCGTAGGCCAGCACCTCCACCTCTACGACACCCGAGAAGCGGGCGTTGGGACGGGGGACGGAGGTCATCCGGTACCGGTGGCCGACCCGGAGACGGAAGTCCTCGGCGCCGGGCATCTGCCAGCGGGCCAGCAGGTCGGGGTCGGTCAGCGCCCGCCAGACCTTGGCGGGAGGGTGCGGGAAGAACTGGTCGACGCGGATCGTGGTGAGGTCGTCCGCGTCAGGTCCGGGTTCTGAACTCATGACTGCTCATCGTCGGGCATGCGGTCGAGGAGATCACCGAGGCCCTTCAGCCGCTCGCGCCAGAACCGCTCGTACGGATGGAGCCAGTCCTGCACATCGGCGAGCGGAGCCGCCTCCAGGCGGTAGATGCGCTGCCGTCCGGAGCGCTGCTCGGAGACGAGACCGGCCTCCCGGAGCACCTTGAGGTGTTCCGAGAGGCTCGGGCGGCGCATGTCGAAGTGGTCGGCCAGGGCCTGTACGGGCTGCGGCCCGCGCTCGCGCAGCAGCCGCAGCACCTCGCGGCGGGTGGCGTTGGCGAGCGCGGCGAAGACGCGGTCCTCGGCGGCGGTACCCGTCCCGTTCATCGAGCGGTCAGAAGCCTTCCTTCTCCGTCAGCAGCATCAGACCGTTGCCGTCGGGGTCGGTGAAGGAGGCCATCCGCCCCCAGGGGACGTCGTCCGGCCCCTGTACCCGGGCGCCGGCCGCGGCCAGCCGCGCGCAGTCGGCGTCGACATCGGTCGTGACCAACATGATCCCCCGCGCGGATCCGGGCTCAAAGCCGCCCATCCCCGGACCGGAGAGCGTGAAGACGGTCTGCGCACCCCTGGGGGCGACCTGGAGCCAGCGCCCCTGCGGCATGTCCCGGTCGGCGGTGACCTCGAAGCCGAGGACGTCGCGGTAGAAGCGCAGGGCGCGGTCCTGGTCGGCGACGGGGAGGGTGACGAAGGAGGCGTGCGTGATGTTCATGCCGCCGACCATAGGTAGGCAGTTCCCTACTGGTCAAGCGTAGGGAAGTTCCTACGCATCGGCTCGGTGCCCGGCACACAGCGGCAGCGCCCCTCCTTCTCGCGCGCCGAGACGCGATCCACCGGCCCTCCGGCCCAGGCCGGACGGCCGGCGACGCGGCGCGGCGGGGACGGCCGGCGGCGCGGCGGGAACCGGCCGGGCGGTTCCTCTCCCAGGAGTGGCCGCCCGTGCTCCTCCCCGCAGACGCGCGTTCACGAGCGCCCGGAAGGCTGGGTCCCGGCGGCACGCCGGGGGCGCCGGCGCCCTCGCGTCCGCCACCGTGACCAGGCCGGCGGCCGCCCGCGCGGCTGTCTGCGCGGCTGTCTGCGCGCCTTCGGCCTGTTCCGGGCCGGCCCGGGAGAGTCCGGGGATTCCCGCCCGGCGTACGGAAGTCCGCCTGGTCACTGCTGGTAGCTTGCGCTGCGGGCCGTCCGGCGAGGGCGGCCGGCCGCTATCGCTGAGGGAGCTTCCGGTGACTACTGCGACTGCGAGAGTGCGGGCGACCGCGCGGGTGCGGGGCGCGGCCCTGGCCGCGGGGCTGGCGGGCGCGCTGGCGCTCACGGCGTGCAGCGGCGGCGGCTCCGGGAACGAGGACCGCGCCTCGGCGTCGCCCTCGACGCACACGACCGCGGCCCCGTCGCCGGGCGGGGACTCCCCCACCGGTGCCTCCGCCAAGCTCCAGGGCAGCTGGATCACCACCGCCGACGGCAAGGTCGTGGCCCTGGTGGTCACCGGGAAGAAGGCCGGGATCTTCGCGACCGGCGGGACCGTGTGCAGCGGGACGGCGGGCGCCGAGGACGGCATGCAGATGATCCATCTGACCTGCGCCGGCGGGGACAAGGGCCGCACCACCGGCATGGTCGACTCGGTGAACGGTACGACGCTGAAGGTGACCTGGTCGGGCAAGGCCGGCCAGGAGACGTACACCAAGGCCGAGGGCGGGAAGCTGCCGTCGGGACTGCCGACGGCGCCGGTGCCGCGGTGAGGACGCCCTCGCGGCCTTCGAAGCCGTTGAGCACCATCTGAAGTGGTGAATCGGACCGGGGTGCGTGATGGCGCCCCGGCCGCAGGGGCCATGATGCGGGGGAGACCGTCACCACCTCGATGGGAACCTGCTCATGCGCGCCATTCCGCTCACCGTCACCGCTCTCGCCGCCGCCCTGCTGCTGACCGCCTGCAACGACAGCGGTGGGGACAAGAACGGCAAGAGCGGCTCCGCCTGCGAGATCGGCGGAGTCTCGCTGGAGATCGGGGCGGCGAGCGTGGCCCCGGCCGCCGGGGACACCGGCGAGATCCCGGTCAGCATCACCAACCAGAGCGCCCCCTGCACCCTGGACGACTTCCCGGACGTCGTCCTGACCGGGGGCGGTTCCAAGGCCCAAGTGCCCGTGCTCAAGGGCGCGAAGGCCCAGAAGCTGAAGCTCGCCAAGGGCGACTCCGCGTCCTTCTCGATCAGTTACGTACGCGGCGAGGAGGGCGCCGAGAACGCCCTGACCGCGCAGACCGTGAAGATCACCCTGCCCGGCTCGGACACCAGCCGCACCTTCCCGTGGAAGTACGGCCCGGTCGCGGGCAAGGCCACCGGAAACGGCCCGGACGCGTCCGTGAGCGCTTTCCAGCAGGTGGGGGACTGAGGGGGCGGGACGGTAGGGGGCGACTGGCGAGCGGGGCGACTAGCGCGCGGGTCGGCGGGCGCGCCGGGAGGGTCGGCGAGCGCGCCGGGCGCGTCGTCGAGTGCGCCGGGCGGCGACTGGGCGGGGGGCGGCCGGAAGGCGGCACGGGAGCAAGGCCGGCGACCGTGCGCGGCGGACAGCGACTTGGCCGGACGGCCCGGCATTGGCGACCGGGACGGTCAGCGCGGGTGCAGCGTTGACCGCCGGGCCGGTCGGCGCGGGTGCGGCGTCGGCGGGCGGGCCGGTCAGCGCGGGTGCAGCGTTGACCGCCGGGCCGGTCGGCGCGGGTGCGGCGTCGGCGGGCGGGCCGGTCGGCGGCTGGCCGTCATCCCAGGCGCGGGCGGTTTCTGACCTGGGCGCGGTCCGCCGCGCGTGCGCCCTCCGTCCAGCCCGCCGCGTCGCTGACCCCGCGCAGCCGGGTCGTCGTGGTCTCCGGGAACATGCGCTCCAGCCGCCCGGTGACGGCCGTCTCGCGTGTGGCCAGCACCGGCAGCAGGTCCCGCGTCACCTGGGTCTCGGCGGCGGCCGCGAGCCGGTCGCCCACGCGGTGCGCGTAGGCCGCGAGGAAGGACTGCCGAAAGGTCTTGGTCCGCTTGCGCCCGCCGGCTCTCTGGGCGGCCTCCGCCTTCGTCATCGCGTGCGTGGCCTGCACCAGCAGCGAGGTGTAGAGCAGCTCGACCGCCTCCAGGTCCCCCTCGAAGCCGACGACCGTCGAGAAGCCGAGCGGTTCGTTCCACACCGCGCGGCAGTGGTTCGCCGTGGCCACCGCGTCCAGCAGGACCGCCTTGGCCTGTTCGTACGGCGGCTCGACCCCGATGCGGCAGGCGCCGGGCGCGTCCGGCGCGGGCGCCTCGGCGGCGAGCAGCGCCTCGTCGACGCTGTGCCGGGCCATCAGCTCCTGCGCTTTGGCGCTGAGCGCCTCGGCCTCCTCCGGAAAGCCGGTGGCCTCGGCCTTGGCGAGCAGCGCGCGGATACGGGTGAGCATGCGGGCGGCGGCCGGACCGGGGGCGCGCCGCGGCTCCTCCTCCAGGGGCTCCAGGGCGGGCAGGCGCAGCAGCAGGCGGTACAGCTCCAGGACCGCCGTGGCGTGCGAGAAGCGGTCAGCGGTGCGTTCCGGGCCGGCGGGCAGTGCCGTGAGCTGGCCGTCCCAGCGGCGCCCGCGCGGGCGGTCCCGCCCGGCCTGCGCCCGGATCAGCGCGGCGGCCAGGCGGACGTGCCCGTCGTCCAGCTCGCGCCGCACCAGCCGTACGACATCGGCGGGCTGCCAGCCGCGCTGCCAGGCCCCGGCCACGAAGTCCTCGCCGCGGCGCGTGAGTTCGGCGTCGGCGCCCGGGTCGGCGGCGAGCAGGGAGGCGCCCGTGTCGAGGCCGGTGTCGGTGTCGTCGTAGAGGGCGGCCCGGAAGGCCCGTTCGACGGTGCTGGCAGTGCTGGTCACGCTGTCGATCGTGCCATGCCCCACCGACAGTGCACGGACGTTGTCCACAGGCTGTGGACAACGTCCGGAACAGGTCGAGGGAGAGGGGTCACGGAGGAGCGGCAGTGAAATGTCAACCATCGGTTGACAGTCCCGTGTGCGCAACCTACGGTTGACACTATGGCGACCAACCCGAACATCACGGCATCCGTGCGCCTCGACGACCTCATCGAGGCGATCAAGAAGGTTCACAGCGAACCCCTCGACCAGCTCCAGGACGCGGTGATCGCCGCCGATCACCTCGGTGACGTTGCCGACCACCTGATCGGGCACTTCGTCGACCAGGCCCGCCGCTCGGGCGCCTCCTGGACCGACATCGGGCGCAGCATGGGCGTCACCCGGCAGGCGGCGCAGAAGCGGTTCGTGCCCAAGGAGTCCACCGACCTCGACCTCAGCCAGGGCTTCAGCCGCTACACCCCCCGCGCGCGGCAGGTGGTGATGGCCGCGCACAACGAGGCGGTGGCCGCCCGCAACGCCGAGGGCCGCCCCGAGCACCTGCTCCTCGGGCTGCTGGCCGAGCCCGAGGGCCTGGCCGCGAAGGCGATCACCGCGCAGGGCGTCCCGCTGGACGCCGTACGCCAGGCCGCCACCGCCGTGCTCGCACCCGCCTCGGACGACGTCCCCGACCTCGTCCCCTACGGCCCCGAGGCCAAGAAGGTCCTGGAACTCACCTTCCGTGAGGCCCTCCGGCTCGGCCACAACTACGTCGGCACCGAGCACCTCCTGCTCGCCCTGCTGGAGCACGAGAACGGCCAGGGCGTCCTCAGCGGCCTCGGCATCACCAAGGCGGCCACCGAGGAGTACGTCGACAAGGTGCTGTCGCTGCTGCTGGAACAGAAGAAGGGGGCGGCCGCGGCAGCCGAGTCGGCGACCGGGGCCGCGGAGACCGATCAGGACTGACGCGGGCCGTCTGCGCAGGCCGGGGCCATTGTCAGACCCCCCTGCCACACTCGCAGTCATGACCGACCGGTGGGCGCTCGCACCGGCCGAGGACGAAGGCGTGGACGTCGCCCCCCTCGGCCCGGACGGGCTGCCCGCCGGACCGGTGCGGCGGGAGAGCGATCTCGCCGCGGCGGTGCGGAGCCGCCCGGAGGTGACGCGCTGGGTGTGGCGGTCGACCCCCGAGGTCTACCCGCGACTGCTCGCCACGGGGGTGCGAGTGGAGCGGTGCTACGACATCGAGGATGCCGAGACCCTCCTGCTGGGCCACGAGGGGCGGTACGGCGAGCCACGCTCGGCCGCCGCAGCCCTGGCCCGCCTCCGCGGCGGCCCCGTCCCACCCGACCCGCCGCAGCGGGCGGCCGATCCCAGCGCCCAGTCCCCGCTCTTCGAGCCCATCGGCAGCCGCCTGCCCCTGCCGGACCTGCTCGCGGTCTACGCCGACCAGGTACGGCGGCACGAGAAGACCGCCCACCCCGACCGCATGCGGCTGCTGACCGCCGCCGAGTCGGCCGGGATGCTGGTCGCCGCCGAGATGAACCACGCGGGCCTTCCCTGGAGCGCCGAGGTCCACCGCGAGCTGCTGCACGACCTGCTCGGCGAGCGCTACGCGGGCGGCGGCGAGCCGCGCCGCCTCGCCGAGCTGGCCGACCAGGTGTCCGCCGCCTTCGGCCGCAGGGTGCGGCCCGATCTGCCCACCGATGTGATCAAGGCCTTCGCGCAGGCCGGGATCAAGGTGAGGTCCACCCGCCGCTGGGAGATCCAGTCCGTCGACCACCCGGCCGTCGAGCCCCTGCTGGAGTACAAGAAGCTGTACCGCATCTGGGTGGCCCACGGCTGGTCCTGGCTCCAGGACTGGGTGCGCGACGGCCGCTTCCGCCCCGAGTTCCTGGCCGGCGGCACGGTCACCGGGCGCTGGGTGACCAACGGCGGGGGCGCGCTGCAGATCCCCAAGGTGATCCGCCGGGCCGTCGTCGCCGACCCCGGCTGGCGGCTGGTGGTGGCCGACGCCGACCAGATGGAGCCGCGCGTGCTGGCCGCCATCTCCCGCGACCCCGGCCTGATGGAGGTCGCCGGCCGGGAGAGCGACCTCTACCAGTCCGTCTCCGACCGCGCCTTCTCCGGCGACCGCAGCCAGGCCAAACTCGCCGTGCTCGGCGCGATCTACGGCCAGACCTCCGGGGACGGCCTGAAGAACCTCGCCGCGCTCCGCCGCCGCTTCCCCCGGGCCGTCGCCTACGTCGACGAGGCGGCCCGCGCGGGCGAGGAGGGCCGGCTGGTGCGCACCTGGCTGGGCCGCACCTGTCCCCCGGCCGCCCGTGCGGGTGAGGACGCGGCGGAGGAGGCGGGCATCCCCGTCGGCGAGGAGGAACCGGAAGGCCAGACCGGCTGGGGCCCCGGTTACACGTCGACCGACTCCCGCGCGCGGGGCCGCTTCGCACGGAACTTCGTCGTCCAGGGCAGCGCCGCCGACTGGGCCCTGCTGCTGCTCGCCGCGCTGCGCCGGGCCTGTGCGGAGCTGAAGGCCGAGCTGGTCTTCTTCCAGCACGACGAGGTGATCGTGCACTGCCCCGCCGAGGAGGCCGACGCCGTCGTCCAGGCCATCCGCGAGTCCGCCGCCCTCGCCGGCCGGCTGACCTTCGGCGACACACCGGTGCGGTTCCCGTTCACGACGGCGGTGGTGCGGTGCTACGCCGACGCCAAATAGCGCCCGTCACCTCGTGGTGCCCAGCGGCTCACACCCCGGCCGAGCCGCTCAACAGCTCCCGCAACTCCGCGAGGATCGCCTGCTCGTCGGTGCCGTCCAGCGCCTCGTGGGCCGCGCGCCAGGCGTCGTACGCCTCTGCCCGTCGCCCCCGCTCGCGCAGCAGGAACCCGTGCTGGTGCAGGGCCAGCCCGCCCATGTACCGGTCGGCGCGGGCGTCGGCCCGGCGCAGCAGCTCGGCGCACTCGTCCGCCGCTCGATCGGTCTGCCCCAGCCGCCGCAGCGCGCGGACCAGACCGAGCCGGGTCTGGGACTCACCGTGCCAGTCGCCATGTCCGCCGAGGATGCGCAGGCTCTCCTCGAAGTGCCGTGCGGCGGCGGCCGGTTCGCCGAGGGTGAGGTGGGCGTACCCGATGTTGCAGTGCGCCGAGTGCTGCACGATGACGGCGCCGATCTCGTCCCCGATGGCCAGCGAGCGCCGGTGCTGCTCGATGGCGGCGCGCGGGTCGGTGTGCTCGTAGAGGTTGCCCAGGTGGCTGCGGGTGACGGCCTCGCCGTAGGGGTCGTTCAGCAGCCGCGAGTAGGCGAGGCTCTGCCGCAGCGCCTCCCCCGACTCCTCGAACCGCCCCAGCCCCTCCAGCAGCAGGCCACGGTTGTTCAGGCAGCGCCGGATCCGGGAGGCCCTGCCCAGCCGCCCCCAGATCTCCAGGGCCCGGTCGGTGAGGGCGAGGGCGTCGTTCTGCCGGCCGGTCAGGAAGTGCAGGCCCGCGAGGTCGCCCAACGCGTACGCCTCGGCCTCCGGGTCCCCGAGCCGTCGCGCGGCACCGAGCGCGGCCCGCCCCAGCACCTCCATCTCGGCGACCCGGCCGCTGCGCTGCACATAGGGGAACAGCAGCCGTACGAGCGTGGAGAGAGGGGCGGCCGTGCACGGATCGTCGGTGTCGGCGTTGCGTTCCACGAGCGTGACCACGTTCTCCAGCTCCAGCTCACCCCACGCGAACGCCTCCTCGGCCGACTCGAAGGGCGCCAGGGCCGCCACCTCCGCCGCGTGTCCCACCGGCTGCGCGGAGGTCGGCCGCCGCCGGTCGTCCTGATCGAGCCCGGGCTCCACGACCGCCGTCAGCACCCGCTCGGCCATGGCGGCGTACCAGCGGAGGGCAGCCAGGTCGGGGACGGTGGGGGCGTTGTGAGGGCGGGTGCGTCCGGGGACGGCGGGGGCGTCTTCCGGGCCGGGGGTGCGGTCGGGGACAGCGGTGCCAGCGGGGCTATCGGCGTGAGCGGTGTGTTCGGGGAGAGCGGTGCCTTCGGGGTGGACGGTGCTGCCGGGGCCATCGGGGCCGCCGTTGCCGGAGGCGGCGGGGGGCTTCTTGGAGGGCATGCCCCCGGCTGATGCGGGAACCGGGCCGTGTGCATCCGTCCCTGCCGCGTCGGCGGCCGGGTTCGTGGCGGGCCCCGGGACGGTGTCGGCGAGTTCTCGGGCGAAGTCGCGGACCAGGTCGTGGGGCACGTAGCGGCCGTACGCCGTCTCCTCCAGGAGGGCGACGTCGACCAGGCGGTCCAGGGCGGCCTCGGCACGGCGCTCGTCCGTGCCGGTGAGGCGCGCGATCAGCGGGGCACCGTAGGTGGGCAGGTCGAGCGCGCCGATGTGACGCAGGGCGAGGGCCGCGTCCCGGTCGGCCTCGCGCTCTGCGGCGGCGAGCGCGTCGTGGGCGACGGCCAGGGAGCGGCGGACGCTCAGGTCGTCGTACTCCAGGTGCCGCAACCGCCCGCCGGTCTCGGCGAGTTGGCCGGCCAGCACGTCCGGGGTCAGGGCGCGGCGGGCCGCGAGCCGGGCGGCGACCACGCGCAGCGCCAGCGGGAGCCGGCCGGTCAGCTCGACCAGCGCGTGGCCGGCGTCGAGTCCCGCACGCCCGCTCACCGCGCGCAGCAGGGCCGCGCTGTCCTCGCCGGTCAGCGGGGAGAGCGGGAAGCGACGGGCGCCGTCGAGCGCGGTGAGCGGTGAGCGGCTGGTGACGATCACCGCGCAGCCGGGCCCGGCCGGCAGCAGGGGCCGTACCTGGGCCGCGTTCGCCGCGTCGTCCAGCACCAGCAGGATGCGCGCCGGCGCGAGCAGTGAACGGAGCAACGCGGCGGCCGCATCCGGGTGTTCCGGGATGTTCCGGGGTGCGGCACCGAGGTCGCGCAGCAGCGCGGCGAGCGCCTGCGTGGCGGTGAGCGGGGTCATGCCGGGGGTGGCGCCGTGCAGGTTGACGTAGAGCTGACCGTCGGTGAAACGTTCCCTCAACTCATGGGCCACGTGCAGGGCCAGCGCGCTCTTGCCGACGCCGGCCATACCGCTGACCACCGCGACGGCGGGGGCCGGAGCGGACGGCTCCGTCAGCGTGCGGCGCAGCTCGCGGCGCACGTGGGCACGGCCGGTGAAGTGGGCCGGCGGGGCGGGGAGCTGGGCCGGACGGGGGGTCTGCCGTACGGCGGCTCCGTCGTCCTCCCTTGAGGACGCGGAGGCCGTGGGAGGCGCGGCGGACGCCTGGGACGGCGCGGACGCGGAACCACCCAGGGTGCCGGCGGGGGTGCCGGAGGCGGTACCCGTGCCGAAACCGGGACCGGTACCCGTGCCGCTGGGGGTGCCGGTACCCGTGCGGTCGCCGTTGCCCTTGCCGTCGCCCTCACCGGCGGCCGAGTCGCCCTCCCGACGCGGCTGTCCGCCCTGCCCGGCCGGCTGCGAGGAGCCGCCGTACTCCGTCGTGTCCCGCCGCCGCTCCCCACCGATTCCCCGCAGCACCTCGACATGCGCCTCGCGGACCGCCGGGCCGGGTTCGATGCCGAGTTCCTCGACCAGGCGCGCACGCAGATCACGGTGGACGGCGAGGGCCTCGGCCTGGCGGCCGGTGCGGTGCAGGGCGAGCATCAGCTGACGGTGGTACGCCTCACGCAGCGGATGTTCGGCGACCAGGGCCGCCAGTTCGGGGACGAGCGCGGCCAAGCGGGCGCCGCCGAGGGCGAGTTCGGCGTCGTAGCGCAGCTCCAGCAGGAGCAGCCGCGCCTCGCTCAGGCGCTGCACGAGGGCGTAGCCGCCGATGTCGGCGGGGAGTCCGCTGAGCGGCGTGCCGCGCCACAGCGCGAGCGCGGCGGCGCAGGCGCGGACGACGCCCGGCCAGTCGCGCCGGGCGTGTGCGGCGCGCGCCTCGGCGACCCGGGCGTCGAAGACGTGCACGTCCAGTTCGCCGTGGTCGACCCGCAGCACATAGCCCGGCGGTACGGCCCTGAGCCGTTCGGGGTCGTCCAGGAGCCGGCGCAGCCGGGTGACGTGGTTGTGCAGGGAAGCCTGCGCGGAGACGGGCGGCGCGCCGCCCCACAACGCGTCCTTCAGCGCCTCGACCGACACGACCCGGCCGGGCTCCAGGAGCAGCGCGGCGAGCAGGGCGCGGACCTTGGGGCTGCCGATGGCTCGGACGCCGTTGTCGGGGGCGTCGTGGCCGGCCTTCTCGGCGGGACGATGAGAGCTGGGGGGACCGCAGGGTCCGGGCGCGCCATCGGAGGATTCGGGTGCGGCGCCAGCGGCTCCGGGTGCGGCACCGGCCGAGGTGTCGGCTCCGAGAGAGGTGCCGGGAGTCTCTGGAGAGGTGGTGCAGGAGCTGTCGTACGACATCCCGTACGGCGGTCGGTCGTAGAGGACCGGCGGTCCCAGCAGTCCGAAGTGCAGTTCGCACCGCCGCATCACGCCGCTCCACTGCCTTCCCGCGCGGTCGGCCCGACCGCGCTCCGCGGCGGATGTGTACCCGCCGTTGCCTGGCGGAATTCCGCCCTGTCCACAGCGGTTTCCCGCCACCTTCCTCTCGTCGGCCGACCGCCGGCCGTCCTACGGCCCCCCGCCCGTTCGGCAGTTGACGTCCGCCCACCCGAAGGGACGGTTCCCGCTGCCGCCGGAGGACTTCCGGCCAACCGCTCCGCGGTCCGCTGACGAACCGTTGGCCACATGTTAGCGATCCGTTGGCGCATCCTGATGTGATCATTCCATCGGATTCGGCCCGACGGCGCGCGCGTAGCACGCGTAACTCGGGGGAGTGTCGCCGCAGGCTGGGTCCGGGGACGACAAGGGCCCCGGCCGGCGGAGGTGAACGACCGGGGCCCCGTCCCGTTTCTCATCCCAGACTTCCCGGACTCCCCAGTCCCCTGACTCGCAGGCCGCTGACTTCTCAGGCCCCCCTGACTTCTCAGGCTTCTTGGCTTCTCCGGCCGCCTGATTTCTTGACGTCTTGACTTCTTGGGCTGCCCGGGCTCAGATCACCGGCGGGCGTCCCAGCCGGGTGAGCCTCCACACCGTCCGCCAGCGCATCGGCCGCCGCTCACCGGGCCGTTCCCGCAGTCCCTCCGTGAACCCGCCGAACCAGGCCCTGAGCCCCGCCGGGGAGCGGGTTCGGGCGAGGGTGAGGAGGGTCCACACCCCGAGGTGCACCGGGACGAGCGGCAACGGCAGCCGGCGCCGGACGAGCCAGACGCGGTTGCGGGCGTTGACCCGGTAGTAGATGGCGTGCCGGGCCGGTGAGGTCCTGGGGTGCTGGAGGAGCAGTTCGGGGGCGTACAGGATCTTCCAGCCGGCGTCGGCGGCTCGCCAGGCCAGGTCGGTCTCCTCGTGCGCGAAGAAGAACTCGGCGGGCCAGTCCCCGGTCTCGGTCAGCATGGCCATGCGCAGGGCGTGTCCCCCGCCGAGGAAACCGGTGACGTAGCCGCCGCGCAGCGGGTCCGACCTGCCGATCCTCGGCACATGCCGCTGCTGGGTCTCGCCCAGCTCGTCGGCGATGCGGAATCCGACGATGCCGAGGCGCGGATCGGCGGTGTACCGGTCGCGCACCCGGCGCAGCACGTCGGGGTCGACGAGCAGCCCGTCGTCGTCCAGCTCCACGACCACGTCGACGTCCCCGAACTCCCGCAGCCGCGCGAGGGCGACGTTCCGGCCACCCGGGCAGCCGAGGTTCTCCTCGACGTCGATGGTGGTGACCTCGCCCGGCAGGGAGAGCCGCCGGGCGAACTCGGGCAGCCGGCAGCCGTTGCCGACGATCACGATGCGGTCAGGGGCGAGGTCCTGCTTGGCCACGGACTCCAGCAGGGCGTCGACCTCGGCGGGCCGGTTGCCCATGGTCACCACGGCGACGGCGATCCTCGGCTCCGCCACGTCCCTCACCTCATCCGGCCGACAGCGGCACCGCGTCCCGACCGCGCGCTGCCCGCCCTTCACCAAGATGTTGCCTCAGGTCCGCGGGTTCACCGGACGCCCATTCACTTTGCCGCGTCTTTGATCCGGTTTTGTCGCTACGTTCCCCTCCGCGCTCCTTCCAGCTACGCCTTGAGACCGGCCCTTATAAGCCCGCTCGTTGAAGCCCCCGCGTCGTAGCCGAGCAGTTGGGGCCGAGCAGTTGGGGCCGAGCAGGTGGGACCAGGCAGTTGAGGCCGAGCTCTTGCGGCCGGCTCGTTGAGCAGGCGACCAGCGCGACGGCCACGGTCTGCCGGCACGGGCGCCGGGCGACGGCCGAGACGCGTCCGCTCCACTGTCCCCACACGATGGAAAGGGCCCGATCTGCCCGGACAGCTGGAGAAGTCCTTCAGCAACGACGACGTCCTGACCGCGCAGGGTGTGGCCGCGCGGGCGGCGGTCTCCATCGACAGCGGCCACCGGTACAGCCACGAGCACACGATGACGCTGGAACTCCAGCGCGCCCTGCTGTCCGAGCCCGACCGCCCCCACCCCACGGTCGAGGTGGCCATCCGCTACCTGCCCTCCGGCCGCAGCGCGCTCGTCGGCGGCGACTGGTACGACTCCATCGCCCTCCCGGACCGCCGCGCCCTGCTGGTCATGGGCGACGTGATGGGACACGGCTTCCAGGCCGCGGTCGCCATGAGCCAGTACCGCTCCGTCCTGCGCACCGTCGCCGCCGCCGGACTGCCCGTGGACGCCATGCTCACCGAGGCGGACCGCAGGGCGGCGCGCATCGGCCTCGACCGCGCGGCCACCTGCCTGCTGGTCCTCGTGGACACCGGGGCCGGCACCTGTACCGCGGCCACGGCCGGACACCTGCCGCCCCTCGTCATCCGCCCGGGCGGCGGCACCGGCCTGATGCACCTGCCGGCCGGCCCGCCCATCGGCACGGAACTCGGCGACTACGAGATGACAACGTTCGCATTCGAACCGGGCTCGGTGCTCCTGCTCTACACCGACGGCCTCGTGGAACAGCGGGGCGCGGACATCGACGACTCCGTACGCCGCCTCACCACCATGGCCCTGTCGCCCGACGACTCACTGGACCACCTGCTCGACACGCTCTTGACCCAGCTGACCAACGGCATGTGCGAGGACGACATCGCCCTCCTGGCCGCCCGCCTCCGCCCCGACGCCGTCCCACGAACCCCCTTTGACAACTGAAAGGCCAGGTCATGGGCGACATGACCTGGCCTCTCACCGAGCCGCTTTCGGGATTCGAACCCGAGACCTACGCATTACGAGTGCGTTGCTCTGGCCATCTGAGCTAAAGCGGCGTGCTGCCCGCACCATGGTGCGATCGGCAACGTCGGTAAGTCTACACAGTTTCCGGGGGTGCTTCGCACCCACCCCGGAGGGGGTGGTTCCGGGGTGGGTGGCAGGGGCTATGAGCAGCGCTTTCCGGGGGTCGGCGGGGTGCCACGGAGGAGGTAGGTGTCGATCGCCGTGTCGATGCAGGCGCTGCCCCGGCCGTACGCCGTGTGCCCGTCGCCGTCGTAGGTCAGCAGGCGGGACGAGGAGAGCTGGCGGGCCAGGGACCGGGCCCAGCGGTACGGGGTGGCCGGGTCGCGGACCGTGCCGACCACCACGATCGGCGCCGCCCCCTTCGCCTCGATGCGGTGCGGCCCACCCGTCGCCCGCACCGGCCAGTACGCGCAGTTCAGCGAGGCCCAGGCCAGGCTCGGGCCGAAGACCGGGGACGCCTTCTCGAACTCGGGCAGCGCCTTCTCGACGTCCCCGGGACCGGAGAAGGCCGGCGGCAGATCGAGGCAGTTCACCGCGGCGTTGGCCATCATCAGATTGCTGTAGTGGCCGTTCGCGTCCCGCTCGTAGTAGCTGTCGGCGAGGGACAGCAGGCCGCCGCCGTCGTTCTCCCTCATCGCCGAGGTCAGCGCCTCGCGCAGTCGCTCCCAGGACGACTCGTCGTACATCGACGCGATCACCCCGGTCGTGGCCAGTGACTCCCCCAGCTTGCGGCCGTCCGCGTCGCCCGCCGAAATCGGGTGGGCGTCGAGCTTGCGGAAGAACGCCTGCAAATTCGCGCCGACCCGCGCGGGCGTCGTGCCCTTCCCGCCGAGCGGGCAGTCGGAGTGCCGTACGCAGTCCTTCGCGAACGCCTGGAACGCCGTCTCGAAGCCCGCCGTCTGGTCCAGGTTCAGCCTGCGGGCGTCCACGGTCGGGTCCATCGCACCGTCCAGGACCATCCGGCCGACCCGCCGGGGGAACAGTCCGGCGTACGTCGCCCCGAGGAACGTGCCGTACGACGCCCCGACGTAGTTGAGCTTCCGGTCCCCGAGCACCGCCCGCAGGATGTCCATGTCCCGTGCCGCCTCGACGGTGGAGACGTGTCGCAGCAGCCGTGCCGAGCGGGCCCCGCAGCTCTCCGCGAACTTCCGGTCCGCCGCGACCAGCGCGTCCTGTTCCCGCTGGTCGTCGGGGGTCATGTCCGTCTGCGTGTACGCGTCCATCTGCCGCCCGTCGAGGCATTGGACGGGCTCGCTGCGGGCGACGCCCCGTGGGTCCATCGCGACCATGTCGTAGCGGGCCCGGACCTGAGCCGGGTAGCCGACGCCCGCGTACTGCTGGAGATACCCGACGGCCGAACCGCCCGGTCCTCCGGGGTTGACCAGCAGGGAGCCGAGCGGCTTGCCCTTGCCGGTGGCCTTCTTGCGGGCCACGGCGAGCCGGACGGTGCCCGCGTCGGGCCGGGCGTAGTCCAGCGGGGCCTTCATCGTCGCGCACTGGAACCCGGGCACACCGCAGTCGCGCCAGCTCAGCCGTTGGCCGTAGTACGGCGTCAGCGCCGACGGCGTCGCATACGGCAGCGCGGCCAGCGCCGCCTCCACCGTCCCGCCCGCGGACGATGTGGTCGAGCTCCCGGAGGAGCATGCGGACACGAGCAGTGCGGCGGCCGTGAGGAGGGTGGCCGTGAGGCGGGCCGTCGTCCGGGCGCGGGTGCCCCGGGTCCGGCGGGTGCGGGGGGATGGCCTGGTGTACATCCGGCGAGCCTAACGGTGTGCGACGGGTTGCGTGCGGAGCGTGTGGATTGTGGCTCGTACGAGGGACCTCGTCCGAGCGACACGGTGGCCTCCGTCCCTCCTCAGCCGGCCGCCTTCACGGGCTGGGCCCTGCCCGGCCGGTCGTCCTCTCGGGCTGGGCGCCTCACCCCGCGCGCAGCGCCATGGTCATCGCCTCCACCGCCAGCAGCGGAGCCACATTGCGGTCCAGGGCCTCGCGGCACGCGGCGATCGCCTCGATGCGGCGCAGGGTGGACTCCGGGGTGCCGGCTCGGGCCAGCCGCTCCAGGGCGTCCTCCGCGTCGGCGTTGGCGAGCGCCACGCGCGTGCCGAGTTGCAGGGCGAGGACGTCGCGGTAGAAGGCGGTGAGGTCGCCGAGGGCGACGTCCAGGCTGTCGCGCTGGGTACGGGTTCTGCGGCGCTTCTGCATGTCCTCCAGGTCCTTCATCACCCCCGCCGTGCCGCGCGGCATACGGCCGCCCTGGGCCGCGCCGAGCGCCGCCTTCAGTTCCTCGGTCTCCTTGCCGTCCATCTCCTCGGCGAGCTGCTTGGCGTCCTCGGCGGCGGCGTCGACCAGTTCCTGGGCGGCTCTCAGGCAGGCGCCGACCTCGTCCAGCCGCAGCGGGAGCTTCAGCACGGCGGCCCGGCGCTCACGGGCCGCCGGGTCGGTGGCCAGGCGGCGGGCCCGGTCGACGTGCCCCTGGGTGGCCCGGGCGGCGGACGCGGCGACCTCCGGCTCGATGCCGTCGCGCCGCATGAGCATGTCGGCGACCGCCTCGACGGACGGCGTGCGCAGGTTCAGGTGGCGGCAGCGGGAGCGGATGGTCGGCAGGACGTCCTCGATGGAGGGGGCGCACAGCAGCCAGACCGTGCGCGGGGCGGGTTCCTCCACCGCCTTGAGGACCGCGTTGGCCGACTTCTCGTTCAGCCGCTCGGCGTCCTCGACCAGGATGATCTGCCAGCGGCCGTTCGCCGGGGAGGTGAACGACTTGCGGACCGTGTCCCGCATGTCCTTGACCAGGATCTCGGAGCCGACCGCGGCGACCGTCGTGACGTCCGCGTGGGTGCCGAGCAGCGCGGTGTGGCAGCCGTCGCAGAAGCCGCAGCCGGGGGCGCCGCCGAGCGCGCGGTCGGGACTCACGCACTGCAGGGCGGCGGCGAAGGCCCTGGCCGCCTGGCTCCGGCCCGCGCCGGGCGGGCCGGTGAAGAGCCAGGCGTGGGTCATCTTCGACGTCTCGGGCAGCGGCTGGTCCGCCGCGGCGGCCGTGACGAGGGCGTCGGCGTCCCGCGCGGCGGCGTCCAGCACCGCGCTCACCTTCTCCTGCCCGACGAGGTCGTCCCACACGGTCATGGGTCACGCCGCCCTTCCGTCACACTCCGCGTTCCGGCATCCATTGTGCGGGTGGGCACTGACAAAGGGGGCGGACGGAGGTCGCGGAGGCGGCGGATCCGGTGCGCCGTGCCCATCCGGCGCGGGACCGGCGTCTGCCCCGTCGCGCAGTCGGCGGATCCGGTGCGCCGTGCCCGTCCGGCGCCGGGCCGACGTCTGTCCCGTCGGGGAGGCTACGGCTGCCCGGCACCCGGACGCACCATCCCGCCGATGTCCCGGGCGCCGACTCTCATCGGCGCCCGGCGACCGGCTCTCACCGGCGTGCAGCTCAGCCGCGGCGGCCCCGGCCGCGTCCCTTGCGGCCCTCTTCCCCGCCGTCGCCCTGGTCGCCGTACTGCCCCTCGTCGTACGAACCCAGCAGCTCGTCGGCCAGCGTGGGCAGGTCGTCCAGCGGGGTCTCCTCGGCCCAGTCGGGACGCGGGCGGCGGCGGGGCGTGCCGTCGGCGTCGAGCTGGGGCATCTCACGCGTGCGCGGCTCGGAGCCGTCGGGGGCCGCGGCGGGCCGCTCCTCCCGGAAGAAGCCGGGCGGCACCCGGTCGGCCGGGTCGCCACCCCGTACGGGCGGCAGCACGGCGGTCTCCTCCGCCGCGCCCGGAGCCACCGACGGCAGCTCGGCCGTCTCGTCGGCGGACACCGAGGGCAGCACGGCCGTCTCGTCCGCCGCGCCCGGCGGCACCCGGGGCAGCACCGCGGTCTCGTCGGCCGGCCCGGTGACCGCAGGGAGTTGCGGCAGCTCGGCGGTCACCTCGGAGTCGGGGTGGACGCCCCGGGCGTCGCCGGCGGCGCGCTCCTCGCGCACCGGACGCAGCACCGTCGTCTCGTCGTCCGTGCCCCGCGTGTCCGTCCCGCGCGCGGCCGCTTCCCGCGACACCACCGGCGTCGGAACCGTGGCCGCGTCAGGGACCACCCGCGGTGCCGTCGGCAGCGGCGTGCTGGGCCTGCGGGCCGCCGCGTCGGCCGCCGCCGCGGCCTCGGCGGCCTGCCGACGGGCCTCCTCCGCCCGCAGCAGCGCCTCCTCGGCCTTGCGCTGGGCCTCCAGGCGCCGGGCCTCCTCCTCGGCACGCAGCCGTGCCTGCCGGGCCTCTTCCTCGGCGCGCCGACGGGCCTCCTCCTCGGCCTCCTTGCGGCGCCGCTCCTCCTCGGCCCGGCGGCGGGCCTCCTCCTCCGCGCGAGCCTTCTCCTCGGCAAGCAGCCGCTGCCGCTCCTCCTCGGCGCGCCGGCGGGCCTCCTCGGCCCGCTGCCGGGCCTCCTCCGCCTGCCGTTCGGCCTCGCGCCGCTGCGCCTCCTCCAGCTCGCGCCGCTTGCGCTCCTCCTCCTCGGCGCGCAACCTGGCCAGCTGCTCCTGGCGCTCGCGCTCCAGGCGCTCCTCCTCGGCCTTGCGGGCGGCCTCTTCCTCGGCCTTGCGGCGGGCTTCCTCCTCGGCCTTCCTGCGGGCCTCCTCCTGGGCCTTGATCTCGGCCTCGGACAGCGGCAGCACGACATCGAGCCGGTGCCGGATCACGGTGGTGACGGCCTCGGGCTCCTGCCCGGCGTCCACGACCAGGTAGCGCCCGGGGTCGGAGGCGGCCAGCGTGAGGAAACCGGCCCGCACGCGTGCGTGGAACTCCGCGGGCTCCGACTCCAGCCGGTCGGGTGCCTCGGTGAACCGCTCGCGGGCGGTCTCCGGGGAGACGTCCAGCAGGACGGTCAGGTGCGGGACGAGACCGTTGGTGGCCCAGCGGTTGATGCGGGCGATCTCGGTCGGGGACAGGTCGCGGCCGGCGCCCTGGTAGGCGACGGAGGAGTCGATGTAGCGGTCGGTGATCACCACCGCGCCGCGCTCCAGGGCGGGTCGTACGACGGTGTCGACGTGCTCGGCGCGGTCGGCGGCGTACAGCAGCGCCTCCGCGCGGTGGGACAGGCCCGCCGACGAGACGTCCAGCAGGATCGAACGCAGCCGCTTGCCCACCGGGGTGGCGCCGGGCTCGCGGGTGAGCACGACCTCGTGGCCCTTGGCCCGGATCCACTCGGCGAGCGCCTCGGCCTGGGTGGACTTGCCGGCGCCGTCGCCGCCCTCCAGGGCGATGAAGAAGCCGTTGGCAGCCGGGGCGGTGACCGGGTCGTCGCCGCCCAGCAGGGCGTCCTTGAGGTCCTGCCGCAGCGGCACACCGGAGCGGTCGTCGACCTTGGCGAGCACCAGCGCGGCCACCGGCAACAGCAGCGCGCCGACCAGCATGAGGGTGAAGGCGGCGCCGCCGTGCGCGAAGACGAACTTGCCGTTCTCCAGCCGGTGCGGGCCGATCAGGGCCGCGACCAGGGGCGCGATCACGGCGCCCAGCGCTATGAAGACGCGGACCATGGCGTGCAGGTGTTCGGTGGTGCGCGCCCGGCGGGAGTCCTCGGTCTCCTGGTCGAGCAGGGTGTGCCCGGTGTTGGCGGCCACACCCGCGCCGACGCCGGCCAGCGTCACGATCAGCAGGACCGTGGTGACGTCCGGGACCAGTCCGGCGGCCAGCAGCGCGATGCCGGCGACCGCGATGGCCAGGGCCAGCAGGCGGCGCCGGGAGAGCGAGGGCAGCAGCCGGGGGGCCGTGCGGATGCCGACGGCGACACCGCCGGTCAGGCCCAGCACCAGCAGGCCGTACAGCACGGGGCCGCCGCCCAGGTCCTTGGCGTGCAGTACGCACACCGAGACGGCCGCCGCGATGGCGCCGGCGACTCCGGCGCAGGCCGGGACGAGCAGCGGGATGGCGCCCGTACGGCCCTTGTCGACGCCGGTGGCGGTGCGCGGGCGGCGCAGGCCCTCCAGCGGGGACCGCGCGCGCGGGGTGCGCGTGCCGGGCAGCTCCAGACAGGTCAGCACGGACAGCGAGGCGGCGAACAGGCCCGCCGCCACGTACGACCCGAGGGCCGCCTGGTGCTGGTCGAACCAGGCCACGCCGCTGCCCAGCAGGTTGTTCAGCAGGGCGGCGACGACCAGGGCGGCGGCGGCCAGCGGCACCGCCAGGAAGGTCGTCCGCAGCGACAGACGGCGCAGGGCGTCCAGGTGGTCCGGCAGCGGTCGTACCGTCGCTCCCTCCGGCGGCGGGGCCGGCAGCAGGGCCGGAGCGGCACTCTCCCGGCACACGGTCCACAGCCGCTCGGCGACGCCGGTGACGAAGGCGGTGACGAGCAGGACTGCCAGCGCGTCGTCCGGTGTCCAGTCGATCCACAGAGGCGCGACGATCAGCAGCGCCGCACGCAGGCCGTCGGCGCCGACCATGGTCCAGCGGCGGTCGAGCGGGCCCTCCTGGGCGGTGAGCGAGGTCAGCGGACCGAGGAGGACGGCGCCGAAGAGCAGCGCGGCGAGGACACGCGCGGCGAAGACCGTCGCCACCGCGAACGCCACGCCTCGGTAGCCGCCCCCGAAGGCTCCCTCGGCGATCGCCGACTGGAGGACCAGGAGGACGAGGACGAGGAGGGACAGGATGTCGCCGACACCGCTCACCAGCTGCGCGCTCCACAGGCGCCTCAGCTGCGGTCGGCGCAGCAGGGAACGGACGGCGCGCTCGCGGGAGTCCGCGACCAGGGCGTCGTCCGGTGCTGGGGTGTGGGCCGTCGGCTGCTCGGCTCGCGTCATGCGTTCAGCCTATCCGCAGCCGCTGACACCACACCTCGCGTGTCCGGGCATGCGCGCGCCCCGGCACCGAGGGGGTGCCGGGGCGTTCAGGTCAGTGACCCGATGGCGTGTCAGTCCTCCGCGCCGGAAGCCGTCGCCTTGGAAGCCGTCGCCTTCTTGGCGGTGGTCTTCTTGGCAGTCGTCTTCTTCGCCGCGGTCGTCGTCTTCTTCGCGGCCGCCTTCTTCGCGGCGGTCTTCTTCGCCGGGGCGGTCTTCTTGGCCGCCGCCTTCTTCGCGGTCTTCTTGGCGGGCCCCTTCGCGCGCTTCTCGGCGAGCAGTTCGAAACCACGCTCAGGAGTGATGGTTTCGACGCTGTCGCCGGAGCGCAGGGTCGCGTTGGTCTCGCCGTCGGTGACGTACGGACCGAAGCGGCCGTCCTTGACCACGACCGGCTTACCGGAGACCGGGTCCTCGCCCAGCTCCTTCAGCGGCGGCTTGGCGGCCGCCCGGCCACGCTGCTTCGGCTGGGCGTAGATCGCCTGCGCCTCCTCCAGCGTGATCGTGAAGATCTGGTCCTCGGACTGCAGCGAGCGCGAGTCCGTGCCCTTCTTCAGGTACGGGCCGTAGCGACCGTTCTGCGCGGTGATCTCCTGGCCGTCCGCGTCGGTGCCGACGACGCGCGGCAGCGACATCAGCCTGAGCGCGTCCTCCAGCGTCACCGTGTCGAGCGACATGGACTTGAACAGCGAGGCCGTCCGCGGCTTGACCGCGTTCTTGCCGGTCTTCGGGGTGCCCTCGGGAAGGACCTCCGTGACGTACGGGCCGTAGCGGCCGGCCTTGGCGACGATCGAGTGGCCGGTGGCCGGGTCGGTGCCCAGCTCGAAGTCGCCGCTGGGCTTGGCCAGCAGTTCCTCGGCCAGCTCGACGGTCAGCTCGTCCGGTGCCAGGTCGTCCGGGATGTCGGCACGCTGGTGCTGCTCGGTGTCCTTCTCGCCGCGCTCGATGTACGGGCCGTAGCGGCCGACGCGGAGCACGATGTCATTGCCCACCGGGAACGACGACACCTCGCGCGCGTCGATCGCGCCCAGGTCGGTCACCAGCTCCTTGAGGCCGCCGAGGTGGTCGCCGTCGCCGTTGCCGGCGTCGGCCGCGCCGCCCGTGGCCGTCCCCTCGCCGAAGTAGAAGCGCTTCAGCCACGGCACGGCCTTGGCCTCACCCGCCGCGATGCGGTCGAGGTCGTCCTCCATCCTGGCCGTGAAGTCGTAGTCGACGAGCCGCCCGAAGTGCTTCTCCAGGAGGTTCACCACGGCGAACGACAGGAACGACGGCACCAGGGCCGTGCCCTTCTTGAAGACGTAACCGCGGTCCAGGATCGTGCCGATGATCGACGCGTACGTCGACGGGCGGCCGATCTCGCGCTCTTCCAGCTCCTTGACCAGGCTGGCCTCGGTGTAGCGGGCCGGGGGCTTGGTGGCGTGGCCGTCGACCGTGATCTCCTCGGCGGACAGCGCGTCGCCCTCGGCGACCTGCGGCAGCCGGCGCTCGCGGTCGTCCAGCTCGGCGTTCGGGTCGTCGGCACCCTCGACGTAGGCCTTCAGGAAGCCGTGGAAGGTGATCGTCTTGCCGGAGGCGCTGAACTCGACGTCCCGGCCGTCGGCGGCGGTGCCGCCGATCTTCACGGTGACGCTGTTGCCGGTCGCGTCCTTCATCTGGGAGGCGACGGTCCGCTTCCAGATGAGTTCGTACAGCTTGAACTGGTCGCCGGTCAGGCCGGTCTCCGCGGGCGTGCGGAAACGGTCACCCGACGGGCGGATCGCCTCGTGCGCCTCCTGGGCGTTCTTGACCTTGGCGGCGTAGGTGCGCGGCTGCGGCGGCAGGTAGTCGGCGCCGTACAGCTGCGTGACCTGGGCGCGGGCAGCGGAGACCGCCGTGTCGCTCAGCGTCGTGGAGTCCGTACGCATGTACGTGATGTAGCCGTTCTCGTACAGCTTCTGGGCGATCTGCATGGTCGCCTTCGCGCCGAAGCCGAGCTTGCGGCTGGCCTCCTGCTGCAGCGTCGTCGTACGGAACGGGGCGTACGGCGAGCGGCGGTACGGCTTGGACTCGACGGACCGCACGGAGAAGCGGGTGTCCTCCAGGGCGGCGGCGAGGGCGCGGGCGGTCGCCTCGTCGAGGTGGAGGGTGTTCTCGCTCTTGAGCTGTCCCAGGGAGTCGAAGTCGCGGCCCTGCGCGACCCGTCGGCCGTCGACGGTCTGCAGGCGGGCGACCAGCGACGACGGGTCCGACGGGTCTCCCGCGCGGCCGGTCGCGAAGGTGCCCGTCAGGTCCCAGTACTCGGCGGAACGGAACGCGATGCGCTCGCGTTCCCGCTCCACGACGAGCCGTGTGGCGACGGACTGCACGCGGCCGGCCGACAGCCGGGGCATGACCTTCTTCCACAGCACCGGGGAGACCTCGTAGCCGTAGAGGCGATCGAGGATGCGGCGGGTCTCCTGGGCGTCGACCAGCTTCTGGTTGAGCTGGCGCGGGTTGGCGACGGCCTCGCGGATCGCGTCCTTGGTGATCTCGTGGAACACCATGCGCTTGACGGGGATCTTCGGCTTCAGGACCTCCTGGAGGTGCCAGGCGATCGCCTCGCCCTCCCGGTCCTCGTCAGTGGCGAGGAACAGCTCGTCGGAGTCCTTCAGGAGGTCCTTGAGCTTCTTGACCTGGGCCTTCTTGTCCGCGTTGATCACATAGATCGGCTGGAAGTCATGGTCGACGTCCACACCGAGGCGACGGACCTCGCCGGTGTACTTCTCGGGCACCTCCGCGGCGCCGTTGGGAAGGTCACGGATGTGCCCGACGCTCGCTTCGACGACGTATCCGGGGCCGAGGTAGCCCTTGATCGTCTTCGCCTTGGCAGGCGACTCGACGATGACGAGTCGGCGGCCGCCCTGTGCGGTCTCGCTGGTCGGGGACAACTTCGCTCTTCTCTCCGGTCGACGCTGGGGCCTCCCCAGGCCTTGGTCCCGGGGTCGCGGCGTACTGCTGGCACGTGTGACGCTGCGGAGTGTGACGCTACATCCCGCCCCCGTGTCAAACGGGAAAAGCCCACAACGGCCACTCGAACGGTAACCCGACTACCGCCATTCCTGCCGCCCGGACTGCTCGCCCACCCCCGCGATCCTGTCCGGAGCGTGACGCTCCCCTTACCCGCTGGACATGGCGGGCACCCGTCTCAGAGCCGGGTCAGGCAGTACACCCCGAGGCTCAGCGCGATCGCTCCGGCCAGGCTCGCGACGGCGGCGGATGCGACCCGACTCACACCGACGGCCACCGGTTCCCTGCGCCGGACGCGGATGCCTGTCCACGCCAGCAGACCGGCCCCGAACAGGGCGAACACCACTCCCGCGAAGATCGCCGGTCCGCTCTCCATCGCCCGAGCACCCCTTCCCTGCCGTCGGCTCTGCCCAGCGCCGGGAGGGTGGCACGCCATGGAGGCGGGCGGGCGACATCGGGGTGAACGGAAGGCTCCCGATCATTCGAACGCACACTCGAATCGCAGGGCCCGAACCCGGTGCCGATATTTTTTCCAGCCGTTTTCGGGAAACGGCCCGGCGCCGCCCTCTCCCTGCGACCTCGCCGGGCCCGTGCCAGCGGCATACGACGATGCGCGCGGCGCGATCAGGAGATGATCCGACCGCGCCTACGTCGGCACGGGCACCCGGCGTACGGCACCTGCCCGGCACCGCTCCCCACCGGGCCTCGCACCCGGCGCCGCGGCACCGCTCCTGGCGCCGTCCCGTCCCGCGCGCCCGCTCAGCCCGCCGGTTCCAGGAAGCCCTGCTCCACCAGCAGCCGGATCTGCGCGGGCGTGCGGTCGCGGAGCACCACCGGGTCCTCGCCGACGAGCTGCGCGATGGCGTCCAGGATGCGGCCCGCGCTCAGCGTGCCGTCGCACACCCCCGCGAACCCGGCCCCCACCGTGTCCACCTTCGTCGCCCGGCGCATCCCGCGGTGCTGGCGCAGCACCACATGCTCCGGGTCCTCCGCGCCGGGCAGCCCGACCTGCTCCTGGACCACCTCGGGGACGAGCTTGAAGCGACTGTCCAGCAGCGCCGCGTCGTCGTGCTCCCGGAGATAGTCGAGCCGCTCGAAGTGCGCCCGGATCGTCTCGCCGAGCGGCTGTTCAACCGGATGCGGCCACTCCTCCACCGTGACCAAGGGCTCGGCGGACCCGGTCCTGCGCAGGGTGATCCAGCCGAAACCGACCGCCCTGACCTTGCGCGCCTCGAACTCGTCGAGCCAGGCGTCGTACCGCGCCTGGTACTCCGCCGGGTCCCCACGGTGGTCACCGGCGTCCCTCAGCCACAACTCGGCGTACTGCGTGACGTCCTGCACCTCGCGCTGCACGATCCAGGCATCGCACCCGCGCGGCACCCACGACCTGAGTCTGTCCTGCCAGTCCTCCCCCGCCACGTGCTGCCAGTTCGCGAGGAACTGCGCGAACCCGCCCTCGTTCAGCCGTTCCCCCGCTTCCTGAACGAGCGAGCGGCACAGATCGTCCCCGCCCATGCCACCGTCCCGGTACGTCAGCCGGGCGCGCGGGGAGATCACGAACGGGGGGTTGGAGACGATCAGGTCGAACGTCTCGTCGTCCCGGACCGGTTCGAACAGCGAGCCCTCGCGCAGGTCGGCGGCGGGCGCCCCGGAGAGCGCCAGGGTGAGCGCCGTGATGTGCAGCGCGCGGGGGTTGAGGTCGGTCGCCGTCACGCGCGTGGCGTGCTGCGCGGCGTGCAGCGCCTGGATACCGGACCCGGTGCCCAGGTCCAGGGCGGCGGCGACGGGGGTACGGACGGTGATGCCGGCGAGGGTCGTCGAGGCGCCGCCGACACCCAGGACGACACCCTCGTCACGCTGTCCGATGCCGCCGGCTCCGCCGACCGCGCAGCCGAGGTCGGAGACGATGAACCAGTCCTCGCCGCCGGGACCGCCGTACGGCCGCACGTCCACGGTCGCGGCCACCTCGTCACCGCTCACACGCCTGAGCCAGCCGGCCTCGACCGCCTCCCCGACCGGCAGAACGGCCGCCACGCGCGCGTGGGGCACCGGTTGCTGGAGCAGGAACAGCCGTACGAGCGTCTCCAGCGGCGTGTCGCCACGGGTCGCCCGGAGAGCGGGCACTGTCTCGCTGCGGGCCAGCGCCGCGTACGCGGGCGCGCCGAGCAGGTCGAGCAGCCCGTCGGCGGTGAAGGAGGCGGCCAGCAGCGCGTCCCTCAGACGCGCGGCGATGTCGAGCCGGTCGGAAGCGGGCAGGGAAGCGGGTCCGGAGTCAGTCACGCCCCCATTGTCGCCCGCGACAGCCACCCACGACCGCCTCACGACGGCTGCGCGGGCCGACGGGCGAGCGCTGCGCGGACCGACGGGCGACGGCGCGCGGGCCGACCGGCGAAGGCGGGCGGGCCGACGGGCGAGGGCTGCGCGGGCCGGCCGACGAGGGCTGCGCGGACCGACCGGCGACGGCGCGCGGGCCGACCGGCGAAAGCTGGCCGGGTCGACCGGCGAAAGCTGGCCGGGTCGACTGCGGCGGCTGCCCGGAGCTGAGTCCTGGCCACTGCCAGAGACCGGCTCGCGGCGACTGCCCCGGCCCGACTGCGCGCGGACCGTTCGCCACGTCAGCCGCCCACTCACGACCTCAGCGAGCCACCCACCGACCTCAGCCGCGCACCCGCAGACCTCAGCCGCGCTCCCGCAGACGTCAGCCAGCCGTCCCCGACGCCGTCGGCTGGGCGGAGCCGGACGGGGTGACCTTGCAGCTGGGCTGCTCGGCCATCGCCTCCTTGACGTCGCCCTTCTCCAGCCGCTTCAGCGCCTCCGTGCCGCTGTCGCTCTGCTTGCCGACCTCCTTGGTCTGCAGGGCGACCTCCTTCAGGCCCTTGGCGAACTTGCCCTGGTCCTTGGTGTTGAGCCCGTCGACCTTCTTCTTCAGGTCGGCGTACGACGTGGAGAGGCCGGCGAGGTTCTTGGCCGCGTCCTGCTGGAGCTTGGCACCGCCGTCGATCCCGGGGGGCGCTCCCGCGCTGTCGAGGGCGTCGGCGAGCGCCTTGTAGCCCTCGGCCATGTCCTGGAAGGCGGCCGCGTACGTCTTCTGGGCGTCCTTCGGCGGGAGGTTGGTGTCCGTGGCGATGGCCGCGATCGAAGCGTTGGCCGACCTGATCTTCGCGTCCTGCGCGGGCACGGCGTCGCACACCGTCTTGGCCCAGGACACCAGCTTGGGGTCGGGCCCCTTGTCACCGCCGCCGCTGCACCCGGACACCGCCACCACCAGTACCGCACCGCCGGACAGTGCGGCCGCGAGCTTCTTGTTCACCGGATTGGTCCCTTCCATGGCTCTCGGCCCCCGGAATCTACACGGCGGACGCACTCCCTCCCCTTGCCGGGGGAGGCATAAGTCAGCTTTTGTGATCTTTCGTGCCATGGGAGAGAAGGCTCACGACGTGGGCGAGCCCACAGACGACAAGTGGGCGGGCGACGTCAGCAACGCCACCCGCCCACCCGTTGAGCAGGGATTTCTCGCCGCGATCTACGAGACCACCGCGGCGTCCGGCGGATTGGCGACCCGCCCGGCACTGTCGTCGTCGCCGACGGCGATCCCGCGCCGCTTGGAGATGTACACGGCCACGACGATCACCAGCAGTGCGAGGATGGCGATCCCGATCCGCACCCCGAGGTTCTTGTCGTCGCCGTAGGAAAACTTGATCACTGCCGGTGCGATGAGCAGCGAGACCAGGTTCATGACCTTCAGCAGGGGGTTGATCGCGGGCCCGGCGGTGTCCTTGAACGGGTCGCCGACCGTGTCCCCGATCACCGTGGCCGCGTGGGCCTCGCTGCCCTTGCCGCCGTGGTTGCCGTCCTCCACCAGCTTCTTGGCGTTGTCCCAGGCACCGCCGGAGTTGGCGAGGAACACCGCCATCAGCGTGCCCGCGCCGATCGCGCCGGCGAGGTAGGAGCCGAGCGCGCCGACACCGAGCGTGAACCCGATGAAGATCGGCGCCATGACGGCGAGCAGACCGGGCGTGGCCAGCTCCCGCAGGGCGTCCTTGGTGCAGATGTCGACGACCTTGCCGTACTCGGGCTTCTCGGTGAAGTCCATGATCCCGGGCTTCTCACGGAACTGCCGCCGCACCTCGAACACCACCGAACCCGCCGACCGCGACACCGCGTTGATGGCCAGTCCGGAGAAGAGGAAGACGACCGCGGCGCCCGCGATGAGGCCGACGAGGTTGTTGGGCTGCGAGATGTCCAGGGACAGGCTGAGCGGCGACCCCGGCCCGGTGAGCTTCGCGCCGACGTCCTGCACGTTGGTGGTGATCGCGTCGCGGTACGACCCGAACAGCGCCGACGCGGCGAGGACGGCGGTGGCGATGGCGATGCCCTTGGTGATGGCCTTGGTGGTGTTGCCGACCGCGTCCAGGTTGGTGAGCACCTGCGCGCCCGCGCCCTCGACGTCGCCGGACATCTCGGCGATGCCCTGCGCGTTGTCGGAGACCGGCCCGAAGGTGTCCATGGCGACGATCACGCCGACCGTGGTGAGCAGCCCGGTGCCGGCCAACGCGACCGCGAACAGTGCCAGCATGATCGACGTACCGCCGAGCAGGAACGCGCCGTACACCCCGAGCCCGATGAGCAGCGCGGTGTAGACGGCGGACTCCAGGCCCACCGAGATGCCGGAGAGGACGACGGTGGCCGGGCCGGTGAGGGAGGTCTTGCCGATGTCCCGCACCGGACGGCGGTTGGTCTCGGTGAAGTAGCCGGTCAGCTGCTGGATGACGGCGGCGAGCAGGATGCCGATGGCCACCGCGACCAGCGCGAGGATGCGCGGATCGCCGTCCTTGCCCTTGATCGCCGCGTCGGTGACGCCGTCGAGGGCGGAGTACTTCGACGGCAGATAGACGAAGACCGCGATCGCGACCAGCGCCAGCGAGATCACCGCGGAGATGAAGAAGCCGCGGTTGATCGCCGACATGCCGCTGCGGTCGGCCCGGCGCGGGGCGACCGCGAAGATCCCGATCATCGCCGTGATCACACCGATGGCGGGCACCAGCAGCGGGAACGCCAGCCCGGAGTCGCCGAAGGCGGCCTTGCCGAGGATCAGCGCGGCCACCAGGGTCACGGCGTACGACTCGAACAGGTCGGCCGCCATGCCCGCACAGTCCCCGACGTTGTCGCCCACGTTGTCGGCGATGGTCGCGGCATTGCGCGGGTCGTCCTCCGGAATGCCCTGTTCGACCTTGCCGACCAGGTCGGCGCCGACGTCGGCGGCCTTGGTGAAGATGCCGCCGCCCACCCGCATGAACATCGCGATCAGGGCGGCGCCGAGGCCGAAGCCCTCCAGCACCTTCGGCGCGTCGGCCGCGTACACCAGCACCACACAGGAGGCGCCCAGCAGACCGAGCCCCACCGTGAACATGCCGACGACACCGCCCGTGCGAAATGCGATCTTCATCGCCTTGTGCGAGACGGTGGTGAGATCCTTTTCCGGCTCGCCTTCCGCCGGCGTTGCCTCCCGGGCCGCCGCGGCGACCCGCACATTGCTGCGTACGGCGAGCCACATGCCGATATAGCCGGTGGCCGCCGAGAACGCCGCGCCGATCAGGAAGAACACCGAGCGGCCGGCCCGCTGATTCCAGTCGTCCGCGGGCAGCAGCATGAGCAGGAAGAAGACGACGACGGCGAATACACCGAGCGTGCGCAACTGCCGGGCGAGATACGCCTTGGCACCTTCCTGCACCGCCTCGGCGATCTTCTTCATGCTGTCGGTGCCCTCGCCTGCCGCCAGCACCTGGCGGACCAGGATCCCCGCGACCACCAGCGCGGCCAGGGCGACCGCCGCGATGACGGCCACGATGATCCGGTTGTCGTCGGTCAGGACCGCGGCTGCGAGGGACGTGGGATGACCCGACTGAGGAGTAGAAAGCCCCGCCATTCGTCCTCCTTGACGCTTGGGCTGAGCTCAAGATGTGGACGGATTGTAGGTACCGCCGAGTGAGTCTAAACAGGGGACGGTAAACGGAATTGGCCTGCATGTACATACAGCAAACCCGAACGACGTAATGCCCCAAAGCCATTGTCGGCCACTTGGCGCTTGATCAAATTATCACGGTTTTGATCGTGAATTCTTTCACGAATTCCCGTGACGGTCGCCGAAACACCACAGGGGCCCTGCTCGGCAGGGCCCCTGTGCGCTTGTCGGGTGGTTGTGGCCGCTACGGCCAGTCGAGTGAGACCGGTCGGCCGGAGCAGGCGGGCGGGATCAAACGGGCAAGATCAGGCGAGCGCGGCGGCCGGCGGCGCGGTCGGCCACGTCATGCGGATCAGGCCACCGTTCTGCCCGGTGGTGACCTCCACGTCGTCGACGAGACCGCTGATGACCGCGAGGCCCATCTCGTCCTCCTCGACCTCCGCCTCGGCTTCCGGCCCGCCCGGCGTGTCGCCGCCCGGGGCGGCGTGCGGAGCCTCGTCGCCGACCTCGATGGAGAACTGTTTCTCCTCTTCGATCAACGCCACCTTCACCGGTGCCGTGACGCCACTGTTCTGGTGGAGTCCGACAGCGCGGGAGCACGCCTCGCCCACGGCGAGCCGCACCTCGTCCAGGACGGCCTCGTCCACTCCGGCCCTGCGCGCCACCGCTGCCGCCACCAGCCGGGCGGTCCTGACGTGCTCGGGCAGCGCGCTGAAGCGGAGTTCGACGGTGGCCATTCATCCCCCTCGCGACTACGGGCGTGCGGTCGGGGGCGGGGCCGTCGAGCGCCCACACCCCCTGGTGTACATCTCTCTTCCGGGCCGCCACATCGGCATCGGCCCAGGCGAGGACCGGCCGGCGACCGGGCCCCGGCAGGAGCCCGGCCCCGGCGACCGGTCCGGGATCGGTCAGTGGCCGATCAGTCGGTGGCCGCCACCGCTTCCTCGACCGTGGTGTGGATCGGGAACACCTTGGTGAGGCCGGTGATGCGGAAGATCTTGAGAATGCGCTCCTGGTTGCAGACCAGACGCAGCGAGCCCTCGTGGGCACGAACCCTCTTCAGGCCGCCCACCAGCACGCCGAGCCCGGTGGAGTCGAGGAAGTCCACACCTTCCATGTCGACGACGAGGTGGAAATTCCCGTCGTTCACCAGCTCGACCAGCTGCTCGCGCAGCTTGGGCGCGGTATATACGTCGATTTCGCCACCGACCTCGACGACCGTACGATCGCCGACGGTACGGGTCGACAGGGACAGGTCCACGGATCCTCCAGCACCTTGCTATCGAGCGGTCGTCCCTCGGGCACCTCGCTTGCGGCCCCCGGGACGTTTCGCCAGCCGCGATGGCATTCAATCACTTACCGGCAGGCGTGCACGACGCCTTGGCTCCATTGTCCGTCACGCCAGTGACACACTCGGTGCCGATGGCCAAGAATCACCGATCCGATCGACCCCAGGCCCGCCCGGCCTCCCGCACGTCTCCGGGCACGGTCCTGGACCGGCTCGCCTCCGGGCCGAGCCGGGCTGCGCGCATCACTCATACGGAGCACTTGCCCCCGCGCGCGGGCCGCCATGCCGTCTGGCCTGACCGGATTCGGCCCGAAGTGATCGCGGCCGTCCAGGCGTGCGGCATCGAGCACCCCTGGGCGCACCAGGCGCTGGCCGCCGAACACGCCCTCGACGGCGACTCGGTGGTGGTCGCCACCGGCACCGCCTCCGGCAAGTCCCTCGCCTACCTCGTGCCCGTCCTGTCCACCCTCCTGGACGGCGCGGAGGCCCCGAACGGCCGTGGTGCCACCGCTCTCTACCTGTCCCCCACCAAGGCGCTCGCGGCGGACCAGTGCCGGTCGGTGAAGGAACTTTCACAACCGCTCGGCACGTCGGTACGGCCGGCCGTCTACGACGGTGACACCCCGTTCGAGGAACGGGAGTGGATCCGCCAGTACGCCAACTACGTCCTCACCAACCCGGACATGCTGCACCGCGGGATACTCCCCTCCCACCCGCGCTGGTCCTCCTTCCTGAGATCACTCAAGTACGTCGTCATCGACGAGTGCCACACCTACCGGGGCGTCTTCGGCTCGCACGTCGCCCAGGTGCTGCGCCGGCTGCGCCGCCTGTGTGCCCGCTACGGCTCCTTCCCGGTGTTCCTGCTGGCCTCGGCGACCGCCGCCGAGCCCTCGGTCGCCGCCCGCCGGCTGACCGGCCTGCCGGTCGTCGAGGTCGCCGACGACGCCTCCCCGCGCGGAGAGCTAGTGTTCGCCCTCTGGGAGCCCCCGCTCACCGAACTGCAGGGCGAGAAGGGCGCACCCGTACGGCGTACCGCCACCGCCGAGACCGCCGACCTGCTGACCGACCTCACCGTGCAGGGTGTGCGCTCGGTCGCCTTCGTACGCTCCCGGCGCGGCGCCGAGCTGATCGCGGTCATCGCCCAGGAGAGACTCGCCGAGGTCGACCGCTCCCTGGCCCGGCGTGTCGCGGCCTACCGCGGCGGCTACCTCCCCGAGGAGCGCCGCGCCCTGGAACGGGCCCTGCACTCCGGCGAACTCCTCGGTCTCGCCGCCACGACCGCCCTGGAGCTGGGCGTGGACGTCTCCGGTCTGGACGCGGTGGTGATCTCCGGTTACCCGGGCACCCGCGCCTCCCTGTGGCAGCAGGCCGGCCGCGCGGGCCGCTCGGGCCAGGGCGCCCTCGCGGTCCTCGTCGCCCGCGACGACCCGCTGGACACCTTCCTCGTGCATCACCCCGAAGCCCTCTTCGACCAGCCGGTGGAATCCACGGTCCTCGACCCCGACAACCCCTACGTCCTCGCCCCGCACCTGTGCGCCGCCGCCGCGGAGCTGCCGCTGACCGAGGAGGACCTGGCCCTCTTCGGCCCCGCCTGCGCGGACGTGCTGCCGCAGCTGGAGGCCGCGAAGCTGCTCCGCCGCCGCACCAAGGCCTGGCACTGGACCCGCCGGGAGCGGGCCGCCGACCTCACCGACATCCGCGGCGCCGGCGGCCGTCCGGTGCAGGTCGTCGAGGCCGGCACGGGCCGTCTGCTCGGCACGGTGGACGCGGGCGCCGCGCACTCCACCGTCCACGAAGGCGCCGTCCACCTGCACCAGGGCCGCACCTACCTGGTGCGCTCCCTGGACCTGGAGGACTCCGTCGCCCTGGTCGAGCAGGCGGACCCGCCGTACTCGACGGTCGCCCGTGACACCACGTCCATCTCCATCCTGGAGACGGACACCGAGATCCCGTGGGGCGCCGGCCGCCTGTGCTACGGCTCGGTGGAGGTCACCAACCAGGTGGTCTCCTACCTCCGCCGGCGCCTCATCACCGGCGAAGTGCTGGGCGAGACGAAACTCGACCTCCCTCCTCGTACGCTGCGCACACGCGCGGTGTGGTGGACGGTCACCGAGGACCAGCTGGACGAAGCCCGGATCACCCCGGAGATCCTCGGCGGCTCCCTGCACGCCGCCGAACACGCCTCCATCGGCATGCTGCCCCTCTTCGCGACCTGCGACCGCTGGGACATCGGCGGAGTGTCCGTGCCCCTGCACCCCGACACCCTCCTCCCCACGGTCTTCGTCTACGACGGCCACCCCGGCGGCGCCGGATTCGCCGAACGCGCCTTCCACACCGCCCGCGCCTGGCTCACCGCCACCCGCGAGGCCATCGCCTCCTGCGAGTGCGAGGCCGGCTGCCCGTCCTGCATCCAGTCCCCCAAGTGCGGCAACGGCAACGACCCACTGCACAAGAGGGGCGCGGTACGACTGCTCACAGTGCTGCTTCGGGGGGCACCGGAGGGGGCGGATGCGGGGAGCTCGGGGAGCTCGGGGAGCTCGGGGAGCTCGGGGAGCTCGGGGAGCTCGGGGAGCTCGGGGGAAGGCTAGGCGAAGGGCGAGCGGCAAAGGGCGCGGGGACGGCTGGGCCGCCAGGACGCCGGAACGCCAGGCGTCAAGGCCTAGGGCTTGTCCAGCACGGCGGGTGGCATGGCATCGGAGTCGCCCTGGGCCCCTGGGGGCCCTGTCTGGAAGCCGTCCAGGACGCCGGACGCCCAACCGGGGAGCCGTCCGGGACGCCAGGAACCGAGGGCCCGTCCGAGACGCCGGGAACCGAGAGCCCGTCCGAGACGCCAGGAACCGAGAGCCCGTCCGAGACGCCAGGAACCGAGAGCCCGTCCGAGACGCCAGGAACCGAGAGCCCGTCCGAGACGCCGGGAACCGAGGGCCCGTCCGAGACGGCGGGCGGTACCGGACCTGCCGGCCCCGCCTTCGCTCTGACCTCCGCCGTGAACGGCCCCGTTCCTGCCGCCGCCGTCACCTCGGACGTGTCGCCCACGATCGCGCACCGCACCAGCCGTACTCCCTGGGCCGCCGCCAGCCGCTCGGCACGCGCACAGGCCGGCGGGCCGCCCTCGGCCCAGTGGTCCGCCGCCGCGAGCGCGGCCAGGTCGGCGCCGCCGGCCGCCCGGTGCCGTACGACGACGGCCTGCCCGAGAGCGAGCACGGCGCCGAACACCACACACAGCACGGCGATCGCTCCCATGCTCCAGACGGTGGCGGATCCCCGGTCGGAGTCCGACGGCCGGTCCGGCTGCGCGTGCCCACCGCACCGCGCCCCCTCACGCCCCTCGCCTCCGGTCCCCCGTCGACCGTCTGCACGCACCCGTTCGTCGGTCGACCCGCCCCGGCGCCTCACGGCCCCGCCTCCCTCCGGCCCACCGTGTCCTCGGCGAGGGCCACGGCCTCCTCCCGGACCTCGAACGGCAACCCGCTCAGCACCGGCGGCTTGGCCGCCACCGTCACCCGGACCTGATCGCCCTCGCGCGCGACGGTCACCCGAGCACCCTTCGGCGCCGCTTCCCGGGTCACCGTCACCACCGCCTCGGCCGGGTCCTGCCGGGCGGCGGCCCGGGCGCCCGCACGGGCCGCGTCCACACACTCGATCTGCGCCGCCACCACAAGCAGCCCCCAGACCAGCGCCATCGTGAACGCCACCAGCACGGACAGCACCACGGCCGCCTCCGCGGTCACGAACCCGCGGTCCCCACCTCGCTCACATGCGCGCACTGAGGGCCTTCTTCACGATGTCCTGCAGCTCAGCCTGGACCTGACCGCTGGTGACGACCTTGTAGAGCAGCAACGCGAACCCGACGGCCGCGATGATCCCCATGGCGTACTCGGACGTCACCATTCCGCCGTCCCGACGGCAGGCTCCGCGCATCCGGACCGCCGCTTTCCTGATCTTCTCGAACATTTCAACCCCCGTGAGGCTTCTGGTCTGTTGTGGATCGTTGTCGCTAGTTGTCGTTCATCATGGTTCGTGTCGGTTCGTTGTTGTTCATTGCCCTTCGCCGTCGTTCAGCGCTCACCTGACGTCCGCCTGCCGCCCCGCTCTCATCGCCCTCACCTCCCTCCCATCACCCCGCCCGCCAGCCCGATCACGACCGGCAGCACGCCGACCGCGATGAACGCGGGCAGGAAGCACAGGCCGACCGGCGCCGAGATCAGTACGCCCGCCCGGCGCGCCCGGACCGTCGCCGTACGGGCCCACTCCGCACGCGCGTCCGACGCGAGCCGGGCGACCGGCCCGGCCGCGGGCAACCCGGACTCGTCGGCCCGCTCCAGCAGCCGTGCCAGCGCACCGGCACCGGGCAGCGCGGCCAAGTTCCGCCAGACATCCGCCGGTTCACCGCCGAGCCGGACCTCCGCCGCGCCCCGCGCCAGTGCCTGCCCGACCGGCCCGCCAAGGGCCTCCCCCACCGCCTGGGCGGCGATCACCGGACCGGCACCGGCCGCGATACAGGCGGCCAGCAGATCGGCGGCGAGCGGAAGTTGGCGCGCGGCCCCGGCCGTATCGACCACCTCTTGCTGTCCGGCCACCGCCTGACGGCCCTGCCACCGCCACAGCACAGCACCCACGCCCAGCCCCAGCACCGCACCGACGACCCCGCCGACCAGCACCCAGACACCACACGCCGCGCCGGCCGTCCACACTCCTCGCCGCCGGACGATGTCCGGAATCATCAACCGGGCGGTCCGATCAGGCACTTCAAAGCCCAGCAGCTCGGCCACCCGGCGCCGCGCCCGACGCCGCCGTCGCGTCAGCTCCACCCATCCGACGCCCCAGCCGAGGACCAGCACCACGACCACTGCCGTCCCCAGCCTGTGGATGACTTCCCCACTCATGCCGCACACCCCTTCCCCGGCATCCGCTCATCGATCACTCGGTCGTCCGGTTCGGTCATTCGGGCTGTTCGCCCCATACACACGGCGCACCTCACACGGCCTCCGCCCCCCGCACGATCCGCATCGCCCACCACATCCCGGCCGTCTCGAACAGAGCGCCGGCCGCCAGGCAGCCGAGGCCTGCGCCGCTGTGCAGCAGCACACGCAGGGGGTCAGCGCCCATGGCCGAGCCGAGGAGCAGCCCGAGCGCGGGCAGTGCGGCGAGCAGCACCGCGGTGGCCCGGGCTCCCGACAACTGGGCGCGGACGTCGGACCGTTGATCCCGTTCGGCACGCAAGGCCCCGTCCAGCCGGTCCAGACCGGTGGCGAGTCCGGCGCCCTGGTCCACGGCCACCCGCCAGCACGCGGCGAGTCCGAGCAGACCCTCGGCCCCCGGCTGACGAGCAGCCACGGCGAGCGCGCCGGGCACGTCTCCGCCGAACCGCGCCGCGGCCACCACGCCGGCCTGGGCGTCGCCGAGCCCGCCGGAGTCCCGCGCGGCCCGCAACAGCGCCTCTCCCGGCTGCCGTCCCGCCCGCACCTCCCCGGCGAGCCCACCGCACAGGGCGATCACCGCATCGGCCCGCCGCTCCCGGGTGTGCCGGGCCTGCCGAGCCAGCCGCATCCGGCGCAACACCGGCACCCCGGCGGCCCCCGCGACCACCGGAATCACCGAGGCACCCAGCAGGGCGATCCCCAGACCGGCGACGAGCGCCCACCACTCGGCTCCCCATCGCCCGCGCCTCCGCCGCAGTTCCGCGCGGAACCGCTCCCGGACAGGCGGCCCCATCGTCACCACCCCGCCGCCGGCCAGCACCAGCCGTGCCCGCCGCATCCCGTAGTGCCGTCCGCCCAGCAGCCACACCAGCGCACCGAGACAGACCAGCGCGGCCCCCATGGACGTCTCACCGATCACTTCCGTCACTCCTCTCATCACTTCCGTCACTGCTGCCATCACTGCCGTCGCAGTTCTCATCACTGCCGGCCTCGATCGACCAGCCGAAGCCCATCGACCCGCCACCGAACCCCGAACGCACCGATCGGCCGGATTCCACTGACCCGCCGAACCTCGCCGACCCGCCGCTCCTCCGCCGCGCGAACCGATCTGCAGAACGCCCCCGAACGCACCGATCGGCCGGATTCCACTGACCCGCCGAACCTCGCCGACCTACCACCGATCTGCCGAGCGAACCGGTCTGCCGAACGCCGCCGAAGCACCGCTCCGGCCCGAGCGCACTCGCCCACCGATCCCCGGCGCCGGGCCGAACGGCCCCCTCACACCACCCGTCCGCCGCTCCGCCCCTCAGTCGTCCCCGATCTCGCCCGCATCCCCCACCAGTTGCCGCAACCGCCCCCACCCCCGCTCCCGCACGAACGCCCGCTCGCCCCAGCGCAGGGCCGGTACCGTCCGCACCAGCCCGGTGGTGTCCCGTTCCAGCACGTGCACCTCGGCGATCCGGCGCCGCCCGGTCCGGTCCCGTACGAGATGCACCACCACGGAGAGGGCCGCCGCCAGCTGGCTGTGGAGTGCGGCCCGGTCCAGCCCGGCGGCCGTGGCCAGGGCCTCCAGCCGGGCCGGCACATCCGCCGCCGCGTTGGCGTGGACCGTGCAACAGCCGCCTTCGTGACCGGTGTTGAGGGCCGCGAGGAGATGCACCACCTCGGGGCCGCGCACCTCGCCGACGACCAGCCGGTCCGGCCGCATCCGCAGCGCCTGCCGTACCAGGTCCTCCAGGGTGACCAGGCCGGCGCCCTCCTGGTTGGCGGGCCGGGTCTCCAGCCGGACGACGTGCGGATGGTCCGGCCTCAGCTCGGCCGAGTCCTCGGCGAGCACGATCCGCTCCCCGGGTCCGACGAGCCCGAGCAGGGCGCTGAGCAGGGTCGTCTTGCCGCATCCGGTGCCGCCGCTGACGAGGAAGGACAGCCGGGCATCGAGCAGTGCCCTCAGGATCCGGTCGCCGCCGGGTGGCACCGTGCCGGCCGCGACGAGTTCTTCCAGGGTGAAGGCCCGGGGACGTACCACCCGCAGGGCGAGGCAGGTGCAGCCGACGGCGACCGGGGGCAGCACCGCGTGCAGCCGGGTGCCGTCGGGCAGCCGGGCGTCCGCCCAGGGCCGGGCGTCGTCCAGCCTGCGTCCGGCCACGGCGGCCAGCCGCTGCGCGAGACGTCGTACGGCAGCCGCGTCGGGGAAGGTCACTGGGGTCAGCTCCAGGCCGCCGCCGCGGTCCACCCAGACCCGGTCCGGGGCGGAGACCAGGACGTCGGTGACGTCCGGGTCCGCGAGCAGGGGTTCCAGGGGGCCGGTGCCGACGAGTTCGGACCGCAGGTGCGCGGCCGCGCCGAGGACTTCCGCGTCGCCGAGCACCCGGCCCTGTTCGCGCAGTGCCTGGGCCACGCGCGCGGGGGTGGGTTCGGCACCGCTCTCGGCGAGTCGGCGGCGGACGCCGTCGAGCAGGGCCGCGCCGTCGGCCCGGTCGAGTCCGGGCAGCGTCATCGGATGCCTCCCGTCTCCACCAGCGCGCGCTCCCAGAAGTGCGTGCAGAAGCGGGCGAGCGGTCCGCGCCCGGTCGCACCCGGCGGTTTCGCGCCGCCCCGCGGACGCAGCAGCGCCGGTTCGACGGGCACCTCGCCGGCCAGCGGCAGACCGAGCAGCCGGGCCACCTCGTGGTCGTCCAGACCGGGTGCGTACGGCCCGCGGACCGCGACCCGCAGGTCCCGCACGACCATGCCGACGGCCGAGGCTACGCGGCCGGCGGCTGCGACGGCCCGCAGCTCGGCCGGTACGACGAGCAAGGCCATGTCGAGCTGGGCGAGGGCCTCGGCGACCCCGTCGTCGAGGCGTCGGGGCAGGTCGACGACGACCGTGCCGCCGCGCCGCCGGGCGGCTGCCAGCACCGCGCGGACCGCGGGAGGCGGAATGGCGACGCAGTCGCCGCGGTCCCAGCTGAGCACTCGGAGGGAGTGCAGCTCGGGCAGTGACTCCTCCAGGGCGCCGCCGCCGACCCGGCCCCGGGAGGCGGCGAAGGCGGGCCAGCGCAGCCCCTCGGCGCTCTCGCCGCCGAGGAGTACGTCGAGTCCGCCGCCCAGCGGATCGGCGTCCACCAGGAGGGTGCGCAGTCCCTCGCGTGCGGAGGTGACGGCGAGCGCGCACGCGAGCGTGGACGCGCCGGCCCCACCCCGGCCGCCGATCACCCCGACGGTGAGGGCCGGGCGGCCGATGCCCTCGGCGACGTCGGCGATGCGGTCGACCAGCCACGGTTCGCCGTCGGGGAGCATCAGGACGTGGTCGGCACCGATCTGGACGGCTCGTTTCCACACCCCCGGGTCGTCCTGGTCGCGGCCCACCAGCACCACTCCGGGCCGGCGCGCGGCGCCGCACATCCGGTGGGCGGCGTCGTCACCGACGAGTACGAGCGGGGCGGCCGCCCAGCCGTCGCCGGATTCCGGTACGCCGTGGTGGACCTCGGGTGTGGCGCCCGCCGCCGCGCACAGGCGCAGGAGGTCGTCCAGGAGAACGGCGTCCTCGGTGACGATGAGCGGCCGTCCGGGCCGGTCTGCGGGGCCGGGCGGCGGGTCATGGGTGACGGTTCCGGTCACGGGTGTTCCCCCTTCGCTGGGCGGGCCGCGCAGCCCCTGCGGCCACGCGATTCCCAAAGGTGTGAAGAACCGGCAAGCGGCCTCCATATGAACGGCCGATAGGAACCGGCCATACGCGCTCCGGCAATCGGACCGGCCATGAACTCGCCTCGGCCGGAGTGCGCTGGAATCACGGTGCAGTGATCCGCGAAATAATGTGGATCTTGGTCGATAACTGTGGACAACCCAGACCCTGTGAATATCTCGGTCACCCATACCGGTGACCCCCGTGCCGGCGCGTGTGCGATATCCACAGAGCAGTCTGATGATTACCGTGGGTCACCGATCATGGGCATGCCGAGAGCGCGGTCACGGCGGCGCGATGCCGGCCGTACGGCCGCGTGAGGAGAGGGGAGGAGGGAGAAAACCCATCCGGACATGCGACGACCCCCGCCGGGGGGGAGAGCGGGGGTCGTCCCCACGGCCGACTCGGGGGGGGAGGAGTCGGACCGGGTTAGCACGGTCGCGAACGATCCGTGACTTCCATGGTGTACCCGAGAGCCCTCTCAGGCAAACCCACGCGCCCCACCTTACGCCGAATGGTGGGCGCCTATGCTCAGGGACGTGGAAAACCACTCCTTGCCCCGCGCAGCGGCCTTCTTTGACCTGGACAAGACGGTCATTGCGAAGTCCAGCACCCTCGCCTTCAGCAAGTCCTTCTACCAAGGCGGGCTGATCAACCGCAGGGCCGCGTTGCGTACCGCATATGCCCAGTTCGTCTTCCTGGCCGGCGGTCTGGACCACGACCAGATGGAGCGTATGCGCGAGTACCTCTCCGCACTGTGCCGCGGCTGGAACGTCCAGCAGGTGCGGGAGCTCGTCGCCGAGACCCTGCACGAGCTGATCGACCCGATCATCTACGACGAGGCCGCCTCCCTCATCGAGGAACACCACGCGGCCGGCCGGGACGTGGTGATCGTGTCCACCTCGGGCGCCGAGGTGGTCGAGCCGATCGGGGAACTGCTGGGCGCCGACCGAGTGGTCGCCACCCGCATGGTGGTCGGTGAGGACGGCTGTTTCACCGGAGAGGTGGAGTACTACGCCTACGGCCCCACGAAGGCCGAGGCCATCAGGGAACTGGCCGCGTCCGAGGGCTACGACCTCGACCGCTGCTACGCCTACAGCGACTCGGCGACCGACCTGCCGATGCTCCAGGCCGTCGGACACCCGCACACCGTGAACCCGGACCGCGCGCTGCGCCGCGAGGCATTCGCGCGCGGGTGGCCGATCCTGGAGTTCCGCCACCCGGTCCGCCTCAAGAAACGGCTGCCCGCGTTCTCCGTACCGACCCGCCCGGCGCTGGTCGCCGCGGCGGCCATAGGTGCGGCGGCGGCCACCGCCGGCCTCGTGTGGTACACGAACCGGCGCCGTGGCACAGCCTGAACCTACGCCGTTGCACCGCCTGAACCCGCGTCGGTTTCACCCTGTTTGAACCCGAAAGTAAAGAAGTGCAGGTAGGGGTTCCGGTTCCTCCCGGCCCGCGGTACAAAGAACGTAGGCCCGCGAGACCAAAGGACATCCGAGAGGATCCCCTACCACTACGCACTGGCCCCACGGACCCAGCATGAACACCGGGCACCCACGCGACGTCGACCCGTCGATTACGGGCCAGCCGCACCAGGTGACGGGCAAAGATCCCGACCTGATGGGCGACACATCGAGGACGCCTGGTAACCCGGTGATCATGCCAGCGGCGGTACGAGCGACTCGTACCGCCGCGACCCTTGTCGGGACGCCCCGCCGTCCGGGGCTCCCGCCCTCTGGCGCTCCGGCCGCCCGGAGCCCGCACACCAGGACTTCCCTCGCCCGCACACCCGGACTTCGCCGTCCGGCCTCCCTCAGGCCGCGCCGCGCTGGAGCGCCTCGCACACCGCCGTCGACTCGCGTGCACCCAGTTCGACCGCCCGGCCGCAGTGGGCGATCCAGGCGGCCATGCCCTCGGGGGTGCCGGAGACGTACCCGTCCAGGGCGGCCAGGTAGGAGGCGCGGCCCAGTTCACCGTGGCCCACCTCGGCGGGGCAGACCGCCTTCGGGTCCAGTCCGCTGCCGATCAGCACGATCCGCTCGGCCGCGCGCGCGACCAGGCCGTTGTGGGAGGTGAAGGGGCGCAGTGCCAGCAGTTCGCCGTGCACCACGGCGGCCGTGACCAGCGCGGGCGCGGAGCTGCCGGCGATGATCAGGTCGGCCAGCCCCTCCAGTCGGCCCGAGACCTCCTCGGCGTCCGGCAGCGGCAGCTCGACCAGCGGCTCGTCGACCGGCTCGCCGGCCAGACGCGGCCTGCCGACCTGATCCTCGGCGCTCGCCGCGGCCACCAGGTGGAGCCGGGCCAGCACCCGGAGGGGCGACTGGCGCCAGATGGACAGCAGCTGCCCCGCCTCCGCGGTGAGCCGCAGGGCCGCACCCATGACGCGGGCCTCGGCGTCGACACCGAAGTCGGTACGGCGGCGCACCTCCTCCAGGGCCCAGTCCGCACCGGACAGCGCCGCCGAGCCGCGGGCGCCGCGCAGCGCCGCCTCGGAGGTGATCTCGTTGCTGCGACGTCGCATGATCCGGTGCCCGTAGACCCGGTCCACGGCCTTGCGCACGGACTCAACGGACTCGGCCACACCGGGCAGCGAGCCCAGGGCCGCGAGCGGATCGGCGGTCGCGCCTGTCGTACTCATGAGTACGACACTACGCACCCCACCGAGCCACCCCACGAAGGAGTGGTCTTCTTCACCACCACGTGACACGTACAGCTATGGCGCGACTACCCTTGGTGAACATGAAAATTGCTTTCGTCGGGAAGGGCGGCAGCGGCAAGACCACGCTCTCCTCCCTCTTCATCCGCCATCTCGTCGCCTCCGGCGCCCCGGTGGTCGCCATCGACGCGGACATCAACCAGCACCTCGGCCCCGCGCTCGGCCTCGGCGAGGAGGAGGCGGCGGCGCTGCCCGCCATGGGCGAACAGCTTTCGCTGATCAAGGACTACCTGCGCGGCGCCAATCCGCGCATCGCCTCGGCCGCCACCATGATCAAGACGACCCCGCCCGGCGAGGGCTCACGGCTGGTCGGGGTGCGCGAGCCCAACCCGGTCTACGACGCCTGCGCGCGCCCGGTGGAACTCGACGGCGGCGCCGCCCGTTTGATGGTCACGGGCCCCTTCACGGACGCCGACCTGGGGGTCGCCTGCTACCACTCCAAGACGGGAGCGGTGGAGCTGTTCCTGAACCACCTCGTCGACGGCCCCGACGAGTACGTCGTGGTCGACATGACGGCCGGTTCGGACTCCTTCGCCTCCGGCATGTTCACCCGCTTCGACATGACGTTCCTCGTCGCCGAGCCGACCCGGAAGGGGGTCTCCGTCTACCGCCAGTACAAGGAGTACGCCCGCGACTTCGGCGTCGCCCTCAAGGTCGTCGGCAACAAGATCCAGGGCCCGGACGACCTCGACTTCCTGCGCGAAGAGGTCGGGGACGACCTGCTCGTGACGGTCGGGCGCTCGGACTGGGTGCGCGCCATGGAGAAGGGCCGCCCGCCCCGGTTCGCCCTCCTGGAGGAGGCCAACGCCCGCGCCCTGGACCTGCTCAAGGCCACCGTCGACGCCACCTACGAGCAGCGCGACTGGGAGCGCTACACCCGCCAGATGGTGCACTTCCACCTGAAGAACGCCGAGTCCTGGGGCAACGAGCGCACCGGGGCCGACCTGGCGGCGCAGGTCGACCCCCACTTCGTGCTCGGCGAGAACGTGGCGGCGCCTGTCTGACGTCTACGCCCCGTCCGCCGGCGCCCCGGGCACGCCCTTGGGCGCCGGGGCCGGGTGGCCGGACAGGAAGGACGCCCAGCCCTGCCGGGGGGCCTCGCCCACCTTCAGAGTGCGCAGCTTCGCCAGGGTCCCCGGGTCCTGGGCGTCGAGCCAGTCGGCCAGCTGATGGAAGGAGACACAGCGCACCTCGGGCTTGGTGCACACCGCCTTGACCACGTCCTCGACGGCGCGCATGTAGGTGCCGCCGTTCCAGGACTCGAAGTGGTTGCCGATGATCAGGGGCGCGCGGTTGCCGTCGTAGGCGCGGTAGAAGCCCTTGACGAGTCCGTCGCGCATCTGGGCGCCCCAGTAGTCGAACTTGTCGGGGTCGCCCTGGGTCTTGGTGCCGGACTGGTTGACCATGAAGTTGTAGTCCATGGTCAGCTGCTCATAGGTGTGGCCGGGGAAGGGCACCAGCTGCATCGACAGGTCCCACAGGCCCTCCTTCTTCTTGGGCCAGACCTGGTTGTCGACTCCGCTGGAGTCGTAGCGGAAGCCCAGCTGGCGGGCGGCCTTGATGAAGTTCTTCCGGCCTTCCAGGCAGGGGGTGCGGGCGCCGATCAGCTCCTTGTCGTAGTCGAAGGGCAGCGGAGCCGCCCGCTTCATGCCGGTGTTGGTCCGCCAGGACTTCACGAAGGCCTTGGCCTGGGCGATCTCGCTCTTCCACTCCTCCACCGACCAGGTGCCGACCCCGCCGTCGGGCCCGCAGAAGTGGCCGTTGAAGTGGGTGCCGATCTCGTTGCCCTCCAGCCAGGCCAGCCGTACCTGCTTGAGGGTGTCGGTGATGCCCTGCTCGTCGTTGAAGCCGATGTCGGAGCGGCCCGGCGAGTGCTGCGGGGGCTTGTACAGGTCGCGCTTCTCCTCCGGCAGGAGGTACACGCCGCTGAGGAAGTACGTCATGGTCGCGTTGTTCTCCTTGGCGACCTTGCGGAAGTGCGAGAACAGCTTCTGACTGTCCTCGCCCGCGCCGTCCCAGGAGAACACGACGAACTGCGGGGGCTTCTGACCGGGGCTCAGCCGCTCGGGCCGGGGCAGATGCGGCTGGGATCCGGTGTAGGCGGTGGAACCGTCGCCGATCAGCCGGAGCACGCTGCCCGGCGCCGGCGCCCCCTGCCCCGGTCCGGGCGCCCCTTCCTTGGTGCCGCTGGAGTCGGTCGCGCAACCGGCGAACGACGCCGCACAGGCCGCGGCGACCATGGCGCCGACGGCGATCCTCTGGGTGGCGGCCATGTTCCGCCCACCTTCTTCCTTCTCTCAGGCACACGCTGACGAGGGCCGTTTTCAGGTGATGTGCCGGGTTCGCACCGGCAGCGCCGCCAAGGTCGCATGGGACCGAGAAGGAATTAGTACGACAAGCCGATCAAATGCTCACTTCACTCAAGTGGGCGATCTTCCACCCCTTTTGCCCCAAAAAACTATGCTCTGGCTTTACTTGACATTACGGTTCTTTTACCGAGCGTTGATCCATCCCGCCGCTGCACGCCGTGACCCACGGCCGCGACCGAGCCCGCCCATCGCCGCGGCTCCCACCCAGTCCGCGACCGCGCCGCCCCGGAGGAGACGGGAACATGTCCGCCTGCGCACCCCCTCACGCCCAGCACCCCCACCCGCCGCACAAGCCCGCACCGACCCGCCGCCGCTTCCCCGTCGCGGGCGCCGATCTGTCCGCCGCCGTGGCGGTCTTCCTGATCGCCCTGCCGCTCTCCCTCGGCATCGCCCTGGCCACCGGCGCCCCGCTCCAGGCGGGACTCGTCGCCGCCGCGGTCGGCGGAATCGTCGTCGGGCGGCTGGGCGGCTGCCCCCTCCAGGTCAGCGGGCCGGCCGCCGGCCTCACCGTGGTGACCGCCGACCTGATCCACCGTTACGGCTGGCGGGCCACCTGCGGCATCACCGTCCTCGCCGGCCTCGCCCAACTCGGCCTCGGCTGCCTACGGGTGGCGCGCGGCGCGCTCGCGGTCAGCCCGGCCGTGGTGCACGGCATGCTCGCCGGCATCGGGATCACCATCGCCGTCGCCCAGATGCACATCGTCCTCGGGGGCAACCCGGACAGCTCCGTCCTCGCCAACCTGCGGGCCCTGCCCGCCCAGTTGGCCGACCTGCACCCGGCCGCCGTGTCGATGAGCGCGCTGACCCTGGCCCTGCTGCTGGCCTGGCCCCGCCTGCCCGGCCGCGCCGGCCGACTGCTGCGCAGGGTGCCGGCCGCCCTCGTCGCCGTCACCGGAGCCGCCGCGACCGCCGCCCTCACCGGCCTGAGCCTCCCCCGGGTCGAGCTGCCGTCCTGGCACAGCCACGCCCTGGCCGGACTGCCCGAGGGCCCGGCGCTCGGCCTGGTGGCCGCGGTGCTCACCACCACCCTGGTGTGCAGCGTGCAGTCGCTGCTCGGCGCGGTGGCCGTGGACAAGCTGGTCGCCGCCCGCACCGGTCCGCAGTCCCGCATCGGCCGCTCGGATCTGGACCGGGAGCTCCTCGGCCAGGGCGCCGCCAACATCGTCTCCGGGGCCCTCGGCGGGCTGCCGATCGCGGGCGTGGCGGTGCGCAGTACCGCGAATGTGAATTCAGGTGCCGTCAGCCGGAACTCCACGATGGTGCACGGCGTTCTCGTAGTAGTCGCCGCGCTGCTGATGGTCCCGGTCCTTGAGGAGATCCCGCTCGCCTCCCTCGCCGCCCTGGTGATGGCCGTCGGCATCCAGATGGTGTCCCTGCACCACATCCGCACGGTGACGCGCCACCGCGAAGTGCCGGTCTATGCCGCGACCACGCTCGGCGTGGTGGCCCTCGGCGTCCTCCAGGGCGTGTTCCTCGGGGTCGCCGTGGCGGTCGCCGTCGCCCTGCACCGCCTCGCCCGCACCCGCATCACCCACCACGAGAAGGAAGGAGTCCATCACGTACGCGTCCGAGGTCAGCTGACCTTCCTCGCGGTGCCCCGGCTCAGCAGAACCCTGCATCTCGTACCCCAGGGCTCCCACGCCGTCGTGGAGCTGGACGGTTCGTTCATGGACCACGCGGCGTACGAGTCACTGCAGGACTGGCGCAGCTCCCACACCGCCCGGGGAGGCACGGCCGAGCTCGCGGGCCGGCGCGACGGAATCCGGACCGGCGAGCAGGCCCCGGCCACCGAGTGCCGGTGCCGCCCCTGGACCCCCTGGCGCAACCACCAGGCCTGCTTCGCCGCGGCCCCCGCCGCCCGGGCAGGGCAGGGGGCCGGCCGGGAACTGGCCCGTGGCATCAGCTCGTTCCAGCGGAACACCGCGCCGCTGGTGCGGGAGGAGCTGGCGCGGCTCGCCCGGGAGGGACAGCGGCCCTCCCAGCTTTTCCTGACCTGCGCCGACTCCCGGCTCGTCACGTCCATGATCACCGCCAGTGGTCCCGGCGACCTGTTCGTCGTCCGCAACGTCGGCAACCTGGTGCCGCCGCCGGGCGAGGAGCACGGCGACGACTCGGTGGCCGCCGCCATCGAGTACGCGGTGGACGTGCTCGGGGTGCGCTCCATCACGGTGTGCGGGCACTCCGGGTGCGGGGCGATGCAGGCGCTGCTGACCACGGGGGGCGGTCAGGGGGACACCCCGCTCCAGCGGTGGCTGCGGCACGGGCTGCCGAGCCTGGCGCGGACGGCCGGCGATCACCCCGAGCGGCCCCGGCTGGCCGGGCGGGAGCCGGCGGACACGGTGGAGCTGCTGTGCCTGACCAACGTGGTCCAGCAACTGGCGCACCTGAGGGCGCACGGACCGGTGGCCCGGGCGCTGGCCGAGGGGACAGTGGAACTGCACGGCATGTATTTCCACGTGGGCGAGGCCCAGGCGTACCTGCTCGCGGGGACGGAGGAGCAAGCGGTGTTCGAGGACGTCGCGGGAGGCATCGGGGGAGGTGAGGAGGTACACGAAGGGGTACGGGTCACGAGTCACGGACAGGTCTAAACCAATTTTCCCGTCGACCCTTGTCATCGGACCCCCGCGTCTGATGAGCTGTGGCCTGGGACACAACGGACACCCTTCGAAAGGGAGATGTCGTGAGCAACGAGAGCCTGGCCAACCTGCTCAAGGAAGAACGCAGGTTCGCGCCGCCCGCCGACCTGGCAGCGCACGCCAACGTCACCGCGGAGGCGTATGAACAGGCCAAGGCTGACAGGCTCGGCTTCTGGGCCGAGCAGGCCCGTCGGCTGACCTGGGCCAAGGAACCGACCGAGACGCTGGACTGGTCGAACCCGCCGTTCGCGAAGTGGTTCAAGGACGGCGAGCTGAACGTCGCCTACAACTGCGTGGACCGGCATGTGGAGGCCGGGCACGGGGACCGCGTCGCCATCCACTTCGAGGGTGAGCCCGGCGACAGCCGCGCGATCACCTACGCGGAGCTGAAGGACGAGGTCTCCAAGGCCGCCAACGCCCTGCTGGAGCTGGGCGTGCGCAAGGGCGACCGCGTCGCCATCTACATGCCCATGATCCCGGAGACCGCGATCGCGATGCTGGCCTCGGCCCGGATCGGCGCCGCGCACTCGGTCGTCTTCGGCGGCTTCTCGGCGGACGCGCTCGCGACCCGGATCCAGGACGCGGACGCCAAGGTGATCATCACCGCCGACGGCGGCTACCGGCGCGGCAAGCCCTCCGCGCTCAAGCCGGCGGTGGACGAGGCGATCGGCAAGGTGGACAACGTCGAGCATGTGCTCGTGGTCCGCCGCACCGGCCAGGAGGTGGCCTGGACCGAGGACCGGGACCTGTGGTGGGACGACATCGTCGCCCGCCAGTCGGCCGAGCACACCCCGGAGGCGTTCGAGGCCGAGCACCCGCTGTTCATCCTCTACACCTCCGGCACCACCGGGAAGCCCAAGGGCATCCTGCACACCTCCGGCGGCTACCTCACCCAGACGGCCTACACCCACTGGGCGGTCTTCGACCTCAAGCCGGAGACGGACGTGTACTGGTGCACGGCCGACGTCGGCTGGGTGACCGGGCACTCGTACATCGTGTACGGCCCGCTGGCCAACGGCGCGACGCAGGTGATGTACGAGGGCACGCCGGACACCCCGCACCAGGGCCGCTTCTGGGAGATCGTGCAGAAGTACAAGGTCACGATCCTCTACACGGCGCCGACCGCGATCCGGACGTTCATGAAGTGGGGCGACGACATCCCCGCCAAGTTCGACCTGTCCTCCCTGCGCGTCCTCGGCTCGGTGGGCGAGCCCATCAACCCCGAGGCGTGGGTCTGGTACCGCAAGCACATCGGCGCCGACAGGACGCCGGTCGTGGACACCTGGTGGCAGACCGAGACCGGCGCCATGATGATCTCGCCGCTGCCCGGCGTCACCGAGGCCAAGCCGGGTTCGGCGCAGCGTCCGCTGCCCGGCATCAGCGCCACGGTCGTCGACGACGAGGCGAACGAGGTGCCGAACGGCGGCGGCGGTTATCTGGTGCTGACCGAGCCGTGGCCGTCGATGCTGCGCACCATCTGGGGCGACGACCAGCGGTTCATCGACACCTACTGGTCCCGCTTCGAGGGCAGGTACTTCGCCGGTGACGGTGCGAAGAAGGACGACGACGGGGACATCTGGCTGCTGGGCCGGGTGGACGACGTGATGCTCGTCTCCGGGCACAACATCTCCACCACCGAGGTGGAGTCGGCGCTCGTCTCGCACCCGTCGGTCGCCGAGGCCGCCGTCGTCGGCGCCGCCGACGAGACCACCGGCCAGGCCATCGTCGCGTTCGTCATCCTGCGCGGCTCGGCCTCGGAGAACGAGGCGCTCCTCGGAGAGCTGCGCGACCACGTCGGCGCCACGCTCGGCCCGATCGCCAAGCCCAAGCGGATCCTGCCGGTGGCGGAGCTGCCGAAGACCCGCTCCGGCAAGATCATGCGCCGCCTGCTGCGGGACGTCGCCGAGAACCGCCAGCTCGGTGACGTGACCACGCTGACGGACTCCACGGTCATGGACCTCATCCAGGCCAAGCTGCCCGCGTCGCCCAGCGAGGACTGAGGCGGAACGGGAGGACTGAGCGGCACCCCGAGGGGCACCCGGCCGGAGAACGTGCCGGGTGCCCCTCGGGCGTCCACGGTGAAGATCACCGGGCCCGGGCGCGACACTTTAGGTAAAGTAAACAAAGTGCCGTACGAAGCGGCACGTCAGGTGCGCCGGGAAGTCTGGTCGGCATGTGAGTTCCGCCTGCCCCGGAGGTCTCCTGTGACCGCGCCCCGCCCCCGCACCGCCCCCCACAAGGTTCTCGGCCGCCTGTCGCTGCCCGAGCGTTCCTTCGTCGCTGACGCGCTGCGCACCGAGACCGTCGGCGGGGTGCTGCTGCTCCTCGCCGCCGTGGCCGCGCTGGTCTGGGCGAACGTCCCCGGCATCCACCACGCGTACGAGACGGTCAGCGACTTCCACCTCGGCCCCGAGGCCCTCGGCCTGCACCTCTCCGTCGCCCACTGGGCCGCCGACGGCCTGCTCGCCGTGTTCTTCTTCGTCGCCGGCATCGAGCTCAAGCGCGAGCTGGTCGCCGGCGACCTGCGCGACCGCAGGGCGGCGGTGCTGCCCGTGGCGGCGGCGCTGTGCGGAATGGCCGTACCGGCACTCGTGTACACCCTGACCACCGTCGCCGGGCACGGCTCCACGCAGGGCTGGGCGGTGCCCACCGCCACGGACATCGCCTTCGCGCTCGCCGTCCTCGCGGTCATCGGCACCTCACTGCCCAGCGCTCTGCGCGCCTTCCTGCTCACCCTCGCGGTCGTCGACGACCTCTTCGCCATCCTGATCATCGCGGTCTTCTTCACCGACCGGCTGAACTTCGCCGCCCTCGGCGGGGCCGCCGCCGGCCTCGCGGTCTTCTGGCTGCTGCTGCGCAAGGGCGTACGCGGCTGGTACGTGTACGTGCCGCTCGGCGTCGTCGTCTGGGCGCTGATGTACAACAGCGGCGTGCACGCCACCATCGCCGGTGTGGCGATGGGCCTGATGCTGCGCTGCACCACCCGGGAGGGTGAGGAGCACTCGCCGGCCGAGCGCATCGAGCATCTGGTGCGACCCCTGTCCGCCGGGCTGGCCGTACCGCTGTTCGCGCTGTTCAGCGCCGGTGTGTCGATATCCGGCGGGGCGCTCGCGGACGTGTTCACGAGACCCGAGACGCTCGGCGTGGTGCTCGGCCTGGTCGCGGGCAAGACGATCGGCATCTTCGGCGGCACCTGGCTGACGGTCCGCTTCACCCGTGCGCAGCTCGGCGAGGGCCTGGCGTGGGCCGACGTCTTCGCGGTGGCGACGCTCGCCGGGATCGGGTTCACGGTCTCGCTGCTCATCGGCGAGCTGGCCTTCGAGGGCGACGCGGTACTGACCGACGAGGTGAAGGCGGCCGTCCTCACCGGATCGCTGATCGCGGCGACGTGCGCGACCGTGCTGCTGAGGGTGCGCAACGCGAAGTACCGCCGGCTGTGCGAGGAGGAGGAGCGCGACGAGGACCTCGACGGCATCCCGGACGTCTACGAGCAGGACGACCCGGCGTACCACCTGCGGATGGCCGAGATCCACGAGCGCAAGGCCGCCGAACACCGCCGGCTGGCCGCCGAGGCGCGCCACCGGCTTCAGGAAGTGCCGGGCGGGGCAGGCGAGGAGGACGGCCGTCCGGCATGATCTGACGAGACGGTACAAATCAAGACGGTACGCAAGACGGTACGTAAGACCCACGAGAGACCTCTGAGGGAGAACGCGATGAGCGCACCCGACGGCAGCCCGGTCGGCGCCGAACGCAGCATCGGCCAGCTGTTCGCCTCGGCGACGACCGAATTGTCGGCGCTGGTGCACGACGAGATCGCGCTGGCCAAGGCCCAGCTCAAGCAGGACGTGAAGCGCGGCGCGGTCAGCGGCGGCGCCTTCTCGATGGCGGGCGCGGTACTGGTGTTCTCCCTGCCGATGCTCAACTTCGCCCTGGCCTACGGCATTCGCACCTGGAGCCACTGGAACCTGGCGATCTGCTTCGTGCTGTCCTTCGCGGCCAACGTGCTGGTCGCCGGCCTCCTCGCGCTCATCGGCACGGTGTTCGCGAAGAAGGCCAAGAAGGGCAAGGGCCCGCAGAAGGTGGCGGCCTCGATGAAGCAGTCGGCGGGCGTCCTGCAGAACGCCAAGCCGCACCCGCGTCCGGAGCTGCCCGACGACCGGGCTCCCGCGGCCATCGAGGCTGTGGCACGCTCGTCGTCATGACGGACCCCGCCGCTCCCCCGGCCGTACGGATCGAAGGTCCCTGGAGTCACAGGGACGTCGCCGCGAACGGTGCCCGCTTCCACATCGCCGAGCTCGGCGACGGCCCGCTGGTCCTGCTCCTGCACGGCTTCCCGCAGTTCTGGTGGACGTGGCGGCACCAGCTGACCGCGCTCGCGGACGCGGGCTACCGGGCGGTGGCGATGGACCTGCGGGGCGTCGGCGGCAGCGACCGTACGCCCCGTGGGTACGACCCGGCCAACCTCGCGCTGGACGTCACCGGGGTGATCCGGTCCCTCGGCGAGCCGGACGCCGCACTGGTCGGCCACGACCTCGGCGGCTATCTGGCGTGGACGGCGGCGGCCATGCGGCCCAAGCTCGTGCGGCGCCTGGCCGTGGCGTCCATGCCGCATCCGCGGCGCTGGCGCGCGGCGATGCTGCGGGACGCCCGCCAGACGGCCGCCAACTCCTACATCTGGGGGTTCCAGCGGCCCTGGATCCCCGAGCGCCAACTGACCGCCGACGGGGGCGCGCTGGCGGGCCGGCTGATCCGGGACTGGTCCGGGCCGCGGCTGCCGGAGGACACGGCCGTGGAGACGTACCAGCGGGCCATGTGCATCCCGTCCACCGCGCACTGCGCGATCGAGCCGTACCGCTGGCTGGTGCGTTCGCTGGCCCGGCCGGACGGCGTGCAGTTCTACCGCCGGATGAAGCGGCCCGTACGGGTGCCGACGCTGCACCTGCACGGCTCGCTGGACCCGGTCACCCGGACACGCAGCGCGGCCGGTTCGGGCGAGTACGTCGAAGCGCCGTACCGCTGGCGGCTGTTCGACGGGCTCGGCCACTTCCCGCACGAGGAGGACCCGGCGGCGTTCTCCACCGAACTGATCAACTGGCTCAAGGATCCCGAGCCGGACCGATGAGGCGTCAGGCGCCCGTCCGGTGACCGTGCGGTGAAAGTTCGATGCGTGGAGTATCCGATTTCCTGAACAGTTGTCCCCCGAACGGCCACATGCCTGCCGCATAGGCCAATTGGGGGGCGCACAAGCGGTTATCGACCTTGGGGCGGGGGCACACGTCGGGGTATGGGCTGGACGCACGACTACAGTGACGCACCCCGCAACCGCCGCTCGGCCACGGGCCTGAGCACGCCTCAGCGAGGCACCCCGCAACTCGCGGAAGCGGACCTGCGGGTGGGGATCCCGCGCATCCTGCGCCGCCGGGCCCGCTGGGTCTCGGTGCGCCTGCGTCACCCGCGGGGCTGAACGCTCCGCGTCGCCCTACAGGGCGCAGCTGTCCGTACCCACCTGCTCGTTCGCCGTACGCCCCCGCTCGATGTCGGCCTGGATCTCGTCCGCCGTCAGGGCGTAGCCGGTGTCCGCGTCGTCGAGGGACTTGGCGAACACCACGCCGTACACCTTGCCGTCCGGGGTGAGCAGCGGGCCACCGGAGTTGCCCTGGCGGACGGTGGCGTACAGGGAGTAGACGTCGCGGCGGACCGTGCCGCGGTGGTAGATGTCGGGGCCGTTGGCCGTGATGCGCCCGCGCACGCGCGCGGCGCGCACGTCGTACGAGCCGTTCTCCGGGAAGCCCGCGACGATCGCGCCGTCGCCCCCGGCCGCGTCCTGCGAGGTGAACCGCAGGGCGGCCGCCTTCAGGTCCGGTACGTCGAGTACGGCGATGTCGCGCTTCCAGTCGTACAGGACGACCTTGGCGTCGTACCTGCGGCCCTCCCCGCCTATCTGCACGCGCGGCGCGTCGACCCCGCCGACGACGTGCGCGTTGGTCATGACACGGCGGTCGGCGAAGACGAAGCCGCTGCCCTCCAGGACCTTGCCGCAGCTCTGGGCGGTGCCGGTGACCTTGACGATGGAGCGCTGGGCGTGGAAGGCGACCGGGCTGCTCTCCAGGGCCGGGTCGGGCGGCTGTACGTCCTTGATCGGCTCGTTGGCGAACGGGCTGAAGACCTGCGGGAAGCCGTTCTGCGCGAGCACGGAGGAGAAGTCCGCGAACCAGGTGTCGGCCTGCGCGGGCAGCGCCCGGGAGACCCCGAGGAGCACCTTGGAGCCGCGCACCTCCCTGCCGAGGGTCGGCAGGGTCGTACCCGCCAGGGCGGATCCGATCAGCCAGGCGACCAGGAGCATCGCGACGACGTTGACGAGGGCGCCACCGGTGGCGTCCAGGGCGCGCGCCGGGGACCAGGTGATGTGCCGGCGCAGCTTGTTGCCGAGGTGGGTGGTCAGGGCCTGGCCCACGGAGGCGCAGACGATCACGACGACCACGGCGACGACGGCGGCGGTGGTGCCGACCTCCGCCTTGCCGGTCACGGCGTCCCAGATGACGGGCAGCGTGTACACGGCGACCAGGCCGCCGCCCAGGAACCCGATCACCGACAGGATGCCGACGACGAAGCCCTGGCGGTAGCCCACCACCGCGAACCACACGGCCGCGACCAGCAGCAGGATGTCCAGCACGTTCACGGGGATCACCCTGTCATGCGTGCCAGTCGAGCGGGACCTGCTTACTGCGGTCCCAGGGGCGCTCCCAGCCCGCGAAGTGCAGCAGGCGGTCGATCACCCCGGCCGTGAAACCCCACACCAGGGCCGATTCGACCAGGAATGCCGGGCCGCTGTGGCCACGGGGGTGGACAGCGGTGGCGCGGTGGGCGGGGTCCGTGAGATCCGCCACGGGGACGGTGAAGACCCGCGCGGTCTCGTTCGGGTCGACGACGCCGACCGGACTGGGCTTGCGCCACCAGCCCAGCACGGGGGTGACGACGAAGCCGCTGACCGGGATGTACAGCCTCGGCAGCACCCCGAAGAGCTGCACACCGGACGGGTCCAGCCCGGTCTCCTCCTCGGCCTCGCGCAGCGCGGCCCGCAGGGGGCCCTCATCCTGCGGATCGCCGTCCTCCGGATCCAGCGCGCCGCCCGGGAACGACGGCTGTCCGGCGTGGGAGCGCAGCGAGCCCGCGCGCTCCATGAGCAGCAGCTCCGGGCCGCGCTCCCCCTCGCCGAACAGGATCAGCACGGCCGACTGCCGCCCCGAGCCGTTCTCCGGCGGCAGAAACCGGCTCAGCTGGAGCGGCTGGATCGTCTCGGCGGCGCGCACGACGGGCTCCAGCCAGTCCGGCAGCCCTTCCTTGCTGAGCGTCACCGGACCGCCCTGTGTGTCACTTGCCCTCGTCATCGCCACCCCCGTCGTCCTGTCCTCTCCAACGCCCGAGGGGCCCGAGATCGTTCCGTCACGCGGACCCCAGCGGCGGCGCCGGTCTGCCGCCCGCGTCGAGGTAGGCCTGCGGGGGCTTGAGCCGCTGCCCCGGGAAGCCGCCCTTCTCGTACTTCAGCAGCTTCTTCGCCTTCTCCGGGTCGGTCTCGCCCTCGCCGTAGGCCGGGCAGAGCGGGGCGATGGGACAGGCGCCGCACGCGGGCTTGCGGGCGTGGCAGATACGGCGGCCGTGCCAGATCACGTGGTGGGACAGGTCGGTCCAGTCGCTCTTCGGGAAGAGCGCGCCGACGGCGGCCTCGATCTTGTCGGGGTCGGTCTCGTCGGTCCACCGCCAGCGCCGGACCAGCCGCTGGAAATGGGTGTCCACGGTGATCCCGGGCCGGCCGAAGGCGTTGCCGAGGACGACGAACGCGGTCTTGCGGCCGACGCCGGGCAGCGTGACCAGCTCCTCCAGCGTGCCGGGCACCTCGCCGCCGAAGTTCTCGACGAGCGCCTTGGAGAGCCCTATGACCGACTTGGTCTTGGCGCGGAAGAAGCCGCAGGGGCGCAGGATCTCCTCGACCTCCTCCGGGTCGGCGGCGGCGAGGTCCTCGGGGGTGGGGTGCTTGGCGAAGAGCGCCGGGGTGGTCTGGTTGACGCGCAGGTCGGTGGTCTGGGCCGACAGCACGGTGGCGACCAGCAGCTGGAAGGGATTCTCGAAGTCCAGTTCCGGGTGGGCGTACGGGTACACCTCGGCCAGCTCGCGGTTGATCCGGCGGGCACGGCGGACCAGGGCGGTGGGGGACTCGCCGGACGGGGGCGTGACGGCGATCTTCTTGACCGGGGCGGCCTTCCTGGCGGGCTTCTCGACGGAGGCGGCCCTCTTCACGACGGCGGTCTTCTTCATGGCCGGGGTCTTCTTGACGGCCGGGGTCTTCTTCGCGGCCTCGGTCTTCTCGGTGGCAGCCGCCTTCTTGGCTGCGGGCGCCCTCTTCGCTGCGGGGGCCTTCTTCGCGGCGGTGGTCTTCTGCGCGGCCGGCGCCTTCTCCGCAGCCGATGTCGCCTTCACAGCACCGGAAGCCCTTTTGACCGATTTACCTGTTTTATTACTTCCACCGGGATCCTGTTCGCCCACAGCGGAATCATCACGCGCAACCACCCGCCCAGCCCCCTTGCCCTGTGCTCTCACCGGCGATTTGGACACCCGGCCAGCCTAAAGCCCGGCACCGACATCCGCCCCGGAGCCCGCTGAGCGGCCCCCGATCGGCCCCCTGACGCTTACCCCGGGACACCTGTGCGGCATCCTTGTGACAGATCACACTGTTTGGACCGTCCGGCAAAATGGGGAACACGGTCCCCTGGCACTCGGGGGAGCAAGATCCCCTGAGCAGGTCGACAAGGAGAGAACTCAGTGGACGACGTTCTGCGGCGCAACCCGCTCTTCGCGGCTCTCGACGACGAGCAGGCCGCGGAGCTTCGCGCCTCCATGAGTGAGGTGACTCTCGCACGCGGCGACTCCCTGTTCCACGAGGGTGACCCCGGGGACAGGCTGTACGTCGTCACCGAGGGCAAGGTCAAGCTGCACCGGACCTCCCCCGACGGCCGCGAGAACATGCTCGCCGTCGTCGGCCCCGGCGAGCTGATCGGCGAGCTGTCGCTGTTCGACCCGGGCCCCCGCACGGCCACCGCGACCGCGCTGACCGAGGTCAAGCTGCTCGGCCTCGGCCACGGCGACCTCCAGCCCTGGCTGAACGCCCGGCCCGAGGTCGCCGGCGCCCTGCTGCGGGCCGTCGCCCGCCGCCTGCGCAAGACCAACGACGCCATGTCCGACCTGGTCTTCTCGGACGTCCCCGGCCGCGTGGCGCGCGCCCTGCTGGACCTCTCCCGCCGCTTCGGCGTGCAGTCCGAGGAGGGCATCCACGTCGTCCACGACCTCACCCAGGAAGAGCTGGCCCAGCTGGTCGGCGCCTCCCGCGAGACCGTGAACAAGGCGCTGGCGGACTTCGCCCAGCGCGGCTGGCTCCGCCTGGAGGCGCGGGCCGTGATCCTGCTGGACGTCGAGAGGCTGGCGAAGCGGTCGCGCTGACGCGAGGCCCCGCCGCCGAAACCCGGCTGCCCGTGGCGTGAGCGGACGGCACAGTGGGTCCATGACCGTGCCCCCCGCCCCCGGTGGCGTCGACGCCCAGGGCCGCCTCGTCCGCGAGGGTTCCCTCGCGCGCGTGCGGCCGAACTTCCGCCCGGTCGTGGCCGCCGTCCACGACCGGCTGCCGGCCGTCTTCGGCGCACGCCTGCACAGCGCCTACCTCTACGGGTCGATCCCGCGCGGCACCGCGCGCGTGGGGCGCAGCGACCTGGACCTCCTGGTCGCCCTGCACGAGGAGCCGACCGACGCCGACCGGGACGCCGTACGCGTCCTCGGGGAGGCGGTCGACCGGGAGTTCCCGCAGATCGACGGCGTCGGCACGCTGCTCTACGGCCGGGAGCGGCTGCTGAGCGACCTGGAGCGCCACGACATGGGCTGGTTCGTCGCCTGCCTGTGCACCCCGCTGCTCGGCGACGACCTCGCCGCGCACCTGCCCCGCTACCGCCCCGACTCGCTGCTGGCCCGCGAGACCAACGGCGACCTCGCCCGGTGGCTGCCGCGCTGGCGGGAGCGGATCGCGGCGGCGGAGGACACCGAGGAGGCCCGCCGGCCGCTCGTGCGCTTCATGTCCCGGCATCTCGTCCGCACCGCCTTCACGCTCGTCATGCCCCGCTGGCAGGGCTGGACCAGCGATCTGAGGGAGATGGCCGAGGTGTTCGGCGCGTACTACCCGCCGCGGGCCGGTCAGGTGCGCACGGCGGCCGAGTACGGCTACGAACCGGTCGGCGACCCGGACGTCCTGCGGTCGCACGTCGACGACCTGGGCCCCTGGCTCGCGGCGGAGTACACGCGCGTGCACGGCGTGAAGGCCCCGCGGCCGGACTAGGCACCGTCCGTTCCCGGTGTCGCGCGGACTAGATCAGCCCGTGCTCGCTGAGGTAGTCCATCTGGGCCCGGACCGAGAGCTCCGCCGCCGGCCACAGCGAGCGGTCGACGTCGGCGTACACATGGGCGACGACCTGGGCCGGGGTCTCGTAGCCGTTCTCGACCGCGGTCTCCACCTGGGCGAGGCGGTGGGCGCGGTGGGCGAGGTAGAACTCGACGGCGCCCTGGGCGTCGTCGAGGACCGGTCCGTGGCCCGGCAGGACGGTGTGCACGCCGTCGTCCACCGTCAGGGACCGCAGGCGGCGCAGGGAGTCCAGATAGTCGCCGAGCCGGCCGTCGGGGTGCGCCACGACCGTCGTACCGCGCCCGAGGACGGTGTCACCGGTGAGCACCGCCCGGTCGGCGGGGAGGTGGAAGGACAGCGAGTCCGCGGTGTGCCCGGGGGTCGGTACGACCCTCAGCTCCAGGCCGCCGACGGTGATGACGTCTCCGGCGGCCAGACCCTCGTCGCCCAGCCGCAGGCCAGGATCGAGGGCACGCACGCGCGTGGCGGTCAGTTCGGCGAAGCGGACGGCGCCCTCGGCGTGGTCGGGATGGCCGTGGGTGAGCAGGGTCAGGGCTATGCGCTTGCCGGCCTTCTCGGCCGTGTCCACGACGTTGCGCAGGTGACCGTCGTCCAGCGGCCCGGGGTCGATCACCACGGCCAGGTCGGAGTCGGGCTCGGCGACGATCCAGGTGTTGGTGCCGTCCAGGGTCATCGCGGAGGCGTTGGGCGCCAACACGTTGACGGCCCGTTCGGTGGCCGGGCCCGAGAGCACTCCGCCCCGGGGCTGGCCCGGCAGGGCTGCTGCGTCGGTCATGCGGGGCCTCCACCGGTCGTGTCAGCGGTCGTCTCAGCGGGCGTCGGAGCGGTCGGGACGTGCTTGGTGAACTCGTCGTGCCCGGGCCAGGAGAGGACGATCTCGCCGTCCTGGAGGCGGGCCCGGGCGAGCACCGGGGTCATGTCGCGCGCGGGAGCGGCGGCCAGCGCCTCGGCGGCGGTGCGGTACGGCAGGAGCTGGCGCAGCGTGGCCACGGTGGGCGGCATCATCAGCAGCTCGCCCTTGTCGTACCCGGCGGCGGCCTCCTCGGGGCGGATCCACACCGTGCGGTCGGCCTCCGTGGAGGCGTTCCGGGTGCGCTGCCCCTCGGGGAGGGCGGCCACGAAGAACCAGGTGTCGTAGCGGCGGGCCTCGAACTCCGGGGTGATCCACCGGGTCCACGCGCCCAGCAGGTCCGAGCGCAGCACCAGGCCGCGCCGGTCGAGGAACTCGGCGAAGGACAGCTCGCGCGCGACCAGGGCGGCGCGGTCGGCCTCCCAGTCGTCGCCGGTGGTGTCGCCGACGACCGAGTCCGGGTCGGGTCCGGCCAGCAGCACGCCGGCCTCTTCGTAGGTCTCCCGCACGGCCGCGCAGACGATCGCCTGGGCGCCCGCCGCGTCGACGCCGAGCCGTTCGGCCCACCACGCGCGCGTGGGGCCCGCCCAGCGGATCTGGCGGTCGTCGTCCCGGGGGTCGACACCGCCCCCGGGATACGCGTACGCGCCTCCGGCGAAGGCCATGGAGGCGCGTCTGCGCAGCATGTGGACGACCGGCCCGTCCGGGGTGTCCTTCAGGAGCAGCACCGTGGCCGCGCGCCTCGGGGTCACCGGGGTGAGGGTGCCGTCCGCGAGGGCGCGGATGCGGTCGGGCCACTCCGGGGGGTACCACTGACCGTTCGCCATGGCCGGAGGCTATCCCGCGCAGGGCGAATGTTCGAGAGGTGCCCGAGGTCAGCGGGCCTGCCGGGGCGGCCTACCGGTCCAGCTCGACCTGGATCTCCACCTCGACGGGCGCGTCCAGCGGCAGCACCGCGACGCCGACCGCGCTGCGGGCGTGCACGCCCTTGTCGCCGAGCACCTCACCGAGCAGTTCGCTGGCGCCGTTGACGACACCGGGCTGCCCGGTGAAGTCGGCCGCCGAGGCGACGAAGCCGACGACCTTCACCACGCGCGCGATGCGGTCCAGGTCGCCGACGACGGACTTCACGGCGGCGAGCGCGTTCAGCGCGCAGGTGCGGGCCAGCTCCTTGGCCTCCTCCGCCGTGACCTCGGCGCCCACCTTGCCGGTGACCGGCAGCTTGCCCTCCACCATCGGCAGCTGGCCGGCGGTGTAGACGTACACCCCCGACCGCACGGCCGGCTGGTAGGCGGCCAGCGGCGGTACGACGTCCGGCAGGGTCAGACCCAGTTCGGCCAGCTTGGCCTCGACCGCGCTCACGCGTCCTTCTCCGGCTTCTCCCGCTTCAGGTACGCCACGAGCGACTCCGGGTTGGGCCCGGGCACGACCTGGACGAGTTCGTAGCCCTGGTCGCCCCAGCTGTCCAGGATCTGCTTGGTGGCGTGGATCAGCAGCGGCACGGTCTGGTATTCCCACTTCTTGGTCATGGGGGCGACTGTAGCCGCTGGGAGCGGAGGGTCCGGCGGCCCACCACGGCCCCCGTCATCCACAGCCTCCCGCGTGAGTGTCGCCCGGACTGGTTAGTCTCGAAGATGTGAGCAGGCTCCAGGTCGTCAGCGGCAAGGGCGGGACCGGAAAGACGACGGTCGCCGCCGCACTCGCGCTGGCCCTCGCGACCGAGGGGAAGCGGACGCTTCTCGTGGAGGTCGAGGGCCGGCAGGGCATCGCGCAGCTCTTCGAGACGGAGGCACTTCCGTACGAGGAGCGGAAGATCGCGGTCGCTCCGGGCGGCGGCGAGGTGTACGCCCTCGCCATCGATCCGGAACTGGCCCTTCTGGACTACCTCCAGATGTTCTACAAGCTCGGCGGCGCGGGCCGGGCGCTGAAGAAGCTGGGCGCGATCGACTTCGCCACCACCATCGCGCCCGGCCTCAGAGACGTCCTGCTGACCGGCAAGGCGTGCGAGGCGGTGCGCCGCAAGGACAGGTCGGGGAGGTTCGTCTACGACTACGTCGTCATGGACGCCCCGCCGACCGGCCGCATCACCCGCTTCCTGAACGTCAACGACGAGGTGGCGGGCCTCGCGAAGATCGGCCCGATACACAATCAGGCACAGGCCGTGATGCGGGTGCTGAAGTCGCCGGAGACGGCCGTGCACCTGGTGACCCTGCTGGAGGAGATGCCGGTCCAGGAGACCGCCGACGGCATCGCCGAGCTCCGCGGGGCGCGGCTGCCGGTGGGCCGGGTCATCGTGAACATGGTCCGGCCGGAGGTGTTGGACGCGGCCGATCTGGAACTCGTACGGACCGTGGAGCGTTCATCGGTCGCACAGGCACTCTCGGCGGCCGGTCTGGGCGGGGCCCGGCGCGGCGGGAACGCCGAGAGGCTGGTGGACCCGCTGCTGGCGCAGGCCGCGGAGTACGCCGAGCGGTACGCGCTGGAGCAGGAGCAGCGCGCGGTCCTCGGCGAGCTGGACCTGCCGCTGCACGAACTGCCGTTGCTCGCCGAGGGCATGGACCTCGCGGGCCTGTACGAACTCGCCACCGAGCTGCGGAAGCAGGGGTTGTCATGAGTCCGGACCCGGCCGAGGCGCAGGACGCCGCCCCCCACGAGGACGCGGCACGCTCGCGGCTCTCCCCCGCGCGCGTGCTGGACATCGACCCGCTGCTCGACGACCCGAAGACACGGATCGTGGTGTGCTGCGGCGCGGGCGGGGTCGGCAAGACGACGACCGCGGCCGCCCTCGGGCTCCGGGCGGCCGAACGGGGCCGCAAGGTGGTCGTGCTGACCATCGACCCGGCCAAGCGGCTGGCCCAGTCCATGGGCATCGACTCCCTGGACAACGTGCCGCGCAGGGTGAAGGGCACGGAGGGCGACGGCGAGCTGCACGCCATGATGCTCGACATGAAGCGCACCTTCGACGAGGTCGTGGAGGCGCACGCGGACCGGGAGCGGGCCGCCGCGATCCTGGCGAACCCCTTCTACCAGTCGCTCTCGGCGGGCTTCGCGGGCACGCAGGAGTACATGGCGATGGAGAAGCTGGGCCAGCTGCGGGCCAAGGACGAGTGGGACCTGATCGTGGTCGACACCCCGCCCTCCCGCTCGGCACTGGACTTCCTGGACGCGCCCAAGCGGCTCGGCTCCTTCCTGGACGGCCGGCTCATCCGGCTGCTGACCGCCCCCGCCAAGCTGGGCGGCCGCGCGGGGATGGCCTTCCTCAACGTCGGCATGTCGATGATGACCGGCACGCTGGGCAAGCTGCTGGGCGGTCAGCTGCTGAAGGACGTGCAGACGTTCGTCGCCGCGATGGACACCACCTTCGGTGGCTTCCGCACGCGCGCGGACGCCACCTACAAGCTGCTCCAGGCGCCCGGCACGGCATTCCTGGTGGTGGCGGCACCGGAGCGGGACGCCCTGCGCGAAGCCGCGTACTTCGTGGAGCGGCTGGCCGCGGAGGACATGCCGCTGATGGGCCTGGTGCTCAACCGGGTCCATGGCAGCGGGGCCGGCCGGCTGTCGGCCGAGCGGGCGCTCGCCGCCGCGGAAAATCTTGAGGACCCCCGCATTGTCGATCAGGGGGACGGGAAAGCTGGACATCGTAACTCTCCCGACACGTACGGCAGTTCACGAACTCCCGCAGCCGAGGCAGCGGCTCGTCCCGCGGCCGAGACCGCAGCACAACCGCCAGCCGAGGCCACAGCACGACCGGCAGCCGAGGCCACAGCACAACCCGCAGCCGAGACCGCGGCCGAGGCCGCAGCCACCGCTTCCGAGGAAGGCTCCCCCGCCGACACGGAGCGCTCCGTCGACCGGCTCACCGCGGGACTGCTGAGGCTTCACGCCGACCGCATGCAGCTGCTCTCGCGCGAGCAGCGCACGCGTGACCGTTTCACCGCCCGCCACCCCGAAGTGGCGGTGGTCGAGGTGCCCGCACTGCCCGGCGACGTCCACGACCTCACGGGTCTGCGCGACATCGGTGACCGCCTGGCGGCCGGGCGACCGGAACACACGCAGAGCGAACGCACATAGACGAGGAGGCAGACGGGCGGCACCACGGGTACGCGGCGGACCGCAGGACGCGGCATACCAACGGACCACAGGACGCGGCACAGCACGGGAGCGGCGGTCGCGCGCCCTCACCCGCGCCGGTCTCCGCACACACGCGCGCGAATGATGCACGCGGGCGGCTGCTGAAGCGGTCCTGCGGACCATGCGTCCGTCGGGCATATGCCCAAGGGACATGCGCCCGGCACCGGACCATGTGCCTGCGATGTGCTCCAGAGCGCGCCTGAGGGTGACACCCCCGGAAGGGGAGCCCTCAGAGGGGGCCTTCAGGGTGCCCTCAGGGGGCGCTCTCAGCTCACCGCCGCGTAGTTCTCGTACACCTCGTCGTTGTCGAGGGGCACGATTCCCGCGCCCCGCTCGTACTCCGAGCGGGCGGTTTCCAGCAGTCTCCGCCAGGAGGTCACGGTGGGCCGCCGGCGCAGCAGTGCGCGGCGCTCACGCTCCGTCATGCCTCCCCACACGCCGAACTCGACGCGGTTGTCCAGCGCGTCCGCCAGGCACTCCGTGCGTACCGGGCATCCGGTGCACACCGCCTTGGCCCTGTTCTGCGCTGCTCCCTGAACGAACAGTTCATCCGGATCGGTAGTGCGGCAGGCAGCCTGCGCACTCCAGTCGGTTACCCAGCCCATACCGGCGCCGTCCTCTCCCGAATCGAGGCTCCCCCACGGCGGCAGCGGCATATTCACCGCCGCCAGTTGAGGACGTTACGGAAGGTGGGGACAGCGCAACACCCCCTGCGGGCCCAATCTTGAATGGCCCGAACGGACTATGGGTAAGCGGCAGATCACCCGCGGGAGTGAGCTGGCGACATGCGTGACCATCCCGGCAAACCGGGACAGTCGTGGTACGTCACATCGGGCGTCAGATGACACACGAGGCGGAATCGGGCTCGCCCTTCTCAGGGAACGGGCCCACCCCTGGGAGTTTCGGGCTACGACCGGAACGATTCGGGGTCGCCGGACGTATAGCTAGGTGACCGCTCAGCTGTGACAGTTGAGAGCAGCTTAGGCCAAGGCCTGCGCGCGTGTCCGGCGAACGGGAACGTAGACCCCCCGCTTTGCCGTGCCGTGATGCGGTCGCTCCTTCGGAACGCTCAACAGTACGGATTAGGCTGCCCCCATGCCAAAGAAGCGCCCGGGCGGCGGTCTGTCGCCCATGCAGCAGGCCGCCAAGTTCCTCGGTGTCAGTGTGCTAGCCGGAGCCGTGATGGCGGGCATCGCGCTGCCCGCTGCCGGCGCGCTCGGTCTCGCCGCCAAGGGCTCGGTCCAGGGCTTCGACGAGATCCCGGCCAACCTGAAGAGCCCCCAGCTGAGCCAGCGCACGACGATCCTGGACAACCAGGGCAAACAGATCGCGACCGTCTACTCCCGCGACCGTACGGTGGTCGACCTCAAGGACATCTCGCCGTACATGCAGAAGGCGATCGTCGCGATCGAGGACTCGCGCTTCTACAAGCACGGCGCCGTCGACCTCAAGGGCGTCCTGCGTGCCCTGAACAAGAACGCGCAGGAGGGAGGGGTCGCCCAGGGCGCCTCCACGCTCACCCAGCAGCTGGTGAAGAACTACTTCATCGAGGAGGCCGGTGACGACCCGACGAAGGTCGCCGAGGCCACCCAGCAGACCCTGGGCCGCAAGATCCGCGAGCTGAAGTACGCGATCCAGATCGAGGACAAGCTCGGCAAGAAGAAGATCCTTGAGAACTACCTGAACATCACCTTCTTCGGTGAGCAGGCCTACGGCGTCGAGGCCGCCTCCCAGCGCTACTTCTCCAAGCACGCCAAGGACCTGAACCTCCAGGAGTCGGCCCTGCTGGCCGGCATCGTGCAGTCCCCGAGCCGCTACGACCCGGTGAACGACGAGGCGGAGGCCACCAAGCGGCGCAACACCGTCCTGCAGCGCATGGCGGAGGTCGGCGACATCTCCCAGAAGGAGGCCGACCAGGCCAAGGAGAAGCCCCTCGGCCTGCACACCAGCCGCCCCAAGAACGGCTGCATCACCGCGGTGAAGGGCGCCGGCTTCTTCTGTGACTACGTCCGCCAGGTCGTCCTCACCGACCCGGTCTTCGGCGAGACCAAGGAGGCCCGGGCCAAGCTCTGGAACCGGGGCGGCCTGACGATCCGTACGACACTCGACCCGCAGGCCCAGCGGTCCGCGCAGGCATCCATCAAGGACCACGTCTACAAGAGCGACGCCGTGGCGACCGCCGCGACCATCGTCGAGCCCGGCACCGGCAAGATCCTCGCCATGGGCCAGTCCCGCCCGTACGGCGTCAACGTCAAGAACGACGAGACGACGATCAACCTGTCCGTCAACGGGGACATGGGCGGCGGCGCCGGCTACCAGCCCGGCTCCACGTTCAAGCCGATCGTCGCCGCGGCGGCCATCGAGGGGGGCAAGCCCCCGACGCAGGAGTACTCGTCGCCGTACGAGATGACGTACCCGAGCCCGGTCTCGGCGTGCGACGGCAAGACCTGGCGCGACGACCCGAACAAGCCCACCAAGCTGACCAACGAGAACGAGTCCGAGCGCGGCCCGTACGCCATGAAGGAGGCGACCGCCAAGTCGGTCAACACCTACTACGTACAGCTGATCAGCGACATCGGCATCTGCCCGGTCATCGACATGGCCAAGAAGATGGGCGTGCAGCGCGCGGACGGCCGCACGATCCAGCAGGCCCCCTCCATCGCGCTCGGCACCCAGGAGATGTCCCCGCTGACGATGGCGAACGCGTACGCCACCTTCGCGTCACGCGGGATGTACTGCACCCCGATCGCCATCGAGTCGGTCACCAAGAAGGTCGGCAGCGAGCGGAAGTCCCTGCCGGTGCCGAAGTCGACCTGCTCGCGGGCGATGTCGGAGAACACCGCCGACACGGTCAGCACGCTCCTCAAGGGCGTGGTCGAGGACGGCACGGGTCAGGAGGCCGGTCTCGGCAGCCGCCCGAGCGCGGGCAAGACGGGTACGACGGACGAGCGCTTCGCGGCCTGGTTCGTCGGCTACACCCCGAACATGGCGGGCGCGGTCTGGGTCGGCGACCCGCAGCACAAGCGAAAGATGACCAACATCACCATCGGCGGCGTCCCGCACGACAAGGTCTACGGCGGTGAGGTCCCGGGCCCGATCTGGCGCGACATGATGAGCGGCGCGCTGGAGGACAAGCCCGTCGAGGACTTCCATCTGGTCGACATCCCCGACAACACCCACGAGGGTGATGATCCGGGAAAAGGCGACGGGGGGACGGAGGACGGCAACAACGGGGACACGACGGGACGGCTGATCGGCGGACTGATCGGCGGCCCGACGGACGGGGGAGCGACGGACGGCACCACGGGTGACGCGACCGGCGGCACCCTCGGCGGCACGTTCCCGACGCCGACCATCTCCATCCCCGGGAACTTCATCCAGGGCCAGGTGAACGGCGGGAACAACGGTCACGGGAACGGGGGCGGGCGAAGGTAGCGCGTAGCCCTTCGCCGGGTACGACTGCGGGGCCGCACCTCTGGTTGGGGTGCGGCCCCGCTGTCGTGAACGGGAGGCCGTAGAGAGGGGAGCCTCTGAAGAGGGGCTCCCCTTCGCTCTTCGGCCCCGTGTCTCAGCCCTGGAGCAGCTTCTTCACCGCGGCGGCGACCCGGCCGCCCTCGGCCTGGCCGGCCACCTTGGGGTTCACGATCTTCATGACGGCGCCCATCGCCCGCGGCCCCTCGGCACCGGCCGCCTTCGCCTCCTCCACGGCCTGGGTAACGATCGCGTTCAGCTCCTCGTCGGACAGCTGCTTGGGCAGGTACCCGGCGAGCACCTCACCCTCGGCCTTCTCCCGCTCGGCCTGCTCGGCGCGGCCGCCCTGCGCGAAGGCGTCGGCGGCCTCACGGCGCTTCTTGGCCTCGCGGGTGATCACCTTCAGCACCTCGTCGTCGGAGAGCTCACGCTTCTCCTTCCCCGCGACCTCCTCCTTGGTGATCGCGGCGAGCGTCAGCCGGAGGGTCGAGGAGCGGAGCTCGTCGCGCGCCTTGATCGCGGCGTTGAGGTCGTCGTGCAGCTTCGACTTGAGCGTGGTGGTCATGGCCCGATTGTCGCAGGTGCACCGCCCGGCACGCCCGCCGATTTACCGGGCGGCCGGTCTCACCACGGCCAACGCGTCTGACACGATGGGCACATGCGCGCGCGATACGGAATCCCCCTGGGAATCGTGGCGGCCGGCGCCGCCGGCCTGGTCTATGCGGCGGGCTTCGAGGCCCGATCCTTCCGCCTCCGACGGGTCACCGTCCCCGTCCTCCCCCCGGGCATGCGCCCGCTGCGCGTGCTACAGGTCTCCGACATCCACATGGTGAGCGGGCAGCGCAAGAAGCAGCGCTGGCTGCAGTCGCTGGCCGGGCTGCGCCCCGACTTCGTGATCAACACGGGCGACAACCTGTCGGACCCCGAGGGCGTCCCCGAGGTCCTGGACGCCCTGGGCCCACTGATGGAGTTCCCGGGCGCGTACGTCTTCGGCTCCAACGACTACTACGGCCCCAGGCTCCGCAACCCCGCCCGCTACCTGCTGGAGAAGACGAGCGGCAAGCACGGCCTGAACGGCAACCCGCCGGTGGTCGGCGCGATCCACAACCCGTGGCAGGACCTGCGGGACGGCTTCGACGAGGCGGGCTGGCTGAACCTGACGAACACGCGGGGCGTCCTGAAGGTCGAGGGCGTCTCGATCGAGCTGACGGGCCTGGACGACCCGCACATCAAGCGCGATCGTTACGCCCAGGTGGCCGGCGGCCCGTCCGGGTCGTACGACTTCTCGCTCGGCGTGGTCCACGCGCCGTACCTGCGTGTCCTGGACGCGTTCACAGCGGACGCCTATCCCCTGATCCTGGCCGGCCACACCCACGGCGGCCAGCTGTGCATCCCCTTCTACGGCGCCCTGGTCACCAACTGCGACCTGGACACGGACCGCGTGAAGGGCCTCTCCACGCACACGGCGGAGGGCAACACCTCCTACCTCCACGTCTCGGCGGGCTGCGGCACCAGCCGCTACACCCCGGTCCGCTTCGCCTGCCCACCGGAGGCGACGCTGCTGACGCTGGTGGGGAGGGAGTGAGGGAGTAAGGGGCTGGGGGGAGGTAGCCAGGGGCGAGGTGCAAAGGGGAGCGGGTGGGGGGAATGCGGGGAGCCCCCACATTCCCCCCACCGCCCAGCCGTCCCCCACACGGACGAGTCCACATGGCCGCCCCCTCCCCCCGCTCCTAGCGTGAGGGCATGACCGCCCCGATACCCAGGGAGATCCCGGACCTGCCCGCGGTCCCGGCTCCACCCCTGCTGCTGCCCGCCCCGGTCCCGGCCACGGCGGTGGTGGCCCCGGTCCGCCGCCCCCGGGCCGCAATGTTCCGCCTCGTGACCGCCGTGACGGCGGCGGCCGGCGTCGCGCTGGAACTCCTGCTGGGCCCCCCGGCCGACATGCTGAGCTACTTCAGCGTCCAGGCCGGCATCCTGCTGACCGTGGTGATGCTCCTGTCCGCGTCGAGGGCATGGAGGGCCCGCCGCCCGCTCCCGTCGGCCGTGACAGGCGCCACACTCCTCTACGTCCTGACCTCGGCCCTGGTCTACCACCTGCTCCTGGCCCACACGACGCCCCCGTTCTCCATGACCGGAGCGACAGCACCCCCGGAGCGCTGGCACGCCCAGTGGGCAGCTCTCCAGGTCCTCCACCTCCTGACCCCGGTGGCGGCCCTGCTGGACTGGCTCCTCCTGACCCCCGCGGCCCGCCTGCACCTCCGCCAGACCGCCGCCTGGCTCCTCTACCCCCTGGCCTACCTGGTCTTCTCCCTCACGAGACCCGCGTTCCTGCCGCCGACCAGCCCGTCCCGGTACCTCTACCCCTTCCTGGACGTGGCGACCCACGGCTACCGCAGCACCCTGGCCAACGCCCTCCTCATCGGCCTCGCGATCTACGCCTTGGCCGTCCTCCTGGTAGCCCTCGACCACACCCGCCCGACCCCGGTCCGCCACCCCGCCTGAAACCGGATTTCGTCTACAGCCACCGGTGGGCTAAAGTAAACGTCGTCGCCGCGAGAAGCAGTGACACCGGGGTGTAGCGCAGCTTGGCAGCGCGCTTCGTTCGGGACGAAGAGGTCGTGGGTTCAAATCCCGCCACCCCGACGCCGTAGTACCAGGTCAGGGGCCTGATCCGCTTAGCGGGTCGGGCCCCTGAGTGGTTCCGGGGGCCGTCTTGGGAGCCATTTGGGAGCCCACTTCGGAATCCGGCTCGCGGGCGGCTCCCATTCCCCTAGCCCGGTGGCGACGCCTGGGCGCATCACGGGGAACCTGTGGGGCATACGCGCGGGTTAGGTGCGGCACAGCGTAGGCGGTTGCTTGTACGGACGGCCATTGTGTGAGCCTCTCCGTTCCTGATCTGCCACCGTCCCCGGGCCCGGGCTTCAGGTCCCACGTCCGGAACGAATCCGTCGGCTCCATGTCAGCTGGCCGGGCGAGCGGATCCCGCGTCGCCGGGCCGTGCCAGCCAACGGACCGCGCATGGGCGAAGCCGGGCGGTGCCTGCTGCTTGACGAGCCACCCGGATGCTCCGACCGCAGGCGGGCGTGTGCCTCGTTGGGCCCTATGGCACGGCCGACGACCGGGTCCTCTAGCTCGGGTGCTGCTACGGGAAAGCGCTTACCCACCCCATTTTCGGACAGGGCGACTCCGAGTTGTTCCCCCGAGGGAACGTGATGCAGATCTGCTTGGCCTGCAACGGCGCATCCGGTGCAGGCCAGCAGGGCGAGTGCAGCCAGTCGCCTTCCGGGCGGTCTTGCCGGCCGCAGGTGCTTGGAGAGGCGTCAGCCCGGCGGTCGGAGGTGTCTCCATCGGTCGCCGCTCGCCGTGACCACCTCGGTCAAGAGGCCGACGACGCCATGCCCCCCGCCATCGTGCGCGTGTTCAACGGCACCTCAGGCACCTCAGCCTCCGCGTGAGCCGCCGCCGTCTGTCTGAATTGAAATTCCGGCTGTACCCGTGAGCCGGGGTGGCTCTCCATGAGCTGGGCGACCGCACCAGGCAACGGCGAGCGGGTCTCAAGGCGCGTGTACGTCCGGGGCAGGGTGCTCGACGTTTCCTCCGCCTTCGTCATCCAGGCTGTCGGCACTCACCCCTTCCTGCCCGGTACGAGAGGACGGAATGCGGCGAGGGCAGCTTCCCAGTCGGATGCGACCGGGTCTTCCCGAGGGAGGGCGGGACCCAGGTCCTCTGCCGCGCCGAGCACGGCGGAGGCGAGTTCCGGCGCCGTCGTCCGTGCGACGACTCCGTCCTTACCAGCGACCGACAGGCCGTCTTTGGTCCGTCGCACGACAAGGCCGAAGGAGGTGTCGGCACCGGTGAAGCTCAGCATGCGGGCGTTGCCCCGGAGAAAGGAACCCAGGCTGTCCAGCAACTGGACGACCGAAAGGTAGATCATCATGCCCTGATCGGGGATATGGCCGGCCGAGTCGGCCGTGCCGAGATCCCCAGTGACGGCCATGTCGCCCAGATCGAACCCGCTGGCGTCGCCCTGACCGGGCCGTACGGTGAACTGCACATTGATCACGGGGTGTAGCTCTTTCCTACCGGGAAGAAGGTGATGACGCGGTTTCCGTCCTCGGAGTCGACGATGAGCCGATATCGGGCCGACATGCCGTTCACGGTCATCCTCTTCTCGAAGGTCTGGATCCGGCGCCCGGGATCCGATACCCGCTGACCTCGCTCGATCATTGTCCTCACAGCCTTCTCCACCTGCCCACGGGTGGTCGACGGGGGCATCAGATCGCCGTGGCCGCCTTGGGCGGTCCCCGAGATGTGACGTTCGTCGATGTGCTGCCACCCCTCCTTGGGGTTCCCGTTCTCCAGCCTTGGAGTGGTGCGGCAGAGCGCGAGACCGTAGGGGTCCGTCCAGGTGAGCGGATGAGGGCCGTACCAGTACGGGTTCGGACCGGCTTCCAGACCGAGCGGATCCGGGGAGAGGTACGCCGCAGTCTCGGGATCGTAGTAGCGGTGGAAGTTCTGGTTGAGGCCGGATTCCGCATCGGCGTACTGGCCGGGGAAACGCAAGGGGCAATCCACGGACTCGGCGTCGTCTGCGGGTGCCGGTAACTGTGTGCCCCAGAGGGTAGTACGCCGCTGCCAGGCAACGTCACCGTCGGGAGAGACGAGTTCGGTCGGGGTACCGATGGCGTCCGTGATGACGGCGTGGAAGTGAGTGGTGTGGTCGGCCGTGGTCTCCTCGGCGAGCCGGGAGAGGAAGGACGCACCCGCAGGACCGACCACGTGGCTGCTGGTGGTCTGGGCGACGGGGCGATGTGTGCCGGGGGCGTAGTCCCACGTCGTGACGCCGCCGCCCGTGAGGAGTTGCTCGGCGAGAAGAGTCTCCTCCCATGTGAAGTCCGTTCGGTCGGCCTCCGAACCATCCGCCAGACAGCGGAACTTGGCGACACGCCGTCCCAGAGGGTCGTAGGCATACCGCCATCGGTCACCCTCGGGCGTGACGACCTCGACGAGCCGGTCCTCCGCGTTCCAGGCGTACGCCCACGTCTTCGCCTGCCCGCTCAGCAGCTTGCGCGTTTTCTGGGTCCGGCGGCCCTGGGAATCATAGGAGTACGTGGTGTCGCCTGCCCGCCGCACCAGCATGCCGTCGATGTCACGACCACCTGCGGCGACATGGGCGGCCGCGGACGCGTCAGTGAGGTTGCCGGCGCTGTCGTACGCGTAGGTCTCGCTCCAGCCATGGGCGCGTACACCCGTCACTCGGCCCATCGTGTCGATGTCGAAGCGGCGCGTGCCCGTTGTGAGCTCTCGGATCTCGGTCAGGTGGCCGTCGGCCCGGTAGGCGTACGCGCGGTGCTGCAACAGGTTGTGCGCACCCGCTGTGAGAGATTGGGCTGAGAGGCGGTCGACCGCGTCCCAGGTCTGCGTGAGGGCCACGCCGCTGCCCAAGTGACGTTGTGTCTCGCGCCCTGCCGCGTCATGCGTGAAGGTCAGCGCGCCCGCTTCGGAACACAGCTGTGTCGGCCTGCCCGCCGGATCGTATGTCCAGTGCGAGGCCGGCCCCGATGGGGTCTCGCGTCGGACCCGGCGGCCCAGTGTGTCATAGGCGTACGTGGTGGTGCGGCCGTTGACGGTCTCGCTCACTATGCGGCCCATCGCATCCCGGGTGAACGCGACGTCCGCGTCCGCGTTCACCGCCTGCGCGAGGCGGCCGTCCGCCGCATAAGCGAATGTCGTGACGTCGTCCGCGTCCGACCGTTGCTCCACGAGCCGCCCCAACGCGTCCCGCGCGAAGCGCAAAGTCTCCCCGGCTCCGTTGGTCCGCGCAGTCACCCGACCTACCGCGTCGTGCGTGTACGTCAGCGTGCGGCCGTCGAAGTCCGTCTCGGTCACGAGACGACCTGACTCGTCGTAGGTGTACGACCAAGTGCGGCCCTGCGCGTTGGTGACCTCTGTCAGACGCAGTTCCGTGTCGTAGGAGAACGCGTAGTGGGCGCCGTCCGGGTCGATTCTCGTGGCCGGTACGTCGAAATGGGCCGCGGTGTGCCGGGTCGTATGACCTGCTGGATCGATGTGGGAGAGAAGGTTTCCCTCCGCGTCCCAGGACCACGACTCCCGGGTGCCGTCGGGCTGCTCGCGCCAGGAGGGCTTGCCCTCCGTCGTCCAACCGAGGCGTGTGGTGTGGCCCAGCGGGTCCGTCATCTCAACCACCCGACCGAAGGCGTCCCGGCGGATGGTCGTCGTGTGGCCCATCTCGTCCGTCAGGGTGACGGGCAGGCCGGCGTCGTCGTAGGCGACCGTGCGGGTGTGGCCGAGGGCGTTGGTGATCGCCGTGGGGCGGCCCGCCGCGTCGTTCGTGTACCGCGTCTCGGCGCCGACCGGGTCCACGGTGCTGAGCAGGTTGCCCCGCTCGTCGTACACGTGCCGCCAGACCACCCCGCCGGGCTCGACCACCTCCGTGGGGAGGCCAAGCGCGTTGTACGCAGCCCGGGCGACCGAGCCGTCGGGCAGGCTAAGTTCGGTGACGTTGCCCGCGTCGTCATAGGCATACCGCGTGGTGTGACCCAGCGGGTCGGTTACCGTCAGCGGCTTGTCGCCATACTCGTCCCACTCCGTGCGGGTGACGTGCCCGAGCGGGTCCGTCTCCTCCACCACCAGGCCCTCGGCGTTGTACCGGTGGACCGAGGTGTGGCCTCGGGAGTCGGTGTACGTCGTGGTGCGGGCGCTGTCGTCGTACGTCAGCGTGCCGGAGAGGATGCCGTCGACGCCCTCGGTGCGGACGACACGGCCCCGCTCGTCGTAGACGTACGAGAACCAGGTGCCGTTGCGGTCGGTCCAGCGGGTGACGCGGCTCTCGGTGTCGTAGGTGAAGCGGAGGGGTTCGCCGCTGGAGTTGATGATCTCCGTGAGGTTGCCGGCGGTGTCGTAGCCGTAGCGCATGACGAGCGTGCCCTCGTCGGGCGCGGCGGACGGGCGGTAGCGGGAGGGCGGCTCGTCCAGGAGGCGCAGGGCCGTGATGCGTGGGCCCTGGGTGTCGACGGCGACGTAGTAGCCGCCGGAGTGGCGGATGCCGAACGGGATGCCCTCGTCGCCGCGTTCGACGTCGATGCGGTTGCCGTTGCGGTCGCTCCAGGAGTCCAGCGCCAGGTGGAAGACGCCGAAGGACGGGGAGGGGACGGGAGCGGCGAAGGTGCGCATCACGCCGGTCGCCGGGTCGGTGACCGTCATCGCGCCGTCCGGTTTGCCGTCCCACTCCAGGGGCCAGCGCGGGCCCTTGGCCGGCATCGTGGGAACGCCGGGCTGCGGCACCGGGTAGACCAGGCGCATGCCGTCGGCCGCGGCGAAGACGACGCCCTCGCCGTCGATCTGGAGACACTCGTCCAGGGTGGAGATCCAGGTCGGGCCGAAGCAGACACCGCCCCGGTACGAGGAGAGGTGGGTGCGCGTGAACTCCAGAGGCAGGCTGCCGGGCAGGGTCAGGTCCGTCTGGGTCATCAGCATGGCGCCGGTCGCCACGTCGATCGGCTCTCCCACACACGGGGTGCGCTCGGCGTTGCGGGCGGCCGGGCCCAGCTCCACCAGGTCGGGGCGGAGCGACGGCGGACGCAGCAGCAGCGGGGTCGTGTCGGCGAGGCCGCCTTCCATGCTCGCCTTCAGCAGGCCGCCGCCCGCTCCCAGCGCACCGCCGAAGATCATGCCGTCCTTGGCGGCCTGATTGACCTCGTCCAGACTGAAGCCGTGCTGCAGACCGGTCGCCATCTTCAGCGGCTGGGCCACGGCGAGGTCGACCGCGACCGATTCGACCCCGCCGAAGGCGGCGGCGACCAGGGTGCCTGCGGCGATCTCGGCCACCGTCGTGGTGACCGCGATGCCCATCGTGGCACCGAACTCGATGACCGCGTCCGCCGCCGCGACGGCCGCCCCGGAGGCCAGGCCCGCGGTGAAGAAGGCCAGCGTCACCCCGCCCGCGATCACGGCGGCGTCGATGCCGATCTGCGTCCACAGCTTGTTGATCGCGTCGTCGATCGCGTCGGCGAACTTCTCCAGCGCCTTGGCCATCTCCCGCGAGGACTTCGCCAGGTCGCTCAACCAGCCGCCGTCCTGGTCCTTGGCGTAGCGGCCCCAGAACTTCTCGAACGCCTCGATCGACTCACCGGTGTTGTTGTGGATGATCGACGACGCGCTGCGGTGCACCGGGGAGCGGACGTCGTCCACCGAATCGGCGAAGATGCGCCAGGCTTTCGCTGCGTCCCTCAGTTTGCCGGAGTCGGCCTCGGGCCACCACAGACCCAGCTTCAGAAGGATGTGGCGGGCCTTGTCCTCAACGCTCACCGGCACCGTCGCTCTGCTGAGGGGTCTTCACTTGCGTGAACATGCCGGCGATCAGCTGGTCGTTGTCCACGTGCCCGTCCGACAGGTCCACCATGGCCTCGTGAATGCTCGTCAGACCGAGCACCAGGATGCCCGCCGCGCTCTCGATCTTCTTCTGCTGCGGCTTGTAGGCGTTGCCGAACTTGTCGCCCTGCTCGTCGTGGCCCCAGGGCTCACCCAGGCCGTCCAGGGTCTGGATCAGCGTGGTCAGCGCCTTGCTCAGATCGATGGCTCCCTGATGGAAGGCCGGTGCCGCCGCCCTGATGTCGGCGGTCTTGATGTCCAGGACCTTGCCGGGCACCTTGCCGTCGCCCATGGCTGTCGCCTCCCCCGGTTCGCGGCTGCGGCTTCCGACCATAGGGCAGACGGGTAAAGGGAGTGCCATGTCGACCCTGCGCGTGATGCTGTGCCGCGGTTCCCTCGGCGTCCACTCGTCCGGGTTGATTCCGTCGATGCCCTTGAGCGCCTGGCGGAAGGAACGGCGGACGTCGGCCGCGGAGCCGTGGTCGGCCGACTGCTGTAAGCGGGTGTCCTTCGTCGTGCACTGTGCGGTGGTCCCGGCGATCCTGGAGATGTGCCCAGCGTCCCCCTCCGGAACGGCGGCACCGCAGAGCACCGTCCGGACCGGTCGCGGACCGACTACGCGGGTGCGATCTACGGTGCCCTGCTGGCCGCGTCCGTCATAGCCGGGACCGCAGCGTTCGGCCCGTTCCCCCGCCTCGGACTCGTACTGTTCCTCCTCGTCACCGGCATCGTGTTCTGGACCGCCCATGTCTACGCCCGTCTGGCCGGCGAGCGGGCGCACGGACAACCCCTGAGCTGGAGCGAGGTACGCCATGTGGCCCGGCACGAGTGGCCTATGGTCCAGGCCACGTTCCCCCCGGCCATTGCAGTGGCGATCAGCCCCCTGCTGAGGCTGGGGCTCGCCGGAACGGCATGGTTCGCACTGGGGGTCGCCCTGATCGAGCAGGTCGCGTGGTCGACCGTCGCCGCCGCGCGAGCCGGGGCCTCTCGCCGACTGGTCGTGGTCTCCGGTCTGGTGAACCTGGTGCTCGGCCTGATCATCGTGGTCGTCAAGTCGACCCTGCATCACTGAGTCCGTCTTCCAGCGGGGCTGAGAGAGGGCTCCACCGGAAGAACGCTCCCGGCACGCGAGGAGAGGAGACCCATGATGTCGAACGATCCCATCGCGGCGGTGGGCCAGTACGTCGATGCCTTCAACCGCGGTGACGCGGAGGCGATGACCGCGACGTGCGCCGACCCGATGCAGATCCCTGACGGGATGGCACCGCACGTGTGGCAGGGACCGACAGCGGGCGAAGCCTGGTGGAGGGACGTGCTGACCGAGGGTGCGCGCCCGGGGGCTTCGGGCTACCGCATCGAACTCGGTGAGCCCCGGCACGTCGATGTCACCGGCGAGCACGCCTACGTCGTCGTCCCCGCGACCATGACATTCGACCTGCGGGGCAAGCGGGTCGTTCAAGGCGGCCCGGTCTTCACGGTGGCACTCCGCAGGGTGGGCCCAGTGTGGCGCCTCACGGTCTGGGCGTGGGCCAAAGGGACTTGACCGGCCCGCGCGGCCGCCTCCCCCTCCCGCTGAGCGGGCGCGCCCGGCAGTCCGGTGTCACGCTGGATGTGGGTTTCGGCCCGTGGGGGACAGAGGAGCGGACATGGAGATCAAGCCGCAGGCGGTCGCCATCCCCAAGGAGACCGATCATCTGGAACAGGGGAGGTACGGCCCTGTCTTCCCCCGGACCCCGGCCTGTTACGGATTCACGATCACCGCCGACATCAAGCCGGGCAGGGCAATTCCTGTGGATGCCGCCCAGCGGTGACCGCGCGGCCGATCTGCTGCTGGCGGACTCGACCATCTTCAGCTTCCTCTTCGGTGGTGACGACAGCCTGCGGAACTTCTGGCGGAACGTCGTCTCCAAGTAGGACCGGCGCGGAGGTGAGCGGTGAGCACGCACACGGACGTCTCGTTGGAACTCGATGACATCCAGCGCGGGGTCCTCAGCCCCCGGCCGACGCCCTACGCGGCGAGCTACCTCGCCTTCCGCATCGACGACCGGGTCGACGGCCGGGAGTTGATGCGGCGGGCGAGTACGGCGGTGACCTCCGCGGCGGACTCGGTCAGCCCCTGGGCGAGGCCTGGGTGAGCGCGGCCGTCACCTGCCGCGGCCTGGAGGCGCTCGGGGTGCCGCGCGCCGCGCTGGAGACGTTCGCCTGGGAGTTCCGTCAGGGGATGGCGGCCCGTGCCAGGGCGCTGGGCGATGTGGGCGACAGCAGCCCGGAACGCTGGGAGGCGCCGCTGGGCAGCCTCGATGTGCACGTGGTCCTCACAGCGGTCGCGCCCGATGCCGCACAACTGGAGGCGGCCGTCGACCGGGCCCGCCCCGCGTACGACCGGCTCTCCGGCGTGACCGCGATCTGGCGGCAGGACTGCTACGCGCTGCCCACCGAGACCGAGCACTTCGGCTATCGCGACGGGGTCAGCCATCCCGCCGTCGAAGGCAGCGGCATACCGGGATCCAACCAGTCGGAAGTGCCGCTGAAGGCCGGCGAGTTCGTCCTCGGCTACCGGGACGAGATCGGCGGGATCCAGTCCCCGCAGCCGAGCGTGCTGGGACGCAACGGCAGCTACGCCGTCTCCCGAAAGCTCCACCAGGACGTCGCCGCGTTCCGCCGCTGTCTGAAGGACAACTCCACCGGGCCGCAGGACGAGGAACTGATCACCGCGAAGATCATGGGACGCTGGCGCAGCGGGGCTCCCCTGGCGCTGGCCCCGGACCACGACGACCCCGCGCTCGGCGCCGACCCGTACCGCCGTAACACCTTCCTTTACGAGGACGACGACCCGACGGGATTCAAGACGCCCGGCGGCTGCCACATCCGCCGGGCCAACCCGCGCGACGCCGCCGTGGCCGGAGAGGTACGACTGCACCGCATGATCCGGCGCGGCGCCGTCTACGGTTCGCCGCTGCCCGAGGGGGTACTGGAGGACGACGGAGCCGACCGCGGCCTGATGTCCGCGTTCATCGGCGCGCACCTGGGGCGGCAGTTCGAGTTCGTCCAGTCCCAGTGGATGAACGACGGCGTCTTCTTCGGCGCGAACGAGGCCCAGGACCCCGTCACCGGATCCCGTGACGGCTCAGCCGGCTTCACCATTCCCCGCAGACCACTGCGCCGACGCCTCGCCGCACTGCCGCGGTTCGTCGTCACCCGAGGAGGCGAGTACTGCTTCCTGCCCAGCCTGACCGCCCTGCGCCGGCTCGGCGAACTGAGCGGCTGACGGTGGGGAAGCCCGATGGAGACCCTGCACCTGGCGCTCAACGCCGTCACCGTCATCTTCATCGCGGCCACTGCGATGTGCGGGGCTGCGGCGGGTCGGCGTCCGGCTTGCCGGTGAGGCGCGCGTCTGGGCGACCGGGCGAGGGCCGGCCGGTCCCAGGTTGTCACTGGGCCGTCCGCAGCGGTCACCACCCTTCGGCTCCGCCGGCACGGCGGTGGGTGGCTAGTCTTCAGGCGTGACCACCGAGTTGGCTCTGCTGTCCGAAGTCGCCTGTCGTGGGCGGGAGATCACCGCTCCCCGGCTGCGTGGGCTGGTGGCGTTGCTCGCGGGGGATCTGCGGGCCGGGTGCAGCACGGGGCGGCTGGTGGAGGGGCTGTGGCCGGACGGGCTGCCGGAGCGGCCCGGCAAGGCGGTGCAGGTGCTGGTGTCGCGGCTCCGGGCGCAGGTGGGTGGTGGGCTGGTCGTCAGTACGCCCACGGGATACCGGCTGGCACTGGACGAGGCGCAGGTCGACAGCTCCGCGCTGCTGCTGCACGAGGCGGCGAGCGCCGAGCGGGCGCGGGCGGGGGATCACGCGGGTGCCCTGGCACAGGCCGAGGCGGGCTTGGCCCTGTGGGACGGGAGCGTGGGGGCCGGGGCGGGCGAGGACCTGCACGATCCGGTGGTGGCGCTCCGTACCGACCGGCTGCGGGCACACCGCTCGCTCGTGCGTTCCCGTGCGCTCGCGCTCGCCCGGCTGGGGCGGCGGGAGGAGGCCGCGGAGCCGCTGGCCGAGCTGGCCCGGGAGCTGCCGCGGGACGAGGAGGTGCTGGCGGAGCTGCTGCGGTGCGAGGCGGACACGGTGGGCCGGGCCGCCGCGCTGACCCGGTACGACGCTTATCGGCGGGCGCTGCGCGAGGAGTTGGGGGCCGACCCGGGTCCCGGGCTCAGGTCCCTCTACCAGGAGTTGCTCAGCGCGGACGCGCCCCGGGTCCGGCAGGGAGTACCGCACGAGCCGAATCCGCTGCTGGGGCGGGACGCCGACATATCCGCCGTGGCGGGGCTGCTGCGCGCGGCCCGGGTGGTCACCGTCGTGGGCCCCGGCGGGCTGGGCAAGACCCGGCTGTCCCACGCGGTGAGCCGGGCTGCCGAGCAGCCCGTGGTGCACTTCGTCCCCCTGGCCGGTGTCACCGCCGACGACGACGTGGCCGCCGAGGTGGCCTCGGCGGTCGGCGCGGGCGAGGGCCGGCAGTTCGCCGGGGGCGGCGACGCGGTGAGCGGCATCGTCGGCGCGCTGGGTACGGGGCCCACGCTGCTGGTGCTGGACAACTGCGAGCAGGTGATCGCCGGCGTGGCCGATCTCGTGCGGGCACTGGTGTCGCGGTCGAAGGAGCTGCGGGTCCTGGCGACCAGCCGGGCCCCGCTGGGGCTGACCTCGGAGTCCGTGTACGCCCTGCCGGAGCTGTCCCTCGCCACCGCGGTCGAGCTCTTCGAGCAGCGGGCGCGGGCGGCCCGGCCCGGCGTGGACCTGCCCGCCGACCGGGTCGCCGAGATCTGCCGCCACCTGGACGGGCTGCCGCTCGCCGTGGAACTGGCCGCGGCCCGGGTACGGGTGCTCTCCGTGGCCGACATCGCGCGCCGCCTCCGGGACCGTTTCGCGCTGCTGCGCGGCGGCGCCCGTGACGCGCCCGAGCGGCACCGCACGCTGCACGCCGTGGTCGAGTGGAGCTGGAACCTGCTGGAGCCCGACGGCCGGGCGGCGCTGCGCGCGCTGTCGGTGTTCCCGGGCGGCTTCGCGGAGGACGCGGCGGAGCACCTGCTCGGTGGGACGGGGGACGCGCTGTTCCTGCTGGAGCAGCTGGCCGGGCAGTCCCTGATCAAGGTGGACGACAGCTCGTCCGGGACGCGTTTCCACATGCTGGAGACCCTGCGGGAGTTCGGCGCCGCCCGGCGGGTGGAGGCGGGCGAGGAGGAGGTGGTGACCGACCGGTTCCTGGACTGGGCCCGGGACTTCGCCCGCGAGCACCACGATGTGCTGTTCACCAGCGACCCGGCGCTCTCCTGGACCCGCATACGGGCCGAGCAGGACAACCTCGTCCTCGCGCTGCGGCACGCGCTGGCCCGGTCCGACGGGCCCACCACCGCCGCCCTCACCGCCGTACTGGCCTCCCTGTGGGCCACCGACTCCCACTTCACCCGGCTCGCCGCCCTCATCGCCGACACCGGCGGGCCGCTGTCCCGCTTCCGTCCCGGCCCCGAGGACGTCGAGCCGGCCCGCACCGCGGCGGCCGTGTGCACGGCCAGCCTCTTCATGGCCCACGGCCCGCACGCCGTACGGCAGTTGGCGACGCTGCGCCGGCTGCCGCCCGCTCCGCCGGACACGCTGCTGCGGGCGCTGGCCGTCGTGCTGTGCGCCGTCCCGGACATCCACCCGCCGGAGTACGCGCTGCTGGAGGAGCTGTGCGACGCGGAGGAACCCCTGCTGGCGGGTGTGGCGGCGTGCTTCGCCAGCTACGTGTGGGACGCGGCGCACGACACGGAGCGCGCGCTGCGCTACGCCCGCCGGATGCTCGGCGCGCTGGAGCCGCTCGCCAACCCCACCATGCAGCTGCTCTGTCACGGGCGGATCAGCGAGCTGTGTCTCCAGTCCGAGAGGGGCGCGGAGGCGTACGACCATCTGCGCGCCGCGCTCGCCGCCCTCGACCGGTTCGGCGACTGGTCGGACTCGGTCGGCGTGCGCTGGGGGCTGGTGCTGGCCTGTCTGCAGCGCGGGGAGGTCGACGAGGCGGAGTACTGGCTGGGGCTCGCGGCCCTGGAACAGCCACCGGAGTCGCCGCGGACCTACACCCCCGATCTCCTGGCCCGGGCGGAGATCGCGCTGGCCCGGGGGCTGACGGAGGTCGGACTCGGCCTGTGGCGCCGGGCGGTGGAGCGGGTGCGGGAGGACAGCCTGCTGTATGCGGGAGATCCGTTCGTGCATCCGTGGTCGCTCCAGGTGCAGTCGGCCGCGCTGGCGGCGCACGCGCAGCACGGCCGGCTGGAGCCGGTGGCCGGGCTGGCCGGGCAGCTGAGGGAGCGGCTTCTCGGGATGCTGTCCGGGTCGTCGGGCAGCGCGGGTTCGTCCGGCACCGGGGGCCCGTCCGCCTCCGACTCGTCCGGCGCCGCGGGATCGTCCGTCCCCGGCTCGTCCGGCGCCGCGGGATCGTCCGTCTCCGGTTCGTCCGGCACCGCGGGCTCGTCCGTCCCCGGCTCGTCCCGCGCCGCGGGCTCGTCCGTCTCCGGTTCGTCCGGCACCGCGGGTTCGCCGGACACCGCGGCCTCATCCCGCACAGAAGGCTCCTCCGGCTCCGGCTCGTCCGGCTCCCCCGGTTCGTCCAGCTCCAGCTCCCCCAGCTCCCCCAGCGCCTCCAGCGCCTCCGGCTCCCCCGTCGAACTGCCGGTCTACGGCACGGCGTTGCTGGCGCTCGGTCTCGCCGGGCTGGCCAGGGGGGATACGGCGGCCGTACGGCTGGTGGCGCTGGCGGAGCGGATGCCGGTGGTGCGGGACTTCCCGACCCTGTCCTCGGCCCGGTCCCGGCAGGCCGCCGAGAACGCCGACAGGGCGGCGTACGCCGACGCGAGGTCGAGGTACGCCGCCCTGGGGCGGGAGGAGCTGCGGGCGGTGGCGCTGCGGGAGCTGAGCGCCGGGTGATCCCCGAGAGGCTGCGCGCCGGCTGAGCCCCGCCGGGCTCAACGCCGCGGCTCCCGGTTGAACTGCGCCTTGGACCACAGGTAGCCCAGCACGGTCAGCCCCAGGCACCAGGCGACGGCGAGCACCGCGTTCTTCGTGCCGATCCCGCTGCCGAGCAGCAGCCCGCGCAGGGTCTCGATGGCCGGCGAGAACGGCTGGTACTCGGCGAACCAGCGGAACCAGCCCGGCATGGCGTCCACCGGCACGAAGGCGCTGGACAGGAACGGCAGCATCACCAGGGGGGTTCCGGTGTTGCTGGCCCCCTCCGCGTTGGGGCTGACCAGGCCGATGCCGACCGCGAGCCAGGTCAGCGCCAGGCTGACCAGCGCCATCAGCCCGGCCGCCGCGATCCACTCCAGCGGTGTCGCGTCGGGCCGGAAGCCGATGGCCAGGCCGATGCCCAGCAGCAGCACCAGGGCCATCAGCGTCTGGATCACGCTGCCGAGCACGTGGCCGATCAGTACGGAGGCGCGGGAGATGGCCATGGTCCGGAACCGGGCCATGATGCCCTCGGTCATGTCGGTGGCCACCGACACGGCGGTGCCGAGTGAGGTCATGCTCACGGTCAGCAGCAGGATGCCGGGGACCAGATAGGCGACGTAGTCGGCGCGGTCCGCGTGTCCGCCGTTGATGCCGGCGCTCATCACGTCACCGAAGACGTAGACGAAGAGCAGCAGCAGGATGACCGGGGTGAGCAGGAGGTTCAGGGTGAGGGAGGGGTAGCGGCGGGCGTGCAGCAGGTTGCGCCGCAGCATCGTGAGGTTGTCGCGGAAGGCGTGGCCGGCGGCGCTCATCGGGCGGTCTCCTTGTCGGTGGACTGGGAAGGTACGGGGCTCGCGGTCAGGGCGAAGAACACGTCGTCCAGGTCCGGGGTGTGGACGGACAGCTCGTCGGCCTCGATGCCGGCGGCGTCGAGCCAGTCGAGGATGGCGCGCAGCTCGCGCTGGCTTCCGTCGCTGGGGATCTGCAGGGTGAGCGCCTCGTCGTCGCGGGTGGCCTCGCGCAGTGCGGTGGCCGCCCGCTCGTACGCCACCGGGTCGGAGAAGCGCAGCCGCACGTGCCCGCCGGGGACGAGCCGTTTGAGCTGCTCGGCGCTGCCGTCGGCGACGATCTTCCCTCCGTTGAGCACCGCGATGCGGTCGGCCAGCTGGTCGGCCTCCTCCAGGTACTGGGTGGTGAGGAAGACGGTCGTACCGCCGGAGACCAGCTCGCGGATGATCTGCCACATGGTGTGGCGGGAGCGCGGGTCGAGGCCGGTGGTCGGCTCGTCCAGGAAGATGATCCGCGGGCTGCCGACCAGGGTCATGGCGATGTCGAGGCGGCGCTTCATGCCGCCGGAGTAGGTGGAGGCGGGCTTCTTCGCGGCCTCGGTGAGGTCGAACCGTTCCAGCAGCTCGGCGGTGACGCGCCGTCCCTCGCTCCGGGAGAGGTGGTGCAGGTCCGCCATCAGGAGCATGTTCTCCTCACCGGTGATCAGCCCGTCCACGGCGGAGAACTGACCGGTGACACCGATGGCGGCCCGCACCTCCTGCGCCTCGGCGGCGAGATCGTGCCCGGCGATGCGCGCCTGCCCGCCGTCGGCGGAGATCAGCGTGGACAGGATGCTGACCGCCGTGGTCTTGCCCGCGCCGTTGGGCCCGAGGAGGGAGAAGACGGTGCCGGCGGGCACGTGGATGTCGATGCCGTCGAGGACCGTCTTGTCCCCGTAGGACTTGCGCAGCCCGGTGGCCGCGATCGCGAGTTCGTCTGCGTCCGTTGTCGTCATGCCGCAGAGCGTGCGGCCCGGGCGGTTCAGCGTGGCTTCAACGCGGTTTCAGCGGCCCGGGGCCGGGGCGGGGCGGTGAAACCGGGGACGGGGCGGGGCGGTGAAGCCGGGGTGAAACCGCAGGTCGTTCGGCGGTCGGGGGCCGTCGGTCGGGACCGTCGTTCCGAGGCCATCGGTCGGGGGCCGTCGATCCAGGGCCATCGCTCAGGGCCACCGGTCGGGGGCCGTCGATCCAGGGCCATCGCTCAGGGCCACCGGTCGGGGGCCGT